>JAZRXW010000043.1:0-203535 GCA_045600425.1 Fibrobacter sp.
CATGGAGCTACGCAGAAAGATCCTGCGGCACTACGACGGAATACTGGCGTCAATAAGGTACGGACTGTCGAACGCAAGAATCGAGGCTGTCAACAACAAGATAAAGCTTGTAATCCGGATGGCCTATGGGTTCAGGAACATGCAGAACATGCTGGACATGATAAAGTTCAAGTGCGGATGCTATACCGTAAATCTACCCTGGGAACCTGCAGAAAATGCTGCATAGACACCCAATCCCTTCCACACATAGTTAAGATGCCTCACAAAAAAAGACTATTTATCGTTCAATGCAGTTTCCACAAGCATCTGCATTAGCAGTACTGTCTCGGGAGTAATCTTTTCGTGATCTATTTCCTGTCCATCAAATTCTGGATTGCATGGAATCTCAACATTTATCATCCAAAATCGTTCAATTTTAGTTATGAGTTTCAGCATTATGATAAACAATTCATTCATCTTGCGAAATATTTTTTCATATTCTGCGTTCAGTAAATTCGTCATTTCATGGGCTATGTCATTTCGAAAAGTCCTAACGCGGTCATATTGCACAATATCTTCTTTTGTTAAAGCCCCCACATCAATCAACCAGTCAAGATGGGCGTAAGTTTTCTTATCCCGAACATCTTTATGTGCTGCAAGATACAACTGCATATCCTCTTCATATTCTTTGCGGAAATTATGATTGCGACATTTTAGATTAACTAAAAAAAATTCTTCTATACTCTTGTTGATTGAATCTTTTAGCATTTCAAAAGCCGTGATATAAAGCGAAGCTGTAATTAAGAACGGCTTTACTTTTTTAGGATCAAGAATATCGTTTAGCATCAGTGGTCTCGTCTTTTTTGATAATATATAATGATTTATTTAGCAAAGTGTTTCGCGCCATCTATCGTGACCCCTTGGGGCGCAGACTTTTGCCGCATTTGCGTTCCCTCCCCCACGTTCCGCAAAAGGCTGCGTTTTATGAGAAAAGAGGACTCGCCACTTGGCGGGTCCTCTTTTCCATAAAATAGAGCGCGACGGCACTGCTGTGCCGGGCCGCACAGAGCAAAGATTCTAGATTTCCGAGGTGATTCCACATGCGCGCTGTCGTGCGTATAGAAGAGTTTCTCGTCCACTTTGGTCGTTTTCGTCTAGCAATTTTTCTGCTGCGCTAAAAAAATGACGCATGCTAAACTCGGCAAATACACAATCATTCGGGTATCCGTCAAAGCTGTTTTCCGATGCATATGAAAAAGCTTTTGCAAGTATCATAATTTCAGAATACGAAAGTTCCATTTTATATTTTCTTTGAGTATCGGACATGGGACTGTCTGTCGTTGGCAAATAATCTTTTATTTTCTCCAAACAATTGTCGTCATGCCCGATTCCACAAACATTAGACCATATTTCATATATTTGACATTCTAGATTGAAGATTTTTATTCCATAATCTTCAATTTCTTTTTGATGCGCATATAGAACGTCTCGAAGATTGTGGTGAATAAATCTACGAAGTTCGATTTCCTTATCAAGAGAAAGTTTTATTCCTAATTCTTTAAGCTGTTCTACTTTATTTTCCGTATCAATAATTGATACTAGGAAGGATTCAACAGAGAATTTTTTTCCTGGTTCATATTTACCTCATTTGTTTTGTGGATGGCCAAATCTAGGGCTTTTCCCATAAAACTTTTTAATCCGTAATTTTTTTACGGTTTGTCTTGTTTTTAATGGCCAATATAATCTATATTGTACCTTGAGGTACATAAATGCTTATTAGATTTGCCGTTACGAACTATCGTGGTTTTGCAGAAAAGCTTGTTTTTGACTTGTCCAATCCTGGAAAATACGATTTCAATACCCATGCCATTAAAAATGGGGTTGTGAAGGACGCCATTGTATATGGCACTAACGGTAGTGGTAAGAGTAATCTTGGTTTTGCCGTCTTTGACATTGTTCATCATCTAACCCAAAAAACAAAACAACTTGAATATGGGAGAAATTACTCCTACGCTGGAGCCAAGGATGATCCCGTAAAGTTTGAGTATGCTTTTGCCTTTGACGACGATCAGGTTGTTTACTCTTATTCGAAGAATAAGTCCGCCATGTTACTAGAGGAACAACTGGTTGTCAATGGAACCGAATGGTTTCACCGCAATGGAGGACTTTCTGTGAATGCCGATTTGTTCAGTGTTTCCGACGATACGAAGGAAAAATGGAGGAATCCGGCGAATAATACTTCGTTCTTGGGCTACTTGTCGGCATCTTATCCAATGGATAAGGAGAATTCCATTGTCAAATTGCTTGACTTTGTCGACAGCATGCTGCTTTTCTGGAATCTTGAGGAACGTAGTTATATTGGTTACAACGTCGGGGCCGCTTCTATCGAAAAATTTGTTATTGAAAATCGTCTTGTAGATGAATTGACCAATTTCCTTTTTGAAGTAAGCGGTCAGGAGTTTGTTTTTGTTGAACCAAAACCTGATGACGAGATTCTGTATTGCGCAATCAATGGAACAAGTATTCCGTTCAACTACATACGCTCCACAGGAACAAACTCCTTGTTGTTGCTGTTCTATTGGTATGTTCACATGAGCAAGTTACCGTTTGTATTCATAGACGAATTCGACGCGTTTTATCATTTTGAACTATCCAAAAAAGTTTGTAAAAAACTTTTCGAGTTGCCGAATACGCAGGTTGTCCTGACGACCCATAATACCCATTTGATGTCCAACGATTTGCTTCGTCCCGATTGCAATTTCATCTTGGAAGAAAACAAGATCAAGTCGTTGAATGATTGTACCGGAAAGGAATTACGGCAAGGGCATAACATTGAGAAACTGTATCGTGGGGGAACATTCTCTGTATGATTCTCTTTGTTTTCGAAGGACAAGATGACAACTCCGTTATGAACACTCTCACAGCCTTGTATCCCAAGGCTATTTCCGAGGATGTTGTCTGTATTTTCGAAAATAATATTCATCAGCTTTACTCTAAAATGAAGTCTTCGGATTCGGATCTTGATTTTACGGAAAGCATTCTTTCGGTACTGAAGAAAATGCCAAAGTACTGCAATGATTCTCGCATTGTTGATGCGGATGAGGATACGTACTCGCAGACTTTTTTATTCTTTGATTATGAACCGCAGCACCATGAAGAAGGTGAATCGGTTGATCTCGCTGAGCTAAATAAGCAAATTGATGAAATGCTGCAGTTTTTCGATGATGAAACTGGCAATGGAAAATTGTATGTGAGTTATCCAATGGTGGAGGCTCTGTTCTATACAAAGAGCCTTCCTGACTCAAATTTCTATACATATACAGTTCCGCTAACTTCCGTGAAAAATTTCAAAAATTTGACCCATGAATTTATGAATTATGGTAGCCAGGATTTTCTTTTGTACAATGTCCATGAATTGTATGGTTCAAAGAAAGACCGTCGTCGCGCTTGTGTTGCGGACAATTGGCGCTATGTAATTTTTCAGAATGTAGCTAAGGCGAACTACATTTGCTCCGGAGCAAATGCTATGCCGCAAAATAAATCAAGTGTTGGGCAAAGTTTGATATTAAAGAACCAGTTGGAAAAGTATGTTGGCCATGGTTGTGTATCAATATTGAGTGCTTATCCAATGTTCTTGTTTGAGTACTTGAAAAATATAGCAGTTCAAACGCCGTAATATAAAGAGACTCTGTTATTAAAAATCTTAACTTCCTAATTTTTAACACGGTAGTGTCAAGGGTTTTTCGCAAAAATAGCGAAGCGTTTGTTCCTCTTTTTAGGTTGATTTGTGGTTATTTCAAATCTAAATGTGAACTTCCCAATTTTTTACGCCTAAAGAGAGTCGCCTAGAGGAAAAACCTAATTTTTTTTTGAAATTCTTGAAGATCGGCCTTTACGTGGCCGTTTTTCTTTACTATTTTTTAGGCAGATTTCTTCCTAAATATAAGGCTGTAAAATGATCCTAGACATGCTCGTCGACATTCCGGACCTTCCCGGGCTGATTACGAAAAGGACCGTGAAGGGCACGACCTACGTCTACTACGAATACGGACGCGAATACGACCCGAAGCGGAAATACACCCTGCCGAAGAGGGCCACCATCGGCAAGCTCGGCGCAGACGGCAAGCTCGTCCCGAACGAGAATTTCAGGAAGTTCCTGCCCTCGATCCCGTTGCCGGACGAGAGCGTGCGAAGCCGCGTCAGCAGCTGCATCCGCATAGGCACGTTCCTGTTGGTCAAGAAGCTGGTGGCGGAAAGCAGGCTCGAGCTTTCCCTCGACGGCATCTTCAACGAGCGTGGCCACGGACTGCTCCTGGACCTGGCGACGTACTCCATCGTGACGGAGAACAATGCCGCCCAGTACTATCCCGACTACACCTACAACCACCCGGTCTTCACCCCGCGAATGAGGCGGTACTCGGACTCGACCGTATCCAGGTTCCTTGCGGAAATCGACCGCGACCAGATCTCGGAATTCCTCGAGCGGTGGAACATGAACCGCGAGAAGGGGGAACGGATCTACATCTCCTACGACTCCTCGAACAAGAATTGCCAGGCCGGAGACATCGACATGGTCGAATACGGCCATGCCAAGGAGAACCGCGGGCTGCCGGTCTTCAACTATTCCATCGCATACGACCAGAACAACTGCGAGCCCCTTTTCTACGAGGAGTATCCCGGGAGCATCGTGGACGTTTCCCAGCTGCAGTTCATGCTCATGAAGGCGGAGGGCTACGGGTACGGCAATGTGGCCTTCATCTTGGACAGGGGGTATTTCAGCAGGGACAATATCGCCTTCATGGATCGCCACGGTTTCGATTTCGTGATCATGGTCCGTGGAATGCGTAAACTCGTAGCGGACGTGGTGAACGGGGTTCGCTGCACATTCGAAAGCAACCGGGACAACTACGTGAAGAACTACGGAGTCTACGCCACCACCGTAAAAGCGAAACTCTACGCCGAGGACACCAGGGAGCGCTTCCTGCACGTCATCTACAATTCAAGCAAGCTTACAAGCGAGCGCATGAGCGTAGACGCCAGGATCGACAGGATGGAGCGCTTCCTGGAAAACTGCGAGAACCGCGAGATCGCCATTCCCAAGGTCGTCGAGGACTACTTTGAACTCTTCTATGACGGAAACCGGTTCCTGTACGGCAAGGTCCGCAACGACGTGGTCAGCCGCGAGCTCGACCTGTGTGGCTATTTCGTCATCGTGACTTCGGAGAAAATGTCGGCAGCCGAGGCGATTTCCATCTACAAGGGACGCGACAGCACGGAAAAGCTTTTCCGTGGAGACAAGTCGTATCTCGGGAACAGGAGCATCCGTGTCGGCTCCGACGAGGCTGCCTCCTCAAAGATTTTCATCGAGTTCATCGCCCTCATCATTCGCAACCGCATTCACACCAGACTGAAGAACGCCAAGCTGAAGAACGAGAAGAAGCAGAACTACATGAACGTCCCCGCCGCCATCCGCGAGCTCGAAAAGATCGAGATGATCCGCAGGCCGGATGGCAGGTACATGCTGGACCACGCAGTGACGGCGACACAGAAGGAAGTTCTGCACGCGTTCGGTCTCGACGAGGATTTCATAATGGATGAAGCCGCGAAACTCGGCGCGGAAATCGCAAGGTTCGAAAAGGAGGCGCAGGATGAAGACTAGAAGCAGACGGACGACGAAGACAACGGATACGAAAATCGAGGCCGCCAAGCGTCTTCTCGAGAAGGCGAAACTTCGCTACGAGAGGGCCTCCGCCAATCTCAACCCAGCAGGTACTGACGTATTTTGGAAAGTATCTGCCTCATATAGTCCGCTTTCTGGATTAAATCTATGACAGTTCGAACTTGAATTTCAAGGCAATAACCGAAATTGTTTTCCCCAGGTGTTTATTCTGGTGTACTTCTGCAGGGCACTTGAAAAATTCTATATTACCCACCAAGTATAGGCCCTTATGAACTCATTTATCATACAAAAAGTTTTTGTAAAGAATTTTAAGTCTTTAGCGGATTTTGAAATATCCGGTTTGTCTCCGTTCACATGTTTAATTGGTGTGAATGGTTCTGGCAAGACAACTTTTTTGCAGTTGTTTAGCTTTATCAGGGCTTTAATGCGAGGCAAGGTTAAGGATTGGCTCACGGAACAGGACCTGTCTTCAGCAAACGAGTTGCTCACCATCGGTGGCGAGAAAAAGTTTACTATTGAAATTCGAGTAGATGCCTTATTGGATGATACTCCCGTGTACTGGGAAGGTAAATTCAATACGCGGGAATTGCGCTGTGTCGCAGAGACCTTACAAGATACCAATGCAAAATACACTTTTAGTTCCGGTAAGTTCAATACCGTTATGGCTACAGGGGAGGCGTCCTCGGTTGATTTCAGTAAAATAAAGTACGAAGGATCTGTTTTTTCCTTGTATGCATCTTTTTTAGGGCAACAGCTTCGTGACTTGAAGTTGTTCGGTGTTTTGGATCCTCATGCCATAGCGTCATCCACAAGGATAAGTTCAAAAGTAGTCTGTGAGGTCGAAGAAAACGGAAAAAACTTGTGCGGCTTTATTGCAAATCTGCCTCAAGAAAAACAGCAGGCGCTTTTTCAGGAACTTCGAGTATTTTACCCGTCTTTAAAAAACTTTGAGGTGAAAAAGCAACGCTTTGGGTGGAAGTCGCTTCTGTTGAGTGAGTTGGAAAAAACTGCTTTTAGTGCGACAAATTTAAGCTACGGTACGCTTAGATTGTATTTGATGTTGTCACAGCAGTATTCCGAAAATGATGTTGTTCTTTTTGATGAAGTCGAGAACGGTTTGAACCAGGAACTGTTTAAAAATTTCGTTGGTAAACTTTTAAACTACGGCAATCCTCGCAAGCAGATTTTTGTGACAACCCATAGCGGTCTTTTGTTAAACTATTTGCCGGACGATGTTGCTTGCAATAGTGTTTACTTCTTATATCGGGACAAGAATAACCATACCCATGCAACGAGATTCTTTGAAATACCTTCTTTACAAGACAAGCTGAATGTTATGGGACCAGGAGAGGCTATGGGGGATACAGATTTGTTGGCTCTTTCTGATCAGTTAAGGAATATTGAGTAGATATGCCGGGTATAGTCATTTGCGGAGAAGGGCTAAATGATTTGTACTACGATGAACTTGGCGGTCAAAGTGGTCCTTTGAAAATTTGTCTCGACAAGTTGTTGGAATTCTTTTGGGATGATGCCTCATACATAAATTTCTTTCCTGTATCCAAGGCCAAGTTAGCTGATGCCGAGAAGGGCAAACCAGAAAAAAGAACCTCTATTGTTCGTGGTTTAAAGAAGGATATTCCTGACGCAAAATATGTCAGTATATGTGCAAAGCTTTTAGCAAAAATTGCGCAAGACAAAAGTGTTGAGTTCGGGGATGATTGGGGCGTTGTTTTCTTTAGGGATCTAGACGCTTCTTCGGGTAACGATGTTGACAAAGTGTACAAGGCTAAGGTTGCTGCAATGGACGAAGGTTTCGCTTCGGCGCAGTTTGAAAACGGAGTTCCTATGGTTCCAAAGACAAGAAGTGAATCTTGGCTGTTGTGCGCGCTGAATCCCTCAAAGGCTGCTGCTAATCGTTTCTACGAATATTTACCGATGTCCGATAAAAGTCCTAATTCTGGAAAAAAGATTTTGGCAAAGGAATTGGGGGTGAATGAGGATGAGTCGTACAAAATCATTTACGAACGAATGGACGACTTTTGTTGGGAGCAAATAAAGGCAGAAAGTTTTGTCGCTTTTATGAATCGCTTTAAAGCCATGTCTGGCAAAATTCTTGGTCTTGGACCTAAATAAGGTAGTATCAAGGATTTTTCGCAAAAAAAGCGAAGCGTTTAGTTCATTGATTGGACCTCTGGGGGTGGTTTGTGCTCAAAAAAGGTGAAAAATGGGGACAAGACCCCTTGTTTTCCTGTTTTTTGCTCTTGTATGTGTTTTTTTTCTTACTATATTTTATGCAGCTAATTTTTAGGAAGGAAGATAACATGAAAAAACTTCTAGCAGCATCTCTTTTAACTGCTGGTGTGGTATTCGCTCAGAATGGCATGACCGGTGGTCAAGATGGTTTGCACCAGTACAACGCAAAGACACTGGGTCAGTGGAAATTTGAAGTGGGTACCGGTGGTAATGTTTCCTTGGACAACTGGTCTTTGGCTAAGGGCGGTGTCGTTAAGGATGCAAAGACTGGTGAAGATTTTGGCATTTATGAGATTGATGGTTCCTTTGCCGGTAACTTCAATTTTGCCATGGGTCTGTTCGATTGGATGGACATCGGTATCAATCAGTCCTTGAACTATGACTATGTGGGTTCTAGTTCCGGTCTGGAAGAAAAGCACCACATGACCACCATCGGTCTGGGTGATTTTGAAGGCTGGGTGAAGTTTGCATTGCCTTTTACTAGCGATAGCTCTGTCATGAGCTTTGCCGCTATGGTTCGTGCTACCGCAGCCATTGGTGAAACTGCTTCTGGTATTCGTCCCCGCCATGCTTGGTATGTAGGTCCCGGTGGCTTTACCGAACCTTATACCGCAAATGGTCCCACCATTGGTGCTGACTTGATCATGACTGCGGACTGGACCAAGGTTGGCGTGCCTCTCCGTTGGAATACTCAGGTGGGCTTCATCTTCACTCTGGAAGATGATTATTCCAATGCTATTACCTATAGCACTGGTCTGAACTGGCTCCTTCACAAGAAGGTGGATGCCTTCTTGGAATACTCTGGCGAAATGCGTGTATCCGGCTACAAGAGCTTTGAGTTCATGAATGACCCCAACATCATTACTCCGGGTTTCCGTTTCCATGTTACCAAGAATGTAGATTTCGGCATGGGCTTGGAAGTGGCTCTCCGCAATGTGAAGAACCCCTTGTATAAGCTCAGCAAGGAAATGAAGAATGCCGATGACGTTGTCATCCATCGCTACGGCGAACGTGGTGAGCATGCCGTTTATGGCTATGCTTCTACTCCGCTTTACGCAGGTGCTGCTACCTTGGTCTACCGCTTTGGTGGCAACGACGAAGAAGTGGAAAAGGCTTTGGCTGCCGACTCCGCTGCTGCTGCAAAGATGGATTCCATCATGGCTGCTCGTGCCGCACGTAACGACTCCCTGTCTCGCGTAGACAGCGACAAGGACGGCGTTGTGGATATGAAGGACAACTGCCCCAACACTGCAGAAGGCGTGGCTGTTGACTCCGTGGGTTGCCCCCTGGATGCCGACAAGGATGGTATTCCTGACGGTCAGGACAAGTGCCCCTCTACTCCGGCTGGTGCTGCTGTTGATTCTACTGGTTGCGAACCCGACTTCGATAAGGACGGCGTGGTTGATGCAAACGACAAGTGCCCCAACACTGCTGCTGGTATTGCTGTTGATGAAAATGGCTGCCCGGTTGACTCCGACAAGGACGGCATCTCTGACGACAAGGATCAGTGCCCGGGTACTGAAGCCTTCGTAAGCGTTGGTGCTGATGGTTGCCCCCTTGACTTTGATAAGGACGGCGTTCCTGACTCTAAGGACAAGTGCCCCAACACTGCTGCAGGTATTTCTGTGGATTCCACTGGTTGCTCTCTGGATACCGATAAGGATGGCGTACCTGATGGTCTGGACAAGTGCCCGTCCACTCAGGCTGGTGTAACTGTTGACTCCGTGGGTTGCGATCTGGACTTCGACAAGGATGGCATTCCTGATGTGAAGGACAAGTGCCCCAACACCCTGCCTGGTGTTAAGGTTAAGGAAGACGGTTGCCCGGTGAACAAGAAGCAGGACTTGGACCAGCTGAAGAAGGGTATTCAGTTCAAGCTGAACTCTGCAAAGCTCACCAACAAGAGCTACAGCACTCTGGACGCTATCGTCAAGCTCATGAAGGAAATTCCTGAAGCTAACCTGGAAATCCAGGGTCACACCGACGAAGTCGGCTCTGAACAGACAAACAAGAAGCTGTCTCAGGATCGTGCTCAGGCTGTGATGGACTACTTCGTGAAGAAGGGTGTCGAATCTAGCCGTCTCCGTGCAGTTGGCTACGGTGCTTCCAAGCCCATCGCCGACAACAAGGACAAGGCTGGTCGCGAAAAGAACCGCCGCGTGGAACTGGTTCCTTTCCAGAACTAACCCATAGTCTTTTAAAAGATTGAAGCAAGGAGCCTCGCTAACGCGAGGCTCTTTTGCTATCTTGTTGGTAGCAGTAAAGGTTTGTTTATGAAGATTCTTGTAACGGGTGCCGCAGGCTTTATCGGGTCTAAGTTAATGATGATGTTGGCCTCTCGTGGAGACGAGGTGGTGGGCGTTGATAACATTAATGATTATTATGACGTTCGTCTTAAGTATGGTCGTTTGCGGGAATGTGGCATTGAAATGCCTGGGGACGAAATCCCCTTTGGTCAACAGGTACAAAGTTCCAAGTTTGAAAATTGCCGATTCATTCGCCTGTCTATAGACGACAAGGCGTCGCTGGATCAATTATTTGCGGCGGAACATTTCGAGAAGGTTGTAAATCTGGCGGCTCAGGCCGGGGTCCGTTATTCTATTACCAATCCCTACGCCTATATGCAGAGCAACCTGGTTGGATTCCTGAATATTTTGGAAGCCTGTCGCCACTTTCAGGTGAAGCATCTGATTTTTGCCTCTTCTAGCTCTGTGTATGGGCTGAACACAAAAGTTCCGTACAACGAAGCGGACAAAGTTGATTCGCCTGTTAGTTTGTATGCGGCGAGCAAGAAAAGCAACGAACTTATGGCTCACGCCTACAGCAAGTTGTACAGTTTGCCGGTGACGGGTCTGCGATTCTTTACGGTTTATGGTCCCTGGGGTAGGCCAGATATGTCTCCCATGCTCTTTGCCAAGGCGATTTCCAGGGGTGAGCCGATTAAGGTCTTTAACAATGGCGACATGATTCGCGATTTTACCTATATTGACGACATCGTAGAAGGAACGATCCATGTGGTGGATCGTACTCCGGTTGCCGCAGATTGCGAAAACGGGGTAGCTTACAAGATCTATAATATTGGCTGTAGCAATCCGGTAAAGCTAATGGATTTCATCAGCGAAATTGAAAACGCCTACGGTGAACCGGCGAAGAAGGAATTCTTGCCGATGCAGCCTGGCGATGTGTACCAGACTAACGCCGATACAACACGTTTGGAGCGGGAATGCGACTATAAGCCCCATTGGACTCTCCACGACGGTATCCAGCAGTTTATGCAATGGTATAAAAGCGATAAGAATCCTCTGCGCTGATTTTAAATAAATGCTATATTTCACTTATCTGTAAAATAGGTGGAATTATGAAAAAAACATTTACCTCTGTTCTTGCTGGCTCCCTAATGGCGGCCGGTCTTGCTTGTGCCCAGCCGGGCATTGCCGGTGGTCAGGATGGTTTGCACCAGTACAATGCAAATACTCTTGGCCAGTGGGGCTTTGCCTTTGGCGGCGGTGGCAACGTTTCTTTTGACAACTGGTCCCTGGCTAGCGGTGGTACCATGACCACTAAGGGTCAGACCATTGAGCTGAATGAATCTGCCATTTCCATTAGCGCTAACGTCAATGCCGCGGTCGGTTTGACCAACTGGATGGACTTGGGTGTTAGCTTCCCGCTTTATTTTGATATGGCTACCGATAAGCAGAACCGTCTTTCTGGCAACAGCATGAACGACATTGGTATCGGTGACCTGGAAACTTGGTTGAAGTTCCGCATTATCGGTGATAACAAGAGCTCGCTCTTTAACTTGGCTTTGATGGGCAACTTCTATATTCCCACTGGTTCTGACGATGCCGGTATTCGCCCCCGTCACGCTTGGTACCTGAACAACTATACTAAGGCATACACTGCCGATGATTTTGCCGCCGGCGGTAGCCTGATTATCTCCTTGAACTGGAGCAAGGTCCGTTGGAACAACCAGATTGGCTATGTGCAGCCTTTTGATACCGACAATTTGTCTGGTACGGTGACTTACTCCACCGGTGTATCCTTTATGCCGGTTGAATTTATCGACCTGTTCCTGGAATTCTCCGGTGAAATGCACATCTGGGATATGCGTGCTCCCATCGATCCTGCTGTGGATCCTATGATTGTGACTCCTGGTGCCCGTCTCCACTTGTCCAGCTATATCGACTTGACCTTGGGCGTTGACCTGGGCGCTCGTATGCTGCGCAATATGGAATTCGATGCCGAAAAGGACAAGAAGGACAAGAACGGTTTCGAAATCAAGTACAAGGATGACAAGGGTGTGCTGACTTACGGCTACTCTTCTTCTCCGCTGCTGGCGGCTACCGCTGCTTTGACTTGGCGTTTTGGTGGAGAAACCAGCAAGAACAAGGCTGCAGAAGAGGCTCGTAACGATTCTCTCATCAGAGCTCTGGCCGAAAAGATTGCACAGGAAAAGCTTGATTCTGCTCTCAAGGAAATGAAGCCTGATACGGTAGCTAAGATTGATACCGTGGCCAAGGTGGATACGCTTTCTATTACCAAGATTGATACCGTGACCGTCAAGGACATGGTGGCCGATTCCTTGAACAAAGCCAAGATGGATTCTGTGGCCGCTGTGAACGATTCTCTGGCTCGTCTCTCTGCAGACGACGACAAGGATGGCGTTGCCAATATGAGCGACAAGTGCCCCGGTACTCCGGAAGGCATTAAGGTGGGCCCGGATGGCTGCGAAGTAGATTCCGATAACGACGGTGTTGTTGATTCCAAGGACAAGTGCCCGGCTTCTAACTATGGTGCTCCTGTAGACGAAAACGGTTGCGAATTTGACGAAGATACCGATGGCGTTGTAGATACTAAGGATGCTTGTCCGGCTACTTTGAGCGAAGTGACTGTAGACGAGAAGGGTTGCCCCACCAACAAGGATGAGGACCTGACCAAGCTCCAGGCTCAGATTAAGTTCGGCAAGGGTTCCGCCAAGTTGAACAAGGCTTCCAAGAAGGTGCTGGACAAGGTCGTTGCCTTGAAGTTGACTCGCGATGCTCTCCGCATTGAAATCCAGGCTCACACCGACGAAAAGGGCACGAACTCCGAAGCAAATAAGACTTTGTCTGAAAAGCGTGCCAAGGCTATCGTAGATTACCTGGTGCAGAAGGGTGTTCCCTCCAAGCATGTGCGCCCCGCTGCCATGGGCGATACCCAGCTGGTTGAACCTCTTGCTCCTGCTAAGAAGGGTAAGAAGGTAAAGAGCAATCCCAAGAACAACCGCATTGTTTTTGCGGCTCACACCAAGAAGCCCAAGGCTGCTGAACCCGCCAAGGCAAGCGAACCTGCCGAAGCTCCTGCTGCTCAGTAAGACCGCCTAGGTCACCGAGTTTGTCGTGGTGAAGGCTCGGCTGAGGAGCCTTAGCGAAAACAGCTTCGATTTAGAGAGTCCCGCCCTTTAGAGGGTGGGGTTCTTTTTATATATTTGTAACAAAATTGGAGTCTTTATGAAAGGTATTGTACTGGCTGGTGGTTCCGGCACTCGTTTGTACCCTCTGACCATGGTAACGTCAAAACAGCTTTTGCCTGTTTACGATAAGCCTATGATTTATTACCCGCTTAGCACGCTCATGCTTGCGGGTATTCGTGATATCTTGATTATCTCCACTCCCACGGATTTGCCCAATTTTGAACGCTTGTTGGGCGATGGTTCTGCCATGGGTTTGAATCTTTCTTATAAGGTTCAGCCCAGCCCCGATGGCTTGGCTCAGGCTTTTATCCTGGGCGAAGAGTTCATTGGTGACGACTGCTGCGCCATGGTCCTTGGCGACAATATTTTCTACGGTAACGGTTTTAGTCCGCTTTTGAAGGCTGCTGTAAAGAATGCAGAAGAAAATGGACGGGCCAGTGTGTTTGGCTATTACGTAGAAGACCCGGAACGTTTTGGCGTTGTGGAATTCGATGATGCAGGCAAGGTGATTTCTGTAGAAGAAAAGCCCAAGGAACCGAAGAGCAATTACGCGATTACCGGTCTGTATTTTTACGACAATCGCGTGTCTGGCTTTGCAAAGGCTCAAAAGCCCAGTGCCCGCGGTGAACTTGAAATTACCGACTTGAATAAGACCTATCTGGACATGGGTGAACTTGATGTGAAGCTTTTGGGCCGTGGCTTTGCATGGCTTGATACGGGTACCATGGATAGTTTGATCGAAGCCGGTGAGTTCGTAAAGATGGTGGAAAATCGCCAGGGTATTCAGATTAGTGCCGTCGAAGAAATTGCCTACATCAATGGTTGGATTACCAAGGAAAAACTGTTGGAAAGTGCCGCAAAGTATGGCAAGAGCCCTTACGGCCAACATCTGAGAAAAGTCGCCGAAGGAAAGATTAAGTATTAGTTAGGGTATAGGGTTTAGGGTATAGTATTGTTAAATACATTCTAGACCCTGTCCCCTAGACCCTTGCGAACGAAGTGAGTTGTAAATGAAATTCTTTGTAACTGGTGTGGGTGGTCAGTTGGGCCACGATGTGGTAAATGAATTGGTGTCTCGCGGCCATG
This sequence comes from Fibrobacter sp., assembly GCA_045600425.1. GTDB lineage: Bacteria > Fibrobacterota > Fibrobacteria > Fibrobacterales > Fibrobacteraceae > Fibrobacter. Next base: position 14,451 of record JAZRXW010000043.1, read on the forward strand.
TGGCTGTGGGTAGTGATATTGCGACCGAATATTCAGGTGTGGCTGATGGTTCCGCTGTGACAAAGGCTGAATACCGCCAGCTGGATATTACTGATGCGGTTGCCGTGGAAAATGTTTTGACTGAAGTCAAGCCGGATGCAGTGATTCATTGTGCTGCTTGGACCGCGGTTGACCTTGCTGAAGATGACGACAAGGTGGCGAAAGTCCGTGCCATTAATGCTGGTGGAACTCGGAATATTGCCAACGTCTGCAAGAAGCTTGATTGCAAAATGACCTACATCAGCACGGACTACGTTTTTGATGGTCAAGGTACCGAACCGTGGCAGCCGGATTGCAAGGACTACAAGCCGCTGAATGTTTACGGCCAGACGAAGCTGGAAGGTGAACTTGCTGTGAGTGGAACTTTGGAAAAGTATTTCATCGTACGTATCGCCTGGGTGTTCGGCCTGAACGGCAAGAACTTCATCAAGACTATGCTCAACGTAGGTAAGACTCACGACACCGTTCGCGTAGTGAATGACCAGATCGGTACTCCGACTTATACGCTGGACTTGGCTCGCTTGCTCGTGGATATGAATGAGACTGAAAAGTACGGCTACTATCACGCAACCAACGAAGGTGGCTACATCAGCTGGTATGACTTTACTTGCGAAATCTACAAGCAGGCCGGTCTCTCAACTAAGGTGTTGCCGGTAACGACTGCCGAATATGGTTTGTCTAAGGCCGCACGTCCGTTCAACAGCCGCTTGGACAAGAGCAAGCTGGTTGCTGCAGGCTTCAAGCCGCTCCCCACCTGGCAAGATGCCCTCGCAAGATATTTGAAGGAAATTAATTAGGGTGTGGGGTATAGGGTTTAGGGTATAGTATTGTAAAATTCATCCTAGACCCTGCCCCTGACCCTTGTATTTGTAATAAGGAATTGTCTCATGGGAAAGTTTAATTTTATCAAGACATCAATTGAAGGCGTGACCATCGTGGAGCCCACAGTTTACGGCGACCATCGTGGCTACTTCATGGAAACCTACAACAAGGCTGAGTTCGACGCTGCTGGCCTGGACATGGTCTTTGTGCAGGATAATGAATCCAAGTCCAAGAAGGGCGTGCTTCGCGGCTTGCACTTTCAGAAGAAGAATCCCCAGGGCAAGCTGGTCCGCGTGTTGGAAGGCGAAGTTTACGACGTTGCTGTGGACCTGCGCAAGGGTAGCCCTACTTTCGGTAAGTACGAAGGTGTTGTACTCTCTGCAGAAAACAAGCGCCAGTTCTACATTCCCGAAGGATTTGCCCACGGATTTGTAGTCCTCAGCGAAACAGCCACTTTCGTTTACAAGTGTACTCGCTTGTACGACCCGACAGATGAAGGTGGCCTCTTCTGGAACGACCCGGCAATCGGCATTGAATGGCCGGTGGGTAATGGCTTTGAACCCCTCCTCAGCGAAAAGGATACCAAGAATCCGCTCTTGAAGGATCTTGGATTTGCGTTTGAAATTTAGGGTATAGGGTACAGGGTCAAGGGTATAGTAATGCCTGTAAAGAACTTCAAGGAATTGGTTGTTTGGCAGAAATCCATTCAGTTGGTTATTTGTATTTATGACCTTGTAAAGGATTTTCCTAAGAGCGAATTGTATGCTTTGTCTGATCAGATGAGAAGAGCTGTTGTATCTATTCCCTCAAACATTGCAGAAGGTTATGAACGAAATTCGGTGAAAGAATATGTTCATTTTTTGACCATTGCTCGTGGATCAAAAGCAGAACTTGAAACTCAGTTGCATATCTGCGAAGTATTAGAATTTGGAAATAAAGAAAAAGTAAAGGAGATTCAGTCTTTGTGTTTAGAAGTAGGGAAAATGCTTAATCGAATGATTAGCTCACTGTCCCCTAGACCCTAGACCCTAGACCCTAATCCCTAAAGAAGGAGTATTCCTGATGAAAAATATCGTCATTACCGGTGGTGCAGGCTTTATCGGGAGCCATGTGGTTCGCCTGTTCGTAAACAAGTATCCCGAATACAACATCATCAATTTGGACAAGCTGACTTACGCTGGTAACTTGGCCAACCTGAAGGATATTGAAGATAAGCCCAATTACAAGTTCGTGAAGATGGACATCTGCGATTTCGACGCTTTCTACAAACTGATGCTGGACGAAAAAATTGACGGCATTATTCATCTGGCCGCTGAAAGCCATGTGGATCGTTCCATCAAGGATCCATTCACCTTCGCACGTACTAATGTGATGGGCACTCTGGCTCTGCTCCAGGCTGCAAAGCTCTACTGGGAATCCCTGCCCGAAAAGTACGAAGGCAAGCGCTTCTACCATATTTCAACCGACGAAGTTTATGGCGCCCTCAAGATGAACCATCCGGAAGGCATCGAGCCGCCGTTCACCACGACTGCCTCCAGCTCCGAGCATCACTTGGCCTACGGTGACGACTTCTTCTACGAAACTACAAAGTATACGCCCCACTCTCCGTACTCTGCATCTAAGGCTGGCTCCGACCACTTTGTGCGTGCCTTCCACGACACTTATGGCATGCCGACGATTGTGACCAACTGCAGTAACAATTACGGCCCGTACCAGTTCCCGGAAAAGTTGATTCCGCTGTTCATCAACAACATCCGTCACAAGAAGCCGCTGCCGGTTTACGGCAAGGGCGAGAACGTTCGTGACTGGCTCTTCGTTGAAGACCACGCTCGCGCCATCGATGTCATCTTCCATAACGGAAAGATTGCCGAAACCTACAACATCGGCGGCTTCAACGAATGGAAGAACATTGACATCATCAAGGTCGTTATCAAGACTGTAGATAAGCTTCTTGGCCGCGCCGAGGGCGAAGACCTTGACCTCATCACTTATGTCACCGACCGTCTTGGCCACGATGCCCGCTACGCCATCGACTCTACCAAGCTCCAGAAGGAACTCGGTTGGGAACCGTCTTTGCAATTCGAAGAAGGTATCGAGAAGACCGTCAAGTGGTATCTGGACAATCAGGAATGGCTGGACAACATCACCAGCGGCGATTACGAAAAGTACTACGAGAATATGTACAAGGGCCGTTAAAAAATCGGACCAAAACAAACAAAAGGAAGTTCCATTGGAACTTCCTTTTTTCTTATACCAGAGCTAGTAAACCAGCGCTGGTATATGAATAGGTTCTAGAACTATTTCAACTCAGCTAGAGCCTTTTGTACATTCGCTACGCTCATGTACCAAGTACTAGCCTCGGTCATGGACAAATGAATTTGTCCGCGACTCTCGGCTTACGTACTTGTCGTTCTTACTTCAGTTCTGCCAAAGCTTTCTCGTTCTTAGCAATAATGGGTACTTTCGTTTCACGAAAGTACCAAATGCTGGCCTCGGTCATGGGCTAGCAAGCTTGCCCGCGACACTCGCGCCTACGCATTTGTCCTGCTGAGAAATTATCGCAAGTCCTGCAGAGCAGTTTCGTTTTTAGCGATAATTTCCCTTTGTGTGGCCAGCTTGACACGTTCTGCGTTGACGACGGCTTCGGGAGCGCCAGAAACGAACTTCTCGTTGGAGAGCTTCTTTTCGATGCTAGCAGCAAAGCTCTTTGCCTTTTCGATTTCCTTTTCGAGGCGTGCAATTTCTGCAGCCGGGTCAAGGATACCTTCCAGCGGGATGAAGAGTTCGCCACCGGGCACAACGGCAGAGGCGCTGAACTTGGGCTTTGCGGCCTTCACTCCAACGGTAATGCTTTCGATGCCACCTAGTTCGGTGATGATGGCGAGACATGCATTCACGGAAGCTTCGGTTGTTGCGTCATCTACAGAAACAACGGCCTTCAGCTTGGTAGCCGGAGAAACGCTGTAACGGCCACGGACACCGCGAACGGCTTCTACCACGGCGAATGCCTGGTCGAAGGCAGCTTCGATATCCTTGTTGATGAGAGATTCATCAGCGGTGGGCCAGGGGCGGCTAATCACCATTTCGGAACCCTGGAACAGGATGCTGTTCAGCTCTTCTGTAATGAAGGGCATTACCGGGTGGAGAAGGTCAAGGACGTTCTTCAGCACGTAGCTGAGGATGGCCATGGCGTTCTTCTTTTCGGCGTCCAAAGTTTCACGGTTGATCACAGCCTTCTTGATTTCAAGGTACTGGCTGCAAACGTCATCCCACACGAAGCGGTAGAGGAAGCCGGCCAGTTCTGCGAAGTGGTATTCTTCCAGCATGCGGGTCGCATCCTTGATGGTGGTCTGCAGGCGAGAAAGGATCCACTTGTCTTCCAGTGCGAACAAATTCTTGTCCATGGGAAGTTCGGCGGCAAGGGCGCCAGCCTGTTCCAGCTGCGGGTAGAGGAAGCGGCATGCGTTCCAAATCTTGTTGGAGAAGTTACGGCCGATTTCGAACTTTTCAGAGGTGTTGATTTCGGTACCGTCTTCCTGCTTTTCCTTCTTCACCGGCAGACGAACGTCCTGGTTGTCGGTGCAGAGGCTTGCCATCACGAAGCGGAGAGCGTCGGTACCGTACTTGCGTTCGATGTCCATGGGGTCCACGCCGTTACCCTTGGACTTACTCATGGTCATGCCATTGCCGTCCAGGATCTTCGGGTGGATGTAAACGGTGTGGAATGGGATCGTACCCATGTTCTCCTGGGAGAACAGCACCATGCGAGCCACCCAGAGGGTGATAATGTCGCGGCTGGTCACCAGCACGGAAGTGGGGTAGTACTTCTTAAGAGTGTCGGTGTTTTCCGGCCAGCCCATGGTAGAGTGAGGCCAGAGACCGCTGGAGAACCAAGTGTCCAGAACGTCGTCTTCCTGCTTGAGAACGTGACCCGGAACTGCGTCTTCTGCAAGGTTTTCTTCCTGAGAGCAGACCAGGTAGCCGCCGTTTTCTGCCTTGTAGAAGAAGATGTCTTCACGGTTGCCGAATACGGCCTTCAGTTCTTCTTCGCTTGCGTCGGTGTGCCAGATAGGAATGCGGTGGCCCCACCAGAGCTGACGGCTAATGCACCAGTCGCGCTTTTCGCCCAGCCAGTCCAGGTACTTGTTGGCGTAACGTTCGGGGATAATCTTGATTTCACCGGACTTTACGGCGTTCATTGCGTTTTCGGCAAGAACATCCATCTTCACGAACCACTGGTCGCTGAGGTACGGTTCAATCACAGTCTTAGAACGGTCTGAGTGGCCCACGTCCATTTCGTGGTCTTCCACCTTGATGAGGAGGCCCAGTTCTTCGAGACCAGCCACAACGGCTTCGCGTGCGGCCATACCCTTCATGCCCTGGAACTTGCCGGCGTTTTCGTTCAAGGAACCGTCGTCGTTCATGATGTTGATCATGGGCAACTTGTGACGGAGGCCGGTTGCATAGTCGTTGGGGTCATGAGCCGGAGTCACCTTCACGGAACCGGTACCGAAGTCCTTGTCCACGAGGATGGCGTCTGCAATCACTGGAATTTCGCGATCAACGAAGGGAACCTTCAGCATCTTGCCGATGAACTGTGCATAGCGTTCGTCGCTGGGGTGCACGGCAAGAGCGGTATCGCCCATGATGGTTTCCGGACGAGTGGTAGAAACGGGAATGAAGCCCGAACCATCGGCCAGAGGATACTTGAAGGTCCAGAAGTGACCCTTCACATGTTCGTAATAGATTTCGTCGTCGGCAACGGCAGTCTGGAGCTTGGTGTCCCAGTTCACCAGACGCTTACCGCGGTAGATGAGGCCCTTCTTGAACAGGTTGAAGAAGGCGTGGCGAACTGCCTTGGCACAGATGGGGTCCAAGGTGAAGCGCTGACGGCTCCAGTCGCAGCTCACACCCAAGCTCTTCAGCTGCTTGGTGATGCGGGCTTCGTATTCTTCCTTCCACTTCCAGATGCGTTCCACTAGAGCGTCGCGGCCAATGTCGTGACGAGTCTTGTGTTCGTCCTGGAACAGGCGCTTTTCCACAACAGCCTGGGTGGCGATACCAGCATGGTCCGTACCCGGAATCCACAAAGTGTCGCGGCCGGTCTTACGGCGGTAGCGTACCAAAATATCCTGAAGAGTATCGTTCAGAGCGTGGCCCAGGTGCAGGGCGCCGGTCACGTTAGGAGGCGGAATGACGACAGAGAATGGTTCGCCCTTACCGCTAGGTGCAAAACTATTTTTGTCAGCCCAGGTCTGGTGCCAGCGGGCTTCAACTTCTGAAGAATTATAACGTGTTTCCATAATATCCTTCGGCTCAGAAATGCGTGCACAAGTGTCCGCGCCTCTTTCGCCTCGTTATTTTTCCATAGTAATTAACTTCCACAAGTAATTGTATTCTTAATGGGCGCAAATCTAGAAAAAGGCGGGCAGAGTGCCAAATGCGTTTCCGCAATTTGACGTGTCTTCGGCTTGAACTCACTTTGAACGCGAACCCTTGTCCTTATTTGCACCATAAGCTTTTCTTGTGTCACAGGCGCGGAGAGCTTTTTGACTTGTCAGGATGGTCATGGCGTCTGTAGAATCCCGCAGAATACGAAGCAGGTTGTCCATGGATCGGCTCTGTGTTACGGTTCCTTTTTCGTACTTGGCGAAGGCCTTTGGCCCGCCTCCAACCAGTTCTGCAAATTCTTCCTGAGAGTAGCCGAACTTCTTGCGAATTTTGACAATCTCTTGGGGCTGCAATAGACCCTCCGCTTCCCTGTAGAGTGCATCGAGTTTTTTGTTGACAGTACCTTCCCGTTCTTCATCACAAAAGTCCTCTCCACAGCCTGTACAGTGGTAGATGGGAATATTGTTGATAGTGATGCTCTTTCCCTTGTAGGTGTATGTGTCTGTGATTTTTTTACGAATTACTTTTGCTTCGCAAATAGGGCATGTTTTTATAATCATCTATAACTCCTTGAACGAAATAATGACTCCGTTTCCATTTTTTGCTATTTGAATTTTGATGTACAGCTTTACGCAAGAACCATCTGCTTTTGTGTCGGTCGAATGATATACATCTTGCCAAAGAGTTGCGTCAGCGTCGGTTGTCATAGTGTGCTTTGCCGAGGTGTTCCATTCAGAATACTTCCTCAATTACACGAAAATCTGTCTTAATTAAAATATAGATATAAAAGTACCATAATGGTACTTTCTGTATTTGAAATTTTTGCATCATTCCTCCTGTCGCTACATGCGTAAAAAGCGACGGTATTTATTTATCGAAAAAAGAATCGGTATGAGTTTGTGTTTATGCCTTGTATTGGGCGTTCTCTTCCGCAACGGCAAGTTTGCGGCGAACGTTTCTCTTTGTACGAACTTTAGGAACCGCGATCATTTGAACATTTAGTGCGTTCAATACGCGTAAAATGGTGTCAAAACGGGGGTGAGCATCTTCATTCAGCGCCTTGTAAAGACTTTCTCTGCCGAGGCCTGTTGCTTTTGCAATTTGTGCGATGCCGCGAGCTTTGGCTACGTATCCAATGGTCCTCAACAAAACGGTGCTGTCGTTTGACTGCAATGCGTCGCTGATTACTCCTGCGATAACCTCCTCGTTATCCAAAAGCTCTGATAAATCCAGCTTACTTGTTTTCATTTTGAATTGCCCTCCATATTTCCTTTGCCTTTTCAATGTCTCGCCGTTGTGTTGATTTGTCTCCACCACATAGGAGAATGATTACAACTTGCCCTCGCATGGCGTAGTAGAGTCTATATCCAGGTCCGATGTCAAATCGCATTTCGGATATCCCGTCGCCAATTTTTTTGACATCCCCAAGATTTCCGAGTTCTACTCTCAATAATCGAGAGAATATTCTCTGCTTTGCCTGATTGTCCTTAAGGTTCGCGTACCATTTAGAGAAGGTTTCTGTTTTCTCTATTGAAAACATCTTACCCTCCCAAATGTATCTAATCGGATACAAAGTGTCAAGTACATTACTTGTGTACTCATCGTTCCTCCTGTCGCTACATGCGTAAAAAGCGACGGTATTCATCTAGGAATCGGAAATCGCCCGGTTTCCGTATTTTTTTTGCTGTGCAGAAATATAAATAAGGCGGAATGCCAAATTCTGACAATTGACAAAAATGCCCGAATTTGTTAGAATTTTATTCAATGTTCGACAAAGTCAATTTGAAAGATCCCAAATACCTTCAAGATTACGAGAACCAGATTCGCAAGCTCCCGCTAGATGAGTTGTACGAAATTCTGGATATCGTTAAAAAAGACAAGACTTCAGAAAGAGTTGATATCGTAAGTAAAAGGATTGGTGAACTGGAAACATCGGATAGGCTGTCGTGGGCAGGACTTTTATCGACAATGCCGTTGCCGGAATTGCCTCCGGAAGAAAAAATCTATCGGAAAGGTGGATTGACTGCCGATGAACTTGAAGAAGTCAAGAAAACAGTTGACGAAACCTACGAGAAACATAAAGATGTAGAAATTATCGGGTATACATACAGCGGCAGGTGTATCACGCCGGTTTACGATTCCAAATACAATATTGAACAGGGCAAAACCCACGAAACAATCCAGCGGTTGCAAAAAGGAGAGAGCTTTAAATGGTCGATTCTCTTAGGATCAGCTCTAGTAATTGTATTGTTGATTGTGGTTAAGGCGATTGAATCTTTTTTAATGTAGATATAAACCTTCGTGGATTGCATTAAAGGCTGCGGTGTTGTTAAAATCTCAAGATGTAATGCCCCTTAGGCAGGTCTCTTGATTTGTTACGTGTGCGGCCTTTGGTGTTAACTAGGGATTTGGCGGTATTTGCCGGAATAATTTTCCAGCGGTCAAGTCCCATGTTTCGCCGGTTACGTTCGTTGTCACCGTAGCCTTGAGAAATGTCGTGCTCGGCGTGCATAAAGGAATCGTCAAATAGCCCGAAGTTTAGTGCCAACAAACTGGGTTCGTTAATGACGGGGGAGTTGCTGTTGTCAGCCGCGTCAATGGAAACTTTCGAAGGAACTCCTGTCGTAATTCAGTTTGTCGCCGGTCTTACTCGTCACCACAGCGCAGGGGAGGCAATAGGAAAATTCCAGGGAGATGGCTTCCAGATAAGCTTTATTTGCTATAAAGTAAATCCCTTTTTACAACACTTTGGTTTACTAAAGTGTATTTTTATTGCGATGGGATAAAACTCCAAAAGGGTTGTTTTTATGATGGGTGAAAAATTTTTGAAAGCAGGCGCAGCTCTGTGTGCAACATCCTGTGCTGTACTTGGCTTGACGGCTTCTGTCTGGGCGGATCCTCCGAAAAATTTCAGTGGTTGGGATCTTGTCTTCGAAGATAACTTTGACGGAAATTCTCTGGATTTAAAGAAGTGGAATCCTACTTATAACTGGGGCCACACGCACAACCATCGAGCCTATTGCGTTGCAGAAAATGTCATTGTTTCTGATGGCATCTTAAAATTGAAAGCAGAGGCAAAGAAACATCCCGATGCTCCTGCTACTGCAAAATTTAACGGTGGCGATGTGCCTGTAGATTATACCAGCGCAGCCATTGATACCCGCGGTCATTTTGAGGTGAAGTACGGCTATATCGAAGGTCGATTCAAGGCTCCCTGGCAAGCTGGAACCTGGCCCGCCTTCTGGACATTGCAGGACGGCTGGCCTCCGGAAATCGACATTCTGGAAATCCCCGCATCCCGCAAGCAACATCACTATTACCTGCATTATACCAATCCCAGCTGGTATAACGATCATGGCTCCGCCTGGGATCACGAAGCTTCCTTCGGCGGTCATAAGGATGATGACGTGGATCGCTCCGCAGATTTCCACACTTATGCGGTGGAGTGGGACGAAACCAACTTGAACTTCTACTTTGATGATAAAAAGTTTGCAAGCTATAACCGCCCTACGGAAATTAGACAGCTGGATGCCCAGTACATTATTGTGAATCTGGCTGTGGGCGCCTGGGCTGGTGATAAGATTGAAATCACTGCGGACAAGCCTGCCTATTTTGAAGCCGACTGGATTCGCGTCTGGAAGGCCAAGCCGGTAAAGCCCGATACAGTCCTGATTCAGAGCGAGGCCTTTGGCAAGTGCATGCAGGTCAATTCCGATAAGAAATTGGTTCTGGATGATTGCAAAAACGACGCTGCGATCGTTGTGATGACTCCGCTTTCGTCCAATACGTTCCGGGTGGATTTTGGCGATGTCAGTTTGGAAATTCCAAACGAAAGTAAGGATGCGGGAGCAGGTGCTGGGGTGTACGGCTGGAACGGCAAGGACCACCAGAAAGTTGTCTTTGAAAATCAGTCCGGCAATCAGTATCGCTTGAAAATGTTACATAGCGGCCATTACTTGCGGGCTACCGAAGATGGAGCTGGCGTTGTTCAGGATTGGAACACCGCGTGGGAATGGCACCAGAAATGGCGGATTCTTAAACCTTCTGATTTGGTGGAAGAGAATCCTGTGGAGGAAGAGGATCCGGAGGCTTTGTACAAGTATGTGGCTCCCACCAGCAATGGTTCTCACCGTAACTATGTTCAACGTAAGGGGAACATACTTTACGTTGAACATGGAGGTGTCTTACGCCGTATAAATGGTTCGTTAAACTACTTGAACCAATAATCCTTTCAAGTACTGCCCTTCGGGGAAGGCCGTGTTTACAGGATGGTCGGCGGGTTGGCCGAAACGTTCGATAATCTGCACATGCTTGTGAGCGTCTGCCGCAGCATCTGCAATGATTTTTTGGAACAAGTCCATTTCCATGAGGCCAGAGCAGCTGAACGTAGCGAGCATGCCGCCTTCGTTCAACAGCTTCATGGCCAGCAGGTTGATGTCCTTGTAACCGCGGCAACCTTTCTGCAGGTTGTCTTTGGAATCCACAAACTTTGGCGGGTCCAACACGATAAAGTCAAATGTCTCAGCCTTGTCGCGGCACTTACGCAGGTACTGGAATACATCGGCTTCCACATGGGTGGCGTGGGCGGTGGAAAGCTTGTTTCGCATGATGCCTTCCTTTGCCAGCTTTAGTGCGTCCTTGGAAACGTCCACCTGGTAAACCTTTTCGCAACCGCCACGGAGGGCATAGAGACCGAATCCGCCGGTATAGCAGAAACAGTTTAGGACCTTCTTGCCCTTGGCCAATTCGCCTACACGACGGCGGGCGTCTCTCTGGTCCAGATAGTAGCCGGTCTTGTGTCCGTTTTTCACGTCGATGGGGAAGAGGATGCCGTTCTCATTGATGATGACGGGCTCGTCGGGCACTTCGCCATAGACGCAACCTGTACGGATGGGAAGGCCTTCCTTCTTGCGGACATCAGAGTCGCAGCGTTCATAGATTCCGCGGCAGCCTGTCTTTTCGGCTAGTAGTTCGTAAATGATTTTGCGGTTCACTTCGGCACCAGCTGCCAGAATTTCTACGGAGTAGATGTCGGCGTACTTGTCGATGATGCAGCCGGGAATGCCATCATTTTCAGCATTGATTAGACGGAAGGCGGATTCTTTGTCGGCAATATCAAAACCGCGACTCTTTCGGGCGGCAATTGCCCTGTCCAGAATGTCGCTGAAGAAATCTCTGTCGATGCTAGCCTTTTCACCGAAGGTCCAAAAACGTCCACGGATTTGAGACTTGGGTGAATAGGCGGCCAGACCTAAAAAGTCGCTCTTGAAACTGTAAACTTCGACCACGTCGCCAAGGCCCGGGTCGCCAACAACTTCGTCAATGGCACCACTAAAAATCCAGGGATGGTAACGGAGGGCGGACTTATCGCGTCCTGCTTTCAATGTAATAGCTTTCATAACCTAAAATATAGAATAAGAAATTTTGCACTCTATAAATTAATCTAAATTTGTAGCCTATGTTTGAAAGCCTTTTCCAAAAGTATCCCTTCTTTCGTAAGATTCCCGCTATTCTTTGTATGGCGATAATCTTCAAGATTTCCTCTATGACTTCAGCGGACTTGGAGGGATTTCCCCATGTTTGGGATAAGCTGGCTCATACCTGCGAGTATGCGACTTTGGCGGGTTGCTTTGCCCTGTGGTGGACTCGTGCCAAGTGGTCTTCCCGCCAGTGGCTTCGTGTGCTAATTGTTGCGGTGCTTGCCTTGGTTTACGGATGTACGGATGAGTTTCATCAGAGCTTTGTAGAAGGGCGTGATAGCAGCGTCCTGGATCTTGTTGCTGACCTTGTGGGTGGCCTTATTGGTGGAACGGTCTATGCTGTTGTGTGCCTTATCCTGAATCGTTTTGATCCGCTTCCTGCGGAAAATTCTGCAACGAAGGTGGGTGTCGAAAATGAAGATGAAAACGCTGAATCAGAATTTCAGGAAAACAAAAAAAACGTCGGCCGAAACCGACGCTGAAAATAAATAAGTTTTCTAGAATTTTCCAAGCAGAATAATTTCACGCTGTAGCTGAATTCCAAATTTTTCAGCTACGGTTTTTTGTATGTATTCGCTAAGACTTTTGATGTCGCTAGCGGTGGCGTCACCAGCATTTACAATGAAGTTTGCGTGAACGTTGCTGACTTCTGCTCCACCAATGCGATAACCTTTAAGTCCTGCTTGTTCAATATAATAACCGGGTGCAATCTGCTGGTGCATTCCTTCTGCACCGACTTTGAGACGTTTAAATGTGGAACCGGCGTTTGGCATGTTTAGGGGCTGACTTGCCTTGCGTTTTGCCATGCATTCCTGCATTTCGGTTTCCAGAGTAAAGCTATCCTTGCCGGATGTTTCCAGAGCTTCTAACTGGAAAGTTGCAGATAAAATAATCTCACCATTGCCATTTGCAGTCAAATTCTGGAACAAGCTGTGCCTGTAGCCGAATTCACATTCTTTTGTGGACCGGACCAGAACAGTCCCATTTTGGTTCAGACTTTCCACATCAACGCAGGTTTGGCAAATTTCCTGGCCGTAGGCTCCTGCGTTCATGTAGATTGCTCCACCCAAGGTTCCCGGAATTCCCGCCAGCTTGTGGATTCCGGCAAAACTCATTTTGATGGACCTACGGGCAAATGCCCCCAGGGACACTCCTGCACCAACTTTGAATTTTCCTTCGCCCAAATCCTGAATTTCTGAAAACGTCTTTCCGAGGGTGATGATTCCGCCTTCATAGCCGAGGTCGGATACAAGCAGGTTCGTTCCGTTTCCTACGATGTAGTAGGGAATTGCCTGCTCAGAAAAGAACTGTATGGCATTCCTGATTTCGTCAACGGATTCCGCTTTCAGAAAATAGCGGGCGGGTCCTCCGACCTTGAAGGAGGTATGCTTACTCATAGATTCGTTTTCATGAATTTTCATATCCAAAATGTAATAATATCAATGAACAATTAACAATGAACAATGAACGATTAACATTTAACAATTAATAATTAACAATGAACGATTGTTGATGAAAAATTGAAAAGCATTTTGTTATACTTGTGATACGCAATATGACTAATGAAGAATTAAAACAGTTTAAATCCGCAATCTCTATTACCGCGGTAGCACAGAGCCTGGGGGTTAACGTCTCTCACGGTAAGTGCCGTTGTTTCTTTCCTCAACGTCATGTGCATGGAGACCGTACTCCGTCGGTTTCTGTTTCCGAGGAATATGGCTCATTTCGTTGTTGGGTCTGTGATGATGTTCGCGGTGATGTGATTTCGCTAGTTCAACTGTTAAGGGATTGTTCCTTTACCGAAGCCTTGTCTTGGCTAATGGACCAGTATCCTGTACTTGTCCCTCCTAGTGCAAGGCTTGCAGCAAATCAAAAACAACGATCCGATGTTTCTTCGTCGTCGAAGGTGGCGGCTTCCAAGAAGGTGGTGGCGCCTGCCGTTTCCGAGGTGTCCTCAGTAAACCCGACGGTTGCAAACATGATGGAGCCACCTGCGGAAAACGAAGAAAAGGAACTTGTTTCCGACGTGGATCGCAAGAAAATCATTCTTTCTTTTCTGAAACGTTTAAGTCCTGTGGATAACACTCCGGCAGCAGCTTGGCTTGTTCGTCGTCGCATTTATAAGCCTACTTGGGATAAGATGCTTCTGCGTACCATTACGGACTACTCCGGCTTAAACCAGAGTCTTCGAGAGGAGTTTGGCGAAGAAGTCTTGAAATACGTTGGGCTTTTTAACGAAAAGGGCAATCTCCGTTACTACAAGCATCCCTTGATATTTCCCTATTTGGATACGGCCCGCCGGTCGTTTTATTTCCAGGCCCGCGCTTTGGACAAGGAGACGAAGCCTAAAGAACTCTGCCTTCGGGGGACTGTTCCCTATCCGTATAATCTTGCCGCTCTGGACGAAAAACCAGGTTGGATCTACTTATGCGAAGGCGTTGTGGATACGCTGACCATGCTGGGGCAGAAACTTCCCGCTGTAGGTATTCCCGGGGTACGGTCCTTTAAAGTCAGCTGGATTCCTTTGTTCAAAAACAAAAACGTGGTGTTATGTCTAGATCACGATGAGGCTGGTCGTAGCGGTATGGAGTACATCGGCAATCTATTCTCTCAAAACGGAATCCGCTGGGCCATTCTTGGCGAGGGCATGGACGCTCTTCCTACTGCCATGAAAGATGGCCAGGATGTAAATGACTGGTTCGGTGGAAAAAAATAGTTGCTATATTTTTCGTGTCTAAAATTCAACTGTCTAAAAAAAGGACAAAACAATGGCAAAGAAAGAATCCAAGAAGAAGGTCGTTCTCGCTTATAGCGGTGGCCTCGATACCTCCATCATTATTCCTTGGCTCAAGGAAAACTACGACTGCGAAGTGATCGCTTTCGCCGCTGACCTGGGTCAGAACGATTTCCCGGATGCAAAGGCTCTGGAACAGAAGGCTCTCGCAACTGGCGCTTCCAAGTGCTACGTCCTGGACCTGAAGAAGGAATTCCTCGAAGACTACGTATGGCCCACCGTCCGCGCTGGTGCCAAGTACGAAAACACCTACCTCCTGGGTACCTCTTTCGCTCGTCCTCTCATCGCAAAGTATCAGGTGAAGATTGCTCAGAAGGAAGGCGCATACGCTGTTTCCCATGGTGCAACCGGTAAGGGTAACGACCAGGTCCGTTTCGAACTGACCTACGCTGCTCTGGACCCCACCCTCGAAATCATCGCTCCGTGGAAAGACTCTAAGTGGAACATCCACAGCCGCGAAGACGCTATTGACTACGCCGCAGCCCGTAAGATTCCTCTGAACGGCATCAGCAAGAAGAAGATTTACTCCGAAGACGGCAACCTGTGGCACCTCTCTCACGAAGGTGGCATCCTGGAAGAACCGGATAAGGAACACAAGTACGATATGCTGAAGCATACCGCTACCTACGAAAAGGCTCCCAACAAGCCTGCTCACGTGACCATCGGTTTCGAAAAGGGTACTCCGGTCTCCGTCAACGGCAAGAAGATGGACGCTGTTGCTCTCCTCGAAACTCTGAACAAGATCGGTGGCGAAAATGCTTGCGGTCTTTTGGACATCGTTGAAAACCGTCTCGTTGGCCTCAAGAGCCGCGGCGTGTACGAAACTCCGGGTGGTACCCTCCTGTATAAGGCTCACGAATGCCTGCAGCAGCTGGTTCTGGACAAGGAAACTTTGTTCGAAGCCCAGAAGATGTCTATGACCTATGCAAACCTGGTTTACAATGGTCAGTGGTTCACTCCGCTCCGTCAGGCTATGGACGCCTTCTACGACGAAGTCAACAAGGTCGTTACCGGTGAAGTCACCCTCAAGCTCTATAAGGGTAACATCATTCCTGCTGGTATGACTAGCCCGTACTCTCTGTACGACATGAACCTGGGTGGTTTCTCTGACGTTGAAATGTACGACCAGAAGGATGCAACTGGCTTCATCCGCTGCTTCGGTCTGCCGCTGAAGACTCGTGCTATGCTCCTGAAGAACAAGACCAACGTCAAGTTCGGTAAGGAAGTGAAGCTTCCGAATAAGTAATTCGCTGGAATAACTTTAGAAAGGAGCCGCGAGCAATCGCGGCTCTTTTTATATTGGGGCTCCGTTTTCACCAAAAATCAAAAAATCACTTATAAAAAGGCGGATATGCCATGACTTTATAAGTGAAAAATTATGTTGTATGTGATTTGCTAACCTGTTTTGTGCCCAGGACCGCTTATAAATTCTTACTTAATTTGGAATTTATAAGTTGCAAACCCGCTCTTTCGCAAATCCGAATGCTTTGAATAAACAAAGATGCGAGAAAGGAACTTATAAAATCAACGTGATTTTGCGGCTTATAAGCATTTTTCGCAAAACCCTTTACAAAATCCGATGCGACGATCTTCGAACTCTGCTAAAACGCCACCATATATCCGGCACCCCAAAGAACTTTGGGTGCGTCGTGGTCCTTGAACTGATGTGCGGGAACACTGATTTGTGTGTAAAATCCGTAAAGGTGAGTCCATAGTTCCAGGGAAATATCTGCATTTTCCTTGTAGTTGTAGGGGAGCAGAAATCGTCCTTTGTTGGCGGAGTTTAGTGCCTGGTGCATTTTGTTTGGTGCCTTGGCAAATTCGTAACCGCCGCCAACGCCAACATCGAAATTGAAGGGGAGGTCCTTGAAAAAGGTCCGTAGTAAGCTTCCGCGTAAACCGCACCAGAAGTCGTTTTTTTCGCTGCGAGCTCCAAGACCTTGAAGTGCTACTGAAAAATCCTTGTAGCCAAAACCGGCAAGAAAAACCACCGGCGATAGGGACCGGGTTCCCACACCTGCTTGAAACCTCCAGGGGGAATCTTTCGCTTGGGCTAATCCGAAGGAGGCCAATCCAAGAATTGTAATGATTAAAAAAAGCCGTTTTATTCCTGCTGATTGCATAACAGTCAAAATATAATCAATTATTTATTCTATCTTTGGCTTGAAAACCTGGCTCACCTTGGGCCAAAAATCAAAAGGAATCATTATGAAGTTAAAGTCTTTCTTGATGTCTTGCGTTGCAGCTTGTGCTTTTGCTGCTCCTGCTATGGCTGAAGGCGGCATGTTCGAATCCGTTCTGCCGGAAAACTGGACCGCAGACGCTGCTGCAGCCGTAAAGTACAACTACTATAATTTCCATAACTGGGCTCAGGATGGTACTTCCAATTACACTTGGTTGTTCACCTTTGATGCTGACATCCAGGGTAAATGGAAGGTGGCTAACTGGCGTAACCTCATCGATATCGATCTGGGACAGACTTGGACTGACGGTCTCGGCAAGCGTAAGTCTTCTGACCGCCTGTTCTGGGAATCCACTTTGGACTTCAACATGACTGAAGTTCTGAAGCCCTATATCGGTAACCGCTTTGAAACCCAGATGATTTCTGGCTATGCTTATAGCGAAGATGCCGACGGAAACGAAGTGAAGAAGGCTATCTCCAGCTTCATGGATCCTGCATACGAGACTCAGGTTGCCGGTCTTGCCTATATTCCCAACGATATGTTCAATCTCCGTATCGGTTTCGCAAACCGTATGACCATTTCCAACGGCTACGGCTTTGCTGATGATCCGGATACCGAAAAGTTCGAAAAGGTGAAGGACGAACCGGGTTTGGAAGGTGTTGCTGAATTCAAGTATGCATTCTCTGACATCGTAAACTTCAAGAGCCGTCTGTGGTCCTTCGTGAACTTCGAAGGTGTTGAAGAAATCGATGGTCGCTGGGAAAACCTCCTGTCCGTTAGCATCGCACCGCTTATCGAACTCCAGGTGGGCTTCGATATGGCTTACGATCTGGACCAGGACGAAGATGCTCAGTACAAGAACATGGTGCTCTTCGGCATCACTTGGAAAATCTTCTAATATAGACCGCTCGCGTTTCATCAATCAAAGAACGTGTAGCGTCGCTCGCTGCTGTTCAGGAGAAGAGAGCGTAAAATCAAGAGAATCTTAAGAGAATGTTCGGTTAACGCCGGACATTTTCCATATAGACCGCTCGCTTTTCATCAATCAAAGAACGTGTAGCGTCGCTCGCTGCTGTTCAGGAGAAGAGAGCGTAAAATCAAGAGAATCTAAAGAGAATGTCCGGTTAACGCCGGACATTTTCCATATAGACCGCTCGCGTTTCCTCGAATTGAGAACGTGTAGCGTCGCTCGCTGCTGTTCAGGAGAAGAGAGCGTAAATTCAAGAGAATCTAAAGAGAATGTCCGGTTAACGCCGGACATTTTCCATATAGACCGCTCGCGTTTCCTCGAATTGAGAACGTGTAGCGTCGCTCGCTGCTGTTCAGGAGAAGAGAGCGTAAATTCATGAACGTAAAAACGGCTGGCGGGTGCCAGCCGTTTTTGTATAAATGAAAGAATTTTTTTATGTCTTTTAAATTTTCAGGAGTTCTTCTTCCCACTGGTCCCGAATTTTCCTGAGTTCTTGCAGGGATTTTTCATCGGCGAGGCTCTGGTCTCTAGCTTCCACCAGTTTGTGGTAGCCTTCCAGTAGGGAATTTGCCTTGGGATAGTCCAGGGCTAGTTTTTTTAAGGCGTTCTCGATGGCTTCGTCTGAATAGAGCCTGGAGATTCCTTCTAGGCTGTAGGCGATGTAGTCCTGGATATTTCCGTTAGCTCGTGAGGTATTTGCGTCTGCAAATTCCAATGGTTCAAGCTGATCCATCCAGCGGGATTCCTGGGCGTAAAGTTCATTATCCTCCACCAGGGCGTCTTTCTGGCGGGAAAGTTCCAACTGCTTTTTCATGAGAGGGCGGTAGGACTCCACATCTAGGTTTAAACCGTTTTCGCCGATAAACTTTCCCAGGTTTTGCAGATTTTTTTCGGTAGGGTTGTTTAGGAGGCATTCTTTAAGAACAGCCAACTGCTCCTTGGGACTCAATTGCTTAAAATTCTCAGATTGAGTGCCGGCGGCCTTGACGCGCAGCCAGAAAATTCTCAACAAGACAAGAACCATGACGATGGTAAAAAAGGTAGATGCGGACATAACGGCCCCTTATTTAGAAATTTTTGGGTGAAAATCTTTGTTTTGAGTCACGGATTTGTTGCATTGTGCTTATTTTACAGATTTTTTTCAAAACCAGGTCCTATTATCTGGCCTAAAAAGGAGTATATTTAGCGTTGGATATTCATAACCTGTGCACAGGTGGAGATTGGATTATATGAAGAAATCAGCTAAGCGGATTGTTCTTTCTGCCGCATTGTTCGGTCTGGCGGGGGTGGTGCCCTCTCAGGCTATCGTTGCAGAAAATCAGCGCGAACTGGATATTATTGTTCGTGACTTTCACGTAAATCACCCTGACTTTGAAAACTTCCAGGAAGAAGCTACTTATAGCTTTGCTCATGCCAATGGTGATGGTAAGCCTAAGTCATGGCATACCCTCTATCAGGATAACGCAGACTGGATGGCACGCCGTTCTGATCCGGCAAACTACGGTTGCGGTAACACCCAAACTCCGGAACTCGGTATTGCTATCGGTACTGCCGGTTATCCCAAGGACCTGATGTCTAGGTCCGGTGCAGTCTCCACTGTTCCTGACTATATCGCCGGTATCCCGGGCTTGCCCCAGTATGCAACCCAGGGCTATGCCTGGTATGGTGAATTTGATAACTGTAGACAAGATCCCAAGCTGAATCCCCTGGGTCTTAAGGTGATGCGTGGCCTGGTGGCTGATCTTTGTACTGACGGGTCTGCTGCTTGGGGACTCAACATGGCTGATAATGCCAAGAGCTGCTCCGGCAAGATTTGTAATACCCACTCTTGGTCTCAGGTTGTGTACATTACTCCGGGCATGGTGAAACAGTCTCTTGAATTCCCGCTGGATGCTGAAGGTAATAGGGATATGTATTCTCCTATCATCCAACGTAATCGTCTTGCCTGTGATAACGTCTGGTTTGATCAGTGGTATGCCGATGTGGACCAGATCAATAGACGTTCCAACACTACTTTGATTCTGGACCAGGACCCAGCCGATCCCAAGTATTTCGAAATTGACAAGAACTGGAACAATGGTGGTTACTTCCCGCTGGATTCTATTGACGCTAACTTCAATTGGGTTAGCCCGAAGCTTCAGTATCCCAACCAGTTCGGTGCTCAGTCTCTTTCCATTTTCTGCCCGCCTTACGACTATCGTTACGCCTCTACCCAGACTGACTTTAGAGGTGACAAGACCGCAGCCCTTTGCTCCCAGTGGAAAATTGCTGGTGGTCCGAAGACTGGCGAAGCCGCTGCAATTGCCGCAGCAAGTTCACCTATCGGTATGCGCCATCTCCGTAACTACGGCTTTACCATGATGGGTTACGCTGCATTCAAGTACAAGAAGGGTGCAGGCGAAATCTTTAAGTTCACCGGTGACGACGACATGTGGATTTATGTGGACGGTGTGCTGGTGGTGGATTTGGGTGGTACTCACCTGGCTGCTGCTGGTACTGCTGACATGGACTATCTGGGCACCTTGGGTCATGGTTGCCGTCAGGGTATAGATCCTCTGGCGGACTCCTGCTCTTTCAAACTTGATCCCGACGGATCTTGGAAGGACCAGTCTTGGCATCACATTCACTTCTTCTATGCTGACCGTCAGACCGATGGTTCCAACCTTCGTATCCGTAGTTCTCTGTCCGAACTTGCTCCGTCCCGCTATGGTCAGCCGGCTGCCAACAGCGTGATTGTGAAGATGGACGAAAACGGTAACCAGACCACCAGCATGTTGTTGAATACGAACCTGGATGAAACGACTTTGGCAAACATCAGAGCCCAGGGATCTACGAATCCGGTAATTCTCGTGATGCGCGACGAAACCATTACCAATGCTGATGGTAGCGTTACTTCCACTACTAAGGTCTATGGTTATTATGTAACTTCTGTTGAAGATCCTGTGGACAAGGGTGCATCCGGTGTGCTTTACCAGATGTCTGGTGTCTTGATGGCTTCCGATGGTACTGTGATTTCTACAGGTATCTTGGGTAGCGATAAGATTGCATTTAACTTCCCGTTGGCTGAAAACCCCGAGGTTGCTAACGATGAAGAACTGAAGTCTGCCTACGTCGGTGTTGTTGGTGCTGGAGCCTGGAGTGAACTCATTACCTGGAGCTCTAAGATGAACTTCCCCATTAAGTCTACCTCTGGTAAGGCTGTGGTAGGTTTCCCGGATACTCCGTCTGGTGATGACTGGGCTGTTGTGAAGTTCGTTGCTGAAGTGGTTCCCAAGGAAATTCCGGTGGATACCGCTGTGACACGTCCGGACTTCTCTGAAAAGGCTAAGGAAATTACCAATATTGCTTCTGCAAATGATGGCGAACTGCCTCTGAACATGAGCGGCGAACTTCTGATTACCTCTATCCCGGTTGGTGAAGGTGAAGGTCAGAATCCGTTGGCTTTGACAGAAGACATGGTCAAAAAGTACAGTAAGTCTAGCCCGGATGGTTCCGCCGGCGACCCTGCTACTACAAAGGTATTCAAGGGTGGTGCAGAAAGTGCTACTGGTGGTTACTGCTATAGCAGTGGCACCGGAGTGGAAAGCTGTGCCGCATGGCCGGTCGCTGTTTCTGGTCCGACTCGCATTAACGTTCGTGTGTTCGACCACATGGGTCATTTCGTAAGCCAGTACCAGCAGGAAATTACTGCCGAAATGCTCCAGGCTGCCTTGGGTGCTCCGTCCAATCCGTCTAGCTGCGGTACTACTCCGTTGTATGGTCCTACTGGTGCAGGTCTTGTGACTATCAAGATGTACCCTGTTGACCAGAAGGGACGCGTTTTGGCAACTGGCCCCTATGTATATCAGGTGACTGTCGTTAAGGAAGAATACAAGCCCTGCGTTGTGGTGGGTGGTGCTCCGACTATTACGACCGTTGACTACTCTCGTACTTACAATGTTTACCGCCGCGGCTACCGCCGTACCAAGTAAACCATAAGTCAATGAGTTTAAAAAGAGACCTCCATTTGGAGGTCTCTTTTTTTGTACTAAAAGTAGTCTACAGGCCAGGGGTCCAGGGGGCGGGATGCCCCGATGCAACCATCGATGTACTGAGGTAGCAGAACGGATAAAACAAGATGCTCGGGGGTGGCTTAGGGGGAATCATCCCCCTAGCCCTAGGCATGTGCTGAGCACATGGCAGGCCGGGGGTCCAGGGGGCGGGATGCCCCCTGCATCATATAACCTTTGATATTAGTGCGAAGGGTTCCGCCCCGATTATCTTGACTTTTAAGCGAGTTCCTAGGGCGTATTCTTTGGAATCCGATACTTGGATGGCCACAGGACGATAAGCGTCGTTACGTGCGATGACGGACCCCTTGCGGTAGCCCGCTTTTTCAACAGTAACGGTTTCTTCTTGACCAATCCAGCGGGCGTTGTTCTGCTGGGCAATTTCTTGGAATGCGGCTGCCAACTCCGCGGATCGCTTATGCTTCACCTCGTCGGGAACGGTGTTTGTCATGTGGCTGGCGGGAGTGCCTGGCCTACTGACGAAGCGGGTAATGTTACAGACGGTTGGTCGCGTCTCCCGAAGGAGATTTAAAGTATCGGCGAAGTCCTGGTCGGACTCCCCGGGAAAACCGACGATAAGGTCTGTACTGAGGGTGAACAGAGGAAAGCGTTCGTTAAATTCCTTTGCCAGTTCGGCGTATTCCCTGGCGGTATGCTTGCGGTTCATGTCCTGTAGGGTATGTTCGCTGCCGCTCTGAACTGGCAAATGGATAAACTTGTAGACCCGAGGATCCTTAAAGCAATCCATAAGAGCGTCTTTGTAATGCAATATATGACGGGGATTTCCCATTCCTAGGCGAAGGCGGTAATCGCCTGGCACCTCTGCTAGAATTTTCTGGACCAGTTCCGCCAGATTGCGGGGCTGGCAAGATGTTCCTGCAGGGGAGTTTCCTTCATTAAAGTCAAACCCGTAACACCCGCAGTCCTGTCCCGTAAGTTGAATTTCAAGACAACCGTCTGCCACCAGCTTTGCAACTTGTGACACGATCTCTTCGGCGGGAAAACTTTCTAGACGACCTTTGACCAAGCGGGTTGAGCAATAGCTGCAAGCATCAAGGCAACCGCTTTCGATGTTTACGATTCCAACCAGTGGAGATTCTCGAAGGATTTCCTCGGGATTGCCCTTCGGGGCAAATTTCCTGGAATGTTCTTGTTCTTTACCTGCGTTGGGATTCCCGCGGGTTAGTTCCTTTATGTCCGTGAACGTAATCTGGGGAGACAGACGTAGGGCCTCTTCGCGAAAATCCTTGGGAGCGCATCCTGTGATGATAATCTTTGCTTCGGGCGAAATGCTGATGGCTTGCCGCAAAAGCTTGATGGCGCCAGCATTTCCTTTTACCGTACAGATGTTTAGAACGAATGCGTTTGGACGTTGATCGTTTGGCATTCCGAACAGGATGCGGTGCTGCGATTCAAACGTTCGGGCTATTTTTTCTCCTTCTCCGAAGTTGGCGGCACAGCCTTGGCTTACAACGCAAAGAAGAGGCTTGTCCTGAAAGTCGTTCATAGATTATCGCTGAAATTTTTCTAGGGTAATGCCTGGATAGTAGTGGGTGAGGATTTGCTCAAAAGATTGTCCATCCTTGGCTCGGGCTCGAACTCCCATTTGACACATGCCTACGCCGTGTCCAAAGCCGGATCCTGTGAGGGTCCAGGTGCTACCGTCGTGCTTAATGGAGAACTTGGAGGAGGGAAGAATGTTTGAACCTTTCTTGAAAAGCCAGCGGGTACGGTCTGTTAGAATTTCTAGAGTACCTTTGTCAGTCAAAACTTGCAAGGTCATAATTCGTCCGCCGGGAAGTTCGTCCTTGATTTTGATGGACTTGATTTTCTTTATGCTTTCGGGCTTGAATCCGCTGTACTTTGCCTTTGCCTCGTCCGCGTTACGGCGAACCATCTCCAGCACTTCCTTGTCGGTAAACGTTCTGTCCCATTTAGTGTAGCTGGATTCCTTGCAGTAGGGGGTTCCGTCCTTCATCAAGTCCGATGTGCTCTTGAGGTAGGGCAAGTCGGGGCGGTTCCAGGTGGCAAGGGTTTCTGTTTTTCCGCCGCAGGTCGAGTGGTAGTAGGCGATAATGAATTCGCCGTTGTAAGTGATGACGACACCTGCGGTGGCTTTTACTGCGGCGTCTGTAAGCGGGGTGGAGCCTTCCAGGCCTTTGTAGACTTGGTCCTTGGTGTCGGCGTAAACGTCAAATCCAAGAGCCTCCCTGCTGTTAAAATGCTTGTAGGCGTAAGTTCGGGCTGCCACGGCTTGGGCTTTTAGGGCTTCTATGCGAGAACTGTCCAGCTTGCCTATTTCGTAGGGGATGACTCCTCGCAGGTAGTCTTCGACATCAACAATGTTGATGGCGTCCAGCTTGCCGTTCTTGGCCCGAAAGGCGAAGGAACCGGGGTAGCAAGCCTGCTTGAGGGCCTTGGAGTCCAGAGCTACCGCAAGGCAGCTTCCGTCTTCGTTGCTAAATTCCCGAGTTTCCATTTCCATCGAATGGCCGCCACCGGAGAGCACGATGTTGTTGCCTGCGGGGGTCACTTTGATTTCTTGACCGGAATACTTGAGGTAAAGTTCTTTGACACCCACAAAAACACCTACCCGGAGGGGTCGGTCCAAATTTTCCGGAATTGATTCGGCTTGAACGTTGGAGGACTCGTTCTTTGGGGTGTCTATAATGGTAAAAGTCGTTTCGATGGGCTTGAACGAAATGACTTCCGGCAAATCGAAATCATCGCTCTGTGCAGAAAAAGCCTGGGTCCCCGCAAGGGAGGGCCACAGGCTTAACAAAATGCTGCAAAGGAAAGTCCGGCAGGTCAAGGTCGTTTCCTTGGGGGAAATTAACGCTTGCCTTTCAGCTTGCTTGCTGTTTCTTTTGCCATCTTCTTCAGCTTGGACTGGTTCATGGTGCGGTCGGACGTAGAAATCTTATCTACAAAGAGGTCGCCTCCGAGATGATCCACTTCGTGCTGGATGCAACGGCCAAAAAGACCGTCACAGTTATGAAGTTCCTGAGCTTCCCCGTTAATGTCGAAGAAACGGACGCATACCTTGTCTGGACGAACCACGTTGCAGAAAATATCGGGAACCGAGAGACAGCCTTCTTCGAAGTCCACGTTCTTTGCATCTGGTTCGGCTTCCCATTCGGGATTGAACATAATGTAGGGATTACGTTCTTCTTCGTCGGGATGGGTGGTATCGATGACAACCAGACGGATGTTCTTGCCAATCTGAGGGGCGGCAAGGCCACAGCCCGGAGCGTCATACATGGTTTCGAGCATGTCCCGTGCCAGCTGGCGAAGTTCGGGAGTAATCTCTGTTACGGGTTCGCACTTCTTGCGAAGAACTGGATCACCGTAAATTCGGATGGGAAGCAGTGCCATAAGTATAACCCTACCTTAAACGCTAATTACTTCTTTTCTTCTACCGGCTTTGCTTCGGCGTTGAGAACGCGGAGAACGGCGGCCTTTTCGAAATCGATGAGAGTGGTAGAACCGGTACGGATGGTAATGATGGTGGAAGTTTCCTCGATGTTGGTGACCACGCCTACGATACCTGCAGTAGTCATCACCTTGTCGCCCTTCTTGAGAGCCTTGCGCATTGCTTCCTGCTGCTTCATTTCCTTATTCTTGGGGCGAATGAAGAAGAGCCACATAACTACAAAGAGAAGGATGAGGGGCATGAAGCTTCCGAGCATGGAGGGCTGTTCCTGTTCAGCGGCTTCTGCTGCCTGGGTTGCTGCAACGGCTTCGGTTGCGGGGGCGGCCTGGGCTGCTGCTGCGGCAAGGGAACCTTCGGCAGCGGGTGCTGCGCTAAGGGTGGGTGCTGCAGCCTGGGCGGGTGCTGCTGCGGTTTCGCCTTCGGCGAAAGTAAAGGCGGCTGCGGTAAGGAGTGCTGCGAGGAACAACTTAATCTTCATTTTTAGAACCTTTGTTTGAGGTGGTTAAATTTCAGGTATAATATAGTAAATAGTAGGTTGGTACCTGTGGTAGACTGGGCCGAGTTAGCCTAGCAATTTCTTATCAAGAAGTGGATACACGCGGTTTAATTCCATTAAGTCCAGAATGTAGTCGAAGTCGCCCTTAAATTGTTCAACGCTTTCTATGGGTGTATTGGCGTCAATGGTGGAGCCTGAAGAACATTGAAGGATGTTCTTGTCTAGGAGAGGCTTTACATTGCGTGTCGTCAGGGTCATGCCGTGGGTCGCCTTTTTGGCTACGGAGACCAATGCTTTTGACGAAACGATGAAACTGCCGTTCTGCAGCGGCTCTTTGCTTTCCTGGATTGCCTTGATGACGGCTGTTAACACCATCTGTTCGGTAAGGGACAGAATGTGAGGCGAAGTTGTCTTTTGGGTTGCTCTGTGCAGGATTGCCTGGTACAGGAGCTCGATAACATTGACACTCTTGATTTTTATGGTATCGCCTTGAATTTTTAGCAGATTCAAATCTTCTAGAATATGTAGAAGGTCTTGGAGAATGTCTGTGGAAAGCTCAAGAAGGTTTGTCATCTTGAACTGAATTGTAGATAAATTAACTAAGCCTTCGTCCGCGAGACTCTTGTTTTTCAGAACGTAAAGCAGCCCGGGGAGGGACTTGATTTTTTTGTGGGAGCGGAGATCATGCTGTGCCACATGGGTTCGCTTGGACAAAAAGTTGACAATGGAGCCGACCCAGGTCGGTTCCTGCATCAAGGTCTCTTGTAGGGTACTGCCCGATACCATCTGTATTTCAGATTCTGCGATGGCGGTAACGGTTTCTGTACAAGGACCGTTTTCCACTAGGCTGAATTCACCGATAATGGAGCCGGGTTCGTAGGTGCTTTTTTTGTGACCATGGAGGGAGGTTCCCTCGAGTACACCTTTCTTTACGATATAAAGTGCGTTGCGGAATTCGCCTTCCTTGCAAAGAATTTCGTTGGGGGAGAGCTGCATTAGAGAACCCCCTTGATGTTGGTTTCGAATTTTAGGGCCAGGAAAAACTTGTAGAGATTGTTCTCGTGAATCTTGAAAAGTCCGTTGCCGTAATCCACAAAGCATCCGGCATTTTTCAGGATGAGCCAGTCGGAGAGGGTTGCGTCGGGAATGTTTTCGGACAGGTACTTTACCCAGCTCACTCCCTCCAGAGCGACCTTTCGCTTTTGACGGACTAAAAACGCTACAATCTGGCGTTGGCTTTTGGTCAAGCTGTAAGGTTTGTAGGGAATGTCCTTATTGCGTGTGGACAGGTACTCCACGAAGATTTCTAACAGTCTGGGTTCTGGAATCTGGATACAGTCTTTTTGTCCTGCACGAGTCAGTTCTAGAAAGTGCCGTCTGACAAGTCCTTTAACATCTTGAATGATCTCGCGATGGTGGATTCGTGAGACGAGTGCGAATTCCTGGATGGTGTCCACCAGAGGTAAGGGCGTGTTGGCTTTTTTCTGGCTTAAAAATTCGGCGAGACTGCGGAGAGTGTCTTCGGCTCCTAAGTGCAAGGCAGCCTGCTTATAGTCGCGAGTCTTGGAGCAGAAGGAGCGAATGACTGCCAACAGCCATAGGGGGAGGCGGGTAAGTTCCGATTCCATACACTCTTCTGTAATGAGGGTAATGTCGGAATCCCGGCTGGCCACCAGCTGGTACTTAAAAGGTTCGCGTTCCAGAAGGGAGGCTACGCCTACCAGGTCTCCTGGGTGCATGGTAAAGACGATTTTATGGGGGCTGTCTTTCTCTCGTGCTTCTAGTTCCCCGTCATTTAAAATGACGATGCAACGTTCTTCGCTGTTCGGTGCATAAACAACAAATCCCGCCTTCACGCGCTTCTGCGTGGGCGGGATTATTTGCTGTCGGGAATCCGCCTTCATGTTCATGATAGCCGGATAACCTTTCGAACCGTCAGATTACTGACGTTCTTCGATACGAGCAGCCTTACCGCGGAGGTCGCGCATGTAGTAGATGCGAGCCTGACGGACCTTACCCGGGCGATCCAGGACGATGGAATCGATACGGGGAGAGTTAACCGGGAAGATACGTTCAACAGCGACGCTGCCGGACATCTTGCGAACGGTGATAGTCTTGGAAATGCCAGAGTTCTTGACCTGGATGATAACGCCCTTGAACGGCTGGATACGTTCCTTGGTGCCTTCAATAACCTTGACGTTCACGGTGACGGTGTCGCCAGCGCGGAGAGCCGGAAGGTCGGTCTTCACATTTTCATTCTGGAGTGCTTCGATATTCAGGGACATAATGTACCTCGTTAATTATTTGATGCCAAATTTAGTATCTCTTTCGAGATTTTTAAAGATGTCTGGACGTCGTTCTTGTGTTCTTTTTAACGATTCTTGACGTCTCCAGGCTGCAATGTTCTTGTGGTGACCCGAAAGTAGGACTTCGGGGACCTTTTTTCCTTCAAAGACCTCGGGACGGGTATAGACCGGCCATCCTAGAACTCCTTGTGCAAAGGAGTCCGTATCTCCGGATTCTCGGTTTCCCAAGGCTCCGTCGATAAGCCTGACTACGGCATCCGTCACCAGCATGGCGGGCAATTCGCCACCGCTGACTACAAAATCGCCTATGGAAATTTCAAGATCCACCTCGGACTGACGGATGCGGTCGTCGATTCCCTTATAGTGCCCGCAGACAAGCACCAGGTGACTTTCCTTGGAAAGTTCCTCGGCCATCTTGTGGGTGAAGGGGACTCCGTCGGCTGTCAAATAAATGACCTTGCCGCCATCTTCCTTGACGCCTGTACTACGAATGGCCTTGGCCAGAGGTTCCGGTCTAATGACCATGCCTGGTTCGCCGCCGTAGGGGACGTCATCTACCTGACCGTAATCGTTGATGGCGAAATCACGGAGATAGACGGTGTTGAATTCCATGAGGCCTTTATTCTGCGCTCTTCCCATGATAGAAGTCTTCATGGGCGTAAACATTTCCGGAAAGATGGTGATGCAGTCAATCCTCATCTTTCCTCCGGACACATGCTCTTGAGATAAGCTGCGTCACAGGTGATGTTTTTGGATTCTTCGTCTACGTCGATGACGCAGTCTTCAACCCAGGGCGCAAGAATTGCCTTTGCGGAAAATTCTTTTTGGAAGGGTAAGTCGAACTTGATGTTGAAGGCATAAACTGTGGGAAGTTCCACCGCTTCAATGACTTCTCCAACGTCTCGACCATCTTCCAGTTTGACACGGAAGCCTGCCAAGTCGTCCAGGTAATACTCTCCTTCGGGAGGCGGGATGCGTTCTGATTCGGGAACCAGAATATCTCCGTTAACGAAATGGGCGATGGCCTCGGGCGTGTCGTACCCCTTGAATTTCAGTAACCACAAGTCGTTTGCCAGCCTGGAATCTTCCACTGTCAGTTTAACCAGTTCGCTATTGGTCTTTTTCAGCATCACATCCGTGAGTTTCTCATGACGATTGAGGTCGTGAGTCAGAGGCATCGCCTTGATGTAGCCTTTTACTCCATGCGTACGCATGAGCTGGCAGACGGTGATATACTCTTCTTTCTCTTCGGATTCAGACATTAAAGACGTGGGTGGGGAATCTGACTACTGTAAAACGAAAAAGCGAATACAGTTTATGGAAGGTGGTTACCGGGGGTGTGGTCGCTTTCACGACCTTTAAAAAAATCCCGTGCAGAATTCCGCACGGGACTCTTTCAAAATGCTTGGATTAAGCTTCGGCAGGTGCTTCTGCGGGAGCTGCTGCAGCTGCAGCTGCTTCGGCTTCGGCAGCGGCCTTGGCAGCCTTTTCAGCTTCGATCTTGGCGAGAGCCTTAGGACCGAGCTTTGCCTTCTTAGCCTTAGGAGCCTTGGGGGTAGCAACCTTACCGTCGATGGAACGGCCTGCACGGAGTTCGTGGAAGAGTTCCATGATGCCAGCCTGCTTCATGAGGTTACGGACGGTGTCAGAGGGCTGAGCACCGGTAACGAGCCACTTAAGAGCCTTTTCCTGATCGAACTTGATTTCAGGAACCTTGGTGTTGGGGTTGTAGAAACCAACCTGTTCGATAAAGCTATCGTCGCGTGCCTTGCGGCTGTCGATAACGACTACGCGGTAGATGGGGTTGTGACGCTTACCAAAGCGAGAAAGACGGATAGCGGTTGCCATTTTATACCTCTTTTAGATTTAAAAGTTATGCCCTAAAAATGGGCCTTGATTTTTGTCTGCGCCAAATATAAGTATAAAACACTTGTTTGTAAAGGACGGCAATGAAAAAAAATCCGTCCTTTGCAT
This sequence comes from Fibrobacter sp., assembly GCA_045600425.1. Classification (GTDB taxonomy): domain Bacteria; phylum Fibrobacterota; class Fibrobacteria; order Fibrobacterales; family Fibrobacteraceae; genus Fibrobacter. The sequence continues at coordinate 44,388 of JAZRXW010000043.1, forward strand.
ATAAATTAATGTTGAGACTATTGAGAATTAATGTGAAATTGGCTAAATTTTGTCAAAAACGACGTTTTTATAATTTCATGAAGTGAATGTCCATCGCTCTTGTATGAAAAAAGGAAGCCACCTTTAGGCGACTTCCTCTCTAATTTTTATAGGCGGAACGACTAAAATTAGTGCTATATGGTCCTTTGGACCTTTCGTTGCACTAGTCTTAGTGCTTTTTCTTTTTGTTCTTGTCCTTGGGCGGGGTGTAGTTGGAGCCGACTGGATTTCCGCCATTTTGCTTGCGGGCCATTTCGCCAACCTTCTTGAACATTTCCTTCATGCCTTCGTACTGCTTGAGCACCGCATTCACGCGACCGATTTCGGTACCGGAACCCTTGGCGATACGGTCCTTGCGGCTGCCGTTGATGATGCTCGGGTTCTTGCGTTCCTTGGGGGTCATGGAACTGAGGACCGCTTCCACGTACACAAGTTCTTTTTCGTCGAAGTTATCCAGCGGGAGCTTGTTTAAGCCCGGAATGAGGCTGATGATGCTTCTGATGCTGCCCAGTTTTTTGATGGTGCGGAGCTGGTTCAGGAAGTCATTTAAGTCGAAGGTGTTGTTGAGGATCTTCTTCTTCAGGTCCTTGGCATCCTTTTCGTCGATGACCTGCTGGGCCTTTTCCACAAGGGAGACCACGTCGCCCATACCGAGGATACGGCTGGCCATACGGTCCGGATGGAACAGGTCGATTTCGTTCAGCTTTTCGCCAACGCCGATAAAGCAGATTGGCACGCCTGTCATCTTCTTGATAGAAAGTGCTGCACCTCCGCGGGTGTCGCCGTCCATCTTGGAAAGGCAGACTCCGGTAAACTTCAGACGCTGCCAGAAGGTTTCTGCAACGTTTACGGCTTCCTGACCGATCATGGCGTCGGCTACGAACAGTACTTCGTCAGGATGGACGGCTGCTTGAGCCTGTTCCAGTTCCTGCATCAATTCTTCGTCGATCTGCAGACGGCCTGCGGTATCGTAGATGACCAGGTCGAAACCGTTGTCCTTGGCGTACTGGTAACCGTGCTTGATGATTTCTACGGGATTGCCCTGGCCTTCGTCGTAGACGGGAATGCCGATGGACTTGCCCAAGACCTGCAGCTGCTTGATGGCAGCGGGGCGGTATACGTCAGCTGCCACCAGGAGGGGCTTGCGCTTTTTCTTGGTGCGCATCCAGAGGGAAATCTTACCTGCGAAGGTGGTCTTACCAGAACCTTGCAGACCCACCATCATGATGCCTACGGGAGCGGGGGCGTTCAGGTTTATTTCTTTAGTTTCTCCACCCATGACTGCCACTAGCTCGTCGTGGATGATTTTCACAATCTGCTGACCCGGAGTCACGGAGGTGAGGACATCGGCACCCAGTGCCTTTTCCTTCACGGCCTTCACGAAGTCGCGGGTGACGTTGAAGTTCACGTCGGCTTCCAGGAAGGCTCGACGGACTTCACGGAGGGATTCCGCAACGTTTTCTTCGGTAAGTTTGCCCTGCCCACGCAGGTTCTTGAGGGTCTTTTCTAGAGAGTCAGTCAGCATTGAAAACATAGTGAGACAAAGATAATAAAATAATGAAGGATGAAAAATGAAGGATGAAGAGTGAAGGGTGAAAAATGAAGGATGAAGAGTGAAGGATGAAAAATGAAGGGTGAAGAGTGAAGGATGAAAAATGAAGGATGAAAGATGAAGAATGAAGAATGAAAGATGAAGATGTGGTAGTCACTTGATACAGTTGTGTACACTTTTTAATTTACTGCAGGCTTATCCCGCGCTTTAATAATTATATTCTAGCTGAAAAATTTGAAAAGAATAGGAATGTTTATGCATAAATCCTTGAAATCTGCTCTTTTGGCTGTGCCTATGATGGCCTTGGTCAACTGTGCTTCCAGTGAAAAGTCTGAACCAGCTGTTATGTCGACTGCCGGGGGTCCTGCAAGCATGGCTACCGTGGCCTCTGCCAATGCAGACAGTGAACCTCCTGCTGCTTGCGATCCGGCTGATTTTGAAGAAATTGGCTATAACAACGTGATGACCAATGGCGACATGGAATATGGTGACGGTGGTTGGTATTTGTGGATCAAGGAAGATGGTCGCAAGACTGCCAAGGTAGAAAGCCAACTTGGCGTTCAGGGATTGGGTGTGAACTGCACCAATGGTTCCCGCGTTATTGTGAAGGAACTGCCGGATCCCTGGTGGGGCCTGCAGTTACAACCTCCTAAGTTCCTGGCTGATTCCTCTTATTACACCTTGTCCTTTGTGGCAAAGGGCAATATGGCAATGAATGCTGTGGTTCAGGGAGGACCGGATACTGAGTACAAGCAGAAGGAAAGTGCCTCCTATGCTTTGACACCTGAGTGGAAAACTTATTCCATGACTTTCCTTGCCGACCAGAAGGGTTACGGTTTGAACAATGTGACCTTCCAGATTGGTATCCAGAAGGGCTGGGTTCAGATTGATAACGTGGCTATTGAAAAGCAGGGTGATTTGGACACCACCTGGTATGCTGAAGCGGATACACGAATCAATGACATCCGCAAGGCTGATTTTGAGGTGAAGGCAAATCCGGGTGAAGAAGTTTCTGTGAAGCTTCTGCAGCATGATTTCCCCTTCGGTACCGCTCTTGCTTTCTACGGTCCGGACAAGGACAGCACGGAACAGTGGTATAAGGCTGCTGCCAAGAAGTTCTTCTGGCATGCAGTTACCGAAAACCAGTTCAAGTGGCCTGAATACGAACGTAAGGAAGGTAAGCCCCTTCGTGAAGAAATGGATCGCTACGTGAAGTTTACTCAGGAAAATGGCTGGACTCTCCGCGGTCACGCTCTGTACTGGGCTCACCAGGGCTATGGCTTCGATAAGCACTTCTCCAATCCCAATAAGGTAAGCCAGTGCGAAGACTTTGGCAAGAAGCTGAAGGCTCGTATTGACCGCGACCTGAAGGAATACAAGGGCAAGATTGTTGAATACGATGTGTGGAACGAACCGATTCACGAAATGTACACCACCAACCTTTGCGGCATCAACTATCTGGATAGCGCCTTTATCTGGGCACATCAGGCTGATCCTGAAGCAATCCTCTACATCAACGACTACCAGGTGGTTGCCGCCGGCGAAACGGACCGTTACCTGAGTCTCATTCAGGGTATGCTGGACCGTAAGGTTCCTGTGATGGGTATTGGTGTCCAGTGCCACTTTGGTACTCGTCCTGTGGTTCCTGCCTTGATTCGCGAACGCTTGGATAAGCTTTCTGCTCTTGGGCTTCCCATCAAGGTGACTGAACTTGACTTTGGCGCCTGGGACAAGGGCCTGACGATTTCTGAAGAAGAACAGGCCAGCGAATACGAAAAGGTTCTGCGCACCTTGTTCAGCCATCCGGCAATCAACGGCATTGTGATGTGGGGCTTCTGGGATAACCGTCACTGGGTGCAACGCGGTGGCATCATTCGTGCTGATGGTTCTGAAAAACCCGCTGCCAAGACCATTTATGACTTGTGGCACAAGACTTGGATGACCGAGGAAACTGTTACCGCCGACGAAAATGGCGTGGCAAAGTTCCGCGGCTTCAAGGGTAAGTACCAGGTCACTGTCGGTGGCAAGACTACCGAAATGATGGTGAAGTAATTTTGCTCTAGGAAGAGCTGAAGAGCCTCCTAACCCCCTGACTGCTCCGGACTTGTCCGGGGCAGTCTTTTGTATGGTAGTGTCCGGAATTTTGCGTGTGTTACATTCGCTTTTGTATCAATCCTTTTTCTTGACCAGGGTGGGGCAAAAATCTATATTCCGATGCGGTTTAAGTCCCTCTCTGGGGAAGGATGTTTAGGATGTTCAAAAAGTTTATATGCGGTGTGTTCCTGCTGGGTATGGTTGGGACTTTCTCCTCCTGCTCCGATGAGGCTTCTAGGCCCACAGGGCCCACTCCCGAAGAAGAGCAGCAGCGTGCCGAAGAGCTTGCCAAGGAAGAAATTCTGGTGACGGACTGGGAAGCGGAAGGTGCCAAGGAGAATGGCCTTACCAAGAAGGTTTTGCCCAGGACCGCGTTACCCGAAGCAGGCTTTTACGATAAGGCTTTCTCGGTAGAAATTCCTGCCCCGCAGTTCGGTGGCGAAGTTCGTTGTACTTTTGACGGAACGGTTCCCACGCCGGATATGGCTCCTGTGGATACCGCAGTGACGGTAGATAAGTCCCTGGTGGCTAGCTGTACTGAGTTTCTGGGAGATTCCGTGGCGGCAAAGTCCGTGGAAACCTATTTCGTCGGGGAATCGGTTTCCATGCCTGTGGTTGCCGTGACGGTTCCGCCCTATTTCTACAAGGATATATTGAAGGCGGAACCCTGTAAGCCAGATCCGTGTAAGGAAGCTGCTTTCTGGACGGATACGGTGCCGGTCGTTGCCCATGTGGAGTATTTCCCCGAGGGGAGCAAGTCCCAGATGAAGGCTTTTGAAGTGGATATGGAAGCTTCTATCATGGGTGGCTATAGCCGTAACCAGAAAAAGAAGTCCCTGTCCCTGAATATGAAGAAGAAAATCCAGAAGGGGCATTTTAGGTACCCGCTGTTTGAAACCCGACCCTTCCAGAAAAAGTTCAAGGGCTTTATCCTGCGCAATAACGGTAACCGCTTTGTCAGCGACTATCTGGAAGATGCCATGGGCACAAGCCTTATGGAAGGTACCCAGGTGGATTACCAACGTTCTCGCCAGGTGGTGGTTTTCTATAACGGTCAATACTACGGCATTCACGACATGCGTGAAAAACTGAACGAGCATTTTGTGGAGACCAACTATGGTATAGATGCGGAAAAGGTTGACTTTGTGAAGCACGCCGGAAGAAGCGTGGAGGCCAGCGGTGGAACCTCTGACGATTACATTGACTTGCTGAACTACATTTCCGCAAACGATTTGACGGGGGATACCAATGAAGCTTATGCAAGTATCAAGGCCCGCATGAATGTGCAGAGCTATATGGAATATATGGCCGCTGAAATTTACTACCACAATGGGGACTGGCCCAATAACAACCTGCGTGCCTGGCGCTCTGGAACACAAAAGTGGAAGTTTGTCGCTTACGACATTGACCATGGCTTTGACTGGATGTGGGGAGTGAGCGGATTCTCCCAGAGCACTAACATGTTCTCCTGGATAAAGAAAGGCGGTAACGGTCACTGTAGCGGTCTGGACGATCCCCTTTGCTTCCACAATGTATTCGTAAAGCTGAATTCCAATCCCGAATTTAGGCGTGGCTTTGTCAATCGCGCGGCAGTAATCTATTCCTCCTACGTCAACGCGGCGCGAGTTGCAGAAGCGACAGACCGTATGGCGGCCTCCATTCCCAAGGAGGAGTCCGAAAGGGATATGAAGAAGTTTGACCGCGAAAAACTTTATTACAAGAATTCTTGCGGAAAGGGCTTTTCCGTGTCCGGAAGCTGCATCAAGTCCTGGTCTGAAGATCGGGACGAGTCGGTTCGTAACGATTTCCGGAAGGAATATAAACTGGGAGCGGATATCGCTGTCGATTTCTCCGCAGTTGGCGATGGTCGGATTCTTCTAGACGGAATGAACCTGCCTTCTAAGGATTATGCGGGTGTTTTCTTTGAAGGAAATCCCATGGTCTTGAAAGCGGAAGGCTCAGGAAAGTTCCTTAGTTGGGAAGATGGTTCCACGGAAAATCCCCGAGTAGTAATCCCTTCGTCGGATGTTTCCTATACAGCTACTTTTGAGACTCCAGTTGTGGAATAATTCTTTCGGCTACCGCGGGTGTCATGAAATGACATTGTCGTGGTTGCTGAAATTTTCTAAATTGCTCCGCCGGAAAAATAGGTAGAGCAATGCTAGATGGTGCAGTTGAAGAAAGATTAACTGAGAAATCCCTAGGGAAAAAATTTCGTAAGAATGGCGACATTAAGGATGTGCTGGTAGTGGCACTTCCTATGTTGCTTTCCATGAGTTTTGATACGCTCATGACTTTTGTGGACCGTTTGTTTTTAAGCAAGCTTGGTCCTGCCGAAATGAATGCAAGCCTCGGGGCTGGCGGTATGAACATCGTGCTGATTACGTTCTTTACGGGAATGATCAGCTATACAACTGCTATGGTGGCGCAACGATTCGGCGCAAAAAAGCAGAATGAGTGTGCCAGTGTCTTTATGCAGGCGGTGTACGTTTCTATAGCTTGTTTTCCGCTGTTATGCCTGACGATTCCCATTGGACATTTGGTGTTTGGAATTCAGGGAGTGGCGGCAGACCAGCTGGAATTTCAAAAGACTTATTTCAACATTTTGATGTTTGGCGGTATCATTAACTTGGTCCGCAATGCGGCCCCTTGTTTCTTTAGCGGAATCGGGGAGACGAAGGTGGTGATGAAGGCCGCCTTCGTCGGTATGCTGGTCAATATCGTCTGCAATTATTTCCTGATTTTTGGGCACGGACCGTTTCCGCAGTTGGGTGTTGCGGGAGCTGCCTACGGTACCCTGATAGGAAACGTTTTTTCCGTCGTCTATTTGTTTGCCGCCTACTTCGGGAAACGCTATCGTGATGTTTATGGTACGGCGAAAAACCTTGGTTTCGATTGGACTTTGACAAAGGAACTTCTAAAGCGGGGGCTGCCTTCCGGGGTAGAGATGTTTCTGAATATGGCGGCTTTCCAGCTTCTGATACTTTTGTTCCATGGCCTAGGGCCGGTAGCGGCTACGGCGGCATCTGTGATGTTCAACTGGGACATGGTGGCCTATGTTCCCCTGATGGGTTTGGAAGTGGCATCGACAAGTCTGGTGGGTCGTTACGTGGGGGCAAAGCAAGCCGCTGCGGCAACCCGTTCTACGTTCTCAGGCGTAAAGGTGGGATGGGCTTATTCTCTGATTATTGGCGTCCTTCTTATTTTCTTGCCAGGAGTCCTGACAGACATTTTTAGACCCGACGTTACAGCCTCTGCAGAAGCTATCGCTATTTTTGAGACTGCCCGCCCTATGAGTATTTTTATGTTGCGGTTTGCAACGCTCTATATTTTTGTGGAAGTCCTGCTGGTGATTTACTGCGGGGCGCTTCGTGGTGCGGGTGATACGGTCTGGGTCATGTTCGCATGTGCCTTTATGAACTGGTTTAACACGGTGGCGTTGTATGTTGCCGCCTACATCCTAAAGGTTCAGCCCCATTACGCCTGGATTATCGTAGTTGGCGTCTATAGTACAGCACCTGTCATATTCTATCTACGATGGAAAAGCGGCAAGTGGCGTCGTCACGTGCTGGAAAAGAATCTGTAGGATGCGAGCCCGGAATGGCTTGAAAAGCGAGACTCGAATCTTACGGAAGAGCGTTGGCGATTTTTGCTGCAAGTTCGGCGTTGCTCAAGCGAAGGTGCTTTTGGGCTTCCACGCTCTCGGCTCCCATCAGATTCTTAAGATGTTTCAACAAGTAAGGGGTTATGTTCTTTCCCTTGATGTCGTCCCAGACAGCTTCCTTGACTACCTTGTCGATGGCGCGGTTCATTTCTGCGGCGTTTACGGCAAATTCTTCGGGAATGGGGTTGGTGACCAGCAGCCCGCCTTCTAGTTTTAAAGCCATCTTGGCATTAAAAGCCTGTGCAATGGTTTCTACATCATCGGCTCGGTAATCCACGTTGAAATCGCTTTCGCGGGCCATATAGGCAGGGAGTTTGTCGGTCCCGAAACCAATCACGGGAATGCTTTTTGTTTCAAGATATTCCAAGGTGAGTCCCAGGTCTAGTATGGATTTTGCTCCAGAGCAGACGCAAACGACATTGCTGACCGCCAGTTCTTCCAAGTCCGCTGAAATGTCCATGGTGGTTTCAGCTCCGCGGTGAACGCCGCCGATTCCGCCACCGGCGACAACCTTGATGCCCACCAGGTCTGCAATGAGCATGGTGGCGGCAATGGTCATAACGGCGTCTTTTTTCTGGGCTATCAGCATGGGAATGTCACGGCGTGAGGCCTTGATCAGGTTGCCTTGCTTTTTTGCAAAATCCTCAATTTCTTCGTTGGAAAGACCTACCTTGATTCGCCCGCCCTTAATGACGATGTGGGCGGGAATAGCCTCGTTTTTGCGAACGTGGTTGGCTAAAGTCTGGATGGTGTCTCGATTTTCTGGGTAGGGAATACCGTCAAAGGCTCCTGCGGATTCCAAGGCGACGATGGCTTTTCCGTTTTCCAGAGCCTGTCGTGCGTCGTTTTCAAAATCGATATACTTGAACATGGTCGCTCCTCACGAAGAAAGGAAGTGCTTGGCACTTCCTCTTAATGGAGATAGTGGGAGTCGAACCCATGACCTATTGATTGCGAACCAATTGCTCTACCAACTGAGCTATATCCCCGTTAGTGGTGCTCCTAATATAGGAAAATTTAGCCTGCATAACAGAGCTTCTGTAAAATAAAAAAGTCCTGGCTGAGCCAGGACCTTTCTCAAATTTAAGACTGCGAACTAGTGTCCGCGGAAATCTTAGAAGTTGAAGACGGTTTCGATACCGAAGCGGAGGGAAACATCGTCGTCGTCGTTGTTGTCGCCGACCGGAATGTCAACCATACCAGTTGCCATGATGTTGAGGTTTTCCACCGGAGCGAGGTAGAAGCGAGCACCTACGTCAAGAGTAGAGATGTCAGCTTCGTCGTCGAGGGTGTTGGTGTGGAATTCAACAGGAATACCCAGCTGGATGAATTCAGCGAACTTGAGGGTCGGTTCAGCGTATGCGAACATGTATTCAGGAATTTCACCAGCATATTCCTGGTTGCCGAGGTCACCGTTGTCGATGAAGGCATAGAAGAAGGTGGTGTTGATCTTGAACATGCTGACTTCGAAGGTCGGTTCAGCCAAGATGGTGTGAGCAGTAGAGGTAAGATCTTCCGGACCTGCAGCGGTCTTGTTGCCGTCGTCGTCGGTCAGGAAGTTGGCGTGGAAGCCATACACAGCGCGGAAGCTGAAGCCACCGATGGTGAGGCCTGCGTCGATACCAGCATGGAGTTCGTTGTGATCAACTTCCTGGTAGGACTTGTAGTCAACATACGGACGGAGGTGCTGACCAGCATAATCCAGTTCGTAAGCCAAGTGGAGGTTGTAGTTTGCATCGTCATCGTCGAGGACGCGGATGTCGTTAGCGCCGCGACCAAAGCCGAAGCCCAGTTCGAGACCGGCAAGTTCGATCTGCATACCGCGGATGTCGTGTTCCTTCATGCCTGCAGCGTTGTAGGTCGGATCATCGTAGCCGTAGTAAGCCTTGAATGCGCCTTCGGTGAAGGTCAGGTCACCGAGCTTGATTGCGAAGAAATCAGCCGGCTTGTACTGAACGTATGCGCCATTGTAGCCGAAGCCTGCAGATTCTTCTGCAGCGTCTGCTTCGATGCCCAAGAATGCGGTCCACTTTTCGTTGAACTTGATGTCGAAGTTCAGGTCGACGGTGGTTGCATAGCTGTGCTTGAGGTCGCCATCAGCAAGAACGTCGTTGGTGTAAGCGTCCAATTCAACTTCACCAGTCATCTTGACTTCCATGGAAGCCTTGGAGGTGCCTTCGTTCAGGCTGGCCATGAGGCTATTGACGGCGTTGCCAGCTGCGTTTGCAACTTCGGAAACGTCGGTGTTGCCTGCAGCGGGAGCGGCTTCGGCAGACTTGGATTCTTCAGCCTTCTTAGCTTCGGCAGCGGCCTTTTCTTCTTCAGCCTTCTTGGCTTCAGCGGCGGCCTTTTCTTCTTCGGCCTTCTTTACTTCAGCAGCCTTTGCGGAATCTGCCTGAGCAACAGCGGGAGCTGCGGTTTCTGCGGGAGCTGCAGCGGGAGCTGCGGCAGGGGCCTGGGCAAATGCACCAGCGGCAGCGAGGCCGAGAGCAATTGCGGAGAGCTTCATCTTGTTCATCTCTATCTCCTATGGATGAGTGGGGTAAAAAATTCTCAACGGAAATCTAAAATAATTTTTACCAGTTAAAAGGCGATTTTTGTGCCGAACAGAGTAATGTTCGCTTTATTTAATATTGTTGTATGTTTTTTGACCGATTTGCAGGGGGTGTCTGTATTTCCCTGTCCTATAACACATTACATATTTTGCAAGCCTATTGCAAAGGGAGTAATGAGTATAACTGATTTCTTTATTGTCGGTCTTTTTAGAATAAGTACAAAATAGCTATATTTTGTGCAGTATAAAATTTCTGTGATATAACATAATGACAAAGTCCATTGAAATCCGCGACGCTCACGAACACAATCTTCGACATGTAAACCTAAGCATTCCCCGGGACTCCATAGTGGTTGTCACTGGTGTTTCCGGTTCCGGTAAAAGCAGCCTTGCTTTTGATACGGTGTTCCAGGAAGGCCAGCGCCGCTTTGTGGAATCACTTTCCGCTTATGCACGACAGTTCATTGGCCGTATGAAGCGTCCCGAAGTGGAGAGTGTCCGTGGCATTTCTCCTACCATATCCATTGACCAAAAGACCGTAAACCGCAACCCCCGCAGCACGGTGGGTACCGTGGTTGAAATTTTGGACCATTACCGCTTGTTATTCGCCCGCCTGGGCGTTCCCCATTGTCCTGATTGCGGTCGTGTCATTCAAGCACAGACAGTGGATCAGATTGTGGACAACCTTTATGCAGGTGACGAAGGTCGACAGGTCACAGTGATGGCGCCTATTGTCCAAGAACGTAAGGGCGAGTATCGCAAGGAATTGGCGGAACTGAAGGAAAAGGGCTTTGTCCGTGCCCGTGTGGATGGTGTGATTTATAGGCTGGAGGATGTTCCCGCCCTGGTCCGTTATGAAAAGCATACGATTGAAGCTGTTATCGATCGTTTGACGTTGGAACGTAAGAACATGAGCCGCCTTCGCGAATCTTTGGAAGGGGCCCTGAGGCTTACGGAAGGTAAACTGGTCAGTTTCCTTTTTGCTTCGTCGGGTGCGGCTCCCGAAGCAGGTAGCGATTCATCTTCTGAATCTGGAGCGGGTCGTGAAGAATACCGCCTGCAGGGTACGCTGTTGGCTTGTCCCAAGTGTGGTATATCCATTCCAGAATTGGAACCGCGATTCTTCAGCTTCAACGACCCCAAAGGGCGTTGTCCTGTCTGTAACGGTCTGGGGGAAAGTTGCAAGTTTGACGTGGATTTGATTATTCCCGATAAGACTTTGAGTTTAAAGCAAGGTGCTCTTGCTATCCAGAAAAAGGATACAGGAACCATTATCTTTAGTGACTTTGGCTGGCGAAACCTGCGGACTATCGCCAATGAAATGCACTTTTCGTTTGATACACCCTGGAACAAACTGAAGAAGGAACAGCAGCAGGCTGTTTTGCATGGAACTCCCAGCGGTAGCGAACGGGGCGTTCTGGATATTGTTCAGGAACTTTGGGACATGTGGCATATTTTCCACTTCCGAAAGTACATGCAGATAGGAGTTTGTCCTGAGTGTAAGGGGACCCGCATTAACCGAACCGCCAATGCGGTGGAGTTTCATGGGGTGAATCTTACCGAAATGACGGAATGGTCCGTTGAAAAGTCGGTGGAATTTTTTGACAAGTTGAAACTTAGCGATAAGGAACTGCGTATTGGTCGTGAAATCCTGAAGGAAATTCGCGGACGCTTGAGTTTCTTGAATGCGGTGGGCCTTGGTTACTTGAACATTTCCCGCAAGGCATCGACCTTAAGTGGTGGAGAAGCCCAAAGAATTCGCTTGGCAAGTGCGGTTGGTGCCGGGTTGCAGGGTGTGCTTTACGTCATGGACGAACCTAGCATTGGTTTGCACCCTAGGGATAACGACAAACTGCTTGAAATGTTGGAACATCTTCGTGCCCAAGGGAACAGTCTCATTGTGGTGGAGCATGATGAAGACACCATGCGGCATGCGGACTACGTTATTGACGTAGGTCCTGGTGCTGGTGTGGAAGGCGGTCGTGTGATTGCTGCGGGAACTGTGGACGAACTTGAGAAGAACAAGGCTTCTCTCACGGGAGCCTATTTGAGCGGTCGCAAGGCTATTGAGATTCCTGCCAAGCGTAAGAAGATTGACGAGAATACGCCCAAGATCAAGATATGCGGCGCTGCAGAAAACAACTTGAAAAACATCGACGTAGAAATTCCTTTGGACGGAGCCCTTACGGTAGTCACGGGCGTTTCTGGCTCCGGCAAGAGTACGCTTGTCAATCAGATTCTACGTCGTGAACTGGCTCGGGTGTTTTTCAACTCCGAAGAACCTGTTGGAAAGTTCGACCATCTGGAAGGTCTTGAAAATATTGACAAGGTCATCGAAATTGACCAGACGCCTATTGGGCGTACCCCCCGAAGCAATCCCGCAACTTACACCAAGATTTGGGATGACATTCGCGATCTCTTTGCGGCTATGGAAGAAAGCAAGATTCGCGGTTATACCAAGAGCCGGTTTAGTTTTAACGTGAAGGGTGGACGTTGCGATGCGTGTGAAGGTGCTGGTGTCAAGCTGGTGGACATGCATATTTTGCCCAGCGTCCAGGTGACTTGCGAAGTCTGTAACGGCAAGCGGTTTAACGACGCAACCCGAGAAGTCTATTTCAAGGGCAAGAATGTTTCTGAAATTCTGGATATGAGTATTAGCGATGCGGCAGAATTCTTCAAGGACCAGCCCCGCATTGCGGCTCCGTTGAATTTGCTTTGCGAGGTCGGCTTGGGGTATCTAACCTTGGGACAGCCTTCAACAACGTTAAGCGGCGGTGAAGCCCAGCGTATAAAAATTGCCTCGGAACTGCGTCGCCCAGGTACCGGTAAAACTTTGTACTTGCTGGACGAACCCACGACAGGTCTACATTTTGAAGACATCCGTAAACTGATGGATTGCTTAAATCGCCTACGCAGTCTTGGCAATAGCATTGTGATCATTGAGCACAACTTGGATGTGATTAAGTGCGCAGACTGGATTATCGACCTTGGTCCCGATGCTGGGGTTCATGGTGGAAAAATTGTGGCTGTAGGTACTCCGGAACAAATTGCAAAGAGCAAAAAATCCGAGACTGGTCGCTATCTGGCGCCAGTCCTTGCCAAGAAACATGGCGAGAATAAACCCATCAGTAAATTGATGGGGGCCTTGGCGGAGAACAGAGCCCGCTATAACGCCTTTGGTGGGGACGGACCTTCTCTTGACATTGAAGTTCATGGTGCCCGCAAGCATAACTTAAAAAATATCGATGTTACCATTCCTCGTCATAAACTGACGGTAGTGACCGGCGTTTCCGGCTCTGGAAAATCCAGCCTGGCGTTCCATACTCTGTTTAGCGAAGGCCAGCGTCGCTTTGTAGAAACGTTGAGCACTTACGCCCGCCGCTTCCTGGGTCGTCCGGATCGCGGTAGCATTGATTCTATTTCAGGTTTAGCTCCGGCCATTGCCATTGACCAGAAGAGTGCAAGCAAGAGCCCGCGCAGTACAGTGGCCACCCTGACGGAAATCTATGATTATTTCCGTATTTTCTGGTCCCGTGTAGGTACGCCTCATTGCCTTTGCTGTGGCAAACCGGTGGATTCCTTCGCTGCAGGCGACTTGATGCAATTGGCGTTCAATCGTGATGCCGGCAAGATGGTGACGGTTCTTGCTCCTTTTGAGGTGAAGGATGTTTTGAAACTGTCCAAGATATTGACCGAAAAAGGGTACCGCAAAGTTTATCTAGGCGATAAGCTGGTCGACCTGCCGCTGCCCAAGCTGCCTACCCGCGAAAAGCAGGTCCTGGCCGTGGTGGACCGGGTAGAGGTGAAGGAAGAAAACCGCGCCCGTCTGGTGGAAGCTTTTGAACGTGGCTATCGAGATGGCAACGGCGTGTTGTTCGTGGAATGCGATGGTCATGAACGTCTTGCTGCTAGCGAAAAGCCGGGGTGTGCAGAATGCGGTTGGTATATGGATAGTACACTCAACCCAAAACTCTTCAGCTTCAATACTCACTGGGGCGCCTGTGAGACTTGTCTTGGCTTGGGTCACTTGAAGGATGACAAGGTCTGTCCGGCTTGCCATGGGGAACGCTTGAAGCCGGAATACCTGGCGGTACGCGTCAACGGCAAAAACATCATGGATGTTCACCACATGAGCATCGCCGAATCTCGGGACTGGTTTGCCGGGGTGGATTTTTCCGGCGAGAAAAATGCCGAGGGCAAGCGTACGGTGGCGGAACCGCTCCTTCGGGAAATCATCGGGCGACTGGACTTCTTGAAGTCCGTGGGGTTGGGCTACATCGGGCTGGATCGTTCTGGTGATACCTTAAGCGGCGGCGAGTCTCAGCGAATCCGTCTGGCATCTCAGATTGGAAGCGGTCTGGAAGGTGTCCTTTACGTTTTGGATGAACCTACGGTCGGTCTTCACGAAAGTGACACCGCCAAACTGCTGGATACTTTGTACCGCCTAAGAGACTTGGGAAATACCTTGGTTGTGGTGGAACATGACCAGAAAATGATGGAAGCCGCTGATCACATTATCGATATGGGTCCTGCTGCAGGGGAATTTGGTGGTGAAGTTGTGGCGGAAGGTTCTCCGGCCTTGCTTGCCAAGCCCTATGCCCTTCAGCAGTTCCCCCGCAGTGAAACGGTAAAGTTTTTGACCCACCAGACTCCTGTGGCAAACGAAATTGCCCCGATCAGTATTACGGATTCGACGGATTACTACGAGTTTAAAAACTTAAACCACAACAACTTAAAGAATTTGTCTGTAAAATTCCCCAAGGGTGCGGTTTCCGTGGTTTGCGGCGTTTCCGGTTCTGGCAAAAGTTCCTTGGTCATGGATGAAATTTTCCCGGCTTTAAAGCGGAAATTCCAGGCTCGGGGAAAGAAAAAAGAATCCGGGGAAGTTTTGCTGGTGGATCAAAGCCCGATTTCTGGTACCCCCCGCAGTACACCGGCTAGCTTTACAGGTGTCTTTGACGATATCCGCAAGCTGTTTGCCAAACTGGAACAGTCTAAGATGAAGGGCTTTGACTATGGACGCTTCAGCTATAACCTTGCCCGCGGACGTTGCGAAGCCTGCGAAGGCCGTGGAGCCATTTCCGTAGAAATGCACTTCCTGTCTGACATTTGGGAACCTTGCGAGGTCTGTGGCGGAAAACGCTATAACCAAGAAACCTTAACAGTAACCTTTAAGGGGAAGAATATTGCCGATGTCCTGGATATGCGAGTGGCGGAAGCCTGCGAGTTCTTCAAGGACCAGCCTAAAATTCTGCCTAAGCTAGAAGCTCTTCGTGATGTGGGTCTTCCTTATGTGAAGTTGGGACAGCCGGTGACCACCATGAGTGGGGGCGAAAACCAGCGTTTGAAACTGGCGGCAGAACTTGCCCGCAAGAACGCCAAGGAAACGGTCTATTTGCTGGATGAACCCACTACGGGTCTCCACCTGAAGGATATTCAGACCCTATGGAATCAGTTGCGGAAACTGTCTGCCCGCGGTGACACCGTTATCGTTATCGAACACCATCCCGATATTATCCGCCTTTCTGATTGGAAGGTGGAATTAGGCCCAGTAGGGGGTGCTGAGGGCGGTCATTTGCTCCAAATGGGGGTAAATAAATGATGGTTTTAGGGTTTTAATCGGACCGTTTTCGTAAATATGTTATTTTTATTGTATGAAAATTGGAATGTTTTGAACATTTCCGTAAAGTTTGAATAGGAGACGATATGTCCTTTAAAAGCTTGCTTCCTCTTTTGCTGTTAGTTCCGGCTGTGTCCTTCGCCGACAGCGATCGTAACTTCAAGGTAGCTCCCAACTTCTTCAAGGAAGGAGCTGTTTTGGATGCTTCCTCCGAACTGGCTATTGAAAAGGGGAAGAACGTAGGCCTTTCCGAAGCTCCCAAGGTTCCTCTGCGTGCCAATACCTTCTACTACAGACAGAAGAAAGGCCCTAAGGAATATTGTTGGTACGCCGGTCAGCTGAACACCAAGGTTTTTAGCAAACTGCACGCCTTCAGCTTGAAGGACAACTACCTGAAAGCTTCCGAAGTGGTGACCATGCGTTTTTACGCCACCCAGAAGAATAAGGCCTTCCAGGACGAAAACGACATTTATTTCGACAAGAACTATATCTACTCTCCTCGTGTTCCCAAGCTCTTCTTCATGAAGAACGGCCGCTGGCAGCAATTGAAGGAAACGGACCTGCCCGGTGTAATTACCATAGACACTACCGCGGTTAAGGATTTGAAGATTATCCCTATTACCAGCAAGTTCAAGAACGCCTCTTCACGTGTCTATCCTGTGGAACCAGGTATGTTTGCGTTCCAGTTCGAAGCTCCTGGTAGACTTCCTTATGTGGAAGCCGTTACTGTGCAGGATGGCGAAGTGGTAAATATCCAGCCCCAGATGCCGGTTGAAGATACGGTGGCTTCTGCAAAGGTTGCTCCTCTGTCGGTGACTCTTGCTTCTGTGGAAAAGGCTGCGAATCTTGAAGAAGTGGAAGCCTTGTACGATGCTTTTACCAAGGAAATCGAGAAAAGCGTCTCCCAGGTAGACACTACCGATTTTGCAAAGACCTATCCTGCTATTAAGTCGCCTTTGAAGCTGAGCATGACCAAGGATGACGACAATTACATCGAATATGCTCGTCGTTTCCAGATTGTGCGTACCAATGCCAAGGAGCAGTGGCGCAACAACAAAATGGGTGGCGCTGGTGCTGTTGGCAAGGCAATTCATCGCAAGCTGGATAGCTTGGAAGCGTTCCCTATTCGCGGCACAATGGTCGCTACGAAGGTGGAACCTGTTTATGATGAATCTAATCCAGAGCGTCCTGTAGTGGCGGCTCGTGTTTTCTTTGGCAATGAAAGAGAACGTTTCGATGTTGCCTGGAATGGTACTGTCGAAGGCTGGCCTGCAGCTGAATTTGTGAATATGGTTCAGAATGGCGGCGATGTTAAGTTCTACTTGACACTGGAAAACAATAAGCCGGTTTGGCTTTACAACCAAGGTTCCTTGTTGGGTCGTTTCCAGTATCGCTATGAAAAGCTGGAAATGGATGTTAACGGCATTGCCGTAAAGTGTCAGGGTAAGTTTGAACTTCCTGCATACATTCGCGATCAGGCTGAAGTCCAGGAATGGCTGAACCGTTCTGTAGATAACGAAAGAGAACAAACGGTCAAGAGCGTGGTTGATGCCGAAGATGCGGCCGCCGCTGAAGCTGCTGCCAGAGCCGCAGAGAATGAACTGGGTGTCGATGTCAAGATGAACGTACCTCGCATTGTTCGCGACCGTGAACACGGTTCCGTTGCCTTGATTGATTCTGGTACGTTCCGCTATTATGGTCGTGTGGTGACCATGTCTCCCTTCGCTATTCAGACCAACGAAGTGACTCAGCTGCAGTTCCGCGATGCTATGATGAAGCTTGAAAAGGACAAGCAGCTGAAGGATAACTCCATCTTTGTTGATCCCAATAAGCCGGTTCACAACATTACTTGGGATAACGCTCGTGCTTACTGCAAGATGATCGGCGGCGATCTTCCGACTGAAGCTCAGTGGGAATTTGCGGGTCGTGCTGACAACAACGAAGGTGCTCTCTGGAATCTTGACGAAAATCCTGATCCTTCACAGTATGCGGTCTTCCGTGACAATTCCTACAAGATGGGTAAGAAGAGTTCCGCCTATGGTCCTCAGGCAGTAGGTAGCAAGAAGCCCAATCCTTGGGGTATTTACGATATGTCCGGTAACGTTGCCGAATGGACTCGTGACAATTACTTCATGTTCTCTTTCTGGGTGGAATCCGCTAATCCCACTGGTGCTGCCATGGGTCTCCATAAGGTTTACAAGGGCGGTTCCTGGAAGGACAAGGAATCTCGTCTGAACCTTACGGAACGTGATGACGAAGATCCCCGTTATTGGTCCGATGCCATCGGTTTCCGTTGTGTCTTTGATCGTTCTGTCTTTGAAGGCAAGATGGCTGTCGAACCTGCTAAGGCTGAGCCCGCTCCTAAGGCTGCTCCCCAGAAGACTGAAGCTAAGAAGGACGAAACTAAGAAGGTCGAAGACCAGAAGGCTGATTCCAAGAAGGACGATGCTAAGAAGGCTGAAGACCAGAAAGTAGAATCTAAGAAGGCTGTAGAAAATGCAAAAAAGTAAGGGTGGCTACACACCTGATGCTCATGAAAAGAAAGTAATGTCTTTCTTCAAGAAGGTTACGGCTATTCCGTACCTTCTTGTTTTTCTTGCTTTGTTGATGCCTTTGATGAATGTTTCCTGCACAGGTGTCAATGTGGATCAGTCCAAGATGGCTGCTGTGGCTAGTGCAACGGGCGATTCTTCCGCGGCAACTCCTGCAGCCATTGAGGTGAAGGAAACCGTCTTGCTGGAAGCGAACATCTACCAACTGGCTTCCGGCGTGAATCTGGATGAACAGATGAGCGAAGAAGGTTTGGTTCACCTGAAAAAAATGGAAAATAGCCCTGCTATCAATACCATGAAGTCCCGCTTGCCGGAGTATCCTAAACTTCCGTCCATGCAGTTCCTTTGGGTAATTCTCCTAGGAGCCTTGCTTGCTGCCGCTTTTGCTTTGGTCACTCCTCTGGGTTCCATTACCTTGGGTATGTTGACGATGGTGGCCATGTGGGGGGCGTTGGCAAAGATGGGCGAAGTCGTCGGTAGCCTAGGCATTCCTATGCTTAAGGCAGAACCTGGTATTGGTCTCTATGCGGCTACTTTTATGATTTTCTTTGGCACGGCAATGAACTTTGTTTCCATAATCCGCCCCATTGTTATGGAACTAAAATACCGTCGTGCTAATAAAAAAGGTTAAAATCGAGCTAAAAAAGGTTTGAAAAAAGGACTGCGTCGGCAGTCCTTTTTTTAATTATAAATTCCACAAGCCACGAACCAGGAACCTCGCACCTCGAACCTGGAACCTCTTAAACATTGAAGCGGAACAGCATAATGTCGCCGTCCTGCACCACGTATTCCTTACCTTCGGTACGGAGAACGCCGGCTTCCTTGGCAGCATTCCAGCTGCCGTACTTTTCAAAGTCGGCAAAGCTCAAAGTTTCTGCACGGATAAATCCGCGTTCGAAGTCAGAGTGAATAACGCCTGCGCACTGGGGTGCCTTGAAGCCAGCTTCGAAGGTCCATGCACGGCATTCCTTTTCACCTGCAGTGAGGAAGGTGCGAAGTCCGAGAATTTCGTAACCCTTGCGGACAACTGCGTCCAGACCTGATTCTGTGAGACCCAAGTCCTTCAGGAATTCCACCTTGTCGGCAGGTTCCATCTGGGAGAGTTCTTCTTCAATCTTGCCGCTAATCATGATCACTTCGTGACCATTCTTGGAGGCGTATTCCTTAAGAGCTTCTACGTAGGCGTTGCCGGTAAGGATGTCGTCTTCCTTTACGTTGGCGCAGTAGAACAGGGGCTTCGCGGTAAGCAGGGCCAGGTCCTTGATAATCTGGTCCATTTCTTCGCTTTCGCCTGCGAGACCACGGGCGGCCTTGCCTTCCTGGAAGGCATCACGGAGCTTTTCGCAGGCAGCGAGACGTGCCTTGGCTTCGGCGCCACCCATACGGGCGTTCTTGGCTTCGGTAGCCAAGCGCTTTTCTACGCTTTCCAAATCCTTCAGGATCAGTTCGGTTTCGATAATTTCAACGTCGCGGACCGGATCCACAGAGCCGTGGACGTGAACGATGTCGCCGTCGTCAAAGCAGCGGACCACTTCCATGATTGCCTGGCATTCGCGGATGTGGGTGAGGAACTGGTTGCCAAGGCCTTCACCCTGGGCAGCGCCCTTCACAAGACCTGCAATGTCCACGAATTCAGTCACGGCGGGAACGATGGACTTGGGGTTGTAAACCTTGACGAGTGCGTCCAAACGTGCGTCCGGAACGTTCACCATACCTACGTTGGGGTCGATGGTGCAGAACGGGTAGTTGGCTGCTTCTGCGCCTGCGTTAGTGATTGCGTTAAAAATAGTGCTCTTACCAACGTTAGGCAGGCCTACGATACCACATTTAAAACCCATGATAATCTCCAGTTGTGCGTCCGGCGTGCGTAATGCCGAAACTGCTAATTTTTTGCGTTACAAAGTTAGTAATTACCCTTTGGAGAAGTAATCCCAAAAACTAAATTTGTCGCCCGAATAAGGTACTCTATGGCTAATGCGAAAAAGATGGACTTGCTTTCCGGTTCAATTTGGGATAAAATCCTAAAGTTTGCCGTACCGCTAGCTGCAAGCTCCATTTTCCAACAGTTGTTCAACTCTGCCGACGTGGCTGTGGTGGGTAAATTCGCTGGGGATGCCGCTCTTGCCGCTGTAGGGGCCAATACGTTCATTATCAACTTGATGGTGAATCTCTTTGTGGGACTCTCCATCGGGGCCAATGTGGTAGTGGCTAACGCCCTAGGGGAACGTAGTGCCCGTTCCGTGTCTCGAGGAGTTCATACGGCCGTTGCTGTTTCCTTGGTTTGCGGTCTTGTGCTATCCGTTATAGGAATCGTTTTTGCTCGTTCCATTCTTTCGATGATTTCTACGCCAGAAGATATCCTTGATCAGGCGGTGCTTTATTTTCAAATTTATTTCGGGGGAATGCCTTTCATCATGCTGTACAATTTCTGTGCGGCATTGCTTCGCAGCAAGGGAGATACCAAGCGTCCTTTCTATGTGTTGCTGGTAGCGGGAGCGATTAACCTCATATTGAATATCGTATTTGTGGTGGGATTCCGCATGGATGTGGACGGCGTAGCCATCGCAACAGTCATTGCAAATGTCATCAGTTCTGTGGCTTTGCTGTATTTCTTGATGAAAGAGACTGGACCTTTCAGATTTGAATTCTGGAAAATGCGTTTTACGCCTTGGATTCTTGGCAGGATTATTCGCATTGGTCTTCCCGCGGGGGTGCAGGGAGCTTTGTTCTCCTTCAGCAATGTTTGTATTCAATCGGCTATCAACAGCTTGGGTTCTACGGCGGTGGCCGCTTCTGCGGTGGCGATGAATCCTGAACTTGTGGTGTATTTCTGGCTCAGTTCCTTTGGTCATGCCTGCGTAACCTTTGTGGGGCAGAATTTCGGGGCGAAAAATCTTGAACGTTGCCGTAAGATTGTGCGTTGGACTATTTTGTTGGCCGGTCTGTCCACCTTTACCTTGGGTGCTCTTGTTAGTTTGTTCTACCATCCCATTCTTTCTGTTTTTACCAACGACGAAAACGTCATTGAGATGGGGGCCTATCGTGTGTTTATCGTGATTGGCCTTGAATTCATTAATGTCTTGATTGATGTGTGTTCCGGTGCTCTTCGCGGAATGGGCAAGTCCATGATTCCTACCTTAATTTGTGTTTTTGGTATTTGCGGGGTGCGAATCTCCTGGGTGTTTACCATGTTCCCGAAATTTGGAACCTTTAAGGCTCTTATGCTTTGCTATCCCTTGAGCTGGACGGTTACGGGTCTTGTTCTTGTGGGAATTTATCTTCACCATGTGAGAAAAACTAGGCTGGAATGGTCTCGCGTCCAATAGGGGTAAATTGGACTTTTATATATTTCAGTTTGATGAAAGCTTGTAAAATGAAAAAATCATTGCAAAAATTTGGCGTTGCCGCACTTTGCACCGTCTCTATTGCGGGTATGACCGCTTGTGTTTATGAGCCGGAACAGTTTGAAGATACGTCCAAGAAAACGGGTTCCAGTGCAACTTCCGATATTGGAACCGTCTATGCCGTCAACGCCCAGAATCAGATTTGTAACCCCTCCATATCCCAGGATCTGGAAAATTATCCCGAAGCAATGCTCTGGTTAAACTTTGGCGGGGACTTGAATGTGGATCCCGGCGAAACAGACTTTAATGCAAAGGATGCCGATGTTCATGATCGCCTGACGGTGACGGACAAGTCCAGCAAGGTGCTGTGGTATCTTATGACGGATTCTACCGCAACGGAATGCCAGCAGTTTCAGGACCCGGAATGGAGCACTCACCCTAATTTTGTGGTAGCCCTCCGTGGATACAATTATCTGGGAAAGAAAAACTGCGATGATATGGACTACGGCATTTTTGCCGCCCGTATGACCGACAAGAAACTTTTCTGGTTTGTGGAAAAAGGTATTGGTGAATTTGGTACGCCCCATGTATGGGTCGATCCCTCCGCAAAGCCGGACACAACTGCTGTCGATTCTACAGTAGAGGGGTTCTTTGGTACAGAAAATGTGCGCCTAGTCTACGTGGATCCTGACAATGACATTGTCTTTGTGGACTATGCCAACGGTGGAATGAAAAAATCAGTAAAATTGAAAAAATCCAAGGAGATGGAAGACTGGATGGTAGACAGTCCTTTGATTTCTCCTGATGGAAATTTTATTGTGTTTAACACCCTCAATTCTTCCATGAATGACTGGAAATCTTTTGTTCAGGAATTGACTCCCAGTTCTAAGCCTGTAAAAATTGAGCTGACTTCCGACATGACCGGGGAACCGGTTCAGCCGCACTGGTTTAAGTATGGCGAACGTCTGTTTGTGACCTGGGCTGAATTTCCTGCCGGAGCCCAGTTTGTAAGCAAGAATGACTTGTCCAGCAAGTCTGTGCAAGACGGTAGTGCCGGACGTACGGCTATGCGTGAAATTTCTCTTGCTGCCGGGGTTCCCTCGGATTTGTCCATGCAGTGGCTTGGCCCTGTTACTGAAATCGCTCCTGTCCCTACGATCGGAGGCCGTTCTGCCGATGGCAAGTTTATTGCTACCGGCGCCAACTACGGCTTTATGATTGAACTTCCGTGAGGCTCTACATGAAAAAGATTGAATGCAGAAAAATTTACGGAATGGCGGGGGTGGCCTTGATTGCCACTGTTGCAGGTTTTGTGGGCTATAGCGCTCCCGTAGACGTGGCTACTCCCTGGGAATCCATCGGTGGGTGCGGTGCCGGCGGTAGCGGCGGCGGTGCAAGCGATGGCATCAAGTGGATTGGCCAGGGTGTGTCCGGCGGTTATCTGGAAGTGGAAACGTTCGCCAAGTACTCTGTGGGCCAGAATTTCTCCGGCATGACGGTTACACCTCATTTTTCCTTTAAGCCTACTTGGTCTACCAAGGTGGGAATGAGCGTCCCCCTTATGAGCCATCGCGGGGAAGTGCAGTATCGCACGAATCAGATCCCTACGGACCGTTCGACTGGCGGTTTGGGGGATATTTCTTTTGACTTTAGCAAGACTATCGGAAGCGGCGGCGCGGCCTCCCTCTCGGCTAGCCTTAGTATCCCTACCGGTCAGTACGACATTAAACGAGGTACTGACGCTTCTCAGGAAATTTTACCTAGCAGTTTCCAGCGTGGTTCAGGTCTGTATAGCTTGACCTTGGGCTGGGACTATAGCCGGGATACGGATAAGGGCATCTGGCTTTATGGATTGACGTACACCCATCCTTTTGCCATGCATTTGTTCTCCGGGGAGAACGAGTTTAACGATTCCTACTGGAAAGATATGGACCATAAGGGAGACCGGTTCAAGTATAGGTTTAAACCCTATGGGGAAAACGATCTCGGGGGTTACACGCCGCCTAGTGTCGGAGGGTCCATTGCTTACGGGTACCGCGGCCGTCCCGGTATTGTGCAGTCCTTTGGCCTAAGTTTTTCTGTTCCTCTTGGCGTTGCCTGGATTTCATCGGAGAAGGCAGGTAAGTACGATCCTCGTCCCGACCCGGATCACAAGGCTTGGTCTGCTGCTCTTGCCTATGGCATTGAATTTTCCAACACGGATTTCCCGGTATTCCTGGCATTGTCCTTGCCTTTGCACGACAAGTCTAACGCTCCCAATACCAATGAATACGATGATAGCCCGATGAAAACCTGGGACGCTCCGGATTGGAGTGACTTTGGACAGCAGTGGACTATCGCCGTGGGCGTGAAGGGCAGTTTTTTTTAGTGGTTTTAGGATAAACTAATTAGTTGTATTTGCGTTTCTAAAACAACAGATAGGCTTTCTAGGGTCTTTTTAGTCATCCCCCTTGGTTTGGAAAAGGGGGATTTTTGTATCTTTGTGCCAAAATTGTCTTAATTTGTGATAGGTAGGTTTATTCTGCGCTCCCGTTTGCTTTTTATTCTGTTGATGTTTGTGGCGTTTGCACAAGCCCAACTTTTAGACATGTCGGAAATGTCCGAAAGCTACATGGCCGAGAATAAGGTCAATAAGGTCAAGGTTGAAGGTACGCTGCACATGGATGAACGTTCGGTTTTAAGCCGAATAGGCATTCGTGATGGTCAGAGTTACTCTCCTTCCGCCCTTACCGAAAAGGTGCAGTCATCCGTAACGTCTTTGTATGAATCGGGCTTGTTTGACGACGTGACCGCATGGATTGACTATGTGGGAGACGGTTCTGACGTGGAGTTGATTTTCAAGATCAAGGAACTTCCTGCTCTGGATACGGCTGTCATTGATGGCTGTGACGAAATTACCGAAGATGACTTGCGTTTGAAAATTCGTTTGATTCCTGGTCGAGTCTATAGCAAGAGCCAGTTGGAACGTGACCGCCAGGCTATTTTGGACCATTACCGTTCTGAAGGATATCTTCTGGCGGAAGTGGGCTACCGTGAGACTCCGGTTGATGAAAACCGCAATATGGTGACTTTCTTCGTCCGTGAAGGCGAAAAGGTGAAGGTTCGTGAATTCGATATTCAGGGTAATGATCACGTTCCCCGTGAAGACATTCTGGAACATATGCTGACCAAGCAGGACCAGTGGTATGGTGGTGGCGAATTCAAGGAAATCGTCTTTAACGCTGACCGTGACTCTGTTCTGAATGCCATTCGTCATTTTGGTTACCTGGATGCAGAACTGACGGAGTACAGCGCTGAATACTTGCCGGACTCCTCTTGCCTCTTCTATATGGGACGAATGGTTCCCATTGGTGAAAAACTGGAACCGCTCTACACCCAGTTGAACGCTTCTCTGGAAGATACATCTTCTGTATTCTACAAGATGGCTGGTAAGCCTACGATGCAGGTGACGCACTTGTTCCGCAATCATCGTGCTGTAGGTGAAAAGACTTGGGTGACCCGTCCGCTGCCCAAGGTCAAGTCCGAAGAAGATGCTTGGAAATACCTGAACGACATTATTCGCTACGAAGACTCCCGTAAGGAATGGTTGTCTCGAGTGGACGGCCACAAGTGGAACAACCCTAAGATCGACTCTCTCCTGAAAATCAAGAAGCGCAAGACTTACGAGGAAAAGCTTCTTGTCCGTTACATGATTGAAGACCTGTATCCGGTCTTGAACAAGTATGACAACATTAAGACCTCCAGCGACATCTTGATTCACATTCACATGGTGGAAGGCCGTCGCTACTATATGGGTAACCTTCATTTCTCCGGCAATGAAGTGCTGAACGACCAGATGTTGAAGTATGTGTTCCGCCTGGATAGCGGTGCTGTGTTTGACCAGTATCTGTATGACATTTCCCGTAAGTCCTTGCTGGAAGCTTACCGCGAAGACGGTTACTTGTTCGCCCAGTATGACGAAGAACGTTCCTTCGAAAATGACTCTGTAGTGAACTTGACCTTCCACATGACAGAAGGCTTGCCTGCCCAGATCCATAAGGTTCATATCCACGGTAATACCAAGACTAACGAAAAGGTGATCCGTCGTGAAGTTCGCTTGTTCCCGGGTGATACTTATCGTCAGTCCGCCTTGGAACGTAGCTTCCGTGAAATTATGCAGTTGAACTACTTCGACATGGTCATCCCCGACATTAAGGTGGTGGGCGAGCAGGAGGTGGATCTTGACTTTGCCGTTCAGGAAAAGGAAGCTGGAACAGGTCAGTTTAGCCTAGGCTTGTCCTATAGCCAGAAGGACGGTGTTGTCGGTACCGCAAGTATTTCTATTCCCAACTGCTGTATGGGTGACGGCCAGGCCGCCTCTCTCAGCGTGGAATATGGCGCAGATAAGAAGAGTGCTTCCATTAGCTTCCAGGAACCTTGGCTGTTCGATAAGCCCATCACCTTGGGTGCAAGCCTGAGCTACTCCTGGTGGAATATGGAAGACTACAACGACCCCAATATTACCCGTTATGGTGGCAGCGTCTACTTGGGTAAGCGCTTGAAGTGGCCAGACGACTACTTCTATGGTCAGATTGGTTATAGCTGGCTCATGAACAAGCAAGGCGACAACATTCCCAACAGTTACGTTGTCTATACCGGTGTGGAATCTGCCTTGAACTTCCGTCTGGTTCGTGATGACAAGAATCTGCCGCAGTTCCCCACGGATGGTTCTCGTTATGTGCTGGATGTGCAGTGGGCTGACGATGTTCTTGGATCTGACTTCAACTTCGTGAAGACCGAATTGACCATTAAGTGGTGGTTCCCCATATTCCGAGATCGTTTGACCTTGGCTCTTACCAACGAATACGGTGTTATCTTCGGCGATCAGCTGCAGTACCGCACGCTCTACCAGATGGGTGGCGTTATGGGCTACGAAGGTATGATGCGTGGTTATAGCTCTGGTTCCATTGGCTACAGCCGTCTGGGTCGTAGCTTCCAGTATGTGGGTGCTGAACTGCAGTTGGGACTTGTTCCTCAGACCTTCTACCTGTTGCCCTTCTTCTTTGATGCGGGTAACGTTTTCGGCGAACGCTTCAACCGCAGCGCAAAGGTGGATCGCCCCTCTCGCAACCCGCTTAGCGAATGGGATCCCTCTAGCCTGAAGAAGGATGTTGGCTTTGGCTTCCGCGTGGTAGTTCCCATGCTGGGTATTATCGGTTTCGACTTTGCATGGCCCTTGGATGTGGGTGAAACCTATAGTGGTACCAAGCGTACCGCTGTGGGCGATATGGAGTTCAACTTTGTTATCGGCCAGGGATTCTAAGGTCTATTGACTTGCAGGAGAATTTATGCTGAAAAAATTTTTGCTTCTGTTTTCTTTCGCTTTGTTCTTCGGTGTTTCCGCTGGTTTCGCCGAAGATGGTCTTCGCATAGCCCATGTGGATTCCAAGCTGATCTTTGACGGTTACAAGGGAACCAAGAAGGCTCAGGAAGAATATGATCGTCAGGTGGCAAAGTGGGAACAGCAGGGTAACTTGCTCCAGAAGGAACTTTCTGCCATTAAGGAAAAATTGGACAAGCAGGTCCTGATGCTTTCCGACGAAAAGAAACGTGAACTGGAAGCGGAATACGCCAAGAAGGACACTGAGTTGAAAAACTTTATTGACCGAGTCTATGGACGTAAGGGTGAATTGGTCACTGAAAATGAAAAGGTCAGCGGTCCCATTATCCAGTTGATCCGCAAGGCGGTAAATGAAATCGCCCTGCAGGAAGGCTACGACATGGTGGTGGATCGTGCTACCGGAGCAGTTCTTTTCTGGAAGAAGGAAAATGACCTGACCCAGAAGGTTTTGGATTATTTGAACAATCGATAAAAATGAACAATGAAAAGTGAACAATGAACAATGGAAATATAGGCGGCGGATCCGCGATTTTGAAAATTGTTACTTGATGTTTTTGTTTGAAAATTCTCGGATATATATCCGAGAATTTTTCTTTTTACCATCTAAAGAACTATATTTAGTGCTGAATTTAGTCTTGTGGGGCGTAACTGATGTCATCTCTTGAAAACATAAAGCCGATTTCCTACATCAAGGCGAATGCTGCGCGGGTCTTGGATCATGTCAATGAATCTAGGACTCCTTACATCGTGACTCAAAATGGTGAGGCGAAGGCTGTTATTCTTGATCCTGAAACATATCAATCTATGCAGGATGGACTTAAACTTTTCCGATTGCTGGCTCAAAGTGAAATTGAGGTGCAGAAAGGTGAAACTATGTTGCAGGAAGATGTCTTTGCTATGTTGGAGAAGGAACTGAATGTCTAGGAAGAAGATTTCAGTTGTGTGGTCAAAATCTGCAGTGTTTGACTTGAAAAGCATCATTGATTTCATCTCGAAGAACAGCCCACAAAATGCGAGGGATGCTCTAGCATTGATTAAAAAGGATTGTTCTCTGTTAGGTTCCGATCCTGATCTTGGAAAAGTTCCCCTTGAATTGGAAAAGCTTCTGGTTTCAACATATCGTGAGCTAGTTGTTGCATCTTGGAGAGTATTCTACCGCAAGGAAACAGAACGAATCGTTGTTCTTGCTGTGATAGATTCTCGCAGAGATATAGATGATGCTCTGTGGGCACGCATGATTAATCACTAGATTTTTGCTACATTGTCTTTTGTAATATACGCTCATGCCTCAAAGGGAGCATAGCGACATCTCACCTCAATGTCTCGAGTCTCGTGCCTCGAACCTTTTAACAAATAACCTCGGGCCTCGCGCCTCGAACCTGGAGCCTAATATGGCCGACAATAAAGCAGAAAAGTTTGTATTCTATATGTATAAGATGTGCAAGAGCTATCCCAACAAGGAAGTTCTGAAGGACATCTCCCTTAGCTTCTACTATGGCGCTAAGATTGGTATTATCGGTCAGAATGGTGCTGGTAAGTCTACACTTTTGCGTATTATGGCTGGCATCGATAAGGAATTCCAGGGCGAAGCCTGGATTGAACCGGGCCGTACCGCAGGTTATCTGCCTCAGGAACCTCAGCTGGACCCGAACCTGACCGTCAAGGAAAACGTGATGCAGGCTGTGGCCAAGAAGCAGGCTGTTCTGGACCGCTTCAACGAAATCTCCATGAAGTTTGCTGAACCCATGGAAGATGACGAAATGAACAAGCTTCTGGATGAACAGGCTAAGCTTCAGGACATCATTGATGCTCAGGACCTGTGGAGCCTGGATCGCAATATTGAAATCGCTATGGACGCCCTGCGCTGCCCGCCGGGCGACTGGCCGGTGACCAACCTTTCCGGTGGTGAAAAGCGCCGCGTAGCTCTGTGCCGTTTGCTTTTGGAAGAACCGGATCTGTTGCTTTTGGACGAACCGACCAACCACTTGGATGCAGAAACCGTTGCATGGCTGGAACGTCACCTCCGTGAATACAAGGGTTCCGTGATCCTCGTGACCCATGACCGTTACTTCCTAGATAACGTTACCGGCTGGATTCTTGAAATCGACCGCGGCCGCGGCATTCCTTGGGAAGGTAACTACGCTCAGTGGCTGGACCAGAAGCTTGACCGCATGAAGAACGAAGAGAAGGGCGAATCTGACCGTCAGAAGCGCCTGGCTCGCGAACAGGAATGGGTCAAGCAGAGTCCCAAGGCTCGCCAGGCCAAGAACAAGGCTCGTCTTAAGGCTTACGAAGAATTGCTGGCTGAAGATTCCAGAGAAAAGATTAATGTGGCTCAGATCCACATTGCTAACGGTAACCGTCTGGGTGATATCGTTATTCAGGCAGAACACCTGCAGAAGGCCTTTGGTGAAAAGGTGCTCTTCGATGATCTGAACTTCAGCTTGCCCCGCTCCGGTATCGTGGGCATTATCGGCCCCAACGGTGCTGGTAAGACCACCTTGTTCAAGATGATTACCGGTTCTGAAAAGCCCGATGGCGGTACTTTGAAGATTGGTGAAACTGTCCAGATTATCAGTATGGAGCAGGGTCGCGACTCTCTGGATGATTCCAAGACCGTTTGGGAATCCATTACCGGTGGCAACGACGAAATCATGGTGGGCGACCGCAAGATGAATGGCCGCGCCTACTGCGGTCTCTTCAATTTCACTGGCGCAGCTCAGCAGAAGAAGCTGAACACTCTTTCCGGTGGTGAACGTAACCGCGTGCTCATGGCCAAGAACCTGCAGCAGCCCGGTAACCTGTTGTTCTTGGATGAACCGACCAATGACTTGGATATCGAAACCCTCCAGGCTCTGGAACAGGCAATCCTGAAGTTCGCAGGCTGCGCTGTGATCATCTCCCATGACCGTTGGTTCCTGGACCGTATCGCAACCCATATCCTTGCTTACGAAGGCGACTCCAAGGTGGTCTGGTTCGAAGGTAACTGGAGTGAATACGAAGCTGACCGTCGCAAGCGTCTGGGCGAAGATGCAGAAAATCCCAAGCCCATTAAGTATAAGACTCTCACACGAAACTAGTTTCCTTTGGAAACTTGTTTCGTGAATTACGAATTACGAGTTATGAATTATGGGAAAAGAGTAGGCGGGAACGCCTGCTCTCTTTTTATGTATTAAAATGATATTACCTATTTTAGGTGACCTAAAATAGGTTGCCTATTTTAGGTAATAATGTTATATTGTAAATGGAGATGGAAATATGGTCGAAAATCCGTTTATAATTAAAGGGTACAAGTCTGCCGATTTATTCTGCGACCGCGATGCAGAAACGAAAGCTTTGCTTTTAAACATCAAGAATGGTGCGGACACTACATTGATTTCGCCACGTAAGTATGGAAAGACAGGCTTGATTTTTCACGTCTTTGAAAAAATACGTTCTAAGAAGCTCCCTTTTGAAACCCTGTATGTAGATATTTTTGCTACGCAGAATCTGTCTGATTTTACAAAAGCTTTGGCGGATGCGATTCTTGCGAAGTTTCCGACGAAAAAATCCATCGGTAAACAGTTTATGGAATTGTTGCAGGGGTTTCGCCCCATGTTTACAGTGGATCCCTTGTCAGGAACACCCCAGGTTCAGTTTAATTATGTAAGTGTGTCGGATAAGGAGTATACGCTTAAAAGCCTCTTTGAATTTCTCAATACCCAAAAGAAACAAGTTATCTTGGCGATAGACGAATTTCAGCAGATTACGGAGTATCCTGAAAAGAATGTGGAAGCTTTGCTGCGGACCTATACTCAACAACTGCATAATATTCGTTTTGTCTATTGCGGAAGTAAGCGCGGCCTGATGACTGAAATTTTCCTGGATGCAAAACGACCGTTTTTTTCCTGCTCCAACATGCTGAATTTGGACAAGATTGATCGTGATGTCTATGGCTCGTTCATCAAGGGCTTATTTGGAAAATATCGCATTTCTGTAGAAGATGATGCGCTAGCCTTTATTTTGAATTGGACTCGTTGCCATACATTTTACACGCAGAATCTATGTAATGTGATTTTTTCAATGGAACCAGTAAAGGTTGACATGAAGACCGTTCGTGAAGCTGCTCTTTATATTCTTGAACGTGAAGCATATAACTTTTTGCAGTACAGGGAACTGCTTACGAATCAGCAGTGGCTGATGTTGGCGGGAATTGCAAAGGAAGGCTGTGTCTCTAAAATCACTTCGGGTGAATTTTTGCGAAAATATAGCATTGGCAGTGTTACGAATGCCAAGCGGATTGTGGCATCCTTGGTACAGAAGGATATGCTTCTGGCTAATGTTGGCTTAAAAGAAACGAGTTACCAAGTTTATAATGTATTCTTTTCAAGGTGGCTAGAAAATCTTTAAAAAAGAAATGACCTATTTTAGGTGACCTAAAATAGGTTGGTTTGGAAATGCTTATGATTTTTCACGTTTTTAAACATGAACTGCGGTTGATTTTCAGGGACCCTCGTTTCTGGATTCCTTTCGTGGTTCCGCCTGTTATCTTGGCGGCATCCCAAGGAATTGCGGTAAGCCGTTACGGAACTAAGATTATGGAAGGTTCCGAGGGATACATGATGTTGCTCCTAGGTTGCCTTATGGCGCCTATGGGGGCACCCCTTGCTGCAGACAGCTTTGCTGGTGAACGTGAAAGAAATTCCCTGGAGTTGCTGCAGCTTTCTCCTGTAAAGCCTGCGGTCTTGTTCTGGGGAAAACTGCTGGCCATCGTGCCATTCCCGCTGGTGTTTGCTTTGCTCGCGGAGTCCGTCTATTGGGTTGCACACCCGCAGGTTTCCACCGTAACTGCAGTGTCTGCGATTCTAGGGGCTGTGTCTGCAAGCCTTCTGATTAATGCTTTTTCCTTAATGATGTCGTTGAAGGTAAAGACGGTGCGTGCCGCCGCCCACATGACGGTCTTCTTGCTGGTTCCCTTACTGCTTTTGGTGCAGATGTTCCATGAGCAGTACCTTGCGGGATTGGCCATGCCCATTGCTGTGTTTGCCGGAAGTGTGGTGATTTGCGGTGCCGCCATTGCGGCTGGAATGCGGAAGTTTATAAGCCTTTAGAATAAGCTTTCTTGCGGGTTTGTTTCGACAATCCAGCTTTTTTGTTCCGCCTGGTGGATGGATTCGCCAGGCTTTATGTTTCCAATAATCATTGGTGATTTTGGGTTGTGCAGTTGGCGATTGGCTAGGACCAGTTCCTTGCTGTAGTTGGCGTAGCAGTACTTGCAAAGATGGGGACAGGTGTTGTAGGCGCCTACGTCACAGCCAATAATGCATTGACATTCTGAACGGGCGAAAGTTTTCTTTGGAGGCTGCAAGCGTAAACCTTGGCGGGGGAGGTCCAATGCTTTTTCGATGACGTTAGCGGTGCTGCATCCTTCGCAAATCACGCCGTACTGTTCCAGGTCCTTGCCTTCGGCGCAAGATCTGATTTGAATGTTGAACTGCCTGCCGATTTCAACGAATGCCTTTGCCAGAACCGTGCGTTCTTCATAAGAAACTTCACGGGCTTCGGGAAAATTCTTTTTTACTTTGCTGTACAAGTCAATGAAGCTGATGACACAGGTGTGGGTGTATCCCGCTAGCTTTGATGCCATGACTTCAAAAGATTTGATGTGCTGCTCCACGGAATATTTTTCATTGATGAAGATTGGGTCGTAACGCCATTGGACGGCGTCACCTGAACCTGCGAATTTTGCAGCGCCCACGGCTCGGGATAATTCCTTGAAGCTTTCTATAATATTATGCTTGTTGGGAACGTTGGGCTCGATGTCTTTTCCGTAGGGCGTTAGCGTTACAAACCAGAATTGGCGGAATGCCTGCAGTTCCTGCAAGTGGGGAAGCATAGGCGTTGGATTCTTGGTGCAGAATGCAATGCAGTCCACAACTTTCGGGTTTAGCTCGTAGCGGGTAATCTGATCGGGATTGTAGGGATTGCGGACAAGAACGAAACCTTCCCGGATTCGATTCATGAACCATTCCGAAAAGAAGGCTGGAATGTCTGTCCGCATGCCCGCTTGGATAATCATGAGTGTGCTCGCAGGAGGAAAATGATTGGGCCCTTCGCGCAGCTCAGGGTGACTCGCTGGTGGAAGACGATGTGGCGGAAAGGATTCGGCGGAACTGTTCTACGCAGAAGGCGGGGTTCTGGAAGAAATTGTCGGCTAGAATTTCCATGATTTCTTCGGAGTATTCCGTCTGCTTGCTGAAAAGCTTTATCGCATTGATTTTTACGGTTTGCGGATTTGCTGCAGATTCGATGATGCTTCCGTCGGGATTGATATTGCCTAGGATGTTGCCGAACTTCTGTACCATAATCCAGAAGTAAATTGCGAACTGCACTTTCGTCAAGTTGTCGCCATCGAAAAGGCTTTTGGCGTAGTAGCGGAAAATTAGGTAGGCTACGATGCGGGTTCCGTCTTCGTCTGTGAATAATGACTGCGTAATATGCGGCTCTGGTGCGAGACTGCCAGGTCCTTCGTCGCTGAGCTCCTCAGGATGGCTCGAAAAAGGCCAGCCGGTGCGAATCATTTGCTCGTAGGCGGTGTCCCAGGCGGGACCATAGCTTTCGCCTTCGCCAAGAATCTCGATCCAGGTTTGGCGAATGGCTGCGGGGGAGAGGCAGGATTCTTCACTTCGTTCAGAATGACGTGCGAGGGAGCCTTCGGAATGACTCTCGTTTGTGTCCGGAAATTCTTCATTGTCGGAAACGGCTACGGCGAAGTCCAGAATTTCAATGAGCCTTTCGTTGAGAGGGATACTCTTGTTGTTGAGAATGGCGAAAATAGTTTCTCGTTCTTCAAAGATGGCGTCTCGGGCTTCTTCTGCACCATCGGGCATTTCGTCGGGGATGTCGTCGACTTCGGATTCCGTCAGGGGGAGTACGTTGCTGGTAAGCAGCAGTCGGGCTGCTTCTTCACAGCAAAGCCCCAGTCCCTTTTCCATTACATCGCCGTAGACTTCTACAAAGCGGGGGTGCTCGCGGCAGATGTCGCAGAGGATACTTTCCCCATTTTCATCTAAATCCGTGCCGTTACATCCCAAGTTGCAAATCATTTCGCAGAGACCATTTTCTTTCAGGAAAGGGCAACGGTCTCCAGGCTTTAAAATGAAGTGTCCGTCTTTAATGTTTTTAAGAACGTTTCTGGCAAAGACGACACGAGCATCTTCAGGAACGTCCTTTGTGTTATCGCTGCACTTGCCTGCGAGTTCATTGGTTTCAGCAAGACCCTTGTACTTGTTTAGGGTCTTTTCATCTACATCGATTTCCCATCCTACGCAGCAGGTGTCGGTGCACTTGCCGGCGATGCATTGGAATTGGGGGTAGAAAAGTGGGGTTCGGAGAAGCATTTGGTGGTGCCTGGTGGGGAATTTTTGGTTTCAAATGTAGAAAACAACTGTTCTTTTGTTCACTAAAAAGGTGGCGTTTCGGGAGCGGACCTAGGGGCGAGGTATGGTTTCCGTAATAAAATAAGGTTCAGAAGTCAGAGTAAAATTGGAAGTGGTGGGGAAGCGTGGGGAATGAGTGCTTGGAATTCCTGAATATATTGCCAAAGTGGGTAAAAGTGGGTATATTTGATATGTGTGTTAAAAATTCCATGTGTTGTGTAAAGTGTTAATGGAATAAAAAATGGACTTTGAGAAGCAATTCATAGGTCAGGCCAAGTCGGCTATCGACGGAAAGGGTAGGTGTGCCTTCCCTCGGGAATTCCGTCGTCAAATGACCCCTGAAGATGGTTCTGAATTCGTCCTTACGTACTGGGGTCGTGACAGACTTCGTTTGTTTGTAAGGCCGGAATACGAAAAGTTCATTGCTAATGTGGACAAAACTTACAGCCGTAAAGATGCCTACAATTTCCGACTTACCTTGAAAGCTTATGTGTTTGAGCTTGATGGGCAGAACCGCATTTTACTCCCTAAGGATAAACTGCAGCACGCAGGTCTTACCAACAGTGTGACATTTGTTGACTCTGTTGGCGGTAAATCGTTGGAATTGTGGAACACAGAAAAGTACGAAGCAGCCTTCTCTCTTGATTCAGAGGAAAGCTTGGCTAAGTTCGAACAACTGTGTATGGCAGACTTTACGGAGGCTGGAGATGTCCAAAAATGATCCTCAAGTAAAGTCTCTACATACAAATGAAATTTCTGCGGCTGCAATTGCAGGCGTTGAAGGCGGCGTGTTTTATCACGATCCCGTGATGCTGAAGGAATGCCTCCAGGGTTTGCGTTTGGAAGCGGGTTCAGAACTGAACAAGTCTGGCGAAATTCTTGCTGACGGAACCTTTGTCGATTGCACCTTGGGCGGTGGCGGTCATTCCTATGCCATTGCGACTCGCCTTTCTGCCGCAGGTACTTTGCACGCCTTTGATCGCGACGACGATGCCGTGAAGTTTGCCACCAAGCGTCTTGCTGGTGTGGCTCCTCAGTTTATTGTTCATCCGGTTCCTTTTGGAAAACTGGGTGAAGAAATTTCCGAAAATGTTTTGGACGGTGTGCTGTATGATCTGGGTATTAGCAGTCATCAGGTAGATGATTCCAGCCGCGGCTTTACCTTTGTAGGTAACAATCCGCTGGATTTGCGTATGGACCGCCGTGAAGAAGTTTCCGCACAGGAATGGCTCCGTACGGTTTCTGCAGGCGATTTGGCAGAAGCTCTTCGCAAGAATGCAGATATGGATCGCGCATTCAAGCTGGCAACCCGCATTATTGAAGTGGCTGCTGAAACGGGTCGTGAGGGCCGCGATATTCTTCCAAGCGATATTAAGGAAGTGGTGGAGGCTGTATTCCCGGATAAGCGCCGCGATGCCAACAGCCTGCTTGCCCGAGTCTTCCAGGCGGTTCGCATGGAAGTGAACGGCGAACTGCGTCAGATTGAAGACAGCATTCGCTCCGCTGTAGATTGCCTGAAGGTGGGCGGTCGTCTGGTGGTCATGAGTTACCACTCCGTAGAAGATCGCTGCGTCAAGGAAACTTGTGCTGAATTTGAAAAAGCCTGCATTTGTCCGGAACATCTTCCGGTTTGCATGTGTGGTGGTAACCACCAACGTTTAAAGAAGGTGAATCGCAAGCCGATTCTTCCTTCCGATGAAGAAATTGCAAAGAACAGCAGAGCCCGCTCTGCAAAACTCAGGGTGTACGAGAAGGTATGAGTGAAGAATCTACAAATACCGCTATGACCTCGAATCGCATTATTGTGCGATTGTTCCTGGGTGCTGTCCTTGTGGCAGGTCTTCTTTTGATTCTTCCTCTGTATATGCAGAACCGCATGACGATGCTTTACGCAAAGTCCCATGAATTGACGGAACAGATTAACTCTCTGGAAAAGGAAATTCTGCAGCAGGAACTTGAAATCAATAAGCTTTCTTCCTTGGAATATCTTCTGAAGGTTTCTGAAGGCTGGGAACTGAGCTTGAATAATGTGCCTACCAAGGTTCGCGTTGTGGGAGGTACAAAGTGAATATTCTGAACGCTAATGTACTTTCTGTATTCAAGATGTTCTCCTTGGGCATTGTCGGTGTTCTTGCTTGTCAGACGTTTATCATTCAAGTTTTGAACCGCGATGTTTACCAGCAGGAAACCAAGAATATGGTGACCCAGACCAAGAACATCTTTGCTGAACGCGGACAAATTATGGACCGCAACGGTGTGGTGTTTGCGGACAACCTTCGCGATTCTGAGAAAGCAAGCGACTTTACTCGTATCTTCCTTCAGGGTAAGCTTGCTTCTCAAATCGTAGGGAAGGTGGGTTACAACGGTGTTGGCAGTATGGGTGTGGAACGCTCCTTCGATGACCGTCTTCGCGGTAACGAAGGCTTCCGCATCAGTATCAAGGATGCCTCGAGCCATGAAATTTATGGTCGTTCCGAAAATGTGGCCGAAGCACAGCCAGGCAAGAACTTGGTACTGACCATCGACAAGAATATGCAGGAAATTGTGGAAAACGCCTTGAAGCAGGGTGTGTCCGATTACATTGCCAAGAGCGCCAGCGCTGTTGTGGTGAATCCCCATACGGGTGAAATTCTTGCTATGGCCAGCTATCCCACTTTTGACCCCAACTCTAAAACTCAGGGCGTGGGTAGTATGGCTAAGAACGACATTGTTGCCATGCCTTACGAACCCGGGTCTACTTTCAAGGTGATTACCGCTGCTGCGGCTCTTGAAAGTGGTGCTGTAGACACCAATCGCGTGTTCCCCAATGAAGGTCGCTGCTGGACATGGAATGCGAAGTCTGCTCCTATTTGCGATACCCACGTTTATGGTGATATGAATATGGCCGAGGCCATGGTGCAGTCCTCCAACATTGTCTATTCCAAAATTGCAACTGAAGTGGGCGCCAAGAACATGTATATCACTGCAAAGCATTTTGGCTTTGGCGAAAAGACTTCGGACCATTTCTACGGTGAAGAATCTGGATCGTTGAAGGATCATGTGACTTTGGCCAGCAATAGCGGTAGTGACTTGAAAACTATGGGATTTGGACATTCTTTGATGGTGACTCCCATCCAGATGGTGATGGCGTACTCAGCCATTGCTAACGGCGGGGAGTTGATGAAGCCCATGCTAGTGAAGGAATGGCGTGATTCCGAGGGTAATCTTGTGGAAAAGAATGAACCCACAAAGATTCGTCGTGTGGTTTCCGAAAAGACTGCCGCAATGATTCGAGCCATGCTTTCACGAGTAGTGAACAATGGTACTGCAAAGCAGGTGATGAGCAAGAAAGTCCCTGATGTGATTTTTGGAGGTAAGACTGGTACTGCAGAAAAGTATAATCAGAAAACCCACAAGTACGACCGTGATCATCAGGTTGCTTCTTTCATAGGGCTTGCTCCGGTTGAAGACGCTCGCTATGTGTGTATGGTCCTGGTGGACGATCCTCAGACGGCTCAACATCACGGCGGTAACACTGCGGGTCCTATTTTCCGTCGCATTATGGAAGCCATTTATTTCCATCCGGAACTTTCTCCAGCTTCTTACCATATGGATGTGGTCGAGAAACGTTCTGCCTGCGATGATGACTATATCGGAATGATGGCTGCAGATGCGAAGGTTTTGGCTGAGTCTAAGAATTGCAAGGTGATGTTTACCGGATCTGAGGCAAGCAACGGCCGTGTGATTTCTGTTCGCGGTGACTTGAGCGATTCCTTGGGATTGACCTTGATTGTTGGCAATGTTGAATCCACAAAGATTCCCGACTTTAAGGGACTTTCCTTGAAGGATGCTATGGAAGTGGCTAGTAACGTCCGAATGAAGATTGAATATACAGGCAAGGGTCGTGTTGTTGCTCAATCCCTGAAGGCCGATGAAGTGTTGCGTAAAGGGCAAATTTGCAAACTGACGTTGAAGGAGAGAAGCTAATGCTTTCTGAATCTTTGATGAAGAACTTGAATGTTCGTGGTTTGTGCGACGATTCTCGTCGCGTGAAGGCTGGAGATTTGTTTTTCTCCATGCCGGCTCCTAACTATGATGTGTTTGCCCGCGATGCCGTGGCAGCAGGTGCAGTTGCAGTAGTCAGCCAGTCTGTGGCTCCCGAAGGATTGACCTCTAAGTGGATCCAGGTGGCTGATGTTAAGGCTGCTCGTCTTGAAGCTGCAAGAAATTTCTACAAGGATCCTTTTGCAAAGCTTACTTGCCATGCTGTTACGGGAACTAACGGTAAGACGACAAGTGCATTCTTGATGGATGCCATGTTGACCGCTGCAGGGAAGAAGGTGGCTCTGTTGGGAACCATCAAGAATAAGGTGGGGGATGTCTCCGTTCCTGCGAATTTGACGACTCCGGGCCAGTTGGATTTGTTTGCTTTTGCCGCAAAGGCTGTTGAAGCCGGCTGTACCGACTTGGTGATGGAAACCTCTTCTCACGCACTTCATCAGGGTCGTGTGGCGGGTATTTGCTACCGCAGTGGTTTGTTCAGTAACTTGACTCAGGACCACCTGGATTATCACAAGACTATGGATGCCTACTTCGAAGCCAAGAAGTTGCTGTTTACCAAGTACTTGTCCGTAGAGGGTGTTGCCGTCATTAACATTGATGACGCTTACGGAGAAAAACTTTTTGATGAACTGAAATCTTGCGGAGTGAAAACCGTTGGCGTTTCCCGCCTGGGCTCAGCCAAGGCTGATGTGAAGCCTGAAGGGGCTGTAGAAAATACTGAAGACGGTTTGAAGTTTGTATTGCCGGCTGTGGCAGCCGATCGCTTTGAAACTCCTTTGTGTGGCGATTTCAACGTGGACAACGTCTTGCTGGTTCTTTCTTGGGCTAAGGCTATTGGCATTTCGGAAACCGCTATGCGTAAGGCTATCGATACGGTTCGTGTTCCAGGTCGTTTTGAAAAGGTTTGGAATAAGAACGGAATCCATGTGGTCGTGGACTATGCACACACTCCAGATGCCCTTGAGCGAGTATTAATGACGGCCCGTGGCCTTTGCCGTGGTAAGCTCTCCTGCATTTTTGGTTGTGGTGGTGACCGTGATAAGACCAAGCGCCCCATCATGGGAGAAATTGCAGAACGTCTTTCCGATAAGGCATGGCTCACCTCCGACAATCCCCGTACTGAAAATCCGACTGACATCATTAGCGATGTAAAGGCTGGCATGAAGACTGACAAGTTCGAAGTGGTGGAACTACGCGATGAAGCCATCAAGCGTGCTTGTGCAGAATTGAAGGATGGTGACTGGCTGGTTGTGGCTGGCAAAGGTCATGAAGACTATCAGATTATTGGCAAGACCAAACATCATTTTGACGACCACGAGGAAGTGGTGAAGGCGATGGGAAATGTTTAAGCTGGATTTGAAAATCAAGGAACTGCTGCAGATTTTGGAAACCCAGGCAGTGGGCGTTAACGGTCGTACTCAAAACCGTAAGGTGAATCTTTGCATGGATTCTCGTGAACCTGCCAAGGGTGTGGTTTTTTGGCCAATCAAGGGCGAACGTTTTGATGCCCACCAGTTTGTACCTCAGATGGAAAAGGATGGAGCTCTGATGAGCGTTGTTAATCAGGATGCCGTAGGTATTGAAAACTTTAAGATGTACGCCCCTGTGGATGATACCACAAAGGCTTTGCTGAAGTTAGCAAAGGGTTACCAGAAAAATTTCAAGGTGAAAAAGGTGGCTATTACCGGTTCTAACGGCAAGACCACTACCAAGGAAATGGTGAAGGCTGTGCTTTCTACCAAGTACAATACTCATGCTACTGCAGGCAATTTGAACAACCACATTGGCGTTCCTATGACCTTGTTCCAGCTGAAGCATTCTCACGAAGCTGCTGTGATCGAAATGGGAACTAGCGGTCCTGATGAAATTCGCCCCTTGTCCTTGGCTACAGAACCCGATGTTGCTGTGATTACCAACATTGGTGCTAGCCATCTGGAAAAATTGAAGGATTTCGATGGCGTATTCGCAGAAAAGCGTACTATTACCGCGGGCCTTAAGAAAGGCGGTCTTTTGATCGTGAATGCAGACGACGAACGTCTTTGCAAGTGCCGTACCAATACCAGCTATAAGGTGGTGACCTTTGGCATTAAGCGCGGAATCTACAAGCCGGAAAAGCTTTCCTATGACGAAAACAACTGTGCTTCCTTCTATATTGGCCGCACCAAGTTTACTCTGAGCGTCCCCGGTATCCATAATGTCTATAACGCTCTCGCTGCCATTGCAGTGGGTGATGCCTACAAGGTGTCTAAGGGAGATATTGCTAAGGCCCTGGCAGGATTCCATTCCACCAATATGCGTATGGAACTGAAGAAGGCTAATGGATTTACCATTGTTTCTGACTGCTACAACGCTAACCCGTCTTCGACCAAAATGGCTTTACAGACTATCGGTAACATGAAGGTGAACCGCCGCATTGCCATTTTGGGTGATATGTTGGAACTGGGGGCCCACACCGATGTCATGCACCAGGAAATGGGTGCCATGGTTCCCGAAATGAACTTTGACGTTCTTCTCACTGTAGGCGAGAAGGCTAAACTCTATGTGAAGGGTGCCAAGGCTAAGGGCATGAAGTCTGCATACCACTTTGAAAATGTTCAGGACTTGATTTCTGAACTGACAGAAATCGTTTCTGAAGGCGACGTACTTTTGATCAAGGGTAGTCGCGGAATGCACATGGAGCAGGTGGTTGATGCTATGCTCCGTCTCACCACTGTAAAGGCATAAGGAATTCAAGTTGTCAGAACAATCCCAAAATACAGGAATGAATAAGCCGCTGCTTCTGGTGACGCTGCTGCTTATTTGCCTTGGTGTGGCTGTGGTTTATACCGCATCCGCTCCTTATGCTGTAACTAATGGGAGAACTGCTGAACATTATCTGATGGCTCACTTGCCTAAGGTGGGAATTGGCCTGGCATTGGTTTTTGGATTATCCAAGCTGGATTATGCCTACTGGAAAATTTTGGGAAGAGTCGCTTTTGCTGTTGGTGTGATTCTTACTTTCGCGGCTCTTTTCACGGGAAGTGGCGTTAAGGGTGCAAACCGCTGGATTCTGGGTATTCAACCTTCTGAAATTATGAAGATGGGTATGATTATCTGCGTTTGTATCAAGCTGTCCGAAGCGGGGGATGCCATCAAGTCTCTTAAGGGAACCTTGATCCAGCCGGGTGTGCCTTTCCTGATTACTGCGATATTGCTTGCTTTGCAGCCCAACTATTCCATGATGTTGATGATTTCCGCCATTATGCTTGTGGTTATGATTGTTGCGGGTGCGAACTTCAAGTACTTAGGAATTGCTGCAGCTTGCGCAACTCCCGTGGTTCTCTTGAAACTCATGATGTCTACGCACTCTCGAGCACGTATTTTGGCGTTTTTTGCCGAAGAAGGTGAAATGGCCGCATCTAACTATCAGGGCGAACACGCTTTACAGGCTCTAGGTAACGGCGGCTGGTTTGGTACTGGTTTTGGTATGGGAGTCCAGAAGTTGGGTTATTTGCCCGAGGCTCACAAGGATGTTGTCTATGCCGTTATTGGTGAAGAATTCGGTTTTGCAGGAACCTTCTTTGTACTGGTTCTTTTTGCGGTTCTTTTTGCGCAGGGCTTTAAGATTGCTCAAAATGCGTCCACCCGCTTTGGACGTTTCCTGGCGACGGCTTTGACATTCTCTCTCTTCTTTAACTTTACGGTTCATGTTTGCGTGACGGTTGGACTATTCCCGACGACAGGCCAGCCCTTGCCTTTCCTTAGTTTTGGCGGAACAAACCTGCTTTATAACTGTGCTGCCATTGGAATTTTGTTGAATATCTCTCGTGCTAATTCGGGGCGAAAGATTAATGAACCTTATATGAGCGGATCCTCTTTGGAATCTAGCGTATTTAGAAATTTTGAATTTACAAGGAGTGGCGTATGAAAAAGTTCCTTTTCGTATGTGGCGGTACCGGTGGTCATATTTTCCCGGCCGTAGCCATTGCAGATAGCCTGAAGAAGATGGGCGTAACAGAAATTACTTTTGCTGGCCGTAAAGATTCTATGGAAGAACGCCTGGTGGCAAAGAACTGGCCGTACGAATATATTTCTGCAGTTCCTCTGCATCGTGGGCCGTTCCTTAAGAATCTTGCTCTTCCTTTTAATCTTGTAAAGGCTGTGGTTCGTGCCAAGAGCGTTATTCGTAAAGTAAATCCTGATGTGGTCGTGGCTACCGGTGGATACGTCTCTCTCCCCATCGTGTTAGCTGCGGGCCGCATGGGCATTCCTGTTTACTTGCAGGAACAGAATGCTGTCGCTGGTGTGGCAAATAAGGTAGGTTCCCGTTATGCGAAGACCATTTTTGTCACTTCCGATGATGCCGCCAAGGGTTTCCCCGCAGAAAAGTGCATGGTTTTTGGCAATCCTGTTCGTGAATTACCTGCAGCTGATTCACTGCCCCGTCCTGCTGAATTTGCAGAAGGCAAGAAGGCTGTGTTTATTGTTGGTGGCTCCCAGGGTGCTGTAGGAATCAATAACAAGATCGAAGAAAGCATCAAGACCATTGCCGCCCGCACAGATGTTTCTGTGGTTTGGCAGGTGGGTGTAAAGAATGTGGATGCCATTAAGGCTCGTTTAGGTGATATACCCAATGTTACCGTTTGTGGATTCCTGGATGGAATTTATTCCTACATGAAGCATGCTGATTTGATCATCAGCCGCGCAGGTGCATCCGCTTTGGCAGAAATTCTTGCTTTCGGCAAACCCTCCATTTTGCTTCCGTTCCCTCACGCAACGGCAAACCATCAAGAACATAACGCCCGCGTGGTTGAAAAGGCTGGCGCTGCACTGGTAGAACTGGATGCTGACGAAAATCATCTGTGGGAAAAGGTGGAAATGCTTTTGGCTGATGAGGGCCGCCTTGCCAATATGGCTGCCGCAGCAAAGACCCTCGGTATGCCTGATGCAGCCGACCAGATTGCGAAAATTATCCTCTCTAAGGAGAATGCATAATGCAGATTAATGATTGCAAACGCGTTCGTCGCCTTCATTTCGTCGGTATCGGCGGTGCAGGCATGTCCGGTATTGCAGAAGTCCTTCATGCCAATGGTTTTGTGGTTAGCGGCTCCGACATGAGTGAAAGTGCTGTGGTGGATTACCTGAGAAATTTGGGTATTCGTGTTGACCCTAAGCATGATGCGAAGAACGTTGAAGATGCTGATTTGGTCGTTTATTCCTCTGCAGTTCCCCATGACAATCCGGAACTGGTTGAAGCTCGCAACCGTCGTATTCCTGTAATCAAGCGTGCTGAGATGTTGGGCGAACTGATGCGCATGAAGTATACGCTGTCTATCGCCGGAACTCATGGCAAGACCACGACTACGTCTATTGTTGGTCAGATTTGGGATGAAGCAGGCTTGGATCCCACTATCATCGTTGGTGGTGTGGTGAAGGGTCAGGGCAGTGGAGCCAAGGTGGGTAAGGGAAATTACCTTATTGCCGAATCCGATGAATTTGACCGCAGTTTCCTTTCCATGATGCCGTCTTCTGCCATCATTACCAATATTGATGCAGATCATTTGGATACCTACAAGGATATTGAAGACATTAAGGATGCTTTCGTCCAGTTTGCCAACAAGATTCCGTTCTATGGTCAGATTATCCTTTGCCTGGATGACCCTAATGTGCAACAGATTCTTGCCCGCTTGAAAAAGCCCGTGATTACCTACGGCTTTACGCGACAGGCAAAGTACCGCGTGGACAACCTGCGTTTTGAAAAGGGTTTCCCTGTTTTTGAAATTTTGAACGATGGCAAGAGCTTGGGCGAATTCCGCCTGCAGATTCCTGGTCGTCACAATGTGCTGAACGCAACTGCTGCAGTTGCTCTAGCCATTGAAGAAGGCATTGACGCCGATATTGCTCGTAAGGCTGTGGCAGCCTTCGGCGGTGTAAAGCGTCGTTTTGAATTTATTGGCGAAAAG
Organism: Fibrobacter sp.; assembly: GCA_045600425.1. Lineage (GTDB taxonomy): Bacteria > Fibrobacterota > Fibrobacteria > Fibrobacterales > Fibrobacteraceae > Fibrobacter. Next base: position 88,588 of record JAZRXW010000043.1, read on the forward strand.
AATGGGGTGATGGTCTTTGATGACTATGCTCATCATCCTACTGAGGCGACGGCGACGCTGCTTGGTTTCCGAGATGCTTTCCCGGACAAGCGTATTATTGTTGCTTTCCAGCCTCACCTCTTTACTCGTACCCGCGATCAGCACGAAGCTTTTGGCAGTGCTTTTGCCAACTGCGACGTTTTGCTGGCGACAGATATTTATCCCGCACGTGAACGCCCTATCGAAGGTGTGACTGGAGCGCTTGTTTCCGATAGTGCAACAGCCCGCGGACATCGCGATGCTCGCTTTATCGGCGATCAGATGAATTTGCTTCCCATTCTGAAGAAAGAATTGCGAGAAGGAGATGTTGTTGTCTTGATGGGTGCCGGCAGCATTTACAAGTTGGGTGAAACCATTCTTAAGGAATGCGTATAATCGATGACTGAAAGCAAGACTAATTTCTTTGGCCGTCGCATCGGTCTGAACGAGCAGAAACGCAAGCAGGCGAGAAAACAGAAGATTAAGTCTGGTTTCTCCAAGTCTGGCCGTTGGTTTATTCGCCGCGGTTGGATTATTTGCGTTGTTCTTGCTGTTCTTTGCACCGTGGCGTGGACCCAACGTTTTAGTCTTCAGCGTTTGAATCCCCTTGAATTTCGTCGATTGCAGTACATAGAAATTGAAGGCAATAGAATGCTTTCTTGGGAAGATGTTGTTCAGAGTGCCCAGATTGAAACCGGAATGCTGATGTCCGATGTGAATACGGATTCAGTTCGCCAGATTTTGATGCACCTGCCTCTGATTCATGCTGTGTCTGTGGAAAAGTCTTTCCCGTCAACGCTGAATATTAAGCTGCAAGAAACCACGGCGGTGTTCTCTGTTTTTGATGGTAGCAATGTGATCGGTTATTCGGAAAAGGGACTTCCCATGCCGATTGCAAGGGCTTCTGCGATGAGACTCCCTGTTTTGGACGCTGATTGTATGGATAAGGTCAAGTTGGTTGCTGCATTCTTGATGAATATGCGTCAGCTGGACATGAACTTGTTTGAGAAGGTTTCCCAGATTGGCTGGTCTGAAAAGGATAAGGCTTTTGAAGTCATCTTCAGAGATGCTGGATACCATGTTTTGTTCCCGACTTCCGGATGGAACCGGGAAATGTATGACCTGTACGAATCAATGGGCAACGGTTTTACGAAGGATTTGCGTTGTGCTGGTGAAGTGGATATGAGGTTCCCTGGCTTTGCATACGTGAGAAATTATGAAAAGAGGTGTGTCAATGGATGATAAGCAGCCTGTAAAAAAAGAAGATTACATCTTTGGTCTCGATATCGGGGCTTCCAAGGTTAACCTGTTTGTTGGCATTTCCGGCGGTGATTCCGTTCGTGTTGTGGAATGTGGTGATTTTCCGCTGGCCAATGCAGACGAATTTGACTCTGTAGTGGAACGCCTGAAACAGGCCGTTCACATGCTTGAATCCTCTGCTGCAGCCGCAGTTGATGTTCACGATGTGTATGTGGGCATCGCAGGTAAGCACGTCCTTTCATATAACTACAAGGGTCTCATTACACTTCCCGGAAACGAAGTCCGTGAAGAAGATATGGAAAACGTGAAGAAGCAGGCCGCCACGTTGCCCGCTTCTGCTGGCGAAATCATCCACGTTTTCCCGGGTGAATACACTCTGGACGACGAAGAACATATTCGCAATCCTAAGGGCCGCTCTGGCCGTCGCCTTGGTGTCGATGTTCAGCTGGTCACCTCTCGTCAAAACGCAATGCAGAATATTGCAAAGTGTGTTGAACGCGCCGGGTTGAATGTTCTTGGCTTTGTTCTGGAGCCTCTGGCTGCCGCTTGTGCCGTCCTTACCGATGACGAACGAGAATTAGGTGTCGCTCTGGTTGATATCGGTGCGGGCTCCGCAGATATTGCAGTCTTTGTCAATGACTCCGTTCGTTACACCGCATCTCTGGATCTTGCAGGCAATGTGATTACCAGTGACATTAGCAAGTGCTTGAAGGTTCCTATTTCTCTTTCCAAGGCTGAAGAAATCAAGAAGAAATATGGTACTTGTGTTATTAGCAATTTGATTGAAGATGAAACGTTCCCGGTTCCTGCCGTAGGTGACCGTGGTGATGTTCAGTGTTCTCGCGTTTTGCTGGCAAAGGTCATTACAGCTCGCGTCCATGAAATTTTCCGCTTGTTGGCTAAGGATCTGAAAAAGCACCAGATGGATACCATCATCAATGGCGGTATCGTCCTGACTGGCGGTTGTTGCGGTCTTGAAGGTATCGAGCAGGTCGCTTCTAAGGAATTCGGTAAGCCGGTTCGCATCGGTCGCCCCAAGGGCATGACCGGTATTCAGGAAGCATTCCAGAATCCTTCCTATGCAACAGGTATTGGTCTTCTTCACTATGCCAACAAGCAGCATAGAGAGAAAAAGAACAGAGAACCGAAGACGAACTTTGTGGAGAACGTCCAAAAGTTTACTCAAAAAATAAAAGAGTTCATGAAGGCATACTTCTAGTAGAAACTCAAGGAAATTTTAAAAACAATAAACCAAAACACTCAATAAATCAGGGAGATTAATATTATGAGTGAATTCAACAATATCAATTTCGACGTACAGTCTCGTGTCATCGCTGATGACGTTCAGTTTGCAAACGCCAAGGTTAAGGTGTTTGGTGTGGGCGGTGCCGGTGGAAACACCGTCAATCGCATGAAGAAGATGAACATTGACGGCGTAGAATACTATGCTGTCAATACCGATGGCATGGCTCTGGACTTGAGCCTGGCTGATCACAAGATCCTCATTGGCGAAAAGACTACAAAGGGCCTGGGTGCAGGCATGAATCCTGATGTGGCTCGCAAGGCTGTAGAAGAAAATGTGGAACAGATCAAGGACGCCATGAAGGGTGCGGACATCATTTTCGTGACCGCTGGTATGGGCGGTGGTACCGGTACTGGCGCTGCTCCGATTGTTGCAAATATCGCTCGCGAACTAGGCATTCTCACTGTTGCTGTGGTCACAAAGCCTTTCCGCTGGGAAGGTAACGCCCGTGGCAGCATTGCAAACGAAGGTATCAGAAACCTCCGTGCCGCAGTGGACACTATCATCGTGATTGAAAACAAGAAGCTCTTGGGTCTCATCCAGGCTACTTGCAAGAATGCTTCTGTTGACGAATCTTTCAAGATTGTTGATGAAATTTTGGGCAACGCTGTTCAGAGCATCTGCAACATTATGTTCCATCATGGCCTTGTTCATGTGGACTTTGCTGATATCCGCAAGGTGATGCTGAATGGTGGTAACGCTCTTATGGGTACCGGCTTTGGCGAAGGTGAAAACCGCGGTATCGTTGCTGCTGATATGGCTTTGGCATCCCCGCTTCTGGAAGACATTAACATCGAAGGTGCTTCTGGCGTTCTCGTTAACGTTTCTCATGGAGAAAACTACTCCTTGTTGGAACATGACGAAGCCATGGGCCACATCTATGATATCGTTGGTGAAGAAGGCAATCCCAACATCATCGTGGGTGACATTACCATTCCTGAATTGGGTGACAAGGTTTGCATCACTATTATTGCAACCGGTTGCGGCGGAACTTCCACTCCTGCAGCACCTGCAGTAAACACTCAAACGATGGCTCAGCCGATGGCTACTGCAGCACACCCGAGTTTTACAGTTCCTCAGCAGCCTGTAGTGCAGACCGCTCAGGTCACTGGCGTTCAGCAGGCTACACCTCGTATTACTGGTTTGAACTTGGTCGCCTTGGCAGGCGTTTCTCCGACTGCACCTACTATGGCTGCTCCTGTGGTTCCCTCTGTAGCACCCGCAGCTCCTGTACAGGTTGCTCCTGTTGCTCCTGCAGCACCCGTAGCTAAGGCCGCTCCTGTAGCTCCCGCTGCTCCTGCTCAGGAAATGTTCGTTCGTCGTATGCCGTCTCAGCCCAAGGCAGAAGTTGCTCCCGCAGCAGCTATGGCCGCAGCCTCCTTTGCTTCTGCAAGCTTCAACGCTACCGCAGTTGCCGAAGAAGAAACTGTTTTCCGTACTCCCGACACCACAGAATTTTCTCAGCTGGCTGATGAAGATCGTCTGAACGGTGGTTTGGGTGGTCTGGAAACTCCGGCTTTCGCTCGTCAGTCTTCTGCAGAACGTATGGATAGCTTCGAAGATTCTATGAAGGATCGTTCTGAAGACTATTCTGTTCCTGCATACCTGCGTAATTTCTCTGATAATTTCTAACCGCACGTTTGGAGTGCCGTCAGGCAAATCATTCTGCAGCAATTTTTTTGCGGCAGGGTATGCTTGATGCACTCAAAAGAAACACACACACACAAGAGCACGCGAGTGCGTGTTCTACACAACACAAAAGGAATCGTCTGGGTACTCCCTGCCTGGGCGATTCTTTTTTGCTACATTCAAAACATGAAGATTAATGCCCAATGTTTTTTCTCTGTACTTGCGCTTGGTGTTGCAGTGGCTTCTGCATCAACAGTTGTTCCGCCAAAGATTGCGGTGGATAGTGTCACTACGGTAGAGCAGTGGCGGTCATCCCTTTGGCAGGACTCATCTGCTCACAAGGGTTACGTCCAGTTGGGTTTGGATCTTAACTTGGGGTTTAACGGCGGTCCAACGGCTTCGTATTTTGCCGCAGATACTGTGGATCGCTATGGCGCTAATTGGCGAGGCTTGCAAATTCCATTGGAAACAGCCCGCAATTACGAGGACCGCATAGAACCTTTTTTCAAGCTTAGTTTTCGTGCCGGGTACAAGAATTTTCATTTCTTGATGGAATTGCCTTTGCGTAAGGACTTGGAAGCCTGGTATAACAGCGACTTAAAAACCAACTTGACTTACAAGCCCAGCGAACTGGATATTAATGTACCCTACAATGCCTATGGCCGCTGGAACAATTCCGTGGGCTATGTGCAGTTTGGACGATTTGATGCCGACGTGAAAACTTCCCCCAATGATGTCTTTATCGGGGGAATTCCTTATCACGATGGAATCCATTGGAAATTTAATCCCGGAATTTTCCGCTATGACTTCTTGCTAAGTTCCTTGAACGCTTGGCTGTATGGAGATGTTATTGATCACAATACTGGGTGTCCAACTTATGGTACGGAAGCCTACGCCCAAAAGTGTACCGAACTGGATAAGCAGGTGAACAACCAGCGAAACAGGACCTATTCCGATAATGTCAAGAATCTTGTTTTCCATCGTTTCGGTATAGAGACGAAGTGGTTCTGGCTCTATATGGTGGAAACCAGCATGATTGGGGGCAAGGCTCTGGAATTCCGTTCCATCAATCCGTTCATGTATTGGCATGATAATTATTCCAACGGTTACACCTCTGCGGCGACCTCTGTTGAAATTGGTGCGAAACCTATTCAGGGTGGTAAATTCTACGCTCAGATTAACATGGAAGATATTAATAGCCCGGTGGGGGAGGATGACGACAAGAACGCTACTCGCTCCATCATCAATTACTTGGTGGGGTATTACCAGGTTGTTCCTACGCAAAAGTATGGAACATTTACAGGACGTTTTGACGTGGTCTTGACGGATCCTGCATCCAATAACAGCAAGCTTCCTTTGCTTAAGTATATGGGACGAAAGCTGTACCGCAGCAATTACCGAGAACAAGACGATTTGGATTATGCCGATGCCTATTTCGTGGACTATCCCGTTGGTTACCGTCGTGGTCCCGACGCTCTAGATTTGTGGTTGGATGTAAATTGGACTTACAAGAATCGGTCTGTAGATTTAAGCCTAGCCTGGCTTCGCCAAGGGGACAAGGAACTGTATTCCGATTATGACGCTGCTCTTGCCGAGGAAAAGTCCACTTCCGGTGTAGAAGAAGCCCAATATGTTTTTGATGTCCTCTATAAGGAAAAATTCAATAACTGGTTTGAATATTATGTTGGTGGCGGTTTCCGCGTGTACGAGAATCTGGACCATATCAACGGAGAAGATGGCGCCGACGGATGGATTCGTGCCGGTGTGAAATTCGTCTTCAATCCCGTTGACTACAGGTTCTAATTATGAATTATGAAGTATGAATTATGAGAATAAGTAAGGCGGCGAAGCCGCGATTTTAGCTCTCGTACTTAATAATTCGTAATTCGTACTTGGCCCATCCATCATTATTATCTATCTTTATAGGGCCTTTAACAGGAGTTTTTTTATGGCTGAAATCGGTACCCCGCTTAGCTCTAGTGCAACCAAGGTTCTTTTCTGCGGTGCAGGTGAACTGGGTAAGGAAGTAATCATCGAAATGATGCGTCTCGGCGTCGAAGTGGTTGCCGTGGACCGTTACGCCAATGCTCCTGGTATGCAGGTGGCTCACCGTTCCCATGTGATCAACATGCTGGATGGTGCCGAACTGCGCCGCGTCATTGAACTTGAAAAGCCCGACTACATCGTCCCGGAAGTGGAAGCTATCGCTACCGATACTCTGGTCCAGATGGAGTCCGAAGGTTACACCGTGATTCCTACGGCAAAGGCCACCAAGCTGACCATGAACCGCGAAGGAATCCGCCGTCTTGCCGCCGAAGATCTTGGCATCAAGACCAGCCCTTACAAGTTTGCAGACAACTTCGAAGACTTCAAGGCTGCCGTCAAGGAAATCGGTATTCCTTGCGTCATCAAGCCTGTGATGAGTTCCTCTGGTCATGGCCAGAGCGTCATCAAGACTGAAGCCGACATCGAAAACTCCTGGAACATTTCCCAGAGCGAAGGCCGCACAGGTTCGGCTAGCCGCGTGATTATCGAAGGCTTTGTTCCCTTCGATTACGAAATCACCTTGCTTACCGTCCGCCATGTGGCGGGAACTTCTTTCCTCGCCCCCATCGGTCACCATCAGGTGGGCGGTGACTATCAGGAATCCTGGCAGCCCCAGCCCATGAAGCCCGAGCTACTGGAACAGGCTAAGGATATCGCCAAGAAGGTCACCGACGCTCTCGGCGGTCGCGGTATCTTTGGCGTTGAACTGTTCGTCTGCAAGGACGAGGTCCTGTTCAGCGAAGTGAGCCCCAGACCCCACGACACCGGCATGGTGACACTCATCTCTCAGGATCTTTCTGAATTTGCACTCCACGCCCGCGCTATTCTCGGCCTGCCCATTCCTAACATTGCTTTCCATGGTGCAAGCGCCTCCAAGGCAATCGTTTGCGATGGCAACTCCACTCAGGTGAAGTTCAGCGGCCTGGAAGAAGTCCTCGCGGAACCGGATACAGGCCTTCGCCTGTTCGGTAAGCCGGAACTGAAGGGTCACCGCCGTATGGGCGTTCTTCTCGCTCGCCGCGATACTGTCGACGAAGCTCTCAAGACCGTCATGGCCATGCGCGAAAAGGTGAAAGTAAGCTTATAAGATGCAGAGGGGGCACACCCCCTCTGGACTCCCCGCTGAAATGTGCTTAGCACATTTCTAGTCGCAGGCGTAGCCTGCGATTTTTTTTTATCCGCATAAAAAGGGGCTCGGCATCGCCGAGCCTTTTTTCAATCATCCTTCACCCTTCATTCTTCATCTTTCATTCTTCATCTTTCATTCTTCATTCTTCACTTCCCACAATCGAGTCTCGGTTCGCCGCTAATCTCCGCAGTTTTCGTAGAATTGTTCTAATTCCTTGTGGCAATTAATAAACGCCATTTTTAGGCTAGGATCAAAGTGGGTTCCCATAGAACTGATGATGGTGTCAAAAGCTTCTGCGTAAGACATTTTTTGCTTGTAACTGCGTCGGCTTACCAGGGCGTCATAAACATCTGCCACCGCTATAATGCGTGCTTCCAATGGAATTTCTTCGCCTTTTAGATGGTTTGGATATCCGGTTCCATCCCAATGTTCGTGATGGCATTGGGCGATGTTCTTTGCAATATTTACTACCAGTTCCGGTTCCACATCTCGAAGCAGGTTTTCAACGATGACGGCACCTTTTTCTGAGTGTGTCTTCATTAAATCAAATTCCTCGGGAGTAAACTTTTTTTGATTGCGGAGTACGCTTTCGTTCACTGCAATTTTTCCAAGGTCATGCATTGGGGCTACCCTGATGACTGTATTGAAAAATCCCGTCTTGGAAGCGAACTTTTCCTCTTTTTTCATGGAGTTAATCAGTATCTTTGCGACTTCTCCTGTGCGGCGAACGTGGACTCCAGTGCTGCCATCCCGAGACCCCACCATATTGGAAAGTCCTGAAATCATCTGCTCTTGCAGAATTTGAATATGCTCGTCCTTGACTTGAATGTCGTTGGCCAACTCGTTGTTGTACTTATCAAGAAGTTTAATGTAACGTTGTATCTTGGTATCGTCTTCAATGCGGAACATGTAACCGCAGACCTTGTCTCCGTGATGCAAGTTTCGAAGGACGGCCTTGTAATGTTTTTTCCCGTATTGGAAACATTCTACCAGGCAAAGTTCCTGTGGGTTGAACTTGCCGATGAGTTTCAAGAGAATACTGCCTAGTTCATCGCTTTCTTGGATTTTCGTATCTACACGGAATTCTCGAAGAGCAGGGAAGTGGTGCAGGGCGATATCGTTACATCCAATGTAACACAAGTCCTTCGTGACAGATAGATAGACGTTTTCGTTTTGGAATTCTAGCGTATCTCTGATTGTTCCTTCAATGTCGTATTTACCTACGCGGTGGATAATGGCGATCATAATGTATTCCACCAGCAGGTAGATAAAGGGCATTGCTATCATATCCAGGGAAAGTTCGCGGAATACGAAGAATGCCGCAATGCTTATAAATCCGATGGAGACGAGTCCTAGCAGGTTTTTATAAGAGACATTCTTTTTTTTCAGTAGGGCGTAAATCACCACGCAAATTCCAGAGATGAGGTAGAGGGAAAGCATGATGTTGAACAGAATGTGGGTCGGGCCAAATTCTGCGGTAAAGTCTGTAATACCATGATTTTGGACTAGGCTTACACTCTTGTAGAATATGTCGCTCCAACCGGCTGTTACCGCAAAACCATAAATAACGGAACTGAAGGCGAAAAGTCCGATGCGAATTCGTCTTGAAATGCGAATGTTGCAGATGGTAAGCTCACCCAGGAAGAACAGCAACGGAATGTAGACTGCTCCGACGTATGCAATTTTATTGGCAAGAATGGCTGTTTCAATGTTTTTGGACAATGCCAAAAAAAGGTGTCCCGCAATTTGGATGGTCATGACATGGAACATAGTCGTGTAGTAGGACGTTGTTCGCTTAGAATTGATATACATCAAAATTGCGATGTTAATAAACGATAATACAAACGTTATAATCAAGAAATTGATAATCATAAAACACCTGTTAGACCCCAGTGGGGAAAAAACGCGGAAAGAAAATAAAAAACTTTATCTAGAAGAAACTGCCGGAATATGCTTTAGCACACGATTTTGCCTAGGGCAATGATGGCTGCTGTACGGGCTCGCAATCTCGTGGGGCCTAGCTTCATTAGATGGACTTTGCCGTTTTTGAAATCTTTAATGGCTTGTATTTCTGCGGGGGAGAAACCGCCCTCGGGACCTACCAGCAAGGTGGTGGGAGTCGCAAGACTTTCTGAGGAAGGAGCTTGTTCTCCGTCCATGTCACAAAGGACAAGATCTCCCTTATAGCTTTTTAGCCATTCCTTGAATTCCACAGGGCCTTCAATTCGGGTAAGCCAGGGTTTCTTGGATTGCTTTAGGCTAACCAGATTTTTTAATTCGGCTCGGCGCACAGTCTTCTTCAGGTCTGAATTTTTGGGTTCCTGGGAATAGTCCGTACGAAGAAAAATGATACTGTCAATTTCTGTCTGTGCCGCGTGGAAGACCACTTCTTCCAGGGCATCATCTTTTAGGCAGGCAATTCCTAAGGAAACCTTGGGACGTTCGTTTCCTGCAGACTCAACAGTGTCCACCCGGACTTCGCAGGCCTTGGTATCGGCTTTTACTATGGTGGCGTCAGCAAAATGCCCCAGCCCGTCGGAAAGTTGCAACACGTCACCTGCGGCTGCACGGCAAACACGCACCGCATGGGTACTTTCATTTTCGTCCAATGTAATCACGCCCTCGGTAATCAGCGGGCAATAGAAACGACTATCAGGAGTTTTCATAAACTGCAAGATAGAAATGCTGAAAAGGAATCAGGGTCTAGGGTCTAGGGTCTAGGTGGCAATTTTTACCCTTCATTCTTCATCTTTCATTCTTCATCTTTCATTCTTCATCTTTCATTTTTTAAATTTGCATTATGACTCGTAAGCCGGTAAAAGCTGTTGTGTTTGATTTGGATGGTACCTTGTACCTCAGTGGTCGTCCGTACCCAAAAGCGGTTAAAACCGTAAACAACGTGGCTAAACACGTTCCCGTCTATTACTTGAGTAACAATACCAGCAAGTCCCCAGTATTTTACGAGAACCGCCTGAAAGTCATGGGGCTTCCTCTTCGGGACGATGCCATCATTTCTGCCTTGTACCTTTCCCTGAATGCTATTCACGAGGAAGGCATCAAGAACGTATATTTTTTCGCTAATCCCGAAGTGACGGAATGGTTTGCTGCCCAGGATCCCACCCTGAATTTGCATCCAAGTGTGGCGGATACGGAACTAGTCCTTGTGGCTTATCATAACAGCTTTGACTACCGCGAACTTTGCGAACTTTCTTTCCGCGTTCAGCGCAAGATTCCTTTCTGGGTGACCCACACGGATTTTGTCTGCCCCGATGCCAACGGTCCCGTGCCTGACATTGGTAGCTTCATGGCTCTACTGAAAACGGCTTACGGCGTAGAACCGGAACGTAGTTTTGGAAAACCAAATCCGGCAATGCTTTCGGAACTTCTGAAAAAGTACGATCCTGAAGAAATCTTGTTTGTAGGGGATCGCTTGTACACGGACTTTGAATTGGCTAAACGAAGCGGTTGCCGGTTTGTTCTGCCCCTCTGTGGAGAAACAAAGCTTTCTGACCTGGACAAGTTGGATGTAAAGCCGGAAATTGTAGTGGACATGGTCAGCGACATTGACTTTGAAGGCTTCTTCGAGGGCCGCATCTAAAAAATTATGAATTATGGATTACGAATTATGAGATTCGCATTTTTTAGACCGCGTCATTCCGTGCTTGCCCACCAGAGTCTCTCTGATCCATCTCACCAGTGTCACCCTGAGCCGAAGGCGAAGGGCCTAGCATTTCTTCTTCTGCTATTAATTCTTGCGATTCCTGTGTTTTCGGCAAACTTGACTGTCGCAGTTTCTCTACAGCCGTACTCCAACGTGGTGAAAGAAATTGGCGGCGGGGAAGTTCAGGTGGTCACCATGCTTCCTCCAGGTGCTGACCCTCATACTTTTGAACCGAAACCCGCATCCCTCAAGGAGTTTGCGAAAGCAACCGTTTATTTCAGTGATGGTTCCGGTATGGATGCCGCTTGGTTGCCTCGCTTCAAGGGAGTGAACAAGAATGTGAATGTAGTTTCCATCTCTAAGGGTATCACCTGGATGGAAGAAGACGAGCATCATCATCACGAAGGTGAAGAACATTGCGACAAACACCACCACGATGACGATGACCATGAGGAAATGGATCCTCACTTGTGGACGTCTCCTCTGCAAATGATGCAGGTGGCAGAGAATGTTTGCGAAGCGCTCATATCTCTGGACGAATCCCACAAGGACCTTTACCGCAAGCGTGCCAATGAGTTGATTTTCCGCCTGAAGAAGTTGGACGTGGAACTCCGCCAGACAATAAACAAGCTTCCCGAGGGTGGCCGCACCTTTATCGTCTTCCATCCGGCGTATGGCTACTTCGCCCGTGATTACGGCATGAAGCAGTTGACGGTGGAAGTTGCCGGCAAGGAGCCGAAACCTCGGGATTTGGCCAACCTGGTAAAGACGGGTAAGGCAAACAACGTCCACATTGTTTTCGTCCAACCTCAGTTTAGCAAGCGGGCTGCCGCTACCATCGCAAAAGAACTGGATGCAAAGATTTTGGATACGGACCCGCTGTCCTACGATTACGAAGGGAACATTCGTACCTTTTTAAAATCCATTGGTCAATAGAAATCCGCAAACATTTAGCACGATAATTTTGTAGATATAAGATATGAACGCAATTGAAGTCAATAACTTGTCCTTTGCCTATGGCAATTCCAAAATCCTCGACAAGGTCAATCTTGAAATCGAGGAGAATGACTTCGTTGCAATCATCGGTCCCAATGGGGGCGGAAAATCTACCCTCATGAAATTGATTGTGGGCCTTCTCAACCCCTCCGAAGGTGAAGTCAAACTTTTCGGCGAGAAAGTTCCCACCAAGAAAATTGCAGTGGGCTATGTCCCTCAGAATACCAGCCGCAATCTGGAATTCCCCATTACCGTAGGGGAATGTGTGGCTCTTGGAAAAATCGGCCTTAAGGCAAAGTCCCCCGAAGTTGCCGACGCCCTTTCCAAAGTTCATCTGGATGGTTTCCTCAACCGCCGTATGGGCGAACTGAGCGGTGGTGAACGCCAGCGAGTTCTTATTGCTCGCTCCCTGGTGTGCAATCCCCGCATCCTGTTTCTGGATGAACCCAGCAACAACATTGATGCCGCCGGCCAGGAAAATCTTTACAACCTGCTGGAAGAATTCAGCAAGACTATGACCATCATTATTGTCACCCACGACCTGATGGCTCTCTCCCATAAGGTAAAGAGTGTGGTCTGCGTCAACCGTAGCGTTCACTATCACGAAGGTTCCGGCTTGACCCAGCAGATGATTACGGATACTTACGGCTGTGATGTGGATCTTATCGCTCACGGTATTCCTCATCGCGTTTTAGGAAGTCATGATCATTCACACGGGGGTTGCTGTGATGGTCATCATCACCATCACTAGAACAAGCCGCGGACGTATATCCAATAGGAAATTGTAGCCTATTACTGTTTTTGAAAATGGTTGGAATCCGGCGCTTTCGGTGTGGTTTTGGTCGCTACGGAAACGATATGATTCACGTTAGTGGCGGTATTCTTGATACCTCGATTCAGCGGGTCATGCAGGCCTACGGTACAAAGAAATTAAATTATGAAGAACGTTAAATATTCCGAAGAATTTTATTTGCGGGGCTATTTTACAATTTCTTCTTTAAAGACGATAAAATGAGAGTGAAATAAATTTGCCGGAATGGAAAAATTCTATAATACCATCAGGAAGTTGTATAAAGGGTTTTGTATGAAGAAAAGCTTTAAATGGATGACTTTGGCGTTGGCCGCCTGTGGAGCCTTCGTTGGCTGTGGCGATAGCGGCAGTTCCGCCGATTTTGATTTAGAAGATTCTTTCAAGATGGTACTTTCCAAGGCGAACTACGAGTACAAATCCAAGGATTCCCTGATGATTATTAGGGCTCCAGAATGTAAGGAAAGTTCCTTGGGTTATTTGGTCTGGAACGAAGAATCCAAGACGGCGGACACTTTGGAAGTCTACAAGAAGGGTTCCGATGTCTATATGCGTGAAGACCCCGATGAACGGTTTGAACGCGTGGGCTTTGAAGGCAAGTCTTTCCCCTCCGGACTCTGGTTCAACATGGATGATGCCAAGGAATCCATCCGTTATGCCAGGGAATTGAATAAGGACCAGGTAAAGGACGTTTTCCAGTATACGGGTTCTTGCTTCATGAAGTCCTACTACAGTCAAATGTTCAAGAACGACTATGTTAGCGAAGCCGATGAAGCCCTGACCGCGTTTTATACTATGTTCCAGACGGACAAGAACTACGAGTTTGATAAGGAAGAGCTGATCAACGACCTGCGGGCACCTTCCTGTGATGAACTGATGATGTACGATGGCGATGTCTCCATCAAGATTGACAACTTCCAGGAATCTAGCGGTAAGATTGTTCTCAGCTACAACAAGAATAGTTGCGACATTAATTTCTCCATTCGCTATGCCTACGACGAAGATGACTGCAATGCCGCCTATGACGAATATAAGAGCGACAAGAATGCCGAAGAATTTGATTTCAACGACTATTGGAAGTCGGTGGATTACAGTTACGTCTGCATTTCCCGCCTCGTTCTTCAGCTTCAAGAGGACAAGGGCATCTTGAAAAAATCCGCCACTTTGGACGAGTCCGAAGCAAAACGTGTGGCTAGTTCCGCAGTAGATGTCATTCTCAGCGGCTTCAAGAAATAGCTCAACTGTGTATTAGGGCATGGAGTTCCTGTCCTAACGCCCTTTCAAAAAGAAGAAAAGCATCGCATAAGCGATGCTTTTCTTTTATGACGAGAGAGTAAGTTCTTGAGCTTATCGCAGGTCTGCTACGCAACGAACGTAAAGACCCTTGCTGGTGCTTTCGTCGGTGCGGTTGATGCTTTTCGCGACGCTTTTAAATTCCCAGGAACGTCCAGTATTCTTTTCTACAGAAGAAGCGGACCAGTAATGTCCGGTGGTGTTGCTTTCGCAGTAACCGCCCCATTCCTTGCAGCCGCCCTGGCCTAGATTCTTCCAGTCCAGCTTGGACTGGTCCTTCTGGAAATCACGCCACTCACCGTCATCGGGGAGATGCCAACCCGCGGGGCAAGCCTGCTTGGCTTCGTTGTGGCTGTAAAAACGACCATACTTCTTACAGTATTCATCGCTTTCCATAAGGCACTGGGAGGGAGTAGAAATGCTGAATGCCAAATTTTTCTTCATCCAGGCCTTGTTTCCGCGAATCTCGATGGAGTATTTTTTGCCGTCGCGGGAATCCGTCAGAACTTTTCCGTCCTTGGAAATGTTCTTTTGCTGGAGAATGCGGTTGAAAATTTCTTCTTCGGTCAAAGTTTCGCCAGCCTGATCTTGCAGGCTCTCATGGGACTTGACCATGTGGGAGGTCGTCTTGCCGGGCTTGACCATTCGATGGGAATCCATCTTGGGACTTGCAGCAAATGCCGTAGAGCATAAAGCACTAATGGCGAGAGCACTAAGCACTCGTCCGGAACTCTTAACGATGTTTGAGAAAATACCCTGCATAACAGCCACCCTTATCTTCCTTGAAGCGCACCTTATGAACTTTTTTAGTTCCGCGCCCTTACACTAACTAATATATACTTGATTTTAGGGAATTAGATGTTATAATTTGTTTTCAAAGGTGGAAAGTGATGCCTACAGTGTTTGGACCCGCCCAGAAAGAGTACTTTTCGTTTCGTTTTTTATGCATGAACAGCACTCCGTAGCTGACGCTTGTGCCTACTAGGGCGCCTACCAAAACGTCGGTGGGGTAGTGTTTACCGGCTGCTATTCTAAGAACGCCTTCGATGCCTGCCAGAGAAAAGGCCAATGCTCGTACAACCCCTGTATTTGCTGAGTTTGGATGGGTTTCGTTAAACCATTCTGACGTGAAAACGGCTACAGTAAAAGCCGCAGAAGCGTGCCCCGAAAAGAAACTTCCGTAGGCTTCCCCTTTGGCACTTTGGGACTTCTCAAACCCTTCTCCGGACGTTGCATAGACATAGGGTCTGGGCCACAATTGGGATGCTCTGACGGCTAGGTTTATTCCACTTTGGAATAATACGGATTGGACTAGCATTAAGGAGAAGGTTCCAAATTCCCTGAGGTCGGATTGTCCTGAATAAAGAGCTGTTCCGCCAATGACCAAGGGCGTGATGGCTAAAAGTGCACCGATGTCACTGGCTTGGTCCGCACCCTTGCTGTATCGCCCTGCAACTTTTTTATCCCAGGGAAGAAGGTGGTCTGGATTCATTACCTGTTTAGGAACTTCCATTTGACTATAGAGATATGTTCCGAAGCCGCTGGTGATAATTGCCATGGCAGTTACAGGTATATCCGTGGAAAGGTTCAGACTATACTCGGAGGCGTTCGCCCTGGAAAGTCCCAGGACAAGTGCCAGTAGGGGGAGAATGAGCCTGATTTTCATATGGACCTAAGCTAAAAAAAATTATATTGTGAAAAAAAGAACTTTAGGTCGATTTATGGTAAAATTAAACAACAACCGCGAGCCCATTGTTCCTTCTATGGAATTGTTTGGAGCTATTTCAGATGAAATGCGTCTGAAAATTTTGTTGCTCCTGGACCAGGCTGAATTTACTGTAAACGAAATTAAGGATATTCTGGATATACACCAAAGCAATGCCAGCCGTCACTTGGCAAAGCTTTCCTCCTGTAATTTACTGAAGGATCGTCGCGATGGGATTAAATCCTACTACCGGCTGAGCGAAGAACTTTACCTAAGCGACCGAATGCTTTCTATGATTCGGGAGGCTTACGAGGAACTGGGGGATAAGGATATTCTGAAATGTCGTGCGGCCCAGGCCCTGGAAGCTCGTTCTGACAATACCAAGGGACAAATTCATAAGCTGAACCAGGCGGGGGGGAGTCTAAAGGCGCAGATCAGCTTGTTCAGCAAGTTGATGGTTCCTTTTGACAATGCGGTTGATATTGGTTGTGGAGAAGGTGGCGACTTGTCACTTATGTTGTGTAACCGCTGTAAGCATGTTACTTCTTTGGATTGCGACCCTAAGGTGATTAGCGGGCTTCAGGGGCTTTTGAAACAGAAAGGAATCCAAAATGTCCAGCCTAAAGTCGCCGATATGGTTAAGACGGGGTTGCCTGATGACTTTGCTGACTTGGTCCTGATGAGCCAGGTTCTTCATCATGCCATGGATCCAAGACAAGCCTTGAAGGAGGCGGTCCGCATTTTAAAACCTGGTGGTACACTGGCCCTCCTGGATTTGGCTCAACATAAGGAAGAATCCTTCCGGACTACTCATGGTCACATTTGGCTGGGTTTTGAACGTAGCCAGCTGGAATTCTTTGTAAAGGAACTGAACTGCAGCATTTTGGAGAGCGAAATTATCCCCAGCGAAAATGAAGTGGATAAAAAACTTCCGGTCATCTGCATGATATTGACGAAAAATACATAGAATTGATTTTTTTTGTCAAAAATGAAATGTTTTTCCGATTTTTTTATATCTTATGGAAAGTAAAGGTTAATCTCAATCCCCGAAGGAGTTTATTATGGGAAAGATTCTAAAGGTTTTAGGTGTTTTTGCTGCTATTGTTCTTGCTGGTATTGGCGTTTATTGCCTTACGACCAAGAATTCTTTGGACGAAGACTCCGCTAACTAAGTTGTAGATTATTTTATCTATCAATTTGTGGGATTCCTGCCGAGGGCGGGAATCTCTTTTTTTAGATTTACCCCTATGAAAATTTTTGAAAAGAGACCCGCCTTCTTTGTGGCTATGGCCGCAATTTTCTTTGCGATTCTGCTGATTGTATTCCGCGATTTCGCTTTTGACCCAAACCAGCTTATGCTGAATTCCGACCAGCTGAACGGCATCGGTAGCCGCATTCTTCGTGCAGAAAGTGCCTTGGTGACGGAATGGGACGATAGCCGTTTGGGAGGGGTGCCGACCATCGACGCTCTTTTTGCTGATGTGTACCACCCGCTGGTGTGGGTGCAGTTCATGACGGACCCGGCAAGAGCGGTAGGTTTCAAGTTTATTTTGACCCTGTGGGTGGCTTTCATGAGCGCCTTTGCCTTGGGTTGGCATCTGACCAAGAATAAATGGTGGGGTGCCTTGTTGGGTTTGCTCTACGCTTTCTCGCCGGAATTCTTTACCTACATCTATGGCGGTCACGATGGAAAGATGATGGTCTTTGCCATCGCTCCCCTGGCCTTGCTAGCCATTCGCAAGGTGGTCCGTGGAGGGAGTGTTCCTTACATGATTGTCCTTGCCCTAAGTGTTGCATGGATGATTCTTGGTTCCCATTTGCAGTTGACGTACTTGTTCTTGTGGGGTGCAGGTCTTTATACTCTTTATGAGGTGGTTTTCCATTGCGATGCTCTTCAGACCCGCGGAAAGCGTCTCGGTCTTGCGGCCATCGGTCTTGCTTTTGGTCTGGCAATTTCCTGTTTCCAGATTGTTCCGCCCTACCTGTATACTACAACCCAGTCTGTTCGTGGTGACGAAAGCCATACGAATTACGGTCATGCGGTTAGCTGGTCTTTACATCAAGAAGAAATGGCTCAGATACTTCTGCCTGGCTTTGTGGGGGTCGATGTATATGAGTATAACGAAAAAACGAGTGCCTATGAGGGAAGTTCCTTCGTAAGCTTCTCTCAAGAAGAAATTCGTAAGATGGGTGGCGGATCTCCTTTCTACTGGGGTCATAACAGCTTTAAGCTGGACCACAATAATGCGGGTGCTTTGCTGACATTCCTAGGCTTCCTCTGCTTGTTCTTGCCGGGAAAACGCCGCTATGCCGCTTTTTGGGGGCTAGGCGCTGTGGTGGCTCTCAGCTATGGCATGGGCGACCATTCTCCGCTGTTTAAACTCTGGTATAATGTTCTGCCTGGGGTAAAGAGTTTCCGTGCTCCGGGTATGGCACTTTTCTGGTTGCCGCTCCTGCTGGTGATGATGGCTGGTCCTGTTCTAAAGAGTCTATCTGGAGAAACGTCAAGGTACGATGAACTTCATGGGCGTACTGCGGAGGACAACCGCCGGGCCCTTCTCCATGGTACAGCCATGTACGGTTTGCTTCTGGTTTTGGCTCTGGTAGCCCGCTTTGCCTGGATGACCTTTATCGGCGTTGCAGGCCTTGTGGTCATGGTTCTTTACGCCGTGGTTTGCCTTGGGGTAATGAGTCTGGACGACCAGAAGAAAAAGTTTACCGTTTCCAACTTTACGGGAGCAATTTCCTCCGGTTTCCCCGGGACATCCCGTGCATTGCAGGTTTGCATTGCGCTTGGCTTTGCCTTCTTGGGCGTGATGCTCATGAGTGGTCAGAAACTGCTGGACGATGTTGTAACGGCACCTTACTTTAAGCCGTTAAACCAGGCTGTAATGGAAGCTACCGCAGGCAAGGTCGTTCCCGGATTTATTCTGGTGGCGGTTGTTATTGGTGCCGCCTGGTTTGTGATGAATAGCAAGATGAAGACCGCCATGAAGGTCGCTGTCCTTGCGGTTGTGGCTGGCTTTGAACTGTTTGTGATTGACGGTGCCTTTATCCAAAACGTTCCTGCCAAGGAATATCTGCAACCCGATAACCAGCTGGTAAATGCCTACAAGGGATATTTCAAGGCGGATTCGCTCAATACGCCTCGCATTTTATCCTTGTCACGCAGCAAGGCTCTGGGACAAAACGCCTTCCCGCAGTATAACCTGCGCAATGCCGATGGCATGCACGATAACGAATTGGCTAGCTACCGAGCATTTCGTGGCGGTCAGCAGAATTCTAATTACCTGCTGAACATCAATGACCCTGAGGCGCCACACCCCTTTATGGATTTGATGAACGTTGGTGCCATCTTCTATGATACTCAACGTGGAACGACTATTCTGCCTAACATGGGCTATATGGGCGAAGCTTACCTATTCGGTGAAGCTGTAGTGATGACTGATGAACAGGCTATTGAAATCTTGAAGACTCAGGGAGCCGTTCGCACTCAAGATGCTGTAGAATCTGTTGAAACAAGTGCATCTGCAGAAGTGGCGGCTGATTCCACGGCCAGGGATTCTGTACTTGCCGAGGCTGCAGAAATCGAAAAGGAGGCAGAGCCGGTAGCAGTAGCCAAACTGAAGTATGGTGACGAAGATGGCAAGTTCTTCTACAAGGAAAAGGTCATTTTATCCGAAGCTCCTTCCAATGATTTCAAGGGAAGTGTTGCCGCCTCTGGTCCTATCCAGGGCATGGCTCGGGTCGTTGCCCGCCCCAAGATGGATACTCAGATTTTTAGTGTCGAGGCGGACCGTCCAGGGTTTATGGTGGTTGCGGGAAACTATCATCCCTACTGGAAGGCTTATGTGAATGGCTCAGAAGTAAAGGTTTACAAGGCCTTTGGTACTCTTCGTGCCATTGAAATTCCGCAGGGCAAGTCTGAGGTTCGCATGGAATACCGCAGCGTTCCCTTCCACAAGCTGGTTTATGTTTCCATTGCGGCTTTGAGTATTTTGGTTGCTCTTGGTGTCTTTGTTGTGGTTCAACGCAAAAAATAGAATCGCTTATATAGAATAAGAACATTAAAGGCTAGACCGTGGGTCTAGCCTTTTTTGCATTATTTTGTCTGTGCTACAAAGATGGTCAATCGTGGATGGATCAAACTTTGGGTTTAGGGCTTTGTATTTGTTCCAGGGGGCATCTTGATGTAGTAGATGACGCAGGGGACGATAATGGCCGAGATGTAGATCATATTCATCAGGTTGTCGTACCAGTTGGTTTTCAGGAGTTCCTGGGATGTGACAAATCCATTGACAAGCAGAAGTGCGATGTCGAGGAGTATTCCGGGCAACAAATACATTAGAAGTCTAGTCATATCTTAAAAGATACAAATATTCATCGCCATGAAATGAAATTTTTTGCGTACTAGGGTAGGAAGTTAAATTAAACTGGAAAGTGTGCCGAAAAAGCGTAACTTGTTGCCTGCCAATGAGTTGCGTGTTTTGAAATTTGTTAAATTTATTGTTATGAATAAGAAATTTTCTCTTTTTGCTGCTGCCTGTCTTATTTTTGCTGCACAGGCTCTTGCTGAAGATCCCCGTATTAAGCAGGGTGCTATTTTTGAATCTCAGGGTAATTACGAAATGGCCTTGGGTGAATATCGTTCCATGCTTGCCGAAGACCCGAATAACTCTGTTGCCTATATGGCCGCTGCCAATGTTCGCATGAAAATGAAGGATTACAGCGGTGCCCTGGCGAACTATCGCTTGGCCTACAAGTTTAATCCAACACTGAGTGCTGCTTATGAAGGGGCTGCCAAGGTTTTTGAACTTCTTGGTGACAAGAAGAAGGCTGAGGCCGAACTTGCCAAGGACCCGAAGAATAAACCTGCAACGGAAGAAGCTGCTCTTGCGACCGAACCTGTAAAGGTGGCTGAACCGGTGAAGGCTGCAGAACCTGCTAAGCCTGCTGCTCCGGCAAAAGTTGTTGAGCCTGTCAAGGCGGAAGCTTCTAAACCAGCTGCTCCTGCAAAGGCTGTGGAGCCAGCAAAAACCGCAGAACCGGTTAAGACTGCCGCTCCAACGAAGACTGTGGAGTCTGCAAACGTTTTGCCTGCTGATCCTTTTGAAAAGGGAAAGGCTTTGTTTGCTGCAGGCAAGTATAACGAGGCTGCACCCTTATGGCGTGAGGTCCTAAAAAAGACACCCGGACATGCCGGAGCTTATTTCTATGCAGGATTGACTCGATTTGAATTGGGTGAGTACGACAAGGCTGAATTCAACCTTAAGAGAGGTTTGGAGTACAAGGGCGAAGGAAATGATGCCAATTATTTCTTGGCTTGCATTTATCAGAAATCCAAGAAGGTTGATCTGGAGAAGAAGTTCCTGAACAACTACCTTAAGAAGGCTGCTCCAAACGGAAAGTATCGCAAGAAGGCTGAAGATCGCTTGGCTTCCTTGAATGCAGCCAAGGCGGAAGAACAGAGAAATTCTTCTGCTGCAGAATCTTCTAGCTCACAAGAAAATGTGAAGGCTCAGCCCGCCGTTGAGAAGGTTGCTGCTGCACCTGAGGCTAATGCACCTCAGGCTGAGACTCAGACTTCTGTTGCAGAAACCGTTTCTGTTGAAGTCAAACCTTCTGTGGCTCTCGCTGTTGAAATGTATCGGGCTGGAAATCTTGAAGGAGCGATGCAGACCTACAAGTCTCTATTGGATACAGAATTGTCCCCGGAGGAAAGGTTCTTCTCCCTATTGCAAATGGGCAACATCTACCGTGAGATGAGGGACTTCCATAGTGCCGTGACCCGCTATCGCGAGGTAGTGCTGCAGTTCCCGGAATCTGACTGGGCAACCGAAGCAGAACGTGCTTTAGAAGACGCTGTATGGCTGGAAAAGCACGCTAGCGAACTGCCAAGGAAGAAATGATGTAAGGGGTTCCACACGTCCACAAAGTGGATTATTCTCACTAAGCACTAAAGTGCTAAGTGTTCATTAACCTTTGAATCCCGCCTGGAAAGTCCTACGCACTACCGTGCTATAGACTTTCCTAGGGCAAGGGGGCTTAGAAAAAAAGAATACCTCTGATTAAAACCAGAGGTATTCTTTTGAAAGGGGTAAAAACGTTAATTCCAGTTTTCGGCTTTCAGTTCGCGACCCCAGATTTCTGCAAAGACTTCCTTGACGGTCTTGCCGCCGTAGAGCAGTGCGTAAACCGCATTGACGATGGGCATATCCACTCCAAGCTTATCGGCTAGGGCCTTGGTGCTACGGCATGTGGGTACACCTTCGGCAATCATCTTCATGCCGGCAAGAACCTGTTCAATAGTTTCTCCCTTGCCGATGTGTTCGCCTACATAGCGGTTACGGCTATGCTGGGAAAGGCAGGTCACAATCAGGTCGCCCATACCGGCAAGACCTGCAAAGGTTTCGGGCTGAGCGCCCATTGCCTTGCCCAAACGGCACATTTCTGCTTGACCGCGGGTAAGAAGAGCTGCTCGAGTGTTGTCGCCTGCACCGATGCCGTAGAGCACACCGGAGGCGATTGCAATGACGTTCTTTACGGATCCGCAAAGTTCAACACCGATGATGTCGGTGGATGTGTAGACGCGGAGGTAGGAACAGCTCATGGCCTTTTGTACGAGCTTTGCGGAATCTTCGTTGGTGGAGGCGGCTACGATGGCGGTCAGCACATGACGGCTAACTTCTTCTGCATGGGAAGGACCACTGAATGCGACCATCTTATCATCGGTGAGCCAAGGTACGTTTTCCAGAAGGACTTCGCTCATGAGCTGGTTGGTGCCTTCCAGAATACCCTTGGTGGCACACACGACTACAGGTTCTTTTCCCTTTTCTGGAGTCCATTGACCCAAGTTCTTGGCAACACCACCCATAAACTGGGAGGGCACCACGATCATGACCATTTCCGCACCTTCGAGAGCGGCATTCATGTCGGTGGTGTACTTGAAGTCTGCGGGGAAAATTACGCCAGGGAGCTTATCCTTGTACTGGTGTTCCGTAGAGAGCAGGTCCACTTCTGCCTGAGAGTTTGTCCAAAAAGTAATGTCGTTTTTATTTTCGTAAATAACCTGGCCAAGGGTAAGACCCCAACCGCCAGTTCCAAGTACTGTAACCTTCATAATAAAACCTCTTTAAACAAAGAACAATTAACAATGAACAATGAATAATTTATATAATCGCGGCTTCGCCGCCTAACTATAATTCTTCATTTTTCATTTTTCATACTTCATTCTTCACACTTCATTTCTTGCGCTTGCTTCCAAATCCGTTTTCTGTTCCGTTCATTAGGCGCTTGATGTTGCCTCTGTGCTTGATGATGATGAACAAGCCGATAATGGTGGTGACGATCATCAAGGGAAGAGAAATCTGGTCGTAGACGGGGTAGGGAGCCTTGAGATAACCCATAACGGATAGGGCTATCAGGGCTATACAGGCGCCAATGCTTCCTACGGACACATACTTTGTGGTTGCCGTAAGGATGATCCACACGGCAAAGGCGGAAAGTGCTGTTACGGGGCACAGGCAGAGAAACACGCCAAGTGCCGCAAGAACACCCTTTCCTCCACGGAAACCGGCGAAGCAGGTGTAGCTATGACCGAGAATGACCAACAAGCCCGCGACTAGGGGAACCCAGTTGGAGTAGTCTGCTCCACCTGCGGCAACCTGCGCGTCGCACATGACCTTGGCAATGAAAGGTCCGAAGAAACCTTTCAGCAAATCCATAAAGACCACGGGAAGGGCGGGCTTCCAACCCAACATGCGGAAGGTGTTGGTCAGACCTGCGTTTTTAGATCCGTAATCACGGATGTCGTAATTTTTTCCCTTCGCGAGTTTTGCGATCCATATTGCGCTGGGAATCGCCCCCAACACGTACGCTATTGGAAGACTCAGTAAACTGTTCAAGTTCTTCATCCTTTCTAAGGGTTAATTTCATATCGAAGTTCAGACGGAGGGGGGCTCCCTGCAGCTGGAACTCTTCGTAGAATTTTTTCATGAGGTAGCGCTTGTAAGATTCGGCTACCAGATCCGGGGTGCGGGTCTCGATGGCGATGACGGGTGGCTCCACCATAATCTGGCAGGCACGGGTCAGCTGAACCACGCGGGCATTCTGGCTAGGCACCGGATTTTCTTCGATGAACTTAGCGAATGCTTGTGCCACATTGTCGCGACCGAGAACGCGGCGGCAGTTGGCGTAAACAGTCTGGATGGCCTGAACCACGCGATTCACGCGCTGGCCTTCCTTGGCGCTGATGGAAAGTATAGGCACGTATTCCAACATGGGCTCACGTTCTAACATTTCCTTGACCATGTGGTCAAAAGACTTGTCGTTCTTGTTGGGTAGAATATCCCACTTGTTAAGAACCAGTACGAGACCCTTGCCAGCCTTGCGAATGTCTGTAATAATGCGGAAGTCTTGGACTTCTAGACCGCGGGTGCAGTCCACCATCAGAACAGACACGTCGGAGCGGCGGATGCTTTCCAGAGTACGCATGTTGCTGAAAATTTCAACTTCGTCTTCAACCTTGGCCTTTTTGCGGAGGCCTGCGGTATCGGTCACCACGAACTTCTTACCGTCTACAATAAAGTCGCAGTCGATGGAATCACGGGTAGTTCCCGGAATGTCAGAAACCACGGCGCGGTCTTCGTTCAGCAGGCGGTTGAGAAGAGTGCTCTTACCTGCATTGGGACGGCCGAGAATGGCGAAGCGAATGGGACGTTCTTCTTTACGTTCTCCGCGGACGGGAGTAGGAAGGACGGTAATTACTTCCTCCAACAGTGAAAGGCAAGCGTAGCCAGTGAGGGCACTGATGGTACGGGGTTGTCCAAACCCAAGCTTCAGGAACTCGTAGCTTTCCTGACGGTCCTGACCGTTCTCGCTCTTATTGGCAACAAGAATCACCTTCTTGTCCAGTTTATGGACAAGGCGTGCAAACTGCTGGTCCAGCTTGGTGATGCCTACGCGGACATCCACCATGAAGAGAACCAGGTCAGATTCCTGCACTGCGTTAAAAATCTGAGTACGGACACTGTCGGCCAAGACGTCGATGGAATCGTCCGGCAAAAATCCGCCGGTATCTACGACGGTAAATTCATGACCCTTGAAACTTGCAGTCTGGTAATGACGATCGCGGGTAACGCCATCACGGTCGCTGACCACTGCGGCACGACGACCCAGGATGCGGTTGAACAAGGAGGACTTTCCCACGTTTGGGCGTCCGATAATACATACGATAGGTAATTTCATTTGACGAAAATATAGAAAAAGCAAGTATCGTAAAAAATACGATTCCGGATTTTTATGTACTTACCGATATAATTGCGGTCTTGTTTTTCACTCTAAAAAGTGAATGTCATATTATGTCATTGAAAGATTATATTTTAAGTGTATAGACAAGGAGCAGGCCATGATATCCGCATTCTTAATCGTACTTGGTATTCTAACGCTGTTTGGAGCCGGCGATGCTGGTGACGCTTGTCTCATCGTAATTCTTTTGAAGTTGTTGCCGATTATTCTAATTGCAATAGGCTTATTGACTTTAGTGATGTGTAGCCACTAGGCTTTCTACCACGGCAACGTCGGCCGGGAGCCATTCAACGGAACGAAGTTCTGAAACCTTGAGCCATTTGGCAGAATCGTGCTCTAGCAAAGTTATTTCCCCGGCAGTAATAAGGCAGAAAAAACAGTGCATGGTAATGTGACGCCCGGGGTAGTCCTGTTCTACTGTGCAAAGAAAATCTTGAACATCAACATCGATGGTCAATTCTTCCTTCAGTTCGCGGGCTAGAGCTTGTTCCCGGGTTTCGCCGGGTTCTACTTTTCCACCGGGAAATTCCCACATGCCTTTGTAGTCGCCGTAACCCCGCTGGGTCGCCAAGTACAAGGTGTCTCCGTCCTCGTCTTTTTTGCGGAGGATTCCTGCTACAACCTGGATGTGTTTTATGCCTGGAGACGTTTGCTGCGACATTTTTGAATCCGTTTAACGGCGGCGTCCACGCTGGAAATTATTTTCCCTGCGTTCGTAGGGTTTGCGTTTCAGCTGGTCAATAACCGCCTGCAATTCCTTGGGCAGAGGGCAGTCGAAAACTTTCTTTTCTCCTTGCCATTCAAATTCCAGTCGGCAACTGTGGAGGAACAGACGATGGAGTCCCAACTCTTTTTTTACTTCGCGGTTTAACGCGAAATCGCCGTAGCGGGAATCGCCTAGCAGAGGGTGGCCGATACTTGCAAAGTGGGCACGAATCTGGTGCATACGTCCTGTTTCTAGCTGGATTTTTACCAGGTCATAACCGATGTAGTGCTGCTTTACGCGGTAGTGGGTGACGGCATCCTTGGCATCCTTGGAATCTTCGCCAACCTTCATTTTGCTTCCTTTGGCTGCATCGGTACGGGTAAGCTTTTCCGTAATGGTTCCGCGTTCTTTTTCCAGGTTTCCCTTGACTAGGGCGAAATAGTACTTGTCTACTTCGTGTTCTCGAATCATGCGAGTCAGATCGCGGAGCGTGTCTCCGTGAAGGGCGACCATCAGCATTCCAGATGTTTCCTGGTCCAGACGGTGTGCGATGGTGGGCTTAAAATCCAATTGTTCCTGGCGGCCCCACTCCCATAGGTATTCCACCAGGCTTTCGCCGGGTTTGGTTCCAGAGCCTGGTTGGCTTGCAAGTCCCGAGGGCTTGTTTACAATGAGATAATCCTCGGTCTGGATGATGATATCCAGTTCCTTGGCACCCCAGTTGGATTGTTTTTCTGCTCCGGACAATGCTTTGCCCCAGGTGGATTTCTTCTTGGCAAATCCCGTGGCAGTGGACTTGTCGCGGGTAGGAGCGGCAAGTTGAGCTTCTCCGGGGAAGGCGATGAGGTTGGACTCTTGGATTTGTTCTGCCTGAGCACGGCACATGTCCTTTTCTTCTTCGGAAACACTCTTGAAATTTTCGTAGATGTTTACCAGATCGCCTTCCTGTAACATCTGGTTGGCCTTGGCTACTACGCCATTGACGCGGACTTTCTTCTTGCGAATGATGGAGAAGAATACAGACAGAGATTCCTCGGGGAATGCCTTGCGGAGGAATCGGTCGAGGCGCATATTTGCGAAGTTGCGGTCAATTAAACGTGTAATCATATCAATTAATAATTAACAGTTAACAATTAGAAGAATGGCGGCAAAGCCGCTTCTACATAGAGTGCTGAAGGCACCATTTTTGACATTGTTCATTATTCATTGTTAATTGTTCCTTTTTGCGTTGTTCATTTTTTTGCGTAGTGTGCTAAGCGGATGCCGTCGGCGGCGCTGGTGACGATTCCGCCGGAATATCCTGCGCCTTCGCCAAGGACATAAAGCCCTTTGGTGTTGACGCTTTCCAAAGTTTCGTTATTGCGGGTGATGCGTAACGGTGAACTGGTGCGGGTTTCCGGAGCGACAATCAGGCCTTCTTCAATAAAGCCTGGAATCTTCTTGTCGAAATTCTGGAAGCCTTCTGCTAGAGATTTGCAGATAGTCTTGTCCATCCAATCCCAGAGATTGCAGCTTACCAAACCGCAGGGATATGTGGTCTTGGGCAAGCGATCAGTGCGGTCTTCTCGCTTGGCGAGGAAACTCTTGATAGTCTGTGCGGGGGCGGCGTAGTTCTTGCCACCTACGGCGTAGGCGTCTGCCTCGATTTTTCGCTGGAGGTCCAGGCCGCCTAACAATGTGCCTGCGGTCTTGATGTTAAAACCTTTGGCACCTGGCGTAATGGGGACTGCGATAGCTCCGTTGGCTAAGGGGCCGTTACGATGGCTGTAGCTCATGCCGTTTGTTGCCAAAGTGCCCGGTTCCGAGGCGCAGGGGACCAGGACTCCTCCAGGACACATACAGAAACTGTATGCGGAACTGGTTTTATTCAGGGTGGGTGTTGCCAGGAAATATTCTGCAGCGCCCGTCAGCTTGGTATCCACATCTCGGCCCAGCTGTCGCATGTTGATGAGCATCTGGGGGTGTTCCACGCGGACGCCCATGGCAAAAGCCTTGCTTTCCAGAGTGACGCCGCGGGCGTGGAGCATTTCGTAAATGTGGCGTGCGGAATGGCCTACGGCAAGGACCAGCGCCTCGCAGGGCTGCCAATGGCTGGGACAGATTTCTGCAAAGTCGGGGGAGGGAGCCTCGCCTAAGTTACGACGGGAAACGTCTCGCAGCTTGATGCCGCAGATGTGTCCGCCTTTGATTTCGATGTCTTCCAGGGTAGTGCTGTAGTGGATTTTTCCGCCCAGGCGAGCTATTTCTGCACGAAGTTTGCGGAGCATAAGCACCAGACGGTCGGTACCGATGTGGGGCTTTGCAAATGTCACTACCGATTCGTCTACCCCGAAGGAAACCATGTCCTTAAGGACTGCTTCGGAAAACAGGTTGCGGCTGCGGGTGTTCAGTTTTCCGTCACTGAAGGCGCCTGCGCCGCCTTCGCCATAAAGCACGTTGCTGTAGGCGTTAAAACGGCGATCTACAAAGAAGCGGCGGATGTCGCGGAAACGTTCTTCCACCAGCTTACCTTGCTCGTAGAGATCCACCTGGAACCCTTTGCGGAGCAAGTGGAGTGCAGCCCACAATCCGCTGGGACCTGCACCGATCACATCCACATGGCCTGCCATGGGAACGGTACTTCGCAGCGGGTCATTTTCCAGGGATTCCGTTTCGCGGGTGGCTTCCACCAGACCTTTCGCATGGTTGCCTGTGGCTCGCAGCTGGCGCTTTACATCAAAAATCACGTTGTAAGACCACTTGGGGTCTCCCTTACGGCGGCTATCCAGAGAAAAACGTTCCACCTGAAGGTTGAAAATCTCTTCGGGATGCACTCGTAATTCCCGGGCCAAGGCGGTGCGGTATTCGCCCTTTTTGTTCAGGGCCACGGGAAGTTCTCTGTAGCGGTAAGTAAACATTGGTACCAAATTTAAAAAACTTCCTTATGAGTAAAAAAAGACCTAGGGAATCCCTAGGTCTGAATTGCAATGAAAAATTTTGGAGGGCTTTTAACTCATTAGAAAGAGTAATTTGCTTTCATACCAAAATAAGTGTCCTTGTATTCGTTGCTTCGATTATCAGGGCGATAATACATTCCTGTACCAGTGTACCACTGTGTGGAGAACTTCTTGGTATGGTTAATCTTTAGGCTGACATCGGCCAAAACATCTGTTTCGGTTTCGTCAAGATCGCGTCCGTTTTCTTCCCAGCTGGTCACAAGATAGCGGAATTGTCCATTGAGCCCAAGGACGAGGAAATTGTTCAGGAAGGGAATTTCCAATTCGTCATCCAAAGTAATTTCGGATTCGCTCATGTCGTCTCTGGTATAGCTCTTGAACCGCGGGGTAGCTGCAAATCGATTCTGCAAACCGCTCAAGGTTGTTGTTACAGAAATGGGGTAGGACTGTTCAAAGAAATCTGCTCCGCCAAAATAGTAACCCAGCTTACCCCAGGTACTATCAGCCAAGTCAAACTTTTGCATCAGACTGTCTTTCTTGAATTCGGAGAAGTCTGTACGGACCGTCCAGCGACCGCCCAACTTAATCACGGAGCTAAGGGCTCTCAAGGTTCCGTTCAAAGTGACCGTCTGCTTCAAGGTTTTTTCCTGGAAGTTGGAAGCAATGTATTCTTCGCTACCGAGGCTATTGTATTCGGTCCAACGTTCTTCATCAACTTCGAAGTTTTCACCATTGTTGGAGATGGTGATGGTTGCCTTGTCCTTGCGGGGGGCAAACCACTTATCGGCGTAAACTTTGTCATCCAAAATGTAATCGCCATGAAGCTGTGTCTGACGGTATTGGGTTCTGTACTCTGCTATATAGCCTGTTTTCAAGTCAAACTTGTCGTTGATTTTCAAACTGTTGGTCAAGCTAAACTTTTGAATGTACTTAGCACGATCCTTATCCAGTTCATGTTCGTCCTTCCACTTTTGGCTGGCCTCTGTAAAGAGACCCCAGCGGGTACCTTCGTTTAAACCGAACAAGTTTGTCTTTTTGTCGTTGGCGGCATTTTCCACATTTAAATCATAGGCGAAATTTAGAGTCCAGGTCTTAGAAATGATCTGTTCCAATTCACCGCCGAATTCACGAGTATCTGCACGCTGGTCTGCAGAGCCTACACCGTAGTAATCTTCACCAACATACTTGATATGTCCGGAAATGCGGGTCTTATAAATGGTCCAGTCCAGAGATGCTCCGATTGCAAAATTCTGGCTACCCCAGTTAAGGCCTGCTACACGACCGTCTTCCGTATCGTCGTCTGCGTCTTCCTTGGCCAGTTTCGCTTCACGCAGGAGAACTTGTAGGGAGTCCTTCATTTCGCGGTAGCTTAACATGCTGTTCTCGCCAAAGATTTCTTGCAGTTGGCTGTTGGACAGCTTGCTGATCTTTTCTGGATGGCTCATCAAGTCGCGAAGGTCTCTATAGGAGCTTACATTAAGGTTTGCTTCAGAGAATACCTTGTTGATTGCACGTTCCATGTTGACCTGGGCCGTGTCTGCACGACCTACGGCGATCATGCCTCGCAGTGCAATATCACCAGGATAGAAAAGCCAGCTACCATCTGCATAGGCTGTAAGGGCCGTCTGCATAGGTTCGTTAGTGGCGTTTACGCTACGGGAACTTCCGTCACGAAGAATCGGGTCTTCCATTTCGTCGTTGGAATATAAAACACCGAGAGTGGCGTCAAATCGACGGTCCGGAGCCCATTTCAGGGAGGCACCGTAGGCCATTCGTTGTGCCTGTGCTTCGCCGTCGTCTATATATTCGTTATAGATGTCGGGGTGCCTTTCACCAACGAGATAGGGCTTGCGAACTTCGCCTCCAAAACCGCCTAGCTGGAACAAGGGCTTGTCCGCATTGTTCTTAAGTAGAGACAAGGTGTAGTCAATACCGAACAGTTGCAGCCCGGACATATAGATGTCTCCGGCAGTCTTCTGGTTGTCACCAAGAATCAATTGGTGCTGCTGGTCCTTGATGGTCAAGGTCACCGGATTGGGTGCAAAGTGATTCCAGGAATCCGCCGTCAGGTTGGTGTTGAATTCAATAGTTGTTCCCGAAGGTGAAGTCATGAGCATATAGGCAGATGCTTCAGCGCCAAAACCGGGAACTTGGAAATTGTTCTTGTAGTGTTCCTTGTAGTCGATGGTATCGTTTCCGATGTAATCGGGTGTACGATTGTGATTTCTACGGGTTTGAACAATGTGGTAGTTGCCGCCCAACATCACGTTACCGATGACGGACCACTGCTTGGGAGTAGTGTCGTTGTCTGCCAAGGCGCGGTTCTTCTCGGTGATCAAGTCATTGATTGATTCGGATGGCTTGGGCTGGCGGCTCTGGATGCCGGGGAATACGGGCTCTTCGGGAAGAGCGCTGGTAATGCTGGATGTATTCTGGCCGAAATCCACTTCGTTTTCTTCGATACTTGCCAAAACAGATTTTTCAAGAACTTCGTCGGAAACTGCACCGGTCTTGTTTTCGCGGACCTTGGTGTTCTTGAAGGTCAAGTAGGTGTTGCCCTTGTCGACAATGCCGACCTGGTTTTCTTCAAAGGTTGCTGAAATAAGACTTGCCTGGGCCAGTTCTGCATTAAGCAACGCCACGTTGTTCTGAATGAAACGTGTAC
Source organism: Fibrobacter sp. (assembly GCA_045600425.1). GTDB lineage: Bacteria > Fibrobacterota > Fibrobacteria > Fibrobacterales > Fibrobacteraceae > Fibrobacter. The sequence goes on from JAZRXW010000043.1 coordinate 120,049, forward strand.
GTTCAATTTCTGCCACAGAATGGTTTGCCAAGTGGACGGCTGCACCCTTGTTATCAAAGAATCCGCAGTCGCCAATATTCAGCTGTGCGTTTCGAGAGAACAAGGCTCTACCAGAAGTATTTCTCACGATGGAAGATTGCAGGCTTAAGCCTCCGTTTTCCACCACGATACCGTTGACGGCTCCATCAACAACAGCGTTTCTGATTTCTGACTTGGAATCTCCGGTAATGAAAATTCCCTTCCAATCGCCGCTCTGAGGGAGGCTGGAAGCAGACTTGAATTCAACGTTACTGTTGCGGGTTCCTGCAACAATCAACAGTCCGTTGACGTACATTCCCGTGTTGGGAGCGAATTGCAAGACAACGCCCTGCTCGATGACCAGTACGGAATTCGGCTCGACGGAAATATCTTCGTCCACCAAGTAGGGCGATTCGTCGGCCTTCAAGAATCCGTGGATCTTGCCGCTAATCTTTGTTCCGGACAGCAACTTGGCCGGAGGAGGAGTGTCGTCTGCGACGAAGGAACTCTTTTGCTTGGTTTCAACTTTTTCTGCTGTAGCTGCGGAATCTGCTTCGACAGGCTTGGGGGCTTCTGCGACAACGCTGTCCGCTGGAGCCTGTGCTACCGTGGAGTCTACTACGGTTGCGTTTGCTTGGGTTACTGTAGAATCAGCCTTGGCAACACTTGAGTCTGTAACAGCGGAGTCTACTACGGCAACCTCGGCTTCTGCAGCCGGAGTTGCGGTAGAATCTGGTGTCGGGCCGGACTGGGCAATGGTGGAATCCGCCTTTGCTACACTATCTGCTGGTACTACGGGAGTTTCCACAGATGGCTTTGCTGTTGAATCAGGGGTCGCTGCTGTTGCAGGAACTTGCTGTGCCAGTGCGACGGTTGTCGTCACGGCGATTGCTGACATAAAAAACGGAAACTTCATTAGGGGACCTTGTAGGTTTTGGTGGCAGAGATGTGTTGACCGCTCTTCATCATGACGTCAATTTTAATGGTGGTAATTGCTCCGTACAGCAATTCAACCGGGTGAACGATTTTCACGTTGTCAATGTCATTACCGAACAGTCTGGTTACGTTATTACCCTGGGTAATAAAGATTTCCTTGATGAAGGCGGGGTCGTTTCCAGGAATGCCGGTTACACTGAAGCTCAGATTTCTATGGATGATGTTAGAGAATTGCGGCGGTGGAGGGGGAGTACGCAGTCTCTCGTTGCTGGAACCGGAAATTGAAATTCCGTAGCTGCTCTTGGGATAACAACCCAAGGTTGCTCTTGCAGAACCTTTTCGGCCTGCTTGGTCCTCTGCAATGAATTCATAGTTCTTGACACCTTTGGATGTGGAAATCTTTGCTCGACCGTCATTGGTGAAATACAGGTCGTTAAGGGGTGATCCGTCTTCGTATGGAGTGAGGATGACGCGGTCGTCAGTTGCTCCGCTGATGTTGAGATCCGCAATGCAGCTAACGGAGTCGTAGCTGACCAAGGTTACGACCGGAGCGGTCAAGTTGACTTCCGGGCAGCTTTTATTGATGTTCAGTGAGATGGTTGCTTTTTCTGTACCGTACAGGTTGGACTTGTATTCGACCGTAATTTCTTTTTCGTTCCAGTTTCTACGAACGTCGTTAATTGCGATGGGGTAGCTGAACTGGCCATTGCGGTTGTTGATGACAAGATTTTCAGAATGTGTAGCTCCCATGGTAATGATGAGAGATGCGGAGGAATCCTTGGGGTCAAAAGCACCTTCGACCAAGGCCTTTCCGTCATCGCAAACCGTGATAGAAGAAGAGTAAACTTCCAGGGGAATGTGTGGTTCCTGTTCTGCAATTGCCTCAGGAACAGTATCCACAGCTACAGTGTCGGTCTTTACGGGCATGTAGTAGGTCTTGACGGATCCGCACTCTGCACTAATTTTATCGACATAGCAACTGACAGGGAATTTCTTTTCACCAACCGCGCTGCTTGCCCAGGCTACGTTGAATTCCAGTTCCTTACCTTCGGAGAGCAGTTTCTGGTTGGAGATTTCTACGGAAATACCGCTTTGGCAGGTTGCCTTAATGGTTACATTGTTTTCGCGGATGGTGTCTGGCAGTGCAGGAACGTCGCACTTCATCTCTTTCTTGGCTTCCTGGAGCAGTGCAGTATAAGCACTGTCTTTTCCTTCGATGATTTTAATCAAGGAATCCGGGTTTAGAGTGCTGTCGCTTAGAATTTCATCAATTGTTTTCATGAAATTGTCGTCGCCAGAGGATGCTAGGCTCAAAACGGTGTATCCATCGCCCTTGGGATTAGGAATGGCGGTCTGACCGCCGTTGACGGAGTATTTCTTTTCGCCGTCGTCGATTTCCATCAAGCCATTACGTAACGAAGCGTATAGCTTGCCAAGCTTGGTAACACCCACAGAACCGTCTGTACCGCGGATAGCTGCAGTGGCGGTTCCTGTCTTGAATTGGAAAGAGCTTTCCTTGTTGGTCTGCTTTTGGACATCAAACTTCATTCGACCGGACTTGATATCTGCCTCGAACTTGTTTTTGCCGTCCTCGGAAAGCAATTCCGTCAATTCCACCAAGGAGTTTTCTTCAATGCTGATAGACGAACCGTCGGGGAGGGCTATCACTGCACGAGATTCGATCAATGTGCGGATTTTGTCGGATTGTTTGACCGTCTGTTTATCGCGGAGTATCTCCCAGTCTGTCTTTCCGCCTTTTTGACGGGAAACATCGCCGTTCCTGAAGGTTACCTTACCGGTACCAGCTTTGGCTCCGAAGGAAAAACCCGACAGCGATAGTAACAAGACCATTGCCGCCTTGATATAGTTAGAAAATGTCATATTGCCTCACAAATTGAATGCAAACTAAGTCAAATATATGTATTTTTTAATAGTGGTTAGCTTTGAAATGTGAAAAGTTGTAAGAAAATAAAGACTTTTTTCAAAGCAAAATAAAGTAATTTGTTCTTTCGAACAAAGAAATGAATTTTTGTACAGAGGTAAATCTATGGAAGTTGAAGAATTGACCGTTGCTTTTAGCGACGAAGATTCCGGCGAAGAAGTCATTAAGGAACTTGGCAAGGAAATTTTGTCCAAGGGTGCATGGCCGACCGTCATGTTCCTTTATCAGGAAAAGGATCCGAAGACTGGTGACTTTGGTGAACCGAAGGTGAGCCTGCGTCGCTATCGCAAGATGAACGGCAATTTTAAGGCCCAGGGCAAGTTTAAGATTACCGGCAAGGCCCAGGCCGAATCTATTATTGAAGTTCTTAAAAAATGGTATAACATTTAATGCCTGACCCTAGTAGTAAAAAGAAGGACGTAAAAGTCTCTAAAAAGAAAACGGTTGAGAGCAAGCCTGTTAAGGTGAAGGCTCCCGAGTACAATATTGATTTTCTCTGTGAAGGGGATATCGAAGTTTTCTCTTACCAAGACAAATTCATGAAGATGGCTCGCAAACTTCTTGCCGAAGAAGGCAAGGAGAAAGATGTGAACATCGTGCTTTGCTCCGATGAATTTGTTCGTGAAATGAACAAGAACTACCGTGGCTTGGATAAGGTGACCGACGTGCTTTCCTTCGAATGGCACGCAGAGTTCCCTGGCGAACCGGAAATGCTTGGCGAAATATACATTGCCCGTGAGCAAGTCAGACGTCAGGCTCCGGAATACGGAAACACCTTCTTTGCCGAAATGAAGCGGGTTATTGTTCATGGCCTGCTCCATCTTTGCGGTTATGATCACATTAAGGCTGCCGACCGTAAGGTTATGCGTGCCCGTGAATGTGAGTTCCTTGGTCTTGATCCCTACAAGGAGAAAGACTGATGGATAGCTCTGAAAGTTGGCTTATAGCCTTTCTTGTCATTTTTCTCTTTGTTTCCTTTTCTTTTTCCCTGGTCAAGGCTTCCTTTAGTGCAATCTATGCAAAGCGCGAAGCCAAGGATCGGGAAGGACGGGAAGAAAAAGTTGCTGCCCTGGTAGAAACTGGTGGCTTTAACGAAACTATTTCCATTGGGCGTATTTTTTGCAATGTAGGTAGTGGCGTTCTGGGATTCAATCTCTTTGAAATGCTTCCCTGGACGTGGGTACAGCAATACTGGTTCCTTGGCTTTGCGGCTTATATTGTTGTGGCCTGTTTCTGCATATACACTTTGACGGTATTCTGTGCAAATCTGTTAGGGAATTTAAAGCCAGATACTTTAGCGGTGGTCTTGGTTCCCCTGTATCGTTATATTCGATTGCCTTTTATTATACCTGCAAAAATTTGTCACGCACTGTTTGTGAAATCCCTGAAGGGCATGGGCTATGATTCCAAGCTTAGCTTCTTGCCGGAAGAACGCCGCGATGCGGTCCAGGCGGATTTGTCCGATGATAACGGAACCGATGGCGAAGGCCTTGAAAAGGAAGAGCGCCAGATGATCCTGAACATCTTTGATTTTGTGGAGACTCCTGTCCGCGAAATCATGACTCCTCGGGTGGACATGTGTGCTATCGATGCGGATACGTCTTTGGAAGATTTGGTGAAGGTTCTGAATAGCGAACGCCATTCCAGGTTGCCAGTCTATAAGGAGACGGTGGACAATATCGTGGGTATTCTTTCGAACCGCGATTTTTTGCAATGGTACACCGAACATCACCAGGATGAAACCTTTGACATTATGAAGCTGGTGATGCCGCCTGTATTTGTGCCGTATCACAAGAAGATTGATGACATGTTGACGGAACTTCGCAAGACGGGAAATCAGCTAGCCATTGTGGTGGACGAGTATGGCGGAACCGCAGGCCTTGTGACTCTTGAAGACATCTTGGAAGAAATCGTGGGCGAAATCCGCGACGAAGACGACGTGGATGAAGATGAAGACGTTCAGAAGTTGAAGGACGGCCGCTACATCTTGGATCCGCTGATGACCTTGTCTGACCTGGAATATGAACTTGGCGTAGAACTGGAAGCTCCGGAAAATTCCCATGTGGAAACACTCTCCGGTCTTATTCAGGCTACCTTGGGGATTATTCCCTCGCCGGGAGCGGAGGTCGTCATTAAGGGTTACACCTTCCGCGTGTTAAAGATGGACGGAAACCGCATGGAAAAAGTCCTGATGATTCAGCCTGGCAAGGCAAAGCCTAAAAGCGCTCCCCGCACACAGGCGTTCAAGGTTGTGTAAAGAACCGTCATCCTGAATCCACATTCAACGTCATTCTGAATCCACTCTCTACGTCATCCTGAGCGTAGCGAAGGATCCAGAGACGTTCTTAAAAGAAACGAAGAGAAAGATCCGTAGCTGGATTCTTCGGCGAATCCAGCCTCGGAATGACGTTTTTTTGACTACAGCTCTTCTACTGCTTCGGCACGAAGGTTGGTGACGATGTGCTCTTGACGTTGGGGAGTATTGTTTCCCATGTAATAAGCCAGCAATTTTCCGAAGTTTGCGTCCGGCGGAAGAATGACCGTTTCTAGACGCATTTCTTCACCGATGAACTGTCCGAATTCTTCGGGGCTGATTTCACCCAGACCTTTGAATCGGGTGATTTCAAGACCGGTCTTGCCAATCTCCTTGGCGGCCTTGTCGCGTTCGGCTTCGTCGTAGCAGTACTTGGTGACCTGCTTGTTGCGGACACGGAACAGCGGAGTCTGCAGAATGAACAAGTGCTTCTGTTCCACCAGTTCCGGGAAGAACTGCAGGAAGAATGTCATGAGAAGCAGGCGGATATGCATGCCGTCCACATCAGCATCGGTTGCGATAATCACCTTGTCGTAGCGTAAGTCTTCCAGACCGTTTTCGATGTCCAGGGCACTTTGCAGCAGGTTGAATTCTTCGTTTTCGTACACCACCTTCTTGGTCAGGCCAAAACTGTTCAGAGGCTTACCGCGGAGGCTGAACACCGCCTGGGTCTGTACGTTGCGGGCCTTGGTGATGGAACCGGATGCAGAGTCACCTTCCGTAATGAAGATCATGGATTCCTTGTTCAGGGGATTCTTGACGTCGGTCAGGTGGATCTTACAGTCGCGAAGCTTGCGGTTGTGGAGGTTCGCCTTCTTGGCGCGCTCGTTGGCCAGCTTCTTGATGCCTGCAATTTCCTTGCGTTCGCGTTCGTTCTGGGTGATACGGTCTTGAAGGGCCTTTGCGGTTTCCGGATTCTTGTGGAGGTAATTGTCCATTTCGCGGGACACGTAATCCACAATCCAGGTACGAAGCTGGGCTCCACCCGGAGCGACCGTTGTACTGCCCAGCTTGGTCTTGGTCTGGGATTCGAACACCGGTTCCTGAATACGGACGGAAATTGCTCCGATAATGCAGTTACGGACGTCGGCGGGGTCCAGATCCTTCTTGAAGAAGTCGCGGGCGCCCTTGACGATACCTTCGCGGAAAGCCTGCTGGTGAGTACCGCCTTGGGTGGTGTACTGACCGTTGACGAAACTGTAGTAATGTTCGCCATACTGGTTTCCATGGGTAAATGCGATTTCAATATCGTTCTGCTTGAAATGTGCCACCGGGTAACGGATGGAATCGTCCACGTGTTTCTGGAGCAAATCCAGGAGGCCGTTGGGGCTTACGTAGGTCTTGCCGTTCATAATGAGGGAAAGACCGTTATTCAAGTAGGCATAGTTCCACACCTTTTCTTCCATGTAGGCAGGAAGGAACCTGAAGTTCTTGAAAATGTTTGCGTCCGGTTCGAAGTAAATCTCGGTACCGTTCTTTTCGGTGGTGGCGCATTCCTTTTCTTCGCGGACCAGGACGCCCTTGCTGAATTCAGCTTCCTTGCAGCGACCGTCGCGGAAACTCTTGACGATGAACTTGGTGGACAGGGCGTTCACGGCCTTGGTACCCACACCGTTCATACCTACGGACTTTTGGAAGGCGTCGGAATCGTACTTACCACCGGTGTTGATCTTGCTGACGCAGTCGATGACCTTGCCCAGAGGGATGCCGCGACCGAAGTCGCGAACGCGGGCGTGGTGGTCTTCGATGTCAATGATGACCTTTTTACCTGCACCCATGACGAATTCGTCGATGGAGTTGTCGATAATTTCCTTGACGAGAACGTAAATACCATCGTCAGGGCTTTGACCGTCACCCAGTTTACCGATGTACATACCCGGACGTTCGCGGATATGTTCGTTCCATTCTAGTGTTCTAATGCTGTCGTCGGTATAATTGCTTGCTGCCATAATAATCAGAACTCTTTTTTTAATTCAACACATCAAAAATTTTAGACCAAAGGTACAATATTTTTTTGACACTTTTGTGCCAACGCTGGTCTCAAACGCAAATATAATAAAAATAGTGTACAAATGTGTAAATTTCTTGTAGCTTGGGTGTGAATGTAAATGCGTCACCCTATTGCCTGAAAAAAATTGTACTTTTAGAGAAATCTTTTTCGGTTAGGAGAACAAACAATGAAAAAGTTACTAGTTCCGTCTGCGATGGCTCTGGGTTTAATGGCCTGTACCGAAACCCAGGAAACGATTGTCTATCAGAGTGATTTCATTCCGTACAAGAAGGGCGACCAGATAAGCCTCTGGCAACATCTGGAAGAGGACGGTGTGGCCGAATATTTTGATGACATGGGTATCATGCCTGTGGAACTTGCCACTCCGGATAAAAACCAGAAGTGCAAGGAAGGTCTTCAGCTGGATGGAAATACCGTCTATTTCGATGAAATGGAAGGCATCTACCAGGAAGGTACCTTGGTGGATGGTGTCTGCGGTAAGGCGGTCTCCCTGAAGACTGGCGAGGTGGCGCCTCTTTCCATCAATATGGTTCTTCCCATGGAAAAGGGAACCGTAGAATTCTGGTTCAAGCCCGGCGAGGATTTCTTTGAAAAGGATGCACGCACTCTCCTGGGGAACGACGAGGCGCGAGTGCATTTCTTTGTGCAGGATGGTCGAATCATTTTCCAGAAGAATCATGCGGATAGGCATTTCTTTGCAGAAGGCAAACTTGAACTGGAAGATGGCTGGAACAAGATTGCCGGTCAGTGGGATGGTTCCTACATGAGTGTCTGGGTTAATGACAAACTGGTGGCAAAGACAGCCCACGCCCTGGGTTATGAACCGTCGGACCGTGGCTATACCTTTGGAAATCTCATTGTCGTAGGCTACAAGAGTCGTTGCTGCATGGAAGGACCGGGACAGTTTGAATCCATGACCACCAGCGGAGCCTACGACCAGGTTCGTATATCCAATATCCCTCGCTATTCCTTTGAAGAAGTTGAACAGGATACGGTCGGCAGTTCCTCCTCCGCAGAAGAAATTGAAAGTAGTTCTTCTGTTATCGAGGTTGTCGAAAGCAGTTCCTCTGTTACTGAGATTATTGAAAGCAGTTTCTCTGCAGATACTCTTTCTTCCTCTGTGATTGAACTGCCTGTCCCTATGGGAAGCTGTGTCCAGAGTAGCGTCGTTTTCGACGAAGGCTTCGATAGGGATTTCGAATACGGAATTTCCTTGACAGAAGGACACAATGGAAAGGCTGGAACATTCGCTAGAGGCGACAAACTGGTTCTGGATGCCATCAACGATTCCCTTTCCCAGGGGACGTTCTATTTCGTATTCAAACCAGGTAAATCTTTTGCCGACATGCGGGATGCTGCCCTGGTCGGTTCTGACGAAGGCCGCCTGACCTTTAAGCTGGAAAATGGTGAAATCTGCTTCTACAAGAACCTGAGCAACGATATCATCAAGACCTGCACTGTGGCTGACCTGAAGGACGACTGGAATAAGATTGCCGGTCAGTGGGATGGTAAGTCCATTTCCCTGTATGTCAATGATGAACTGCTGTCTTCCGAAATCACCGCAACAGGATATAGTCCTTCTACGAGAGGTTCGTATGTGGCTCCCTACGGCAATGCTATTATAGTAGGCTACAAATCCGATTGCTGCACCAGTTACAATCGGACGCTTTATACGGACGGTAGTTTCGACGATATTATGGTTACTGTGGAATTGTTGTACAGGTAAGTTCAAAAAAGACTTCATGGAAAAGCGGTTGCTACAAGGCAGCTGCTTTTTTTATTTGCGGGACTATTTCAGCATTGACAATTTGACAAGAAAGAATTGTGGGATATAGTACTTTTTATGGTAAAAAGGGTTAATTTTACCTTTGAAGAGGTGTGTGTATATGAAAATTTTTCATTCTGTGTTTAGGACGGCCTTGATGGCCTCTGCCTTTATTGGTTTTTCTGCACTGGACTCCTTCGCTGGGGTAGATCAGTGCAAGCCCATTGGCTGGGCAACCCGTAGCGGTCGAACCGCAACAGCATTCGAAGTGACTGGCGGTGGAAACGTGGCTGCCGATACGGCTCGTACTTTTAGCCAACTGCAAAGCCTGGTGAAGGGAACGACCCCTAAGGTCATCTACATCGATGGAACCTTGGGCGACGGCTGGCTTAATCGTTCCGGAAGCCGCCTTGTCATCGATGGTCAGAACAAGACCATCGTAGGCCTTAAGGCCGGCACCAAGCTGAATGCCTGCATCCGTATTGCGGGTTCTGCCAAGAACATCATTTTGCGTAACATCGTCATCGAAGGCCCGGGTTCCAATGCGGACCAGGCTTGGGATAATATCGTTATTGAAGGTAGCTCCGGCAAGTATCCCACCAACATCTGGGTGGACCATTGCGAATTCTGGGATGGCCAGGATGGTAACGCCGATGTGGTGAAGGGTGCCGACAACGTAACCTTTACTTGGTGCAAGTTCGGTTATAAGAAGCGCAGCACCCATAACCTTTCCAACCTTATCGGCAGTAGCGATAACGAGCCGGAAAGCGAAGGCAAGTTGAACGTGACTTATGCATTTAACTGGTGGGTGGCTGCCGCCCAGCGTAAACCTCGCTGCCGTTACGGAAACATCCATGTGGTAAATAACCTGATTACAGCCGACGCCAATATTTCTGCCGGTACCGACGTCCTGGGCATGGCTCCTGGCTACCAGTGCCGCATCCGTTCCGAACGCAATCATTTCATTAACGAACGAGAACCTATTTACCTGGGGCTCTCTGGAACGATCGGTGTCGCTGAAGTCATCGACAACAAGTATACCAGCTGTTCTGGAAACACCCGCGGTAACGGCACTTCCTTTACGCCGCCTTACGATTACACCGGCTATATGCTGAACGTGAACGATGTGGAATCTGCTGTGAAGGCCAACGCTGGCGCCACCTTGTCTAGCCCCACGGTTTGCGATGCCAACTATGTGGCTCCCAAGCCTCCTGAACCTGTAGTAGAAAAAACTTACCAGGCGGAATCTGGCGTTGTTGATGGCGGCTTCCTGGAAAGTTCCAATACGGGCTTCGCAGGTACAGGTTACGTGAACTTCGATGTTGGCGGTTCCTTGACGGTTAAGGTCTCCGTTGAGAAGGCTGGTCTCTACCAGATGGACGTGGACTACACTAATGGTTCCAAGGAAGACCGTTCCCTGACCATTACCACAAGCGGTAAGGATATGGCGGACACCGTAGTGGAAACTTTTGAAAAGACTGCCAGCTGGACCACTTGGCCTACCAAGACCTTAAAGCTAAAGCTGGGTGCCGGTGAAAATGAAATCAAGTTTGCCACTGCCAGCGGTAAGGACGGTCCCAATCTGGATCAGTTCGACTTGACTTTGCTGGAAGAGTTTGATGTTCCCGAAACGCCTAAGGATACGGTTGCCGCTCCTGCCGATACGACGGTTATTTCCGTGGATCCCGAAGTCGGTGATACCATTGAACTTTCTTTACCGCAGTTTGTTAATTTGCAGATGCCTGCCTTGGTGATTGTTCAAATCTTTGACTTGAACGGAAACAGGGTGAGACGCTTGAATTCGGTTAGCCGCCAAAAGAACGTGAATGAATATGCGAAGGGCTTGCCTGCCGGTCGTTACATTTTGCAGGTTCAAGGGCAAAACTTTAGAAAGAACGCCGTTGTCCAGGTTCCATAGCGAAACGCTCCTCGGTGGAAAAACGATTAGAGAAAATCCCTGGTGCAAACCAGGGATTTTTTGAAGATTCTTAATTTTGCTGATCTTGTAAAAAGAAAAAACTTTCTATATTCTGACTATCGGGTTGAGTGACCCGCTTTTATATATCCCTGGCAGGGGCTGCCTAGTCTTGAAATAATATCTTAGACTTTTGGCGGGGATGCCTTCCCGAGAGGGAAAATTTGAACGACATACTTGCTGGAAACAAATCCTTTTTGAAGGATTGTTTATTTACAAAAGGGTGTATTCTGTTCGCCTTTTTTATTCTATGCCTTTGGACTGAGCCTACCTTGGCGAAATCTCAAAATTCAAAGGAAAAAATTTCCCTAGATTTCGTGGATACTCCTATTGATGATGTTGCTCGTGCGGTATCGCTTGCCTATGATACTCCTATCTTAGTGGATCAAGGTCTTCACTTGAAGGTGACATTTCATCTTGATGGTGTTGGGCTGTTAGAGGGCGTTACGGCTCTATGTTCTGCCAATGGATTAGAGCTTGTGAAAGATGGCGGCGTATTCCATATTCGAAAAGCTGTCGCCCGAGGGGAACATGAATTTTCAAGAAACGATTCCTTGATATCAGTCTCCGTACGGGAAAAGGACGTGGGGGAGTTTATCCGGGAATTTGCCGCCAACACGGGTTTAAACATTTTGGCATCCCCCTCCCTTGGGGGGAGAATTTCTGGAACTCTCCGGAATGTGCCGCCCCAGCAGGCTTTTCGCAACTTGATGAAAGCCCACGGTTTTCGAGTTTGGGAAGAAGACGGCTGCCTTCGGGTAGATTCCGCACATGTTTCCTCCTATACGCATTCTCGGCAGACAAATTCCGTGGGGACGTCGCACCCTCAGGTCTATCGCGACGGAGAACTGTTTTCGCTTGCTGCTGCAGGGGTGAGTCTTTCTGAAGTTCTGCAAGCCCTTTCCGAAGCCGCCGAATTGAATCTTGCCCTCTATGGAGACGTTCGGGAAACGGTTCATGTGAATGTTGAAAAAGTCCCGCTATCGGACCTGCTGGAAATTCTCTTTATGGAACGTCGCTACAGCTATTCTATTGATGGGAACGTTTTGCGGGTGTCCGAGGGCGGTTCCCGCAAGGCGTTGTCCCAGACGAAACTAGTTTCCCTAAAGCATGTAAACTGCGAAAAGGCTATGGGATATTTTACAAAGTTCATGCCCAGCGAAACATTTGCCATTACGGAAATCCGCGAGCAGAACGGTCTTCTGCTTGGCGGGTCACCTGCAGAAATAAAAATGGCGGAAGATTTTTTGAATCTGGTGGATGTTCCCGCCCTTCAGGTGACGCTGTCTTGCATTGTGGTAGAGTTGAAGCGGGGAAAAAATTTTGAGATAGGCGTTCATAGTGGAGCTAGCCGTAAGACAGGTGCTTATAACGTCGGCGCTCGTGGATATTTTGATTTTCTTTCCAGCGATTTCTCCACGTCGGGAGCCTTTGGAAAAATCGGCCTGTTGCCGGACCGTTTTGAAATAGAGCTTGCGTCTATGGAAGAAAATAATATGGGAACGGTTCTTGCCCGGCCGCGGCTCACTACGTTAAACGGCAATAAGGCGGAACTGAATGTGACCAATACGGTTTACTACTTGGTCAGCCAGGTTTCTGCAGATGGTTACCCTATTACGGATTATCGTTCTTTCAATGACGGTATTTCTCTGGAAATGACACCCTCCGTGACAACGGATGGCAATATTACCTTGGAAGTGTCTCCCGAGATTAAGACTGCAGGAAGATCTTCGGGAGATGGGCCTAGGGATATTAGCACCCGTAATTTGAAGACTGTGGTTGTGTTGAAGGACGGCGAAACTCTATGCCTTGGCGGTCTGATTCGTAAGAATAAATCTGAGGTTCGTTCAGCGGTGCCATTTCTCGGAAGCATTCCTGTAATTGGTCGTCTGTTCAGCTATACTTCCGAAGTAGAAGAAGAAAATGAGCTGGCGATATTCATTACGCCTCGTGTGGAAAGGGAATCTCATGATGTTCCGTAGGTTGCATCCTGTATCATATCGATTAATGACTTGGGAACTGAAAGTCAACTTTGATGAAATTCCCTCGGATTCGTTTGTCCTTGAATCTTTTTGTCGCGATATGCCAAATACTATAGAACGGCTTGGCGGTTGCTCTGGAATAAGATTGTGGCCCATGGTTCATTTTAATTCACAGGAAGGTCGGAAATATCGTTATTTGGTGGCGATACCCACGGCCGAATTTCAAAATGTATTTGCGGTATATGCCTGCAGGAAATGGTTAAAGCCTCGATTGGTGCCAAGGCAGTTTGCTCTATATGGATTGGCTGATCAAATAATGAAAAATGCTGGAGATGATTATGACGATGCTGAACATTTTGGAAACAATGTCTTTTGGTCGATATACGATGGCGTTATGTATGTGCTTGTGTTTTTTGAAGGTCGTCTATGCCACTGGTCCGAGGAAATGGGTTATGAAGCGGAATCGGGGGACATTCAGTTGCGGTTGTCCCGTTTGAAAAAATTTTTAACCCAAGACGACTTGTTTTCTAGAGAAAAAACTTTTTTCTGGCAAGAAGTGGAATTTCCTAAAAACGATTTGTCCTTGAAAACGGCACTTAAGGATTCTTTCGTCAAAGGTTGTGTTCTTGAAAGCCCCTCTGTGCGAAATCTCGGAATTAGAAATTTGGGCGTCGCCATTTGCTTTTTAATTGCAGCCCTTTGTTTGGTGTTCTTTTGCCGTCACGAAAATTATGAAGAAATTCCCGATGTTGCTCCCGTAGAATTGTTGGCAAGTCCGTCTGTAGATTTGCAACCTGAGTATTTTGAGGAACGGTCTGACGAAGAATCTCAAATATATTTTCAAGAAAGCAAGGCACGAAACGTGCAACCTTTGAACGATGAGACTGTTTCTTCTTGTCAAAAGCCGCCTTTTCGTCTCAAGGGAATTGTAGGCGACCGCCTTGTTATGGTTGAACGTAATGGTTATATCTCAACTTTAGCAAGAAACGATTCCCTAGAAAATTTCGTCATAAGTTCTATTGAGCGGGACCGGATTTTTCTTGCCTGCGGAGACATGCTGGAGGAGGTTCTTGTTCAATGAACGCTCATAGAAAGGGGGCTGCCTTAGGGCTTGTTTTAGTGGCGTTGTTGATAATGACTTTGCTCGCATCAACGCTTGCCCGTATGCCGGGAAATGCGAAACGGTTAATTCCCTGTTTTGAAAATCGAAATCAGGAAATCTACAATCAAATTTCAGCGATTATAGCGAAAATAGAACGATTCCCTCATGACTACTTTAAACAAACTCCTTGGAATCTGGAATTGCCGGATGTGACAATCTGGGATGCCGCCCCCTGGCATAAAATTGAGGCAGAAAGAGTTTTTCAAAATCAGGTCTTTGCGATGGTCGGGGCCCGTTATCGAAAAATGAGCAAGTCAGAAATTCGGGATGTTGTTGAACAGGAAATGGGAAACTTGAACCGTATGATTTTAGAGCGTGGAACCCTATTGCAAAAATCAGGAAATAGAAGATTCTCTGGAAAAGTCAAACAGATGGACTTGTTGTTGACGGACGGGGACTTGACTTTAGACTTTGACGGAATTGTTTTGTCGGGAAATTTCAAATGTGACGGAACTGTCAATGTAAGGGGAAATGCTGTTTATGATACGTTACGAATCTATGGGAAAGGCCCTGTGAATTTATCAGGAATGGTGGAGGTGAAACATTTGGAAATCTATAGCGGGGACCATGTGGTTGTCGGCGGGACAGTTGCGTTTTCTGGCGTGATTATTTCTAAGGGAAACGTTGAGATTGGAAAGTCTTCTGTGATGAAGTATCCTGCTGTCGCCATGTCTTCCGAGGGGGATGTTTTCCTCCAGACAAATTCACGAGGGGGAGTACCTGGGGGGACGGTCTTCTCTCCGGGAGTCTGTGCGGACACCCTCGGGGTGAGAATTCCGGTCGTTTCTGTCCGAGGGGACGATCGGCAGGAGTGTCTTCTTCCCGCTGTGGCACAGGGACGGATGGTCGCTTTTCGCTGGGGGATGAAATGAAAGGATTTACCTTGATGGAGGTGTTGGTCGCCACGGTTGTATTTACCTCTGGGGTACTTGCCTTAGGGGGTGTCTTCCGGCACTTTAATAACTTTCGGCAGGCGGAACGTATGGCTGTAAACCGCTTCCTCTGTACTGGAGCTGCCGTAGAGTTCCTGGCCCATAATCCGCCCTCCTGTAAAGACTCTTTGGTAACGGTTCGTCCCCAGATGAATGATCGTCAAAACATAGCCTGTCCTGTGGTTTCTGTGCGGATGACTGCCATACCAGGAATAAGCCCTCTGGCATTGGCTACGGTTCCGCGGTCCAGAGAAAATCATGCTCCATTCAAGAGAATTCTTCCATGTCGTTAAAGTCGGGCTATACCCTAATGGAATTGCTGGTGGCCATGGCGGTTGCCTCAGTCCTTTCGCTTTCCGTACTTACATTTCTTGGGCTTTTCCAGAAAATGTACAGTGTCCTTCAAGTCCAATACTTGCAGGACTCCGCAGAACTGCTGCACCAGATGAAATGCTCCGGTCCTTTCTCAACGTTAAAGGAAGAATGTTTCAAATAAAAAATCCCGATACTTGAACCGGGACTTTCAAAAAATTACTTGAAGCGTTTTTTTGTTTTTCGGGTTAGACTTTACCCTTGTCCACTTCTTCCACGTGGTGGTTTTCATCCTTGCTTGCCTTGTGCACTTCAATAATATTACCGATGTAGTGCATGAAACTCAAAATACTCACAGAGAGGAAACCGATGGAGTACAGAGCCAGGAAAGGTCCGATAATGAACTTTTGTGCGCCAATGTATTCCAGCAAACCGAAGATACAATAAACGCCAACGCCCAATTCCAGAACAGCTTGCCAGGGGAACTTCTGCTTGTAATGGCTAGTTGCCTTTTTCTTTTGACCCACACCGCTCTTGGGGGTGCGGACAAACCCGCTCTTGCGGCCGGTGATTGCTGCAAACACTGCCTTGGAATTGCTGACCGCAATACCTACGCCCAGGGCCATCAAGATAGGCATGCTCAATAAGCGAACCTTCCAGCCGGTATAGCCGGAACAACGTTGTGCTACAAAATAAAGGAAGCTGGGGGCGATTGCTGCAAGGAAAATGAAAGTAAAGCCCACAGAATAAATCCAGACCGGAAGGTTTGCCACAGGCTGGAAGAATGCCAGCAGGGGCCAAGCGCACAATGCGGTAAACAGCATGCAGGGGTGAATAGAATAGTGGGTGGTATGGAGAATTGCACCAATCTTTACGCGGAGAGGGACCTCTGCCTTAAGGACGCGGGGGAGGATCTTCTTTGCAGTCTGGATAGAACCCTTTGCCCAACGGAACTGCTGTGCCTTAAAGGAGTTAATGTCGTTGGGAAGTTCTGCAGGGACAATCACGTCGAAGACGAACTTCATGCGCCAGCCAGCCAGCTGAGAACGGTAGGAAAGGTCCATGTCTTCGGTCAGGGTGTCGCCTTCCCAGCCGCCACCGCCATAGATAGCCTGTTTGCGCCAGACACCTGCGGTACCGTTAAAGTTCATAAAGAGCTTGCCCCAGCTACGTGCGGACTGTTCCACCACGAAGTGACCGTCGATACCGATGGACTGTGCCAGGGTAAGACCGGATTCCGTGCGGTTCAAGTGGCCCCAGCGGCCCTGTACCAGACCAATCTGCTGGTCCATGACCAGGTAGGGGATGGTCTTCAGCAAGAAGTCTTTTTCGGGAACGAAGTCTGCGTCGAAGATTGCCAGAAAATCGCCCTTGGCGATGGCCATGGCTTCCTTGAGGGCGCCTGCCTTAAATTCTTGACGGTTTACGCGATGAATCAGCTTGATGTCGTAGCCCTTTGCAGCCAGTTCTTCCACTTTCTTTTTTGCAACTTCATAGCATTCGTCTGTGGAGTCGTCCAGAACCTGGATTTCGTGCTTGTCCTTGGGGTAGTCGATGGCACAGACTGCTTCAAGGAGACGTTCCACGCAGTTTGCTTCGTTAAAAATCGGAAGTTGGGTGGTAACTTGGGGGAGTTCTTCGAACTTGTGTTCGCGATAGAATTGCAAAATTGCCTTGCGGTCTGCAAGACGGGTAGCCCTGCTGTTCTTCAAGAACAGGTAGACGCTGTAATAGCAGCTGAAACCATAGATGACAAGACCAACGCCTGCGATGACGTAGATCACGAACATAATGTTCAGTAGGATTGTACTGATTGCCATAAAACCGTATACCCTATTTAAAACTTGTTGCTTTTTTAAAGCTTGGCGCCAAATATAGAAACCGTTACATAACTTTGCTACATTTATCACATATTTTTTACCTAAAAAGGTCCTATAATGCAGGGCGAAAATTCGGAAAGTCCTATAAAAAGATGGCTGCAGGCTAATCAAAATTCTCAGGGTTTTGCCATTTCTTTACAAAAACTTTTGGCGTTTGCCTGTGCGGACTGGGTGCTCAGGGGTTCAGGTGTCGTGATGCCTCCCGAGGGGGCCTTGGCTAAGGTTGTTTCTGCGGCACTCCCTCAGTATCCTGTGGGGGATTGGCTTGATTCTCCTGCCGAAAATTTGACGGAAATTGCTGATTTTTGCGAAAAAACGAAGGTTTTGCCTTTGCCGGAAGCTTTAAAACAAGATTTTCCGCAAGTTCTGGATTTGCGTGGGGTGGTGTGTCCGCGAAACGCCGCCCGCAGTAGGCTTGTGATGGCTGGATTACCAGAAAACTTTCGCCTCACGATTTACCTGGACGAAGGCTCTCCTATTGAAAATGTTCCTGGAGCATTGGTTGCTGATGGCCATATTGTGGAAAAACGTCAAAAAAATGGAAATTTTTGGCAGTTAGTTGTGGTCAAAGGCCGTTCAAGAGTATAGATTATGTAGTGTGGAAAATCGTACTCTTATAATAGGTGATGAACTTTTTGGCGAACAGGGCGAAGCAGCCTATCGTTGTGCCGAGTTGTTGCTTTGTCTTGAGGCCAATAGACCTATTCAATTTTCCATTAACGCTCCTGTAATCCATAGCATTGCCCAGTTGAGGTCTCGTGTTTCTACAGACGTGATTGGCAAAAAGGCGGGGCGCATTGTTTTAGGGCTTGGTCTTAAGGAATTGAATAGGGGCGGGGTCGATTATAACGCTGTTTTTGAACAATACAGCCTTTTTGTAGAGGATGTCTTGAACAAAACGACCAGTCCTTTGCATTTGGTGACTATTCCTGTGGATATGCTTCCGGAGGCAAACTCTCAATTAACGGGTCTAAATGAGAAAATTCGTGGCTTACGGACAAATCCCAGAGTAAAAATTATTGATTTTGCGGAACATGCTACGATATATAAAGAGAAACAAGTAGAAAGAGGGAAGTTTGGCCGCAGTATATATACTGAAGAAGGTAAGCCCACGTCTCTTTGTAATACCCTCTTGGCTTTGTTCCTGCAGGAAAGTATTTTAAAAGAAATGAAGTAAAGGAGTTCACATGAGTCTTAATGATGATCATTTTGCTAGAAAAATAGCCGCCCAAAGCAAAGCTTGGGACCAAACCAGCGACGCTCCGAAGAAGGTTCGCACCCCTCGTGAACCTGCCCAACCCCAAATGGGCGTTTGTGACAAGTGTAAGCAGGAAAAACTCCTGCGTTCTTACCGCAGCAAGGAAACTACTGTTTCTGCCGGGGCGGCAAGTTTTGGCACTGTTGTCAAGCACCTTTGTGAGGATTGTGCTCCCAAGTCTCGTCGAGAAAAGGACATTGCTGTGCCTCAGATGAGTGCCAAGCAGCTGAAGGGCCTGATGCGAGCAGCAAAGAAAGGCTTGCTGTAGTATAGATTATAGCGTAAAGCGTAAAGGTTAAAGCGGAAAGTAGCAGAAAGCGTAAAGGTTAAAGCGTAAAGTAGCAGAAAGCGTAAAGGTTAAAGCGTAAAGAAATATCTTTATCCTATATCCTTTAACCATTCTCCTTTAACCTTTATCCTTTAACCTTTCTCCTTTAACCTTTATCCTATAACCTATAACCTTTCTCCTAAAAAAATCCCCCTTAACAAGAAAAGGGGATTTTTTTAAATTTGGCGCGCTCTTTTAAGAACGGAGAAGCCAAATGTCTAACAATAAAGCCAAGGATTCCATCAAGAATTTCTTGAACGAATCTCTTGCAACCATTACCCCGGAACTTGTCAAGTCCATTAAGAGGGGTTACACCAAGCAAAACCTGATTAGCGATCTTATGTCCGGCGTTATCGTCGGCATCTTGGCCTTGCCCTTGGCAATCGCTTTCGCAATCGCATCTGGCGTGGGTCCTGAACAGGGTCTTTACACCGCCATTATCGCTGGCTTTACCATTAGCCTTTTGGGCGGCTCCCGCTTCCAGATTGGCGGTCCTACGGGTGCCTTCATCGTCATTGTCTACGGCATTGTTAGCCAGTACGGTTACGATGGTCTTGCTTCTGCTACCCTTTTGGCAGGTATCATTTTGATTGTGATGGGCCTTGCCAAGTTCGGTGCCATCATCAAGTTCATTCCCTATCCGGTGACTGTGGGCTTTACCGCAGGTATCGCCGTTATTATCGCTTTGGGCCAGGTTCCCAACTTCTTTGGCCTGCGCTTCTTGGCTAAGGACCCGGCAGACGCAATCGGCAAGATCAAGCTGTATGCTACCTCCTTGGATACCATCAATATTTATTCTGTAATTATCGGCTTGATTGCCTTGGCTGTTTGCATCCTTTGGCCCAAGATTACTACAAAGGTTCCGGGCTCTCTTATCGCAATTATCGTCGCTACCGTTATCGTGAAGGTTCTTGGCTGGGATGATCCTGTGAACGGTCACGGTGTTGTGACCATCGGCATGAAGAACCACATTCCGTCTGGTTTCCCCACTCCGCACCTGCCCAACATCAGCCTCTCCATGATGCGCGAAGTGTTCCAGCCCGCATTGACCATTGCTATTTTGGGTGCTATCGAATCCTTGCTTTCTGCAGTGGTGGCCGACGGTATGACTTCTACCAAGCACCGCTCCAATACCGAACTTTTCGGTCAGGGTGTTGCTAACCTTTTGAGCCCGGTGTTCGGCGGTATTCCTGCAACCGGTGCTATCGCCCGTACTGCAACCAACATCCGTAACGGTGCGGTTTCTCCGATTTCTGGCCTGGTTCACGCTATTGTGCTGCTTCTTATCATGCTGGTTCTTGGTAAGTATGCCGAAATGATTCCTATGGCAGCTCTTGCCGCTGTTCTTTTCCAGGTGGCATTTAATATGTGCGGCTACCGCGCTGTCATCAAGATGTTCAAGCTCCCCAAGAGCGACGTCATGGTGATGCTTGTTGCTTTCTTCCTGACCGTGATTATTGACCTTACCGTGGCTATCGAAGTGGGTGTGCTGCTGGCAGCAATACTTTTCATCAAGCGTATGAGCGAAGTTGCCGAAGTGGATGCCGTTACCGATGCTATCCGTGCCGATGACGAAGAAGTGACCCATACTGAATTTGCACGTCAGGTTCCTAAGGGCGTTGTGGTTTACGAACTCGCAGGTTCCTTGTTCTTTGGTGCTGTAGACAAGTTCAAGGAAACTCTGAACCGCATTTCTGTAAAGCCCAAGATTTTGATCCTGCGTATGCGTAGTGTTTCTAGCATTGACGCCGCCGGTATCAACATGATTGAAGACCTTTTGAATCACTGTAAGGCCGACGGCACCCAGCTGTTGCTTTCTGGTGTGCATGCCCAGCCGGTGGTTGCTCTGACCCGTGCAGGTGTGTTGAAGCAGCTTGGCGAAGAAAACGCTCTGGGTAACATCGACGCTGCCCTGAACCGCGCCCGCGAAATCCTTGGCTTGCCTGTGGTAGACGCTTCTGTGGACCCGAATCCTACGGTCAGCTGGGAAAAGGGCTTGGACAAGCCTTGGCTGCCCGAAGAATCCAACGCTGCAGTGGCTGAAGGCACTCCCGAAGTCATCGCAGAAAAGGTTTCCGAGGAACCTGTCTGGAAGATTGAAGAAAAATAGCTACACAGAAAATTTCTTCATTCCAGTTTTGCCCCCTAAAAAGGGGGCTTTTTTGTTTTTACTTGACAAAAAATGTAAAAGTTGTTTGAAAATTGGGCCTTTTGTATCCGCTAAGGGGCGTTTTTAGGGGGATTTCCTCTTGTAAATGTGATTTGCGTCGCATTGTGATGAATGTCTCATTGCTTTTTGCTGTTTTTGCAATATATTAAGGGCATAAGGAAATGAGGTTGATATAAAATATGATGAAAAAAGAGTTAATGGATCTTTTCGTTTGCAAGTATGTTGTTGCGTTTTCTGCGGCAATGATTGCTGTTATCAACTTCATCTAGATTTTCTCATTCCATCCTAGAAAAACTAAAAATCCTGGACCTAAGTGGCCCAGGATTTTTTATATGTCCGTCAAAGTTTATATATTTGACGTATGTTTAAGATTGGCGTTATGGCTTCCGGCGGAGGAAGCAATTTTAAAGCAATTATTGACCGCATCGGTGAGGGCGATCTTGAAGCCCAGTGCAAGTTTTTGATTACCAACAACGCTGGATGCGGTGCTGTAGGGCATGCAAAAACCTACGGAATTCCCGTTTATCATATTTCGGGAAAGACTCATCCTGAGCAAGCTGCTTACGAAGCCGCCTTGCTGGAGGTGCTGGACAAGTACGATGTAGACCTGCTGATTCTTGCCGGCTATATGAAAGTGCTTCCCTTGAGTATCCTTGCTCGTATGCCGGATCGCGTCTTGAATATCCATCCGTCCTTGCTTCCGAAATTTGGCGGTCGGGGCTACTTTGGTATTCACGTTCATGAAGCTGTTCTTGCTGCTCACGAAAAGGAATCCGGTCCTACGGTACATTTAGTGTCCGAAGAGGTTGATGCTGGTCGCATTCTGGGGCAGCGCAAGGTTCCCGTTCTCGAAAATGATACCCCTGCTGAGTTGGCTGCACGAGTCTTGGTGCAGGAACATGACCTGTTCTGGCGCGTCATCAAGGAATATGGGGAAAGTTTAGTTTAGAGCGGAAAGGATAAAGGTTAAAGGGGTGAAATTTAAACCTCCTACATTTCTCGATGGTATTGAATCTCCTATTGAGGGGGAGGTTGCTGTTCGTCAAAATTTTCCGGGGACCATAGTTGCCGGTATTGACGAGGTGGGACGAGGTCCCCTAGCTGGGCCTGTAGTCGCTTGTGTAGCGGTGTTGAGATCCCCCGACATTCTTTCTTCCCTGAATGATTCCAAGAAATTGACTCGTCCAAAACGCGAGGCCATGTTTAAGTCTGTCAAGGATGCTTGCGTTTGCTATGCCATAGCCAGTGCCAGTGTAGCTGAAATTGATGAAATCAATATACTGGAGGCTGATTTTCTCGCCATGCGTAGAGCCTTGCGGGCCCTTGGTATGCCAGGAATTGAAGAATCTGCTCCGGAAATTCCCGTTGAAGTCAAGGGATCTTTTGCAGAGGCTGCGTCAACACTGGGTTTTGCTTGGGATGGGTGTGTTTCGCAGGTCCTAATCGCTGTTGACGGCAATCTGAAAATTCGCGGTATTGACCAGGACTGTCAAATACCGGTTGTGAAAGGCGATGGCCGTATCGCCAGCATTTCCGCCGCTTCTATCTTGGCAAAAGTCTTCCGTGACCGCTATATGGACGACTTGGAAAAGAAATACCCGGGTTATGGCTTTGACAAACATGCGGGATATGGGACCAAAGCCCATCTGGATGCAATCAAGAAGCTAGGTTATACTCCTGAACATCGTATGAGTTTTCACCCCAAAAGCTTGCAAATGGAATTAGGGCTTTAATTTTTAGAAAAATGTCCCTA
This sequence comes from Fibrobacter sp., assembly GCA_045600425.1. GTDB lineage: Bacteria > Fibrobacterota > Fibrobacteria > Fibrobacterales > Fibrobacteraceae > Fibrobacter. Next base: position 142,787 of record JAZRXW010000043.1, read on the forward strand.
GAAGTGCGTAGTGAAACGAAGCTTTGTGTGTTAAATTTTTTTGTCCATTTGTTTTTTGCCTCATATAGTATTATTTTTCAAGAGAGATGATAAAGAGTTTTCTTTTTTTACTGGTTAGTCTTTCATTTATGCTGGTTGCATGCAAGGAGCCCGTTCTGGAACAGATCGATGCTCGTAGGAAAGTTGTGCAAACCACGGATAAATTGGACAAGATTTTTGAGGCGAGGGTCCGTAGTTCACTGGGCAAAATAGAGCTGCTTAGGGCTAAGGGGGATACATGGAAATTGCTTCGTGTGGGGCAGAGCGTTTTTGGTAATGACCGCGTCCGTACGTTTGCTGAGTCCGAGGTGCTTCTTGCTACATTTGATGGATCTGTATTTTTGATTTCTGAAAAGACGGATGTCGAATTTAATACAGATTTGCAGAATTCTGTCCGTGGTGATGTGAATATGTTCCTTCGGAATGGAAATATTCAATTTGATGTTCAAAAACAGAAAAAGAATCAATTTAGCATCAAGACTGGAACAGCGACAGCCTCCATTCGTGGTACGGCAGGCTTTGTAGGAAGTCTTGATGGACTGTTGGTGGCATCTCTCAAAGAAGGCCTTGTGGATGTGACCGGAGTCGATGGCAAGGTTACCTCCATTACAGAAAACCAGACTGTTCTTATGACGAAATCTGGCGAGGCAAAGACGTTTAAGCTGGAATCTTCCGGTACATCGGCCCTTTACGAGGTCCTCAATGAGATGGCTGTGTCAGGATCTTTGGAAAATATGGAGTCCCTGGAAAAGTCCCTTCAGGATTTTGATTCCGGATATGTGGCAAAGAAGAATGTTTTCCAGGAAAATTTGACCTTTGAGCCTGTTTCTATTCCGGCTAAGATTTCCAGTTCCTCTGTGACATTGAAGGCTAAGCTTACCCCGGGCGTTTTTGTGACGGTCATGGGAATAACCGATTCGGTTCCTGCTTCTGGTGATTACGAACGGACCTTCACCTGGGGAGAGAGAGCCCTTGGAACAAAACGTTTCATTGCTATCTGTAGCGATGGGGCTGTGGAAGTTGCCTGTAATATTTGGAATACGGAGTATGTAACTCGTGATGAGCTGGATAGTGCCGTAGAAACATCAAAGGATTCTCTCGTTAGCTCCGCAGAACAAGAAGTGCCTCTGGCCGATACGGCTTCAAAAGATTCTGCCGTGGCTGCTTCCCCAAAATTTTTGAGCCTGGCAATCGACCTTCCGCCTTTAAAAGGGGGAGAAGTTTTGGAACGAGATGCCTTTGGTCGTGATACCTTGGAAATTATCAGGAATGTTGAAGGAAACGAATTCGTTGAAATAGAACAGAAAATCATGCTGTACGGTATCGCTCGAGGTGAGACTGCTAAGATCGATACGATTTTTATCTTCCGCAAGGGAAAGACCGAAGATATCATCACGGACATCAAGGAACTTTCCTATACTCGTAAATTTGTTTTCCGGAAAGACGAAGTTTCAAAGTTTGAGGTGGCGGCCAAGTTGAAGGATGGTACCTACGTGGTTGGCTTTAAAACTTACGTTATTGATTAAAAATAGGCAAATGATTGGTCTGTTTATGAGGAACCACCGGTCGGTGGTTTCTTTTTTGCAAAAAAAAGATTTTGAGTGAATAGCTACTAAGTGATAGCTGAGAATGCCTCGTTTTGTATATTGATTCGGTCTTCTTGTTGAAATACACTGATCGGAATTTTCTATCTTGTTGAGCATCAACGAGTTACGCGTTTTCTGGTTTGGATTGAAAATCCAGAAAAGGGAGGCTATTTTGAACAACTCTGTACCATTTATTCAGATGATTACCCAGTCCGATATTGCGACTCAGGTGATTTTGGGTATTCTTGCCGTGATGTCCCTGGGGTGCTGGGGCGTTATTATCGTGAAGTTCTTCGTGAATAAGAAGAACCAGCGTGCAAATGTGAACTTTTTCCGCAAGTTCAGCAATGTGCAGCAGTTTGTGGAGTTGCAGGGCCTGTGCGAAAACGCAGACGAAAGTGCCCTTCGCCGCCTGACAGACGAAGTCCTGAAGGAAGCTTCCAAATTCAGTAACTTTGTGAGTTACGACTCTATCCAGCATCGTGCATCCCTGCTGGAAGATACCATCCAGCGTTCTATTGAGGCTCTTCGCTTGAAGGAAGACCGCTATTTGAGCTTCCTGGCCACTTGTTCTAATCTGGCGCCCTTCTTTGGCTTGCTGGGTACGGTTTGGGGTATTATGGTGGCGTTCTTCCAGATTGGGCAGCACGGCTCTGCAGACCTTTCTGTGGTGGCTCCCGGTATTGCCATGGCTTTGATTACTACGGTGGCAGGTCTTGTGGTTGCCATTCCCGCTTCTGCCGGTTATAACTACTTTACCTCCCACAACGGACAGAACGAAATTTCTTACTACAACTTCGGTTCTCAGGTTTTGAGCTTGTTCAAGCGGGGTGACTTGCTGGCTCTTGAAGAAGTGGCTGGCTAGGAGGCTTAGGTGAAGCGTAGCCGCGGAAAAGAACTGAAGCAGGAAATGAACTTGACAAACATGATTGATATCGTGTTTGCCATCCTTATTGTGTTTATTATTTCTGCCCCTCTCATGAGCCAGGGCGTAAAGGTGGATTTGCCCAAGGCAGAAGCTCCTACCATGGAACAGGAGAAACTTCTAAAGGTTTCCATCACCAAGAAGGGAGAGCTTTACGTTGCAGACATGATGGTTGATTTTAATAGTTTCAACAACGTGTTCAAGTCTCTTTGGAATGGAGAGATGGCTGTGGTTATTAACGCCGATGAGGACGTGAACTATGGCCTTGTAATGAAGGTTGTGACCCAAGTGCAAAAACTTGGCGTGACTAAGCTTGGTTTCTTGACTTTGAATCCCAAGGAAGAGCTGGGAAAGAATTAAGTGGACAATAATAATCGACATATTGAATTCTTTTCGGATCATGGCAGTAGCGGTCTTGTGAAGATTATCCTTTGTGCGGTAGTTTTCCATGCGGCTGTTGTTGGGATTTGCATTGGGCTTCGCTACGTGGATTTTTCGCAGGAACCAGAACCTATTCCTGTGTTTGAAATGGTTCAGGTGACGCAGCCTCAGGTAAAGCCTGCGGCTCCCAAACAGAAACCTCCAGAACCTAAACAGGAACTGCCGGAACCGCCTCCCGAAAAGCCTATTACGAAGCCGGAACCGAAACCTAAGGTAAACAAGAAGCTTCCTCCGGAACCGAAAGTGGAAGAAAAGAAACCTGATCCGGAACCGGAACAGCAGGTTGAACCTGATCCTACACCGGAACAACCTCCTGAACCTGTGGATGACTTTGCCGTAGATGATTTGGATTTGCCTGCCACCATGGAGGCCTCCAGTTTGAATCCTGTGGGTTCTGTGGACATGGATCCTTTGATGCAAGTCTATTTGGAACGTCTAAAACAGATTATCATGGGTAACTTTAACCCTCCGGGAAACCTGCAGGTGAGAAAGGATGCTAAAACTACGGTGCAGTTTACGGTGGACCGTTTTGGAGGAATTACCGCGATTACATTAAAACGGTCTTCTGGAAACAAAACTTGGGATCATTTGTCTGTAAGGGCGGTGCAGATTTCCAAGGTTCCTGAATTGCCTCCTAATTTTAGAGCTCCTTCCTTGATCCTTCATTTTAACTTTACTCCTAATTGATTGTGTTAATTTGTTTAAAAGGCGTTAATGATGAACACTCGTAAACAGATATTGGTAAGACGCAAGGTTCGGTCCGCTTTTCGTTGGTCTACTTTTGCACTTTCTGTAGTATTCTGGTTTTTGTTGCTTGTTTTTCCGTCGGTCAGTTCTGCGGCTATTGACACCATTGCCGTAGACGTGGGCATTTCTGTCTTTAAGACCATGCCCATTGGCGTTGTTCCTTTTACAGAGGGCTCAAACAAAATTGAATGGATTGAAGAAAAACCGCACCAGATTATTACCCGTGATGCCAATCTTTCTGGTCGTTTCGAAGTAATTCCCTCCGAAAAATTTAATCTGGCTCTTTTTAGCAGAAGCAAGGCTAAACATTATATAACAGGAAAAGTGACTCCTGTAGATGGCGGAAAGCTTCGCCTGGAATGTTTCCTCTATGTGTCTCAGACCAAGGACATTTTACTGGGAGAGGCCTATGTGGTGTCTCAGCAGGATTTGCGTCGGGCGATGCATCAGTTCTTTGACCAGGTGATTTATCGCTTGTGGGCAGAACGTGGGGTTGCTTCGACTAAGCTTGCTTATGTCTCCAAGATGGATGGAGTGAAGCAAGTGGTTATTTCGGACTATGATGGCTTTCACCGCTCTCAGGTCACTCGTGATTCGTCCATCAGCATGATGCCGGTGTGGATGAAGGACAACAAAGGACTTGTCTATGTGAATTTTAAGACAAATCGTCCAAGACTCTATTCTAAGATGTTTGGGGGTGTAGAGAAGGCTTTGTTCCCGCATTTAGATCAAACTTACAGTCCTGCGGTGAATCCAAAGACAGGAGAACTGTTGTTCTCTAGTACGGTCGATGGCAAGACGGATTTGTTTATCGGCAATACTGAAACAGGAAAGGCGAAAAAATTTGCTTACTTAAAGAGTAACCAGACTAGTCCTGCTTGGAGCCCGATGGCTTCTGAGGTCCTGTTCACCAGCGATCGCGGTGGAAATCCGCAGATTTATGCTATGGGCAAGGATGGAAGCGACATGCGACGCGTGACTTTTATGGGGCGCTATAACGAGCGTGCCAGCTGGTCTCCTTCTGGGGATCGCATTGCCTATACCTCTATGGATAATGGCAAGATGAATATTTATACCTGTGCTTTGGATGGTTCTGACATAGTTCAGCTTACCAACAATGCTGGAAATAATGAACATCCCACTTGGTCTCCGGACGGCAAGCTCATCGCATTCTCCAGCAACCGCAGTGGAAGCTATCAGATTTATATCATGCGAATGGATGGTTCTAACGTTACCCGCATAACCAACTCCGGCGAAAATACTTCGCCCACATGGTCATTCTTTTACGAAGATAACAACAAAAAAGAAGGTGCAAAATGAATAAAGTGAAATTAGCCTTGGTCGCTGGCGCAGCCTGTGTCGCAATGATCGCCTGCTCTAAGCCTCAGCCTCCTCAGACGGATCCTGAAGCCGCTCCAGCCCCAGCCGCGGAAGCCTCCGCTGAAACTGCAGCCCCCGCTGTAGAAGCCGCTCCTGTCAACCAGGATTCTCTGGCTGCGGAACAGGCTCGTCTAGAAGCTGAACGTCTTGCTGCTGAAAAGGCACGTCTGGAACAAGAACGTGCTCGACTGGAACAGCTCATTAACCAGATTATGAGCGAAGATGTTTACTTTGACTTTGACCGTTCTGAACTGACCGAGAAAGCCAAGGAATTGCTGGCTCAGGTGGCAGAACTGCTCTTGAAGGAAACTCGCTTTACCATTACCATCGAAGGCCATACAGATGCTCGTGGTACCGAAGATTATAACTTCACTTTGGGTGCAAAGCGTGCTATGAAGGTGAAGGAATTCTTGGCTGCCTATGGCGTAGATGGCAAGCGAATGGAATCTGTAAGCTATGGTAAGGAAGCCCCCAAGGCTGAAGGTTCCTCCGAAGAAGCTTATTCCCAGAACCGTCGCGCCAATTTCCGCGTAAACATTAAGGATTAAGTTTCTGTACTCAGTCTGAGTTCGGGACAACACGGACAAGTTGAATTGTGTATCTGATGAGGTAAAAATGAAACGTTTTACACATGGCCTTGCAAGCCTTGTCGTTTTGACGTTGGCTTTAACGGGTTGTAGCAAGATTACCATGCTTCGCACAGAAGAAATTCGTTCTGAGGTCGGTAGCGTCCAGACTCAGGTGGATTCTTCTATGGCGAAATTGAATGCTCAGAATGATTCGTTGAGAACAGCTTTGAATGAGACGCAGAATCGTTTAGATTCTGCAGTGGCGATGTTGAATACTGCCTCCTTTGCACAAAAGCGTATGCAGGCTGAAATCACAATGCTGTCTCGCCGAGTGGCTGATGAATCTGAACGTAACGATTCCAGACAGGAAGAAATTATCTACCGTTTGGATATGTTGTTGGGCAAGTCAGACAAGATTCTTGCCAAGAAGGTGGTGATCAGCGGAGCCCCTGCTGCCCCAATGTCCTTGGACAGCTTGGAACGTGAAGCTGAAAAATTGGTGGAAGCTGAGGCAATGTTCAATACAGCCCGCTCCGATTTCCACCGCGGAGAGTTTAAGCTTTCTTATTCAGGCTTCAAGCAGGTTTATGAAACCATGAAAACAGGTGAGTTGGCTGAAAATTCCCTGTATTGGATGGCGCTTTGCCTGGTTGAAGTGAATCAGATGGAAAAGGCTAGAACCTTGTTCTCCCGTATGATAGAAGCGTTCCCTGAAGGGCAGAAGGTTTGTCCTGCTATGTTCAAGTTGTCAAACCTCTATGCGGATGAATGCGACATGGACAATCGCAAGGCTTATCTGCAGAAGATTCTGTCTACAAAGGCTTGCGAAAATTCTGGAGAATTTGAACAAGCCGCTGAAATCCTCCAGGAAATTTTGGAAAATCCGGCCGATGCACCCGATGAAACCTGCGTTTCCAAGAGTGTTTCTGAAAACCAGCCTGCTGCACCTCAGGCTGAATCCCAGAACTCTCAGGTAAACCAAGCTTCCGAGGCTCCGTCTGGTGAAAATACGCTGGCAGCACCCGAGGCAACACCAGCTCAGTAATTTTCATTCTAGAGAGAGAAGATCCCGTGGAAGCAATTCTGCGGGATTTTTTATTTCCCGAAGGAAAACAGTACAAAAACAACAATGGAACGTTCTTGGACCGTAGACTTGCAAAGCAAGTTCCGGTCGGGGTATTAAAGAGCGGTAAGGGGGAGGTTGAGGGGATACTCCCCTCACACCCGGAGACTTGCAAAGCAAGTTCCGGTCGGGGTTCCAAGGGGCGGAGCCCCTTGCATCACTATAGATTATCGTCTTCTTCGTCGTCGGAATGGCGAATCACGACACCGCCAATCTTTGCCACCTTGTTCTCGAAGTCTTCGTAACCGCGGTCCAAATGGTACACGCGGCTCACGGTGCTTTCGCCTTCGGCGATAAATGCTGCAAGAACCAGGGCTGCAGTTGCACGGAGGTCGCTTCCCATAATGTCGGTACCATCAAGCTTGGTACCGCCCTTGATAATAGCGGTGTTCCCGTTTACCTGAATGTCGGCTCCGAGACGCTGCAGTTCAGCAACATGTTTAAAACGGTCATTGTAGACGGTATCTTGGATGGTGCTGTTTCCCGGGATAGAAACCAAGGTGGCCATCAGGGGTGCCTGCATGTCGGTGGGGTAGCCAGGATAGGGTAGGGTTGTCACGTTAATGGGCTTCAGCTCCACGCCACGTGCATCCACCTGTGCCCAGTCGTTTCCTACGTCTACCTTGCAGCCCATGTCGCGGAAGGCATCAAGGGTGCTGGCAATATGTTCAGGGAAAATTTTAGTAACCTTGACGCAACCGCGGGTAATGGCGGCTCCGCAAAGGAATGTTCCTGCTTCGATGCGGTCCGGGATGGTGTAGCCTTTGCCGGGGCGTAGGCTTTCAACGCCTTGTACTGTGAGGGTGCGGGTTCCGCGACCCTGGATTTTTGCACCCATGCCGATAAGGTAATCCACCAGGTTATCAATTTCGGGTTCAAGAGCCGCATTCTGGAGAACGCTGGTGCCCTTGGCGAGGGTAGCTGCCATTAGAACGTTTACTGTGGCGCCTACGGAGGAAATGGGGAAGTTGAATGTACCGCCGGGGAGTCTGCCTTCGCAGGTGGCTTCCACATAGCCTTTAGTCAAGGTAATCTTTGCTCCCAGTGCTTCAAGCCCTTTCAGGTGAAGATCCACCGGGCGGGGGCCCCAGGCACATCCGCCGGGGAGCGAAACGCGGCAACGTCCAAAGCGGGCTACCAGAGGGCCAAGCACATAGAAGCTGGCTCGCATGGTCTTCACCAGTTCGTAGGGAGCTTCCAGATGGTCTGCTCCACGGGTGTCGATCTTAAGCTGGTGAGCTTCGCCGCTAATCCGGCAGCCAATAACACGCAACACGTCGGACATGGTTTTCATGTCTTTTAGGTGGGGCACGTTGGTAATTTCAGAAACACCGTCGGCCAAGAGGGCTGCCGCCATTACTGCAAGCACGGCGTTCTTTGCGCCGGAAATTTCGACTTCACCTTCAAGGGGCTTTTCAACCTGGTGAACTTCAAAACGATACATATAAACTATTTCTCCTGCTCGCTGTTTGGGCGAACCTTGACTTTAATTCGATTATTGATGACCACTCGGCTTCTGGCGATGTGGTCGTGCAGAGCTCTGCGCTTGGGATCTACCATTACAATGAGGTAGCCAAAACCATAGAGCACCAATGTGAATTGGGTAATAAGGCTTGCAATGTAGCGGGTAATACTTGTTATCCAGCCGACTTTTTCCCCTTCTGCGGTCTCAACATGAAGGTGCAGAAGCATCTTACCCGGAGTTGCAGATTTGATTGCGGTAAAGACGATAAAGTACAATGCTTGAACAATGCTGCTTGCGATGAACAAAATTCTGAGGTTTGGATCTTCCATGATTTTGTCTACGACAGCAGACATGCCTTCCATTCCGGCGGCGGAACTTTCGGAAATGGCGGTCATGGCTTCGTTAACTGCAGACATGTCGACGAGTTGAAGTACATTGACTATCTGAAGAATCACGAAACAAATGGCTGTAAGAATGACGTTGTCAATGACAAATGCTACACCGCGAATCAAAAATCCTGCGTAACGTTTCTGCTGTTTTTGTTGGGCTAGGATGGCTTCGATGGTTTGCTTGATTAGCTCGTCTTCTGTCTCAGGAGATCCTTCCCTGGACTCCTCCATGTCTTTCCAGAGAATGAAACGTTCCATTCCGGAGTGCCATACCAAGGTGTTCTCGACAATCTTGCCTTCTTTTACAAAATCCTTGATTTCTTCTAGGGAGTATGGTCCTTTGCGGCGGTCCCCGTCTGTAATGGATTCATCAATATAGTACCAAATCATACGGACCATAATGTAGAAAAAAAAGAAGGGCCCCTGCTTTACAAAAATGGGGCTATGCAACGATATCTGTTAGGTGCTAGATGCCGAAAAACCGAAAAAAATCTAAATTGGGGGCTTATGATGAACTTTAAGGTTGGCCAACGCTATGTAAGTCAATCGGAACCTGCTTTGGGACTTGGAATCGTCGCAGAAGTTCAGGACCGTATTGTTAAAATTGTTTTCCCTGCAATGAACGATGTTCGTCTTTATCGCTCTGCAGGTGCCCCTGTTGATCGTTTCCAGTTGAATCCAGGTGAAACTGCCAAGAATGATAAAGGTATGTCCTTCTCCGTAGAATCGGTGAAGGAGGTGGACGGCTTGTTTGTTTATGAGGGTCGCGGGGGACGCTCCATGAAGGAGTCTGAGCTGAACGCCAAGATTTCCATTGCCCGACCTGCGGACCTGTTCCGTGCTTTGATGGAAAATCGGGTCTCCGATGGCAACCAGTTTAAGCGTCGTGAGCAGTCCCAGAATCTTTCTTGCCAGTGGATATCTTCTCCCGTACGAGGAATGATTGGTCCTCGTGTGAGCAAGATTCCCCATCAGTATTATCTTTGCCAGCGAGCTTGTAGCAGTTCGTCCTTGCCCCGCTTGATGCTTTCTGATGAAGTGGGTCTGGGTAAGACTATTGAAGCCGGCATGATTTGGCATGCCCTGAAATCTCGTGGTCGTGTGACCCGCACGTTGGTGATTGTTCCCGAGACCTTAAAGCACCAGTGGCTCATTGAAATGAAACGCCGCTTCAACACTTTGTTTACGCTGGTGGACGAAGGTTACTTGAAGGGTGTCTTTGTTGCCGACGACGATGATAAGCCCAATCCGTTTACATTGGCTAACGACATTATCTGCTCCATTGACTTCTTGATTAAACAGCCCGCCTTGATTGAAGACCTTCTGAAGGTCCAGTGGGATATGACCATCATTGATGAAGCCCACCATCTGGTGTGCGAAGATGGCTTTACAAGTCATGAGTACCTGTTGGCAAATGCGGTAATCCAGCGGTCTAAGGGTGTTCTGCTTTTGACGGGTACTCCGTTGCAGTTCCATCCGGAATCTCAGTTCAATCGTCTGAAGATGTTGGATCCTGTACGTTTCTGCGATTATAACAATTTCATTAAGGACCAGGACACCTACCGCAAGTTGGTGAACGAACTGAATAAGCTTCCCACGGATCCTGGACAGCAGATGAGTTGGGATGATTTGAACGAAGCCGTTCCGAAGAAATCAATGATACGTCCGTGGTTGGAACAGGAAAGTGCCAAGTCTATGCCTGCCGACGAATGGATACGCCGCATTGTAGATGCCGTAGGTACAGGATCAGTGGTGTTCCGTAATACACGTAAGGGTGTTGGCGGTTTCCCGAAGCGAGTTCTGGACGAAGTTGCCCTGGAGCCTAACGAACGTTATCGCGAAATGGTCAATGTGGCTGCCGAAAATGACTTGGATATGTCCACAGATATTCAGGAAAACGGTTTGCTGTGTACGAGCTACTCCGATGCCTGGTGCATGGACGAACGCTACGTCTGGCTGAAACAGTTCCTGAAGGATCACAAGAACGATAAGGTTCTCTTGATTTGCGAATCCATCCAGGTTGTTCTTGCTTTGGAAGAACTGCTGAAGGAATATTTGGGCGAGGGCGCCTTCTCCATGTTCCACGAGAATATGACCATTATGGCTCGTGATAAGGCTGCCGCAAACTTCAGTCGTGAAAATGGCGCAAACCTTTTGATTGCTTCAGAAATTGGTTCCGAAGGTCGTAACTTCCAGTTTGCCCACCATTTGATTTTGTTTGACCTGCCTCTGGATGCCTCCCTGGTGGAACAGCGTATTGGACGCTTGGACCGTATCGGTCAGACCGAAAATATTATCATCCATGTTCCTTATGTGAAGGGCTCTGGTCAGGAAGTCATGTTCCGCTGGTACCACAACGGCTTGAACGCTTTTGGAACGCCCATGATGAGTGGAGGCGAATTGTTCCTCAAGTACACCGATGAATTAATCGCCGCCCTTGCTGAACCGCAGGAATTGTTGCTGCACTTTGTGGAAAACGTGATTCCCCAGGTGAAAAAAGATTGCGATTCCATGCGAAAGAATATTGAAAAAGGCCGCGATCGCCTGTTGGAATTTAACTCTCGCAATCCTGCCAAGGCCAAGGAAATTACCGATGAAATCGACCGAATTGATGCAAAGCCTGAACTGCAGACTTTGGTTTTCGATTCATTGATGGAACGCGGTCTTGAAATAGATAAGAGCATTATTCCTGGCTGTTTTGTGATTACCATGGGCACTCAGGTGGAAGCCGGTTCGATTCCTGGTATGCCGGAAAATATTGGGGGTGTTCCGGGAAGTAGCGGAGGCGGCGGTCGTGTAGTTCAGTCTGTAGGAACGTTCTCCGAAGCCTCTGGTGACGAAGATGATGCTCGCTATTCTGATGCTTCAAGCCTGACAATTACCTTTGACCGTAAGGTCGCTATGGTCCACGATGAAGTTGACTTTATCAGCCTGGAACATCCTTTGTCCCAGGGAGTGCTGGACCATGAGACTACGTTGGATAATGGTGCAGTGGCTTGCAATATCTGGCAAAATTCAGGATTGCGAGGTCTTGTCATGCAGTACAATTTCGCCATTGACTTCTCTGTTTCCGAGGAATGGGGTGTTTCTGACATCGCCGGTCCTAAGTATATGACGGTCTTGGTTGCTGCCAACGGCGAAGTTCTTTCTGCAAAGGTTTCTGAACTTGCCTCTGCAAGTTTTAAGGATGTTCCGGTGCCCCAGGGAAACCTGGCCGTGAATATGACACTCAAGTATTTTGGCAAGGACGGCTTGGCAATTGCTCGTCGCGAGGTCTTGGCACAGGCTAAAGAATTTGCTGAGACCGCCGCACAGGCTGTTGAAAATCGTGCCGAGCAGGAATACCAGCGCATGAATCATTTGCTTATGATGCGTGGTAAGGCGGGCAATAACGAACAGCTGAAGCAGCTTCGCAAAAACGCCCAGGAATGGAAAAAGATTATATCGAACCCGCAGTTGAGACTGGACGCCATCCGCCTCTTGGTCTGCCGCTAAAACAATGAACAATGAATGATGAACAATTAACAATGGTTGTAATCACGGCTTCGCTGTCTTAAAAACAGCGCGAAGCGCCATTATCTAAATTGTTCATTGTTAACTATTAATTATTAATTGTACTATGAGTGAATTAAGAAAGAACATTTTGAATGAAGCCCACCGCATTGTGGTGAAGATTGGTTCCCGCATCCTTGTGGATTCAGAAAAGGGCGGTGTTCGTACCCGTTACATCCAGAAGTTGGCTGATTCTGTGGCTCGCCTTATGGAAGCTGGCAAGGAAGTTGTGATTGTGACTTCTGGTGCGGTAGGTACAGGCATGAGCCAGCTGGGTTACAAGGAAAAGCCTACGGTCATTGCCGAAAAGCAGGCCTGTGCCGCAGTGGGTCAGATCGACTTGATGTACGCCTATCGCGAAATGTTCCGCTGGTGTCAGCTTTCTGTTGGTCAGATTCTTTTGTCTGCAGAGGACTTCCGGGACCGTAACCGCTACAAGAATTTGCAGAACACCATCAAGGCCATGTTGGCCCGTAAGATCGTTCCCATCATCAATGAGAACGACTCACTGGCTGTTGCCGAAATCAAGGTTGGCGATAACGATAAGCTTTCTTCGGATGTGGCGCTGTTCTTGGATGCTGACCTTCTGTTGATTTTCACCGATGAGGACGGCCTCTTTGACGATAATCCCAAGAAGAATCCCAACGCCCGTCTGTTGCGCTTTGTACCTGAAATTACGCCTGCAATTCTTGCGTTGGCTGGTAAGCCCGGCGAGGCAGGTTCCGCTGTAAGTACCGGCGGTATGCGTAGCAAGCTTGAGGCTATCCGCAATGTGACCAAGAGCGGTTGCAATGCGTTCCTTGCTTGTGGCATGCGCGTGCTTCCTCACGAAGTGATTTTAGAACAGGCCGAAGGAACCTTGTTTGTGGGCTCCAAGAAAAAATTGAATAGCCGTCAGCGTTGGCTCAGCTTTATTACCACTCCCCGCGGAAGCGTGGTGGTGGACGAAGGTGGCGTGAAGGCTTTGCGCGAAAAGCATTCCAGTCTGCTGCCTGTTGGTGTAACCGCAGTGAAGAAGCACTTTGACAAGGGCGACTTGATTGAAGTCCTTAACGAGTCCGGCGAGGCTGTGGCCCGCGGTGTGGCGAAGTTTGATAGCGAAACTTTGAAACTGGTGCTTCACAAGAAGACTTCTGAAATCCACGCCTTGCTGGGTAAGGACGTGGCGGATGAACTTGTACACAAGAACGATTTGGTAGTATTTTAAATGAACAATGAAGGATGAAAAATTAACAATGTTTATAATCACGGCTTCGCCGTCTTAGAAACAGCGCGAAGCGCCAATATTTAAATTATTCATTGTTCATTGTTAACTGTTAATTGTTAATTGGAATAATTATGGCAGAAGATCAGAACATCGATGAATTGGCCGAAGAATCGGCGGAACTTCCGAAAGTGGAAAGTCAGGAAGACCTGGCTCGTATTATCCAGGCTCTTGTGTTTGCCTCTACTGATGTGGTGACCTTAAAAAAGCTTCGTGAAATTCTTGGCGACTTCCTAGATGCTCGTCTTGTTTCTGATGCCCTAATTGCTGCCAATGAATCCCTGAACAAGATTAACTCGCCTTTTGAAATTGTTGAACAGGCCGGTGGTTATCGTTTCAGGACTCGAGCCAAGTATTATCCGTGGGTTCGTAAGTTGTTCCCGGAAGCTAATGCCCGCCGCCTAAGCCAGGCTGCTCTTGAAACTTTGGCGGTGATTGCCTACCAGCAGCCTATCACCAAGGCTGCCATTGAACAAGTCCGTGGCGTTTCTTCTGTTGATGGTCCCATCCGCAATCTTTTGGACAAGGGGTTCATTGCCCTTGGCTCCCGTGCCGAAACTGTTGGTAACCCTTACACCTATGTGACGACCCAGGAATTTATGAAGTACTTCGGTATCAACCGAATCCCCGAAGACTTGCCGCGTCTGCGTGAGTTCAGTGAACTTCTGGAGGCCGGCGCTCTGGTACCTCAGTATGCCAAGCCCGAATCTGTTGTGGTTGAAGAACCCCAGGAACCGGAAGAAAATCCGGATCAGGTTGAACTTTCTATGGGAGACTTGTAATGGCTTGCACTCCTTTAATGCAGCAGTATTACGATATCAAGGCGCAGAACCCTGGTTGTATTCTGTTCTTTAGAATGGGTGACTTCTTTGAACTTTTCGAAGAAGATGCCGTCATTGCCTCTAAGATTTTAGGCATTACCTTGACCAGCCGCAATAACGGTGCATCCGGTGCTACGCCTCTTTGCGGATTTCCGCACCACGCCGCGGAACGTTACGTTCCCAAGATGGTGGCTGCAGGCTACCGCGTGGCCATTTGCGAACAGGTGGAAGACCCGAAGCTTGCCAAGGGTATCGTTAAGCGTGACATTGTGGAAATCATCAGCGCCGGTACCGCCATGAACGAAGCCAACCTGGACGCCAAGGAGGCCAATTACCTTTGCGCCTACGTCCCGGCTGCCGCAGAAAAAAATGCCGAAGGCAAGGGCGCGGAACTTGCAGCCTTCGCTATCGCTGATGTGACTACGGGTTACCTGGCTACCAGCAAGAGCTCCATCCAGGCTTTTGAATGTGAGTTCTGCCGCCGCATGCCCAAGGAAATTGTGGTTCCCGAAGGAACCAAGATTCCTGACGGTGTCATGGACTTGGTGAAGTCCGAGAATATTTTGATTACGGAACTTCCGGCATTCCAGTTTGGTGAAGAAGCTGCCAAGGATACGCTTTTCAACCACTTCAAGGTGGAAGCCTTGGATGGCCTTGGCCTGGATGGCCGCGCCGAAGAAACTGCCGTGACTGGAGCCATGCTTCAGTACCTCATGTACCAGAAGAAATCTGAATTGAGCCACTTTACGGCTCTGGAGATTTTGAATCTGGACGACTACATGACTCTGGATCCGTCCACCTTGCGCAATCTGGAACTGGTTCGCCCCCTGAATGTCGACGACATCAGCAGCACTCTTTGCTATGTACTGGACTTTACCGTCACCGCCATGGGTGGCCGTACTTTGAAGGATTGGGTAAGTCACCCGCTGATTTCCGTGGACCGCATTAAGGAACGTGAAGAAGCCGTCGATGAACTGGTAAATAACCCGGTGGCCCTTGATGAACTGAAGGAATCCCTCACTTCCATTCTGGATATGGAACGCTTGATGGGCCGTGTAGGCTCTGGCCGTGCCAATGCCCGTGACCTTGCTGGTATGGGCCGCTCCTTGGCTCAGGCATCCAAGGTGGCCGAGGTTCTGGAAGGTTTGCGTTCACCTATTTTTGAACCCATGCGTGAAGCACTCGTCCGCGCTCAGGGTAGGGGAGAGGAACTTCTCAGTCAGTTCAATGATGACTTGCCCCTGACTGTTCGCGAAGGCGGAATGATTCGTGAAGGGGCCAATGCCGAGTTGGATGCCATGAACGCCGACATCAAGGATCGTCGCCTGTGGATTGCTTCTTTGGAAACCCGCGAAAAGGAACGCCTGGGAATTCCTAGCCTTAAAGTGGGCTACAACAAGGTGTTCGGTTACTACATCGAAGTGACCCGCGCCGCCATGGCCAAGGCTACGAACCCCATTCCTGATGAGTATATCCGTAAACAGACCACGGTGAACGCTGAACGCTACATCACTCCGGAAATGAAGGAATGTGAATCCGTCATCAGCAATGCCGAAGTGAACATTCATGCTCTGGAATACAAGATTTTCTCTGAACTCCGCGACCGCGTCAATTCCTGGCGTGCTGAACTTCAGGAAATCGCCAATGCTATTGCCCGCGTTGATACGCTGTATAGTTTTGCCCGGGCAGCCCGCAAGTACAACTACGTCTGCCCGGAAGTTTTTGAAGGCTCCGGCATCGAAATCAAGGGCGGTTTCCATCCCGTGATTGTGGCGGTGAATCCGGATCTAGACTTCATCAGCAACGATGTGAAATTATCGCCCGAGGCCACCCGACTGATGCTGATTACAGGCCCTAATATGGCTGGTAAATCCACTTACCTGCGTCAGACTGGCCTCATTGTCTTGATGGCGCAAATCGGCTGCTTCGTGCCTGCGGAATCTGCCCGCATTGGCGTTGTGGACCGCATCTTTACCCGCGTTGGTGCCAGCGACCGCCTGAGCCGTGGCCTCTCTACCTTCATGGTGGAAATGATCGAGACTGCAAACATCTTGCGTAACGCAACGGCCCATAGCCTTGTGCTTCTGGATGAAATCGGCCGCGGAACCAGCACCTTCGACGGCCTCTCCATTGCCTGGGCCATCGTGGAGACTCTGCACGATGAACCTGCCCGCGCTGCCTTGACGTTGTTCGCCACCCACTATCACGAATTGACTGGTCTGGTGGAAGACCTTGAACACGCCGGCAACTACCAGGTGGCCGTTCAGGAGAAGGGCGACAAGCTCTTGTTCCTCCACAAGATTCTTGAAGGTGCCTGCGACTCCAGCTATGGCATTCACGTGGCTGAAATGGCGGGGCTTCCCAACAACGTGTTGCGCCGCGCCCGCAAGATCCTGATGCGTCTTGAAAAGCATAAAATCGACCCCAGCGACGAAGCCGCCAACAAGAAGTTGAAGGAAAAGCCTCAGGTTGATTTGTTCGCGCCTCCTGACGAAAGCACCCTCCTATTGAAGCAGGAAATTGGCCGCCTCCGACCCGAGGAAATGACTCCCATGCAGGCCCTCCAATACCTTATGGATTTGAAGGAAAACTACGGGAAGAATTAAAAAGTGAACAATGAAAAATGAACAATGAAAAGAATGCGAGCGACGCTCGCTACATTATGATGCGGCGAAGCCGCGTGTATAAACATTGTTAACTGTTAATTGTTAACTGTTCATTATAAATTCCCTATGATCGACTTTGCCGCATTACAAAATTACGTTTATTTGGATCGCGTTTATGATTCCGAAATCCACGGACTTGCTCATTGGCGTCAAGTGGAGTTTAACGGACTGTTGCTTGCGAAAAAGACCGGTGCCGACATTACCGTAGTTCGCCTCTTTGCCTTGTTCCACGATTCCAAGCGGGAAAGCGATGGATACGATGAAACTCATGGCGGCCGCGGTGCAGAATTCGCCAAGAAATGTCGTGAAGAAAAACGTTTTGAAATTACAGACGAACAGTTCGAGAAACTATATCACGCCAGCAAGAACCACACCACAGAACGTAGCAGTGGCGACGTTACCATTGATGCTTGTTACGATGCGGATCGCCTTGACCTGGGCCGCGTGGAAATTAATCTTGATCCGATGAAAATGGCTTCGCTTGCCGGAGCCTTCATTGCCGCACAGTCCCGCAAAGAAAATATCCCGCCAGAAAAGATGCGTGAATGGCTTCAGAAATTTGAGTTCTAAAAAAATTTGTGTTATAAAAATTCAGTTATGTGGGATTTTATAACACAATTTTGGCAAAATACGCTTTGATTTGGCCCTGGTTCGGTAAAATTGTGGGATAAATTAGCTTGATTCACCTTTTTTATCCCATTTTTCTTTCAAAAATAGGCTCAAAAACAGAATTTGTTCTTAAAAAGTGTTATAAAAACCGCAGTTCAAGCAGACCTTATAACACTTTTTAGCCCCAAAATGAATGTTTTGATGTCTTAGGAGTCTAACGTATAACAAGTTTGGCAAAAAGCGTGGCTTTTTTACGGTTCGATCCAGTTCATGCGACCCTGGAACTTGACTTCGCTCTTTGTCACTTGGAAGGTACAGCTGATTTCCACACCTGCATTCTTGGGGAGCGCTGCAACGCCTACGGCAGTGCGGGCATGCTTGCCGTTGTCTCCCAGAATCTGGACTGCAAGTTCGCTTGCTCCGTTCAGAATGGCAGGCTGTTCCTTAAAGTCGGGGGAGGACTGGACAAAGCCCTGCATCTGGACGAGTTTCAAGGTTTCTCCATCTTCTAACATGCTCATGGCCGCTGCAATGTTGTTCAGGAGACAGATGGCGGCACCTTCCTTCGCCTTTTCGGGGGAAAGTTCAGCGGGAACAATTCCGGTAAAGGCGGAAAAATCACCGTTTACGGAGGGCAGCTGGCCAGATACAAAAATGACATCGCCCACGCGGGTAGCTGGTACATAAGCTGCCAATGGGGCTGCGACTGCAGGCAGAGTAAGGCCCAGTTCATCTATTTTCTTTTTGATATTGAACATCTTGAATCTCCTTCAGAAAAATTTCCTTTTTTTATACGGATTATTTTTCGCCTTCATCCTTGTGCTTAAAGACTTTGCTGAAACAAAAAGTGCAAAGGCCGACAATGACCGTCCAGGAACCGATCATGAAGATGATTCCACCAGTAGAAAGTTCCATTATTTAGCCTCCTTCTTGTTTACGTGAACGTCGTCAGAATCGCCAACGGGCATGTTCTGCTTATGGGTGGTAGGGGGAACATCTGCCGGATCACCCTTGCGCCAGGCCATGTAAATCAGCACATTTAACAAGATTGTGCAAATCAGCAAGAAAATTCGAATTCCCCAGGTGAAAGAAATCTGGCTCATCTGGTGGCCCAGGAAAGTCACCATTGCATCGGGGGAAACTCCTTGCAGACTTACTACTGCCCAACCGTCGTGAACGAGCCAAGCCACAAGTACGATGGCCAGGTAGGCGGGGCAGACGTAACGGATGATGAATCTGAAAAACTTTGGAAGCTTCAAAGCCGCACCTTCGTTCATCAGTGCAAATGCCTCGGATTCTTCCGAACCGTCTACCTGCTTTACCTTGCGCTTGCCCAGCACGAAGGAGAAGATGAATGCCTGGATGGTTCCGATGAACACCAGAAGGAAACTGCCGCCCCAGAAGTCAAATTCGTCAACCGCACCGGCGGCAAGGCCAAAGATTCCAACAAGACCGCCTAGGAATGTCACGACACTGACAGAGGTGATGGCTCCCTTACGGCTCTGTTTCAGGTCGTCCTCGCAGAAGCTGATAAGGGGCTGGATAATAGAGATGGCGCTGGTAACACCTGCGATAAATAGCATGCCAAACCATAAAGTCTGGAAGAAACCGCCAAAGGGCAACTGGCCAAATACGAAGGGCATGGTCTGGAAGCCAAGTCCGAAGGTTCCCAGCTTGGCACATTCCTCAATATTTGCACCAGCAATAAGCACTGCCATGGGAATCACAATGGTTCCACCCAGAATGATTTCTGCAAAGCCATTGGTAGAAGCTGCTGTCAGGGACGAAAGCACCAGGTCCTCCTTGGGCTTCAGGTAGCTGGCGTAGCAGAATACAATACCCATGCCAAGGCTCATGGTAAAGAACACCTGACCAGAAGCGGCAAGCCATACAGTGGGGTTGGTGATTTCAGAGAGGTTGGGGTTCCATACGAAGGCAAGTCCCTTGCCAATGCCGTCAATGGTCAAGACGCGACCCACAAGGATCAAGCCCATCACTAGAAGAATAGGCATGGTAATCTTGTTTACGCGTTCAATGCCTTTACGGACTCCAAAGCTAAGCAAGCCCATATTGCATGCAAAGGTGACAAGGAAGAAAAGGATTGCGGCGGGGAAGGGGCCTATCTTTGTGTTCAGCATGATGTAATTGCCGAAAAATTCCTTCATGGGGACGTAGCCGCCGGCAACAACTTCCATCAGCTTTCCTGTGGCGGAGTAGTAGGTAAATGCTAGAATCCAGGACTGGATGAACATGTAGTAGAAACTGATGAACAGCGGAGGCAAAATACACAGGGACCCCAGGTGCTTTGCCCAAGGCTTCTTGCCCAGAATATAATGGAAACCACCCGGAGCGGTACCATGACGCTTGCCACCTGCGGCACGACCTAA
This sequence comes from Fibrobacter sp., assembly GCA_045600425.1. Lineage (GTDB taxonomy): Bacteria > Fibrobacterota > Fibrobacteria > Fibrobacterales > Fibrobacteraceae > Fibrobacter. The sequence goes on from JAZRXW010000043.1 coordinate 162,750, forward strand.
GGTCCATTCCATCCAGGAAAGTGGGATTCCCAGGAGTAAAAACGCTATCAAGTAGGGGATGATGAAAGAGCCGCCGCCATTAGTTGCCGCTTGGACGGGAAAACGTAAAAAATTTCCAAGACCTACTGCGGAACCTGCCACAGCCAAGATGACGCCCAGTTTTGAGCCCCAGTTATCACGAGGTTTCATAGATATTTTCCTGATAATTTTTTTGTAATCTAGAAATAATCTTAGAATGGTGGACGCATTTTGGGGACAAATACTCTAAAATTTAAGTGCTTACACTTGTATACAGAATCGTAAAGAAAATATATGTCAAGGACAATAAAAAAAGTCTATCTTAAGGATAGCCCAAGGGGCATAAAAATTCGCAAGTTTTTGCGTCTAGAAAATTTAAAGGATCGGGAATAACATGATTGATGTTAAAGGCAAGTGGACTTTAATTACCGGTGGTTGTCGCGGTGTAGGTCGCCTCACTGCTATTGAAATGGCTAAGCTTGGTGCAAATATTATCCTTCAGGGTCGTTGCAAGGCAAATGCAGACAAGGTCATCGAAGAACTGAAGCCCTATGGTGTTGAAGTTCGTGCTGTGGGCTGCAACCTGGAAAGTGCCGATGAAGTGGCTGCCGCTCTTGCCGAAATTGATTCCTGGGGCATTCAGGTGGACCTGGTGTTCAACAACGCTGGTCTCATGAGCCATTACTTCCAGGATTACCTGTCCAATACTATGGAAGATTTCCATCACGCGATGGCTGTCAACTTCTACGCTCCCATCCAGATTGCCTATCATTTCCTGCCTGGCATGATCAAGCGTGGCTTTGGCCGTATGCAGCTTACCACTAGCGGCATCGCCAACGAACCGGAACTGATGGGTTATGCCTGCGCTAAGGCTGCTCTCACCAAGTTCGTCAAGGACTTTGCTGTAAAGCTGAATGGTACCGATGTGATGATGAACGTTATGGATCCGGGTTGGCTCCGTACTGATTTGGGTGGTCCCAACGCTCCTAACGCTCCCGAAACTGTGGTGCCCGGCTCTATGGTCGGTGTCCTCTTGGACGACAAGAAGAGCGGTCGCTGGTTCAACGCTCAGGACTATACCGGCATGACTCTTGAAGACGCTTTGAAGAAGGGTGCAACCGTCGAATAATTCGGCGCATCCAATGGAGTGAAATCTCCCAAGGAATCCTCCTAACCCCCAAAGGCTGGTGGTGGCTTCGGCTGCCACCAGTTTTTTTTGACGTCATTTTGAACTCGTTTCAAGATTCGCTTTTGGGGGTTATTCGGAACCTGTTTCAGAATTCACTTTTATTATATTTAACCTCATGAATAACAATTCCTCCCGCACAAAGCTTCGTGACGAAGTCTACACCCAGATGATGGTGGCTCAGGCTCGTCTTAGTAAAGATCAAAACACCCAGATGGGTGCCATTCTGGTGTCTCCCGAAGGTCGCGTCATCAGTACAGGCTACAACGGTGCTCCCGCCGGCTTTGATGACGAGACGGTGCCCTACACTCGTGAGAAGCAACTGCTGGCGTACGACCTGCTGGATGCGGATTCTGGAGAACTTTTGAGTCATCACGAGTTTGAGGCCAACAAGTATCCCTTTATGGTTCACGCCGAAATCAACGCTCTGCATTATGCTCGCGGTAAGGTCCCCGAAGGTTCCAAACTTTATGTGATTGGTTTCCCCTGCGAACGCTGCGCCTTGGATGTGAGCCTTTCTGGCGTATCTGAAGTTTTTGTGACCAAGGATGATTACGATCCGAAATCCACCCTCAATAACAGTCGTGATACCGCCTACTATATGTTTGCCCAGGCACATATCGTTGTGACTCTCTGCGGTAAGCGCATCCGCCCCGTGGTAAGCAAGCCCAACAAGTAAACGGACGTCTTGCCAAGAGCGTCTGTTATACCTTACAAGCGGTCTTGGCTAGGTTGCTAGGGTTGACGGCGAATCTTTTGAATGAATTTCTTGATTATGAATAAATTTATCTCAAGTTTCTTTTGTTTTCTGCTGGTCTTGACTTGCGCTGTATACGCCCAAGGCGAAGAATCTGTTGCTGATACGGTGGCTGCAGAAAATGTTCTTCCCGCAGAAACAGAAATCGTTCCTGTTAAAGACTCCGTGGCAGATTTACCTGAAACCGTGGCACAGACAGATTCCATCACAGCTGTAGATTCGACTATGGCAGTGTCCACAAAAGAAGCCGCAGTTTCGGCAGATTCCATTTCCCATCAGGCTGTAGATGTCAAACGTTGGAGCAACAATCAGGTAGCTAAAATGATGGGCTTGAAGAGTTCCTATCCGCATTATTATCCTGGGGGTTTTTATGTAAGGTCTAGTTACGCTCCTTCAGATGGTGTAGATCTTGGCATCGGCTTTTTGTTCGCGCTCTCCAAGAGTTGGCCGGTTTCCATCGGCTTCGAACCGTTCCACCTGCAAATTCTCGCCGAGGATTTTCAGGCAGTATCCGACGAAACCTTATGGATTGCCGCAGCCGGAGCTATAATTGGTGGGCTGGGTCCCCTCTTTGTAGGCGGTTCGTCAGAAAAGAATTCTGGTGATTCTACCTCCGTAAAACCCAAGAAGAAATCTATGGGTATTGTCGGGAACATCTTGGCGGCTGTTGCTTTAGTTCCGGTTTATGCCATTTGCGGCGTGCTGTATATTCCCGTTGTTCCCGGTTCCTGGCTTGGGATCTCAGATAGGAGTCGCTTGAACACTCAGATTATTTCTGAGGGATTCCACAAGCGTAGCTTTACCTATATGAATGACTTGGGACTTCGCCTTTCCCCATTGGCGAGTACCGACGGAATTGCTCATGGCTATCTGGACGGGGGAATTCGCTTCGAGAAAAATTTTGATGCTGATTTGAAGTATAAATACTTTGTCCAGTTGGGAGCTTCCTTTTCATTCTGGTGAACAACTGACTTGATGTGATTTTGAAAAAGGCAGACTGTTAAAGTCTGCCTTTTTGCTGTTCTAGCGATTCTGTTTCGCACAATGTTGTTACTTCAGGTTTACCTTCTGGATGTTGTTGTCCACGCGAACCAGGAAACTGCCGCTCTTGCCTATGGAAACGACAGCCTGGCCGTTCGTCAGGTTGCCCTTGGCGAGAACACGTCCCATCATGTCCATGACGCTGTAGGTCTTTGTACCCTGAGCGGTAATGGCAATGGAGGAACCGGCTGTATGAACCTTCATATTGAAGGTTGTAACAGGTTTGATGGTAATGGCGTCTTCATCGATATGGCGGAAGGTGGTAATTTTTTTGACCTTCTCATTGACTTTTACAAACAGGTAGTAGCTTCCCTCGGGAAGATCAATCTTCTGGCGATCAATCTGAGGTGCCGCCGGGTTAGTGAGATCAACACCTCCGTAGTGGACCTTGCCATTTTCAAGAAGTTCGTCCTTGTCGATATCTGCAAATTCGTCCTTTGAAAGGAAATACTGGACCTTGTTTGATGCTAGCTCGCAAGTAGTGGAGTCTTCAATTCCATCAATCATGTCCTTGCAACTGGAAATGGTGCTATGGTAGCAAATCTCGTAGGAAGAAGTGCTTGCAGAAGGATCCCTTATGAGGCGAACGTCCAGATTGGAAGGAATATTACGTACATAGATGTTCGTCTCTATGTTCAGGTTTGACATGGTGGTGCGACGGTCACAGGTAAACATATCGATGTTGTAGTTGTTTCCTTCGATTAATTTCCCGCTAAGTCCTTCGAACTGATCCAAGTTCACGAATCCCGGTGCTGCCAGGTGAGTTCCGCCCAAGTCAATAGCCAGCTTGTTGTCGACAAACACCCAGATGTCGTCATCGCCGACCACAGAGAATGTCTGGCCTTTATCGTACGTGAATTGAAGATGGGATTCCGTACAGAAATGCTGGTTGCGTTCTCCCACCCAGCGAGGTGTTCCTGTAAGGTTATCAGAAGAAGATAGCGGTGTGTCGGTATTTGTCTTGTAGAAAGTCCAACCTTCCGGAGCTTTGTCCGGGCAGGACCAGCCGATAAAACAGGTGCTGCTGTTGAATACCGTCTTTAGAAGGGCTTCGGTATGATCCCCGTCGTCAAAATATCCGGTACAGTCGATTCCACCGGTCCAGCCGGGTCCGTTACAGACCTGATTGATTTTCGGGTAGCCCGTTTTTTCATCCACAGTTCTCAGGTCCGGTCCGTAGAAGATGGAACCTTCTGCAGTTCGCTTGAGGCGTGCGGTCGTTAAGGGCTGCTGGCCATTTGCCTTGATGACCTCGTCCGTAGAAGCCTCTACAGGGAAAAATCCTGGAGTCTTACTTCCGGCAAGGATGAAGTAGTCTGAACTGTAGTTCCAATGGTTGCTCTGATTCTTGCTTAACGGAATGTCAGTACAGCTAGCTTCGTTGACTCCCTCTGTTGCATTGAACAGCTGGTTGAAGTACTTTTCGCTGATGAAGCACTTGGAACCTTCTTTGGTAAGCTTAGGCTTGCGCTTAAGTTGGGGGACTGAGGTGTCCAAGGTACTTTCTACGATACCTGGGGTGACTCCGTTACAGGCGTTGATTGCTTTTAGTGCAGTTGTCATATCCACTTCGCCATCAATGCCTGATTGGCAACCTTCTCCGCCAGAAGCATAGCAGGAGAAGGCCGTGTGCAGCTTGGCATCTGTATCATAAATGACCATGGGCCAACTATATTGACAAACGCCTTCTACGCCTTCGGGGAATTCACTATACCAGCCATTGTCTTCGTAAGTGAGAAACTGCTCTTCGTCTGTAACGAAATAGAGGGTGTCTGCGTTATATGTGGAGAAGAGGGTTGCAAGAGGGATGGGGGTAGATGTAGCCGATGTTTCCCATTTTCCGTTGATACCGATCATATCCAGACGATCGGTATCGCCCTTTCGGAAAAACACCACGTTATCGCTAATAACGCTTGCATCCAGGTCCGCATAGACCCAACCGCAGCGATTGGGGAGGGGCTTCATTTCGGAACCTGTTTGCCCCCGTCCATGCTGATCATGGGAATATCCTGAATCCATTCTTCGAACTGAGGGGGAATTACAATTTCCAAATGCTTTGTGGCTGCATTGGCGCCTACTGCACTTGCTGTAATGACTGCTCCGCAGAACAACTTTTTCATCGTTGATTTCATAATTGTTCTCCTAACCGAAAAGTGTATGCCATCGTGGTTATACACTACAAGTAGAATAAATAAAACTTTTAGAGTAGGTGCTCTTTTTCTTGCAATATGGAAAATAATGTGATTATTTATAATTTAATTTCTTGTCCTTACAGGAATTATCTGTTTTTTGACATAAATTGTCAGCTGAAAATATTTATATTAGTGCACATGGTAGCAGTAAACAAAAACAAGAAAGAAATAGAGTTCCTCTGTACGGAATGCGGTAACACCACTCCCAAGTGGGCGGGCAAGTGTCCGTTCTGCGGGGCCTGGAGCAGTCTTAAGGAACATGTGGTCGAAAAACTGGATGTAGCCGCAGGTCGCGGTGGGCGAGGGCTGGGCGGTCCTGTCCATAAGGTGGTGTCCCTTAGGGATGTTGCTACCGAAGACACCAAACGGTTGAGTACTGCCAATACGGAATTCGACCGCGTGTTGGGTGGTGGCTTTGCCCCGGGAAGCCTCGTGCTTATTGGTGGCGATCCTGGTATTGGCAAGTCAACGCTGGTTCTTACAACGCTTGCTACGATGAACGCCGCTGGAGTCAAGGCCCTGTATGTCAGTGGCGAAGAAAGTGCCTGCCAGGTCAAGCTTCGCAGCGAACGTCTGAACGTGGCTGGTTCCGACATGCTCCTGCTTTGCGAAACAAGTCTCGAAAAAATCATCCAGCAGGCTAACGAAATCAAGCCTCAGATACTTGTCATCGACTCCATCCAGACTGTTTATAAGGGCGACCTGAATGGAACCCCTGGTTCTGCGGCACAACTTCGCGAATGTACGTTGGACCTTATGGTATGGGCGAAGAATACGGGCTGTATAACGGTTCTGATTGGGCATGTCACCAAGGATGGTCAGATAGCGGGTCCCCGCATTCTAGAACACATGGTGGATACGGTGGTCTATTTTGAAGGAGACCGCAACCACCAGTACCGTCTGCTTCGGACTATCAAGAATCGTTTTGGCGCTACGGATGAAATCGGCGTATTCGAGATGACGAGCCACGGGCTGTCCTCGGTTCCTAACCCCAGCAAGGTGTTCCTGCAGGAAGGCGTACCGCCTACACCGGGCAGTGTGGTCTGTTGCACGCTGGAAGGTTCCCGCGCACTCCTGTTCGAGACTCAGGCTCTTGTCAATCCGTCTACCTTCGCGGTACCCCAGCGGGTTGCCGCAGGTATTGATGCAAAACGCCTCACTATCATTCTTGCCCTGCTGGAAAAGTTCGGCGGTATTACCATCGGGGCTTCCGACGTATTTGCAAGCATCGCTGGCGGCATGAAAATCAACGATACTTCGTCGGATTTGGCTCTTGCTCTGGCCATTGCCAGTAACCACCTAGGGATACCTCTGTCCCGTCAGACCATTGCCATCGGGGAACTCGGCCTCTCCGGAGAAATCCGTAGTGTTAGCCTCTTGGACCAGCGCCTTAAGGAAGCCCGCCGCTTAGGCATGACGGAAGCCATAGTCCCTGCCAGCGGAAGCATGCCTTCAGGTTCTCCATCGGGAGAGGGAAAATCGCCCCAGTCATCTTTGAAGGTAACTCGCGTCAAGACTCTCGGTGAGGCCATTTCTTGGCTTATGGATAAGCAATAGATTTCTGCTGCTTTGTTTTGAATTGAAAAAAGGAAGGTTCCCTTTGAGAACCTTCCTTTTTCTTATCCGTTATTTAAGAATAAACAACCTAGAGACGGTTAATTAATCTTCGTCGGAAGATTTCTTTCTTCTCTTCTTGGGCATTGCGTCGTCGGAAACCTTGGACTTGCCGCTGCCGCTAACCTTAATGTCTGCAGCCTTTTCACCCGGCTTGGTGAAACCATACTGGCGAGGTTCGAAACCAGAGGGGAAGACGGTCTTGTTATCGTAGATTACCTTCTTGGCGGTGAACTTTTCGATCTTTGCACCTTCCAGGTTTGCACCGGAGAAGTCCACGTCTTCCATCTTGGTGTCAGCGTCGATCTTCACACCCTGCATATTTGCATTGCGGAAGCTGACCTTCACGAGCTTTGCACCGGCGAAGCTTACGCCACCCAGCTGGGTGCCGAGGAAGTCGGAACGTTCGATGGTGGAGTTGGCGAAGTTAGCCTTGGTGAGGTCTGCCTTATCGAAGATGTTCTTGAAGACGTATGCGCCATCAAAAACGGACTTCATCAATTCTGCACCCTGGAATTCGTTCTTTTCGACAGATGCGTCGTAGAAGGATGCCTTGTTAAGCTTAGCCTTGCTAAAGTCGCTCTTGGCAACGGAGCCCTTGTCGAATACAACGCTGCTCAGGTCCTGACCGGCGAACTTCATGTTCTTGACGGTGGACTGTGCGAACTTGGCCTTCTGGAGCTGGGTCTTGGACAGATCCACATCGTTAAAGGTGGTCAAAGAAAGGTCTGCTTCCTGCAAGTTCACGTTCTTGAAGTCGGCTCCATCAAAGTTGGCCTGGGAAAGACCTGCCTTGGAGAAGTTAACGTCAATCAGGTCCACACCCTTGAAGTTTGCTGCAATCAAGTTACAGGCGGTAAAGTCTGTCTTGACGAGAGTTGACTTGCGGAGGTTTGCACCTGCCATCAAGGAACGAGAGAAATTGGCGTTGGTCAAGTTGGTCTTGGTCAAGTCTGCACCGGTAAGGTCCACGTCCATAACGGAAGCCATGGTGAAGTCGGACTTGCTAAAGTCGGTGTTTTCGTCCACCTTCATAGCGTCCAAGCGGGCGTTCTTCAGGTTGGTCTTGGGGAACTGGCTTCCAAGAAGGGTTGCACGATAAAGGTTTGCGCCTTCCAGGTTTGCACCTTCGAAAGTGGAGTTACGGATGTCAGCACCACTGATGGTCACCTTCTGGAGGTTGGCATCTTCAAAAGTGGCGTTGCTAATCACTGCGTTCTGGAAGGAAACCTCAGGGAGGGAAGCCTTTTCAAACTTGACACCTTCGCCGGTAGCACGACGGAAGTCGGTAGTGTTCTTGACGGCCTTGGACTTGGAGAAGTCAAAACCATCGATACGCTTGTTACTAAAAGAAACCTTCAGGTCCTGACCCACCCAGTTTTCCTGAGCGAATGCATTCAGTGCAAGGGCGCTGATCAGGCAAAGGCCAAACTTAGATACTCTCTTCATGTTCATATACAATCTTCCCTTTAAGGATAAACCAAATAACAGATAGCCCTAAAATAACTAAAAAATTTGGAAAACTACAACAGAAATAAAAAAACTCTGCAAATAAAAGCTAACTTATAGGTCGAAATGAGTGTTTTCGCGTCAAATCAGTACGATGTAGTGGTTTGTGGGGCCGGTCCTGCCGGTCTCATGGCTGCCTGTACCCTTGGACGTTTGACTGCCGGTGGTAGACGGATTTTGCTTTTGGACAAAAAGGAACCCTGGAAGGAACCGATTTTTTGTGCCGAAGCCGTTTCCACCAACCGTTTGTCCAAACTGTGGCCCATTGATCGTTCTTGGGTCCGTCAGGACATTTCCGGCATCTACTTTACGTCGCCCAGTCGCTACAAGGCTGAATTCTATAGCAAAAATTGTGGCCTCCTTTTGAATCGTTCTCTTTTCCACAAGTCTATCGCAGATGGATGCGCTCAGGCAGGTGTGGAATGCCATTATGATGTTCTCGTAAAGAGCCTGGTTGCAGTAAATCCTGAAACCGATGATTCTGGTTGGAATATTACAGTTTGTGTAAATGGCGAAGAAACCGTTATTCACTCTACGCTGGTCGTCGACGCAACGGGGCCTGGTGCAAGGCTTACTAGCCATGTTGATTGTCTTAAGGGGATAGAATCTGGCGATGCCGATTTGGAACCCGCCCTTTTTGCGGTTGCAGAGGGAATTGAACATAGCAAGGAACATATTGACTTGTTCTTTGGAGGCGAGTTCAACTCTGGCTATGGCTGGATTTTCCCTCGCGACGGTAAGGAAGTGAACATTGGCTTTGTCATGGGCAAGGACTACAAGTGTAAGACTAGCTTACGTCAGAAGCTTTTAGACTTTATCCAGCGGGAATATCCCAAGGCAACCATCAAGGCTATTTATGGCGGAAAGATTGCCTGCGGTCAATCCACAAAGCCTTTGGCTATGTGCGGTCTTTTCAAGGCTGGCGATGCTGCTAGCTGCGTAAATCCCATTAGCCGCTCAGGAATTGTGGAATCTCTCCATTGCGGAAAAATTGTTGCAACGGCTGCTGTAGAATGGCTCAATGCTTCTGGACTTGCAGAGCGTAAATCCATAGAGTCCAGTGTTCTTGACCGCTGGATGGATGCATATGGAAAGGGACATTTGCAGATTGCCCGTGGCAAGAAAGACTTTGATAAAATTTCGGATAAGCAGTTTGACAAGGCCGCTTACCAGCTTTCCAAGTTGCCCCGTGAAAAACAGACTTTGTTCCGTATTTTCTTTAAGGTACTGTGGGCTTGTCCGTCCTTGATTTGGAAGATGCGCTCATTCTTGCACTAGTGGAGATTGGATGTCGGAAACAATTAATGAACGTCTTGAACTGGTTCGGGAAAAGTTTGCTGCCTTTACTGCTCCCGGTGCCGATCCCGATGATAAGTGGAAGTATCTTCTTGATTTGGCCAAGGCTCACAAGGCCATGGATCCTGGTTTGAAAGAAGAAAAGTTTATTGTGGTAGGTTGCGCTGCGACCATGTACCTGGTTCCGCAGTTTACGGGTTCTGCAATTCATTTTGAAATGGATGTTGAAGGCGGAACGACGAACCCGCTGATTAGCCGAGGACTGGGTGCTTTGGCTTTGAGCATTTACAATGATATGTCTCCTGCAGATATTCTTTCTGTAGACCCAAAATTCTTTCAGGATATTGGTTTGAACGTTGGGCTTTCTCCTACGCGTTCTAATGGCTTTGCAAGCCTTCTGAAACAGATTTATTTATATGCACGCGTCTATGACGCAATTTCCAAAAGATAGGACAAAAAAATGGCTTTTAGTTTTTTAAATGGAAAGAGTCCCTTTGACGAAGCTGAAGAACGCTTGGAAGCTGGCGATACCATTAATGGTAAGCCTAAAATGCCGAAGGCTCCTATGATGGGTTGGCAAGATGGCGTTTTCCTGGTGGTGATTATAGCTCTTGTTGTGGGTGGCTATCAGTATTACCAGTACGCCAAGAAAAAGACTGCTGAAGTCTATGGCCAGTGTGACGCTCTCTATGTGGCCGCAGCAACAGATGCCTCCAAGTATTTAGAGGCTGAAGCCTGCTATAAGAGCACTCTGGACTTGAGTTTCACGACGGACTCTCTTGAAATTCTTGGTCAAAACCGTATGGTGGAAATTGATTCTCTGCGGTTCTTGCAGCAAGGTGTTCTTCTTGATGCCAAGACCTCCTTGGCCGAAGGCGATACCGCTGGCGCTGTAAAGCTGTTGAAGAACTATAAGGGTGGGATGCTCCTGGACGGCATGGGCGAGAAGAAAGATTGGGAATCCATTGCGTCCTTGGCGAAGCCTGAATAAATTTGTTTGTTCTTGAACAAGAAGAAACCCCTGGATTCCAGGGGTTTCTTTCGTTATGAAAAATCCAATGCATAACGGTGTGAAAATTTTTAGGACAGTTTTTCTACAAGGATGTCTCGTTCTGTTTCTGAAAGAATGGAAATGGTAATCTTGTGGGTGATTCCCGGATTGTTTTCCTCCAGTCTTTCTGGCCATTCAATCAAACTGATTCCTTGGGATAGGTAGTCGGGGTCTAGACCCACCTCATTTAGGTCGGCGCCTCCTTCGAGACGGTACAAGTCAAAATGAAAGATGGGAGGATTGTTGGGGTATTCATGTAGAATGGTGTAGGTGGGGGAGCAGACGGCTCCTTCAAAGCCCAGACCCTTGCAGACCCCTCGGCTGATGACGGTTTTGCCTGCGCCCAGATTTCCAAATAAGGCAACCTTGTCGCCAGGCTTTAGCGTCCGACCGAATTCAATGGCCCAGTTGTATGTATCTTCTTCTGATGTAAACTTCATATCAGTTAATAATTAACAATGAACAATTAACAATTTAGATAGTGGCGCTTCGCGCTCAATATAAAAACGGCGAAGCCGTGATTATACCCATTCTTCATTCTTCATTAATTAAAGTTTGTCTTTAAACTGCTGGTAGGTGAACTTGTGAAGCAGGTGGAATTTGCCTTGCTCGTCGAACTTGCCGATGCTGGGGTGACGAACGCCGTTGAAGAAGGTTGTTTTCACCATGGTGTAGTGGATCATGTCTTCGAAAATAATCTTCTCACCGATCTCAAGCGGATGGTCAAAAGAAAAATCTCCGAGCTGGTCACCGGCTAGGCATGAATTTCCGGTTAATTTGTATGTGTACTTCTTCTCGCCAGGCATTCCCGCTCCGGTAACGGCGGGACGGTAAGGCATTTCAAGGCAGTCCGGCATGTGGGCGCTGATGGATACATTCAAGATGGCGATATCCATTTCGTTATGGACTAGGTCTCCTACGGTTGTGACCAGTTCGCCTGTTTGCCAGCCGACGGCTTCGCCCGGTTCCATAATGACTTCCAGGTGGGGATAGCGTCCCATGAAGTCTTTGAGGATACGGACTAGATCATCCCTATGGTAGTCTTTGCGGGTGATGTGATGACCGCCGCCAAAGTTGACCCATTTCATCTGGGGGAGATATTTTCCAAAGTGCTGTTCAAATGCCTTTAACACACCTTCCAGGGCATCGGCATCTTGTTCGCAAAGGGCATGAAAATGCAAACCCTCAATACCATCAAGAAGTTCTGGCTTGAATTCTGCTTCAGTGACTCCAAGACGACTGAATTTTCCGCAGGGATTGTATAGGTCTGTATCTACGGTGGAAAACTGAGGGTTTACGCGAATACCGCAGCTGACTCCTGCTTGAAGAGCTTTTTGCTTGTAGCGGGTCCACTGACTGAAGCTATTGAAGGTAATGTGCCCTGCACAGCTTAAAATTTCATCAATTTCGTCGTCTTCATAAACCGGAGCGAAGACGTGGACTTCTTTTCCCATCTCCTCCTTGGCTAGTCTAGCCTCGTTTAGGCTGCTGGCGGTTGCTCCTGCCAGGTATTGGCCTACCAAGGGGAATGAACGCCAAAAACTGTACCCCTTTAGGGCACAGATGATTTTGACACCGGTTTTCTTCTGGATATTGTCCAAAATCTCCATATTTTTACGGAGACGGGTTTCATCCAGGACATAGCAGGGGGAGGGAACTTGAGAATAGTCTAGCATAGCCCAAAGATAGCCATTTTTTGAAGTCCACTATTTCTTTTTTCAAATAGCTTTAACTAGATTTAGGGCGATGAGTTTCTCTACTTATAAGCATATTGTTCTGACTGCGTTGTCTTTGGCTTTGTTCCAGGTGGCTTTTGCCCAGACCGGCGCTTCTGCTCCTGCTCAGGGTGCTGCGGTAAATTCCCAGGTGGTATCTTCGCCGCGTGGGGCTGTTGCCACCTTGGATGAAATGATCCAGGCCAAGCTTGATTCCATGAACCGTGTTGCTTCCACCGTGGGTTCTCGAAATGCCGACAGCCTTTCAAAGGCAAAGGCCGATAGCGTACGCAAGCTGGTTCAGGAAGGTAAGTATGTCCAGCGTGCTCGGTACGACAAGAAAAACTTTGATCACTGGAATATTGATACCGTCCTACAGAAGAATATGAAAGAAAAACTGGTGGGCGTATGGCGTACTCCGATTATTGCCCATGGTCATGCTTTCCGTGATGCTGAATTGCGTTTTTGTGAAAACGATACCTTGATTGGGACCACTCGGACGTATTCCGATGCGGGTCGTTACCAGATGACGGGTGAATACGTCTTTAAGGCTCGTTATCGTTTTGATTCTGATGAATCCATCATCAGCCGTGAGGTTTTCTCTGATCGTAAGGTGGTTCGTTGGGACTTTATCACGTTTGAAATTGTTGGCGATTCTCTGGTTTACAGCTTGAATAAGCTGGAATTTAGAGACTTGAACGATAACTGGCTGAACGCTCTGCAGGGATTTGACAATATTCCTCCTGAAATTTATCGCAGAGATGTTAAGGGGACTGCAGAAATGAAGCAGCCCGCCGAAAAAAAGAAATAAGATATTTTCTCAACTTTCTATGAAACGAAGAACGGTGGTTGGCTTTGCTACTCTGGCTGCCTTCGCAGTTCTTTTTTCGTATCTAACCTTGACCTCAGGTTCGGTGGACATTTCGTGGTCGTCACTGTTTTGTGAAGACGGAACTTCGTCATCAATGGCCCGACAGATTTTTTGGGAGATTCGATTTCCCCGTCTAGTGGCTGCCGCCTTGTCTGGAATTTGTCTTTCCGTGTCAGGTCTTTCTTTGCAGAGTCTTTTTAGAAATCCTCTGGCAGGTCCGTTTGTTTTGGGAATAAGCAGTGGTGCTAGTCTCGGGGTTGCCTTGTCCTTGCTGGCTGGTCTTAGTTTTGGACATCTTGGTGTGTTTTCGTCAGCGGCAATGGGTGCCTTTGTAGTGACCGCTATGATTATGGCTGTGGCTTCTCGATTCAGCAGTTCCACCATCCTTCTTGTTGTTGGACTTCTGGTGGGATATTTTATTGATGCCATGGTGAGTTTGCTGGTTGTGAATAGCGATGCGGAGTCGTTACGGGTGTACGTCTCCTGGGGGATGGGGAGCTTTGGACGTTTGACCTTTGACAGCATCTATATGTTCCTCGGGGTGACGCTTGCTGGTCTTGTGCTGGTGGCTTGTTCTGTGAAGTACTTGAATGCGGTGCGGTTGGGAGATGACTTTGCTAGAGGTTTAGGCGTTAACGTTAGGTTGGGCCGTGGTCTTGTTCTGCTTGGAAGCTCTGTATTGGCTGCAGCGGCTACGGCCTTCTGCGGCCCGGTCGCGTTTGTGGGAATTGCAGTTCCCCACCTAGCGTTCATGTTGTTTAGGACCAGCAACCACCGGGTTCTTTTACCGGGGTCCGCCTTGTGCGGAATAGTCCTATGCTCGGCCGCGTCCCTTTTCCAGACTCTGCCCCTAAATGCGGTACTTAGTTTGGTGGGTGTTCCTGTGGTTCTATGGGTGATAATCCGTGGGGGGCGGATTCGCTAATGGCTGTGTTGTTGAATTGTGACAAACTTGTTTTTGGATACTCCGGACAAGGGTTTGCAAGCCCCTTTGTTTTTGATCTTCATGGAGGAGAGGTCGTAGCTCTCATGGGGGAGAACGGCTGCGGTAAAAGCACCTTGCTAAAAACTTTGGCCGGAAGAATCCCTGCTTTGTTTGGAACTGTTTCTTTGTTGCAAGACGATTTTTGTGAAAAGTTAGTTTGTATAAAAAATGTGCCGGTCCGTGAATTGGCGAAGCGAATCTCTCTTGTGAGCATGAGCGGAATTGCTCCAGATCGAATGACTGTCCGTGAATTTGTCGGCTTGGGACGTTCCCCTTATGCAGGGCTTTTTGATGGCCGTTCTGCAGAGGACAATCGTATCATTGACGAAGCTATTGATTTGCTTGAACTGCAACCTTTTGTAAATCGCCAGGTGACAAGCCTTAGTGATGGGGAACGTAGCCGTGTATATTTGGCAGAGGCTGTTGCCCAACAGGTTCGAATTCTTTTGCTAGACGAACCAAACGCGTTTTTGGATATTCCTCGCAGCCATCGGTTGTTTAAGTTGTTGAAAAAATTGGCAATCGAAAGGAATATGGGAATTCTAGTTTCCACCCATTCTGTGGAATATGCTGAAAAATATAGTGACCGCTTGATGGTCATTTATGATGGTTGTGTAAAGGTGGAAAAAACGGTTGACGCTCGGGCGAATGGCTTGTTGGAATGGACCAAATGAGAAAGTATTTTTTGCTAATAATTCTTTGTTGGCTTGCTGCTTTTCTATCATGCTCGTCTCAAAAAGAGCCTCTGCAAAAGGAAATTATTCAAAGGGGAAATCATTTTCTTTGGAAGGTTTCCGATGAAAATTCGTCGGTGTGGCTTTTAGGAAGCATTCATTTTGCAGATGAATCATTTTATCCTTTGGATTCGGTGATTGAGACTGCTTTTGCAAATGCGGAGGAACTTGGGGTTGAAATCGATGTGTCCGATGATTCTGTCAGTGCAGAAATTGGAAAGAATTCGTTGCGTCAAGGAGTTCTTCCTGATGGTCAAATGTTAAATGAAGTATTGCCGCGTGCATTGTGGAATACACTAGATAGTCTTTGTTCTGCTTGGAATTTTCCTATACAGTCTCTGATTCGCTATCGTCCCTGGTTTGCCGCCATGATGTTAAGTTCTGTAGCAATTCAACGTGCGGGTATCAATCCGGAATATGGCATTGACAACGTGCTCATTGGTCGTGCAGTTGAAGAGGGCAAGGTTGTTGTTGGGCTAGAAACTGTGAAAGAACAGGTGGACGCTCTTTCAGGTTCTGAAAATTCAGACTCTGCAGGAATTTACTATATGAAAAGCACTCTTCGAGAAATCGATAAGTTGGATTCAATGGTTTCCGGAATTGTTCAAGCTTGGAAAACAGGGAATGATTCCTTGATGCAGGTTCTTTTGAATGCGGAGTCGGGAGAATGTTTGCCCGAAGACAATTGCGAAAGTGATAAAAAATTGAAAGATGAGTTGGAAGACCGTCTGTACAATAGTCGTAATGTAAAGATGGCCAATGCTGTGGCTGAGTTTCTGGAGGAAGACCGCAATATTTTTGTGGTTGTAGGAACTGCTCATCTTGCTTTAGAAAAGAACAGCGTCATTGAGATTCTAAAGCAAAGAGGCTTTAGAATTGAACGTTTCTAGCGTTGAATCGGAAGAAATGTTAGTGAAGTTCCTTCACATCTACTTCGAGACGACGAAGGCGGTTGTATAGAGCTGTACGGATAAGCCCTAGCTGTTTTGCGGTTGCACTGACGGATCCATTGTTTTGCGCAATCACGCCTTTGAGAAAATTCTTTTCTTGAATAAGCTGTGCTTCACGGAATTGTTCGTAAGATAATTTGGTACTGAGCGGCGGAAGAATCCCTGATTCCAGGAGAGGATTACTTTCCTCCTCTTGTTCATCCTTGTCGAATTTTAAATCTTCGGGTTGGATGATTTCTGAATTGGCAAAGCAAAGCGTTCGTTGGATTAGATTCTCCAATTCGCGGATATTGCCTGGCCATGAATGCTTTTGCAAAAGACTGAGAGCCTCTTTTGAAATTTGATAATTGTTTCCAGGACCTTGATAAATTTTGATAAAGTAATTGGCAAGGTCGAGAATATCTTCCGAACGATGACGCAATGGCGTAATTTTAAGCGGAATAACGTTTAGACGGTAATAGAGATCTTCACGGAATGTTTTGTCGGCAACCGCTTGTTTTAAGTTTTTGTTAGTCGCTGCTATGACACGAACTTCGATGTGTTTCGTCTTATTGGAACCAACAGGACGGATTTCCTTGTTTTGGAGAACTCGCAATATTTTGACTTGGGCGTGAAGGGGCATGTCTCCTATTTCATCAAGGAAAATTGCCCCGCCGTCTGCGGCTTCAAAAAGTCCAATGCGATCTGTCTGGGCGCCTGTAAAGGCTCCTCGGGTGTGACCAAAAAGCTCGCTTTCTATGAGATTTTCTGGAATGGCACTGCAGTTGACTGTAATAAACTTGTCATACATACAGGCTACGGCTCTTGCAATGAGTTCCTTGCCGACGCCAGTCTCTCCCTGGATGAGTACGGGCCCCGTGTGAATCATTGCCCGGAGAACGCTTTTGCGTAACGTTTCCATAGAGTAGCTGTGTCCCACCAGATGGGACATTCTGTCCCTGAAGGTTTCCCTGGCATGTATGATTTGCTTCAGATGAGACAACTGACTCATAAGATGCAATTGGACCGATGCCACATTCATGCAGATGTCCGTCAAATTACTGACGAAAGTTCCGTATTCCGTAGTGTCTTCTGCAAATGCAAAAATCATAGAGTCTGGACTACACCTACGGATTTCTGCAAGATATTTTTCGTTACCGGCCTTGAAGGAATCAAGGTCCCAAAGAACAATGGGAGCGAGAATTTTTCCAGAAGCTAAATCCTGGGTGGGATTTTCCTTGATGTTCACATCGTAATTCACAGTAGAAAGAACGTCCTGGATAAACGAAGACGTTGCTGTCTCTAAAGTGAAAAAATCAATGAGCATTTGGGCAGTTAACAGTTAACAATGAACAATTTAGATAATGGCGCTTCGCGCATTTACAAAGAATGCGCCGAAGGTGCGATTTGTATCATTGTTAATTCTTCATTTTTCATTGTTCATTGCAAATAAGCGGAGCTTATTTGCCCAACTCCTTACTGCGTTCGGTGCCTGCAACAACTGCCTTCATGACGGTGCTGCGGAAGGCTCCTTCTTCCAGGGCGTTGATGCCTGCGATGGTTGTGCCTGCGGGAGAGCAGACCATGGCGCAGAGGTCACTGGGGCTCTTGCCGGACTGCTTCACCAGTTCTACGCTGCCTTCGATGGTGCCGAGGGCAAGCTTCAAAGCGACATCGCGGGTGAGGCCTGCCTTAACGCCACCGCGGGTGAGAGCTTCGATGAATTCAAATACGTAGGCTGGAGCACTGCCGGAAAGACCGGTGACAGCATCCATCAGGCTTTCTGCAACGCGGCAGGTAACGCCGATGTTGCCGAAGATTTTTTCTGCTGTGGCGAGGGTTGCTTCAGTAACGCCATCAGTAGCAAGACCTACGGAACCCTTGCCCACAGTGAGGGGGAGGTTGGGCATGACGCGGAGAACCTGATTTTTTTCGCTAAGAACATCGGTCAAAGCCTTGCGGGTAACGCCAGCCATGATGCTGATGAAGGTCTTGGAAGTCTTGATGGCCTTAACAGCGTTCTTCCATTCGGTGGCAACCAGCTTAAAGATCTGGGGTTTAACGCAAAGGAAGGTGACGTCAGCTTTCTTGACACCTTCGGCAAAGTTCTTGACGCGTACGCAACCAAGAGCGGAAACTTCGGCGGCAGCCTTGTCGCTGGGGTCAAAGAAGAAAATAGACTTGGGATCATTACCGGCCTGAAGAAGGCCTCGGAGAATAGCGCCGCCCATATTGCCGGTGCCAGCGAAGAAAATCTTTTCGGACATTATATTACCTTCGGTAAAATTAACAGTTAACAATGAACAATGAATAATTTAGATAATGGCGCTTCGCGCTCAACAATGTAAGCACCGAAGGTGCGATTTTTCTCATTGTTAATTGTTCATTCTTCATTGTTCGTTTTTATCTCACACTATCCTTTGCTTTTGCCAAGAAGGTGAGCAGTTCATCATTGGTCTTGTACTGCTTCATCCACTTGATGACCTTGTCCATAATGCCGTTTTCGGTATCGTTCTGCATACCCTGACGAACACTCCAGATAATGTCCTGTTCACGGAGGGAAAGCAGTCGGTCTTCTTTACGGGTACCGGACTTAAAGATATCAATGGCTGGCCAAGTGCGCTTTTCTGCCAGACGGCGGTCAAGCACCAGTTCCATGTTGCCGGTGCCCTTGAATTCTTCGAAGATCACTTCGTCCATGCGGCTGCCGGTTTCGATCAAGGCAGTACCGATGATGGTGAGAGAACCGTTCTTCTGAACAATTTCACGGACGGGTTCGCCAAAGATGGTCTGAACAACTTGGCCGTTGGAATCTTTCTTAAAATCGCCCAGCTTATCTGCAATCTTACGGGCGGCACCGAAGAACTTCTTGGGGAACTGCATTGCCATGGCGTCCACACCACCGGAAAGAATTTTGCCGGAGTGGGGGATAACCACGTTGTTTGCACGGGCGAAACGGGTGATGGAATCCAGAAGAACTACTACGTCCTTCTGCTGTTCCACAAGGCGTTTGGCCTTTTCAAGAACCATGGTGGCCACGCGGGCGTGGTGATCAGGAGGTTCGTCGAAAGTAGAAGCCACCACTTCCGCCTTGAGGGCCGGGTTCTTTTCTACCAACTTGCCCACGATTTCGCGCATTTCTGTCACTTCTTCGGGACGTTCGTCAATGAGCAGCACCATAATAACCACTTCAGGGTGGTTCACTGCGATGGCGCGGGTCATATTCTGCAAAAGAATGGTCTTACCGGTGCGGGGAGGAGCCAGGATAATAGAACGCTGACCCTTACCGATGGGGCTGAACAAATCCATGACGCGGGTGGTCAATTCTTCTGAATCGTGTTCCAGACGGATTTTTTCGTTGGGATGGATCGGAGTCAGGTATTCAAAAGCCACGCGTCGCTTGATCTTTTCGGGATCGTCAAAATTTACTTTGTCTACACGACGGAGTGCGTAGAACTTGTCGCCATCGCGGGGCGGGCGGGCAAGGCCTGCAACGGTGTCGCCAACCTTCAGGCCGAAACGGCGGATCAGGTTCTGGCTAACGTAAACGTCGTCGGGACCCTGCTGGTAGTTGAATTCCGTATTGCGGAGGAAGCCGTGGCCCTGGGGAGTAACTTCCAGCAAGCCTTCGGCGTAAACGATGTTGTTTTCGTTTTCGAGACTCTGGAGCAAAAGACCCAAGGACTGCTTGCGGTAACGGCGGAAGTCCAAATTTTCCTTCTGGCTTGCCAGTTCCTGCAAGTCGCTCATGGTCATCTTGCGGTACTTGGCCCAGCAATCGCGAGCCTTGCACCAGGCTTCAGAATCCGGTTCCGGCAGCGGTACGGCATCTTCCTGCTCTTCCTGCTGCTGGGGACGGTTGTTGTTGCGGTTGTTCTTGTCGAACTTGTTAAACTTGTTCTTCTTGTCAAACTTATTGAAGCGTCCGTTCTGCTGGAACTTGGGGTTCTGCTGACCGTTCTCTCCCTCGACAGGAGTTTCACCATTTGGAACCTTAGCTTCCGGATTAGACGCATCTTGACTATCTGTCTTAGGAACCTGCTCGCCGGAAATGTCTTGTGTGTATTCGGCGGAAGTCTGTGGGACAATCGTTTCTGCAGGATTGATTACGACGGCGGATTCCTCTGCACTAGGAATTTCTGTAGGGACCATGGCAGTTTCCGCAGCAGGAACTTCGCGAATCTCGGCGGATTTGTTAGCCATGGGCTTTTCGGTGTGCTTGCGGGGTTTCCTTTCCTTTTCAACAAAGGCTTCACCTTCTGTTTTTGGGGCCTTGGACTTTGGAATTCGCTTTGCGGCCTTAGGCTGAGCTTCTTGCTCGATGGGTGAATCTATGTTGATTGCCAATTCTGCGGGGACTTCGATGCCGGTGGATTCTTGATCGGCTAGATGAGTCGTCTTAACTTTTTTTGTGGTCGCCACAATGGTGTCCTATATAATGAGTTTACTAATTCGAACTAATATAAAAATGGATATCCCTTGGATTGGGACCCGTTTTGCAAATGGCGTCGACGTATATGTTGATGTCAACGATTTTTATGTATTGAAAAATTATTGCTCCTATAAGGGAGTTACTATAAGATAGCTAAAAAATTAAGGTTTGTCATAGATAATAGCTTTTTTCAGACTTTTTTTTGTAAAAAAAGCGTTGGGATGGATTTGGTGGCTTTTTTTAGCTTAGTCTTTGTGCTGGATGTCAAAAAAAGAATTGCCCGAAAAGCTATATTGAGGGTGTGAACTCTTTGGTACAAGTATTCATTGCTCTTGGGACGAATATCCCTGATCGGTGCGACCATTTGAATGCCGGTAGACGTATGTTGAAAAAAATTGCGTCTGGTCATTGGCAGGAAAGTCCCATCTATGAGACGCCTCCGGTTGGTCCGTCTGGTCAAGGTCCGTATTTTAATCAGGTGGTTGGATTTAGTTATTCTGGAACACCAACGCAGTTGTTGTACTTCTTGAAAGGGGCTGAATTTATTCTAGGACGAAGGGACCGCGGGCACTGGTGTGCTAGGGAAATTGATTTGGATTTGCTCTATTTCGGAAATGAAGTTTGTTCTGGAATTCCCACCGTTCCTCACTCTCAGATTCTCAACCGGCAGTTTGTCCTTGTACCGTTGAACGATATTGCTCCTGAGTGGGTTGACCCTCGGGAAAGTCGCATGGTAAAGGATTTGCTCAACGATCTCTTACAAAGGGAAGAACGAATCCCGTTTAGGATGATTACCTCGGAGGAGCCTTAATATGCTAACAGAGAAAGGCGTCCATTTTTTGGCTATTGAAGGCGTTATCGGCGTGGGGAAGTCCTCCCTGGCAAAGATCATCTCCGAACGCTGGAATGCAATGTTTATTGAGGAAAATTTCGCTGAGAACCCGTTCTTGGAAAAGTTCTACCAGAACAAGGAAGCCTACGCTTTTCAGACTCAGTTGTTCTTCTTGTTGGACCGTCATAAACAGTTGCAGAATTCTGCTTTGCAAAGTGACTTGTTTCATGACTTGCTGGTCAGCGATTACACCTACGAGAAAGATCAAATTTTTGCGGCACAAAACCTGCAGGAAAGCGAGTATGCCATGTATGAACAGGTGGCTCGTAACTTGAACCGGGATATTCCTCATCCGGACCTGGTGGTGTATTTGCAGGCCAGTGTATCTACTTTGTTAGACCGCATCCATGGACGTGGACGATCTATGGAAAAGTCCATTGAAGCTTCCTACTTGAAAGCTTTGATGGAACGTTATGACCATCATTTTTGGAATTATCCGTATGCTCCGGTGTTGATTATCAATACGGACCATATTGACTTCGTTCATAACGAATCTCACTTGCAACTTGTGCTGGACGCTATTGCGTCCTGTCCTAGACAAACGACTTATTTTGTTCCAGAAGGTAAATAATGCAAATCATCAATTCTATCGATTCCTTACGTAGTGTTTTGAAGCCGTTGGCTGCTCAGGGCAAGACAATCGGTCTTGTTCCGACTATGGGCGCGCTTCATGATGGTCACGGTGCTTTAATCAAGGCTTCGGTAAATCAGTGTGATGTAACTGTAGTTAGTGTTTTTTTGAACCCGATTCAGTTTGGCAAGAACGAAGATTTGGATAAGTATCCGAAACGTCTTGAAGCTGATGCAAAGCTGGCGGAGTCCATCGGAGCTGATTTCGTGTTTGCTCCGTCGGTGGAGGAAATGTATCCGGAGGGAGATCCTCTGACTTTGGTTCGTGATGAAACTTTGGAAGGTATGTACTGCGGTTCTTACCGTCCTGGTCACTTCCGTGGAGTTTTGACGGTCGTTTCTAAGTTGTTCTTGATAACCAAGGCGGATCACGCTTACTTTGGGGAAAAGGATTACCAGCAGGTATTCCTTATTGAACGAATGGTCAGGGATTTGAATTTTGATATTCAGATTCATCGTGTTAAGATTGTTCGTGAAGAATCTGGCTTGGCTCTTTCGAGCCGAAATGAGTACCTCTCCGAAGAGGAGCGAGCAAGGGCCTTGGGTATTAGTGTGGGGCTTAAGCAGGCTAAGGAGGTCTACGAGGCGGGAGAACGTAGCGTCGCTAAAATTCGTGACGTGGTTGTCAAGTCCATTCTTGCGAACCGTGGCCAAGTGCAGTTTGTGGAAGTTGCTAGCCAGAACGATCTTCAGAAACTTAACGGCATGTTAAAGGCCGATGAAAAAGCTGTAATACTTGTGGCAGCCTTCTTTGGCAAGACCCGTTTGATAGACAATATTGAATTGAATTGATTTTGGGACGCGTCGGGTGGTTGGCGCGGGGACGTTTGTCCTTTCGCTCCGCTCCGCCTTCGGCTCCACCCGGCTTCGCCGGAGTCGCTCAATTCCAAAGCCCCCGCGCCATTGCCGGGCGTTTTTTTGTTTTGAGGAGAACGTATGGTCGCGTCGGGAGGTGGGTGCGGGGACGTTTGTCCTTTCGCTCCGCTCCGCCTACGGCTCCACCCGGCTTCGCCGGAGTCGCTCAATTCCAAAGCCCCCGCGCCATTGCCGGGCGCTTTTTTGTTTTGAGGAGAACGTATGGACGCGTCGGGTGGTGGCGCGGGGACGTTTGTCCTTTCGCTCCGCTCCGCCTTCGGCTCCACCCGGCTTCGCCGGAGTCGCTCAATTCCAAATCCCCCGCACCATTGCCGGGCGCTTTTTGTTTTGAGGAGAACGTATGGATGTGTCGGGTGGTTGGCGCGGGGACGTTTGTCCTTTCGCGTTGCATCTTGATGACAGAAAGACCTCGGTGGGAACCGAGGTCTTTTTAGCTGGATTTTTTGCGATTTTATTTTTCCGTAGCGGTGAATACTCCGTCCCAGGCTTGTCCTTCGGGAACTGGCGGGTTGACTTTATAGTTTTCACAACGCTTGATGTAAACATGGGACGGTGTCGTCTTGCTTCCGGGATCACGATCGGGATGATGGGGCTCCAGATCAAGACACTTGGTAAAGAGTTGGATTGCTTCGTCCCACATCATGGACAGGTAACACTTTCGGGCGGCTTCCCACAGTTCCACCAATTCTTTTAACTGGGCTTCGTTTTCACAACCGGACTTTTCCAAAAGTTCAAAGGTCTTTACAGGAAGGCTCTTACCCACCACACGGACGGTGTCGAGAGAACGGTAAATGAATGATCCTTCAACAAGATCCTTCTGGGTGTCCTCGCTAATTTGAATGTAGGCTCCGTATTGCTTTGCTGCACTTTCAAGACGTGCGGCTAGGTTCACTGCGTCGCCCATCATGGTGTAGTTCTTACGCATGGATGAACCCATGTTTCCTGTCACGATGTCGCCGGAGTTAATACCGATTCTCATGTGCATATCGTGAACAACCTTAGGCCATTTGTCGCCTTCGCCAGCCCATTTTTTACGGAGTTCCATAAGCTTTCTTTGCATGCCTACAGCAGAATCACAGGCACTCTGTGCGTGGTTTTCAAGAGGCATGGGAGCTCCGAAGAATGCGATGATGGCGTCGCCTTCGTACTTGTCCAATGTACCCTTGTTCGCTAGCAAGGTGTCGGTCATTTCGGTTAGGTATTCGTTCAATAGGTCAACGAGTTTAGCTGGGTCGCCAATCTTTTCGGAGAAGGTGGAGAAACTGGCAATGTCGGTAAAGTACGCGGTAATATTTGACTTTTCTCCACCCAAGGTCGGCATAATTTCGTTGTTCACCATGGCGTCGATCAGTTCCGGAGAAATATACTGCTTGAAAGCATTGTTCAAGAAGCTCTTTTCCTTGTTTTCGAAATAGAACTGAACCACAAGGGTTGTGATGTTGGTGAAGAGAATCGCAAGTAATTGTCTTGAAACGCCTATGTAAAGTCCGTTTTCAAAGTACCTGTAGGCCACAAAGCTATAGACTGCCATGACAATAAGGGAAAGCGTAATGGAAACGTATCCCTTAAAGTAAAGCCCCAGGATAATGCAAAGCAAGGCGAGAAGACAAATAATGATGGCTTGGCTATTATCGTCCAAGGTGACCAGGTAGTCGTCCTCAAGGATATTCTTGATGATAGTGGAGTGGATGAGCACTGCCGGATAGTGTTCTTCGTGGGGGGTGTTCACAAAGTCGAATAGGGCTGGTGCGGCAGAACCCAAGATGAAAACTTTTCCTTGGTATAAACCCGGGTCAATTCGATTCTTGGAAACGTCATAATAGGAGAGATGCTGGAAAGTTCTCTTGGATTCGTCGGTGTTGTAGCGACCTTTGTAATTGACGCGGAATTGTCCGTATTTGTTAATGGGAACCTTCTTTTCGTTACCAAAGCGAAGCTCTTCCCCAGGTTTTAAGGCTGCGATGGCATCATCGCTTGTTGCCTGAATGTCTCGGATGACTTTGTCGGAGAGAATGGCTATGTTGGACTTCCATTTTTTTGCTGATTTAATGTAACGCAGGTCCATATCCATTGAAATATGGGTTGGACGATCTACGGGAAGTCTGCTTAGGGAATCCCTAAAGTAATCAAGCGTACTGAGGATGTAGTCGTTGAAATAGACGTTCTCGTCATTTTCTTCGTCATAAAGTCCGTAAGGACCTGCTTCGTTTTCGTCTTCGTTATTTTTTAGGACGAATCCTTCTGCAATGGTTATTTCCGCACCGTTCTTGATAGAGTCAATCATGGAAGGTTTGACTTTCATCAGCTTTTCGGACAATTCTTCCGAAAGAACTTGCCCTTCGAAAAGTTCCAGACTAATAGATCCATTTTCCTTCTTGGTGACAATGATCTTGGAGGATACATCTGTAAAATCATTGGCGGCGTTTTTCTTGGTGTCCCTGGCGGCCAGTTTTTCACGCAGGGCAAGGAACATGGGGTAGCTGAAATTGGGATAGGTGGTGTGCATTGCTCCGCTAGAATCTCTGTACACGCCAAAAGGTTTGCCCAGATTGATGTATTGCCCCATCTTGATTTCCACATTTTCTGTTTTTTGATGGAACAGATGGAGGATTGTCATCAAAGACATGGTAGAATATATGTTTGTCGTGGCCTCGGGATATTTTTCCGGATTGGGGAACTGGTAAAGCATGGCGATACGACGTACCACGCCGTCATTGTCCGGGTAGGCATTGACCGAACCTAGCTGAGCTCCTGCCGTAGCCAATTCGGGGAAGACGTTGTCTAGCAGGTCCTTGGATTCGATATTTTCAGGCTTGTCGACTTGACTCAAACTAAATGTTGACCCAAGTCCCACTTCTTGTGCTCGTTCTTCTGTACTGAGGGGGCGCCATTGGGATTCGAATTTATAGGATTTGGCGTCATCAAACATGTCACAGACAATGGATATGCCACCATCGTGAACTGCGGAAACAAGCATGGAGTCGTAGTTGTAGTTGGCTCGAATGCTTGGGTAGAGTGAATCCCACTTTGCTTCGCTATTGACTTCGTTGAGAAGCGTCATGATTTGTTCCGCTTTCTGTTTGCCGAAGTCAGCTGTCTTGAACATAATATCGAAGCCGATAGCTGCTGCACCGCCGTTGTTTAAGTTCTTGACCACGTCTGCATGGATAAATCGGTCCCATTCGTTATAGGGACCTAGCTTGGCAAGTGCCGGTTCGTCAATATCTACGATTAAAATGTTGGGGTCGTAGTTGTTGTCCAACTTGATTTTTGCAGTGCCTTTGTTTTCTCCGTTGGTGAGTACGTAGTCTCCGTCGAGAATCGCGTCAGAATTCTGGCTAGTTACGCCCTTTGAAAACAGGTCGTAGAATATGTTTTCAATGGATTCTGCTGCATTACGGGTAAATCCGTGAATGCCGTTTTGTGAACTTCCGAATATGGTGACTGCTGCCACAACGACTGCAGAACCGACTACTCCGGAAAAAATCTTTTTTGATTTCTTGGAAAATTTAATTGGCATGGTAAGAAAGATAAAAAGTTCAGGATTTCTGTCATTTGTATGTCAAAAATATAGACTATATTTTGGCTGATAAAATTCGGAGGAATTTTGGCTACTCAAAAAAAGAAGACGGCTAAGAAAGTCTCTAAGCCGAAAAGTGTGAAAGGGGAAGTGGAACAGGGCTTCGGGCGCATTATTGCCGGATGGTTTTTGCTGGCAATCGGCACAATTCTTCTGTTGGGCTGTGTCAGTTCTGTCTATAGCGGTTCAAATGGCAATTGGCTCGGCCCCTATCTAGGCGGAGTCATCCCAAACGCTGTGACCTTGCTGTTTGGTAAGGTGGCGGTTCTTATTTTTACTATCGCCCTTGTTCTTTGGGGAGTGACCCTTGCCTTTGTTGGGCTTAAAGGGCGTATGATCCGTTACTCCATTGGAATGTCTCTTCTTGCGTTGGATGTATCCTTCCTGTTGTCCTTGAAAAATTATGGTTTGGCCCAGGTTTCTAAGGATGTTCTTTTGATGAACGGCGGATTGCTGGGGCAGTTCTTCTCTCAAAATGTGGCGATTCCTGTTTTTGGTGCATCTTCTAGTCTTGCCCCCCTGCTTATTCTTGCTGCTGTAATGGTTTTGATTTTTGTGTTGTCCTTTGGGTTGAGGCCTAGACATTTTAGTTTCTTGGTGAAGGGTTCCCGTTGGGTTTCTTCCGCAGTAAAAAGGGACAAAAAAGATGATTCTGTAGAGCTGGACGAACCGGTGGATGCAACGGTTATTGAAATGCCCTCCAAGAAAAAATCTCGGGAGGAAAAATCTGCTTTGCGTAAGGGTGTCTTTATGGATGATAACACAATCCTTTTGGAACCCGATGAGTTTAAAATTCGTCGTAAAGGCTCTTTGACTCCCTTTAATGGTCGCAAGAACTGGCTTGACGATAGCATGAGTCTTGATAACGTGACCGATTTACCGGGTGCGGATCTTGGTAATATGGCAGAAAAGCCTGCGGCAAAATCTCCTGCTATGGCGGCGGTCACAGCTGTTGTAGACGGAACTTCTTCTCCATCTGAGTACAACATGGATGATGATCCTGAAATTCGCAGGTTGGAAGAGTATTTGAGATTGAATAGCCGCAATATGAATGCTCTTGAGATTGTGGAAGTCAAGGAGAAAATTGCGGCCTTGCGTCGTGCAGGTGACTTGATTGCCTGGGAAAAGGGACATAAAGGTCGCATGCAGGTGAAAGGCGATGTCCGTCGTGAGGGGTCTCAAAAAAATTCTGTCCCGAAAGAAGACGAACCTGTGGAAAGTGTTCCTGAAATGGCTCCTCAGGCAGACCCCTCGTTTAACGAACGTCCCGCCGCATCTCCGGTATCGACTACTCGTCGGAATACGGTGGTCAGCCCCAATGCCTTAAAACCGTTAGAGAATGAGGTTACTAAGAATGCTCCCACGATTGATGCGGCAAACTTGTTGGGTGGCGATGGTGCCGCCGTGGAACAGCCTGTCGTAGAATCTCAGGATGATTCTTTTGCTCCGGTAGTCTATGGTGCAGAAGATGATCTATCGCAGAATGAACTGGAAGGGGCTTCTTCTTCGGAGGAACTGGACTCTACTGGAGCGAAGGTTGGTGCGTCATCTACCGAGGTTCATGGGGCTAGTATTCCTCCTCGGGATCCCACCGCCAATTTTGAGGAATATAAAGTTCCGTCTATCCAGGAAATTTTAAACGATCACGAAGTCCAGACCGCAGACTATACCGAAGAGGAACTGAACGCTATCGGTAAGATGCTTGAAGAAAAACTGGAAAACTTCAAGGTGAAGGGGCGTGTGATTGGGTGCGAAACTGGACCGATGATTACGCGTTTTGAAGTGGAGCCGGGGCCGGGCGTGAAGGTTAGCCGTTTTACCGCCTTGCAAGAAGATTTGGCTATGCCACTTCGAGTGTCTTCTGTGCGTATCCTGGCTCCCATTCCTGGTAAGGCTGCCGTTGGTATTGAAATTCCCAATCGCAAATTCCAGACGGTGTTCAGTAAGGATGTCTTTGAAAGCGATAAGTTTAATCCTTCTCCCGATAAGATTCTCGTTGCCTTAGGCAAGGATATTACTGGCGAGTCCTTTACCATGGATTTGGCGAAGGCTCCTCATTTGCTGATTGCTGGTCAGACGGGTTCTGGTAAGTCCGTTTGCATTAACGCCCTCATGGCAAGTATGCTGTTCAGCAAGACTCCCGACGAACTCCGCATGATTCTTGTGGACCCGAAGGCGGTGGAACTGAAAATGTACGAAAGCATTCCTCATTTGCTGGCTCCGGTGATTACCAAGCCTGAAATTGCAATTCAGGCTCTCCAGTGGTTGTGTTATGAAATGGACCGCCGTACCGAAGTTCTTGCAACGGCGAAGGTTCGTAATATTGGCGGTTTTAACGCCAAGTACGAGGCAGGTGAGTTGCCTGATGATATTCCTGAAGAGGACAAAGGCCATCGAATGCCTTTCATTGTTGTGATTATCGATGAAATGGCTGACCTCATGATGGTTGCCGGCAAGGAAATTGAAAAGTCCGTGGCTCGCTTGGCGGCTAAGGCTCGTGCCGTGGGTATACACCTGGTGCTTGCCACGCAGCGTCCCTCTGTAAAGGTGATTACGGGTATCATCAAGGCTAACTTGCCTACCCGAATTAGTTTTAAGGTCGCTTCTCAGATTGACGCTCGAACCGTCATGGATCATGCCGGTGCCGAAAAACTTTTGGGCCGAGGTGACATGCTGTTTAAAGCGGTGAATGATCCAGACCCGGTTCGTGTTCATGGGGCTTTCCTAAGCGATGAGGAAGCGGAAAAGCTAGCTGATGCTTGCAGTAACCAGAATGTCTATTTCCCTCAGGTGGAATCCTTCGATGTCTCTGAAGGCGTGGATGGCGATGACGATGGGGAAGGCGGCGGAAAGCAATTGGGAAAATTGGATCCGCTGCTGTTTGATGTGGCGTGCTGGGCTATTGAAGTGAGCGGACTTTCCACTTCTGCAGTACAACGTCATTTCAGCGTTGGCTACAGCCGTGCTGGAAAAATTGTAGATCAGCTTTACGGCCTTGGTGTTTGCGGTCCTAGCAAGGGTAACTCCAAACCCCGAGCCATGCTTGTGGGAATGGACGAACTAATGCAAATGGAACGCTCCGGAACCTTTAGATAATGAACAATGAAAAATGAATAATTAACAATGAATTTTAATCATGGCTTCGCCGTCTTATGAGGGCGCGAAGCGCCATTATCTACATTGTTAATCGTTAACTGTTAATTATTAATTGTTATGAAAGAATACGCTCCTTCGAAAATCAATTTGTTTCTAGATGTCATCCGCAAGCGCGAGGATGGTTACCACGATTTGGGAACCGTGTTCCAGACCGTAGACGCTGGTGATGTGGTGAGTGCCGAACTTCGTGCCGATGGTAAGATTAATTTGACTTACAACGCCCCTCAGGATTATCCTGTTGAAAAGGATTTGGTGTTCAAGGCCGCCCTTGCCCTCAGGACTTTTGCTATTGAGCAGGGGACCCTTGGTGTGGAGTCTCTTGGCGCCGATATTTACCTGGAAAAGGTAATGCCCTTGGGGGCTGGTCTAGGCGGTGGTAGTGCGGATGCTGCTGCAACGCTTCGTCTTTTGAACCGCATGTGGAACTTGAACCTTTCTGCTACTGTTTTGGAAGGAATTGGAGCAAAGCTTGGGGCCGATGTCCCCTTTTTGGTCAGGGGTGGAACCGCCTTTGCTGAAGGCATTGGCGAAAAGCTGACTTTTATGGACCCGCTCCAGCTTCCCGAGGGGAAATATCTCCTTATTTGCACTCCGCTAGATGCTGTTCCCACCAAGGATGCCTATGCGGGTGTGGCGAAGTCCGGTCCCGACCGCTGGGAGCAGTACAAGAAGGAGTGGAATGCTCTTGTGGCCGCGGGCAATTCTCCGGCGAATAATCTTGCTACGCTGGTTACCCACAATTCTTTTGAAGGATCTGTTTTTCCTCTCCACCCTCTGGTTGCCCAGATGAAGGATGAATTTGCTCGTCTTGGTGCGGAATGTACCATGATGTCTGGTTCGGGAGCTTCTGTTTTTGGCATCTTTGCCAGTGAAAACTTGGCTAATCAAGCTGCAAACGCAATGAAACCCATTTCCAGATACCAGAAAGTCACCCGTTTTTGGGTGCCAACCCTTTAAAATACGTGCGTGAATTCCTATATTTGCGCCACCATTGGGGTATCGTCAAGTGGTAAGACAACGGATTTTGATTCCGTTATTCGTTGGTTCGAGTCCAGCTACCCCAATGTTTTTCTTTTTTAACTCAAATGGAGTAAATCATGGAACTCACAAAGCTCGCAGCAACCTCGAGAGTGCTAGGCAAGAGCCGCGACAACGCCCGCCTTCGTAAGGCTGGCCAGATTCCGGCATCCTATTATGGTAAGGGTCAGGAGAATGTGAACATCAGCGTTAGCGCTGCTGATCTTCGCAAGGTCCTCGCCCCGGGCAAGCGTTATACCCTTCTTGACCTCGTTATCGATGGCAAGGAAGGCAATGCCGCTGTTGTTTACAACTACCAGAAGGATCCCCTGACTCAGGACATCATTCACGTTGACTTCCTGAAGATCGACGAAACCACTAAGGTTAAGGTTCGCGTTCCTGTTAAGCTGAACGGTCTTCCGGTTGGCGTTAAGACTCAGGGTGGTACCTTTGCTCAGCAGAACCGCTACATCCAGCTGGCTGCTGCTCCTGCAAGCATTCCGACCTGTGTTGAAATGGACATTTCCGACTTCCCGGCTCCCACCACTTTCTACGCCAAGGACCTCAAGTTGGCTGACGGTGTTGAACTGGCTTGCACACCGCGCGTTGTGATTTTCAACATCACTGCAAAGCGTAAGTCTAAGGAAGACGCATAATAAAGACTGTTTGCTAGGTATGTTTATTTAACGTACTGTTTGAACAAACTTTTAAGAAAGGTACCGGCAATCGTCGGTGCCTTTCTTGTATAAAGAAAACTACCGGTTTGCAGTTTCAAAGAGCCAACGGCTTTGCTCAACCGATACAAAAAATCCTTTGATTTATATTGAAATGCGGTCTGCCAACTGCATAACAATAAAATCAAAGGAAAAAGGTTGTCGGATAACGTAAATCTTTTAAAGAAACCGGGTCTATAGTTCCGGGATAGAAACGTTGTAGCTCGCTTTGTTTCCTGCTTCGTCAACGATCTGGACCGTAATGACTTCGCCATCTGGCGGCAGCATATCTCCCAACATGATGATTTCACGAGGTTCGGAATCGTATTCTACAGGAATCCATTTGTTCTTGTATTTCACGGTGACTGCATCCCCGTTTTCAAGCCCGCTGTAGCGATAAATCAAGGGAATCTTTAAGGCCGGTGTGTGGAGGCCTCCAAAGATTGTGCTGGACCAGTAGGCGAAACCGAGAATGGGGGCGTTCTTGTTGTCGATGCTTGCGATGTCCCGCAGTTCGTTTACGCTTGCACAACGGGCTTTGCCTTTGGTTTGCTTGCTGAAAATATTCCAGCCGCGCTTTGTTTCGCCAAGCCAGTAGAGGGGGGCGGGGGCGGTGGTGTTGTCGAAGCACACTTCCCACTTGCCGCTGAACTGCAGTCCCTTGGGATGGAATTCAATAAAGTCCAGACTATCGGTGTGGTTTTTCACAAACGCAAGAGTGGTGAACCCGTCGTTTGTGACGTTGGTTAAACCAGAAATTTTTTGGGTGATTTCCATTCCGTCTACCTTGGCGTTCCAGCTGACGCTTGTGTTCCTGCTGGGTTGCGTGTAGACATAGATGGAATTTTCCAATTTTCCATTAGAGTACTTGATGGAGGTAAGTCCCGGATTCTGTTCGGCGATTTGTGCCACCGTTGCAAATTTTTGGGGGAATTTATCGCAAAGCTTTGCATTCAGGACGTTGCCGTCCTTGTCCAGGGCTTGGAACTGGAATCCTTCACTGCACTTTGAAAAATCAACCATGGGGCGGGAAAGATAAGTGAACAGCGGTGTTTCCTGGAAATGAGTCTTGGCGAAGGGCTCGTTGTTCTTGCAGTTGGATCTCAAGGAGAACTTCTTGCTGGTAATGTTGCCCATGTAGTCTTCCACTTCGATGCGGTAAGTGGACTGAGGAGGGAGAGTCGCCTTGATGAAGTGCCAATCGCCGAAAGCGTCCACTTCTTCGGCCCAGAGAAGTTCGTCGCGAATTCGTGTGGGGTTGGAAGATGAAATCGTGTCCTGGATCTTGCTATAAATTTTATCGTCGTAACGGAACACCTCTACGCGTCGGACGGACATGGGGTTTTCCTTGGGAAGCCTGCTGTAGTCCACAATCTTGAATGCGACGTGGATGGCTGCATCGTTTTCAAAAGTGTTCTTGATGGGTGTTTCGAGACAGCCCTCGTCAAGGGCTTCTTGCGAAGTGAAGGATACGTCGTTCTTGTACATGGCGGCTGCCCCGAGAATCTGGGGAGCAATGGAATCTGCGCATTGCACGTTGTGACCGCAGGGGGAGAGCAGCTTGGTTTCGCTGGCCTTCAGCTCCAAATGCAGGTGGGGATTTCCGATACCGGTGCTACCCGCAAAAGTCAACGTATCGCCCTTCTTTACAGTCATGTTCGGAGTCAGCGAAACATCGTTCTTCTTGGAACTGAGCATTTTTTTCAAGATGAGAGAATCCAGGTGTGAACCGAAACTGCTTTGGTGGGCGAATACCCAGGTTTTCCCGCTGACACCCTTGAAGTACATGACTTTCCCGTATCCGTAGGGGGATGTCTTGACCTCTTTTACAATGCCGTCTTCGGGAGCGTAGACTGGCCAACCTTCGACCATGTCGGTGGAATAGTCGATGCCCAGATGGTAGCGTGTTCCCCGGTTTTCTCCAAAGGAAGATGTCAAGTATGCTTCTTTCCCGAAGGGACTGTATTTGTCTTGCACCGGTTTAACTTCGACGACCTTTGTTTCCTGCTTTCCGAAATCGGTGTCGTCGATGACGGCTCCGTTCTTGGCGGCGATGCAGTCTTCGTAGGCAAAAGCGTCCATGGTGGCTTCGTTACATTCCTCGGCAAACGAATTTACTGAAAAGACTACAATGCTTCCGAAAAAAAACTTTGAAATGATATTGGGTGTTCTCTTCATTTTCCTTTCCTTCTTTATGGCCCAATAATAAAATTTTTTGAAATAGATAACAAGTTTGTTTGTAAAACTATGGGGGGAAGAAAGGCTCTGCTTTGATTTGTGAAATTGTAAAAGAGATTAATCCGCAGGTTGTGGATGTAGAGTATAAAAAAAGAGACTCACAATTTGCGAGTCTCTTTTTCAGTGGAGCTAAGGAGAGTCGAACTCCTGACCTCCTGCATGCCATGCAGGCGCTCTACCAACTGAGCTATAACCCCATTAGGGTAGCCCAAATATTGAAAATTATTTGAAACTTGTCAAGGGGGCAGGTGAAAAAAATCGAATTTTTTTGAAAGTCATCCCCGCACCCCTTACAAAGTCATCCCCGCGCCCCCCGCAAAGTCATCCCCGCGACCCTTACAAAGTCATCCCCGCGACCCTCACAAAGTCATCCCCGCGAAGGCGGGGATCTAGCAAAAAAACGCAGGTTTTACCCTGCGTCTTTCGTAGATTTAGGCAGCCTCGACCATCAAAGGCCGTAGGCCGCCCTCAAACCTCAGCGCGTAGCGCCCTCTTACGCTTTCTCGATCTTCACGGATTCGATGATTACGTCTTCATACGGAGCATCGCGACGGTCGGTCTTTACGTCAGCGATTTCATCCAGAACTTCGAAACCTTCGTACAGCTGGCCGAAAACGGAGTAACCTTCAGCGGGGCCGCCATTTGCCGGATGGTCCAGGAAGTGAACGTCTTCACCGTGGACGATGAAGAACTGGGAACCGATGGAGTGGGGCATCATGGTCTTTGCCCAACTGAGGGCGCCGCGCATGTGGGTGAGGCACGGATCGTACTTGTCGCCGATGGTGGTGCCCGGGCCGCCTGCAGCGTGACCACCGGTACCGTTACGGTTGGTGAAGTCGCCACCCTGGATCATGAAGCCAGAAATGATGCGGTGGAAGGGAGCTCCATCATACTTGCCCTGCTTGGCCAGTTCGATAAAGTTGGTTGCGCATTCGCCAACGCGTTCTTCGAAAAGACGCAGCTTCATCACGCCGTGGTTGGTGGTCATAATGGCGATGGTTTCGCCTGCCTGGGGCTTGTCCAGCTGATTAAATGCCATGGAATATCTCCTGTAATGTTGTTTTTTACGCAATATAATTAAAAATTTTCGGGGAAATTGCCGAAATTGTCAAGTTTTTTGCCGTTTTTAGCGAAAATACTTGACATTGTTTTTTTTGTTTACATTTGAGACTGCAGAAATTCAAAGCGATAAAAACGATGATTGTTGAAAAAAATAAGGATGGTTCGCGTGAAGCAGAAATCAATTGTTTTATTGATAAGTAGTCTAGTGATGATATTCTCTCTGACCTCTTGTGCAGGAGGTGGACAAAGTTTGATGAAGACGACGACCTGTGATGAAAGTTCTGCTGCCGTCTCCGCTTTAGAACAGAGGTGCTCCGCACTTTTAATAGGATCTTTTGAATACGAAAAATGTAAGACGGGACTTAGAATGAGCCGGTATCAAGCTAGTGTGAATTGTAAGGTTCAAGGTATGGAGGCTACTACCCGAAATGAAGTACAATCTCTTTTCACTAGGGTTATTGGTCCATTGGATATTGCTCCTGATACCATGGTATCTGCAAAGAAATTGGATAATGGCGATCTAGTTGTCCCTTCTCCCAAAAAAGAAGTTTTCCCTGCCAGCGTATGCCCGTATGATCGGGACGATCTTTGTGAGCAAACGGGAGCTTTGTATTTGGGAGAGATTGCGAACGAAATTTGCCCTAAAGGAACTCATTTGCCTCAAGGCAAGGATGATATTAAGGTTGTTTATGAGTATATAGACATGATGCGAAAATATGTGGACGAAAATGTTGGAACTTTTTTTGCGAGAATTGTTAAGGAATCTAAGTTAAGAGATGAATATGGGTATGTATGGAACAAACAGGATCTCATATATACACATAAAATGACATCTTTTTGGGTTGGGGAGAAAGGTCTTGGACGTGTGAAGGTGGTTGGAAACATGTGTGAGTCTAGCCCTGGATTAAGTGCCTGTCTGACCCGTCGTGATTATGCCCCCGTTTTTTGTGTAGTGGATTAATAGGAGGATGATGATGAAACGAATTGCATGTTTTCTTTTTTTGTTGAATATTCTCGTTTTTGCAGATGACTTTGTATGGAAAGACGCTGATTCTTTTCGTAACATGCAAAAAAATCTACAGGAATTAATGCGTGCTAGTGGGTCTAACGAACGCTTGAATGCTTTGTGGGAATCCGCATCACGAATATCTCAAATGAATGATCGCTGTTCATCGATATCCTTGAACGATGTTCTTGATGAAGAGTGTAGTAATTACTACAAGGTTGAACTGCCTAAATTTGAAAAGGAATTTCAGCGTGTATCTGGCGAAATTAGGTTGAATGCGTTGAGTATTCAGACGAATGTATCTGACCAATTGAAAAAGTTAAAGGCTTGCTCTGAGGCTTTAGAAGTTTTTTATGTTGTTGAAGCTCAACTAAGAACTATTAAAGTAGATTCTTTAAAAACAAGGCCGATGGATTTGTCTGGTAAGACTTATGAAGTGTCCTATTCCTTTGCGTTAATCAATGATGAAGAAGTTCTCCAATCGTTAAGCGATATGGCAAGAAAATGGACTAACCAATGCACGGATGTTGTTGTTGAAAATCTTGAACTTTTTGAGGAATTGGTGAATCAATTGAATGTAGATATGGCTCTACAAAAAAAATTGAGTACTTCGCTGCAGATGGATGATGCTAGGATGTCTTTTTACTTAAAACACAATGCTGGTGGGTATTATGAATTTGGAAATTCCAAGATTTGCTCTACAAGTGAGCGAGATCATGAACGTTATTTGATAATTGATTTGGAAAAAGACCGGGTAGAAACGGTGAGAGGAGGTCCTTCCTGCAACGGGAAAGATACTTTGGAAACGGGACAAAGTTTATGGGGACGCTGGGTTTGGAATCCGGAAGTTATAAACTGTAGTGCAATTTTTTTCAGAGGTTCTAAGGATTATTGGGACTGTGTGAGCGAAAAAAAAGAAAAATAATTATCACGCCTGTTCTTTTAAATGACTGCTGGTTTCTGCTACAACGAAATGCCTGGCGTTTGCTGCATTATAGGCACATGGTCATGTATGGGGGAATGCAAATGATTCCGTCGTCCCTTTTGGAGAACGCCTTCGGATGGATGATGTAGCATTGCCCGATTCGTTTTCCGAATTTCTTTTTAAAATCTAGTAGGGATGTGGTGGTGTAATTTTTCGAGGACATAACTTCTGCCAATTCGACGCGCACCATCTATCAGCATAGTGCGCAGAGTAAAATGTATTGAAACATACAACAATGCGCAAAGTATTTTGTGCGTGATTCACTTCATCAACGCGCCAATTCCGTATAGGGGAATGTTCAATACTTTCTCGTTATCGCGGAACGGTAGCGTGGATGTCTAATTTGTAAACTTAAAGAACATTTAAAACAATCGCCCCAGGGTACACAAACCTTGGGGTTTTGCTTTTTACAATCCCTTGAGCCACAGGGCGAAAAACTTGTCATAGACAACATACCCTTTGGGGGTGTCCATCACAAATTCCTTGTCTAGCAAGTATTCCAAAGCGCGGTTTACGCTGCTTGCGGTCTTGAGCTTGTATTTGCCAATAAATGCACTTGCGTTGATGTTTGCGACTGTACCTTCTTGAGCAATTGCTACCAACAAGTGATTTTGGTTCGCTGTAAGTGAACTGAGCAGGCGCTGGTAGGAATCCGTTTCGGAGTTGATGATTCGCAAAATGCAGTCGTTGATGTGTTTCTGCGAAATTTCCTCTGGATGTATTTCGTATAGTCGATTTAGAACGCTTTGCATGTACCAGGTGTGGCCTTCGAGGCGCTGGTATAAGGCTGAAAAAATCTCGCGAGGAAATTTGATTCCGGCAATTTTCATCCAGTGATTTGCAAATTCGTAATAGGTTTCCTCAGTAATCGCGTGAAGGTTGACAATTTCGGTACTGCGATAGAACGGATGCTCAACGGAACTGAATATTTCCGACATCAGGTGATGTTTGCTGCCAGAAAAGATGAAATGCACGTTGGGGCAAAATTGAATTTGGGAGCGAAGCAATGCTTCTACATTTTCATCGTCATATTCGGCGATTTGCTGAAATTCGTCGATGGCGATGAAACATTCCTTGTCTGAATTTTTTAGGTACGAAAAAATTTCTTCTAAAGTGTTTTGTGTTTGCTGTGGTGAAAATTCAAGTGCAGATTGGGGACTCCCCGTAATGGAATCTGCGGATACGACTACTTTACAACTTTTGAACGCCTGGATTGCCGTGTTTAACGCTTTCTTTCCGAGACTGTCCAAAGTCCCTAAGACGGTTTTCCCGAACAGCACGGTAAATTGCTCCAGGGACCTTGTCGGGAAAATATCCATGTAAAAACAGGCCGCATTTTTGTTCTGTTCCCTTATTTTGTTGAAGGCGTGTAGGATTAGACCAGTTTTACCCATGCGTCGAGGACTAAGCAAGGTGATGTTACGACCGTTTTTGAGAGCAGAAATTAACTGGTCCGTTTCGTCTTTGCGGTCGCAAAAGAACTTTGGTCCACCATAACCATAAACAAAAAATGGATTTTTATCTTTAATCATAACTTTAATATAACAAAATTACGCAAAATGCGTAACGCAAATTGTGTAACTTTGGTTGACCGTTTCGTCTATTTCATTTTGGTGACAACAGATTTCTGCGATGAAACGTTGGGGTTGGCGCCTACATATTGCTTTATCAGGTCGGCGATTTGCTGATTGCTAAAACAGGCTGTCCATGGTCAGCTGGTGCTGCACGATACCACTGTGAGCGTTCTGCTTGACTCCGTAGGTGGTTACAAAGACATGGTTCGTCGCCTTGCGGGTCTTTGAGACATGCCTGAACAGGGATTCTCTATTGCGAAGTTTTTCTTCGTATTCCTTGGTTATGACAAATTCGCCACTTGCGTATTTCATCTCGCAGATGTTGATGACATTATCCGCTCTATCAATAAGCAGGTCAATTTGACCGCTGTCCCAGGAAGTGCCGTCGGCATCTGTAAATGGTTTGCTGAACCACGAATAGGAATTGCTCAGGATGCCGAGAATGCTAAGTCCGCTCTTGATTTTCTGAAGATGCTGCAGGCACACCTGTTCAAACGCGTATCCGCTCCAGGCGGCATGGCTTCCAGAATTCTGGGAGTTGGTCCAAAAGTTTTCGTCTTGCCCGTTGTCCGTCACATAACGCAAATAGAACAGGACGTACATATCGGTCAGCTGGTAAAGCGTTCCTACGCTTTTTTTGCCATAGGGCGTGTATCTGCGAATGAAATCGCAACGGCAAAGGTTTTCTAGAACTTCCGTCAAAACGCCTCCGTCACCCTGGTGCGTTGCCTCTGCAATTTCGGGTCTGGTCAAACCTTTTAGTTTGGACGAAATTGCCTGGACCACATCCTTGTACAGTTTTGAATTTTTAAAGAGGGAACGGAACAGAATATCATGTTCCTGCCGAAGGGGCGCAAACTGCTTAAAGAAAAGATAGTCGATGTTCTTGGAAAGGGGCTTGTCGCGCTCCAGCATCTTTAGGTAGTACGGAATGCCTCCGAGTATCATGTATGTGTCCAGGACCTGTTTTCTTCCGTAGCCCATTCCCTTGACCTGGTTAAGATAGACTTCTGTTTCGGAGAGGGTAAAGGGTGCAAGATAGATGGAACGGCAGACTCTGCCATACAGGCCGCCCTTGTCGCCAATCAGCTTTTCGAGCATCCATGTGGTCGCCGATCCGCAGACAAACAGTTTCAGATTTTTTTTGGAGCTTGCCCAGGAATTCCAAAAATAACTGAAGGCCGCAATGAAATTACTTTTGGCGGTGTCCATCCACGGAAGTTCATCAAGAAAAACAACCAGTCGCTCCTTGCTTATTGCAGATAGGTAATCCCGCAGGGCATCAAAAGCCACAAACCAATCTTTCAGTTTTCCGCACTTGAAACCCTTGCGTTCCAGCTCCTTCCGGAAAAGGTCCAGTTGGATGACTTTGGTGGTGTCGTAGGAACCGGTAAAATAAAAATCAAAATTTTCGTCGAAGAACTGCTTGACAAGGAAGGTCTTGCCCACACGTCTGCGGCCATAAACAGCAATCATTTCTGCCGTATCGGTTTTACAGTAACTCTCGATGAGTCGGCATTCCTCTTCACGCCCAATAATGTCTCGCCTTGCCATAAAAAGCCCTCAAACACACTTTTGCTTGATTTTCTTTCCGAAATATATAAAAAGTTGCGTGTTTCGGATAAAGAATTAATGATTTCTTATCCGAAAGATATGTTTTTGGCTGTGTTTTGGATAAGAAATAGATTTTCACCCCATCCCCAGTTCCTTCACCTACGCCTTGAACTGACCTTCCCCTAAAAAATCGACGTTTCTGAAAATTTACTTGACATTGTTTTTTTTGTTTACATTTGTGGGCGCTGTGGTAAAAATAAATCTGCTCAAAAATGATGGAATAAATGATGTCGAAAAAGATGGCGGTTGTGGATGAAATGGTGCCGGCTTATTTGGATAAGCCTATGCAGGCTTTGGCCTACTGGATTGGGTACGAAAAATGCCGTTATGGTGGATATAAAATAACGGAATTGCCCTTGGTGGCTGAGTATTCTCGTTTGGTGCATTCCTCTTTAAAAGATAATCTGCGAGTTGAATGTGAAAAACGGTATGAAGATCTTATAAAAACCGAATCGTTGCTTAAAGGTCGGAGAGCCGACCTCTGTATATTTGAAAAAGATAGTGGATCTCTAGTTTGTGCTATTGAAGCAAAACTGTACACGAGTAGCAAGAAGAGACGCCAAGATGACTTGATGCGTTTGTTGTCACTGAAAAAGGAAATGCTTCAAGTTAGAGCTTTTCTGCTGGTATTTTCTGAAGGCGTGATTCCTGAAGAGTATATGAATAAAAAGAAAACTGGCGCGAATGCTAAATATATGCCGCTAGAACCAGGATGGTTCTACAAGGTGCGTCGGGTTGTGAAGGCTAGTGAACATTTAAGAGATTCCAATCAGAAAAAAGGGCATTATGTCTGTTTGTTAGAAATTATTAAAAAGGATGGTGAAAAATGAACAAGTCATTTACGAAAATGTTTGGCGGTATCGCCCTTGCGGTCGCCTCAATTGTATCTCTCAATGCGTGCTCCGGTGAAAACGGCGTTGATGGCAAGGACGGTGTCGACGGGAAAGACGGTGTCAGTGTGACCGATACCCTATCACTACTGTCCACTAAAAAATGAGCCAAATCGTCTGGAACCCGCATAAATAAAGGGCTCGAGACGATTTGAGAACCGAACGGACTTGAATTTTTTGATTAAAAAACATACCTATAAAGGCATGTTTAGTGAACAATTCG
>JAZRXW010000044.1:0-6127 GCA_045600425.1 Fibrobacter sp.
TGAAAGAGCCTTGTCCATGTGGCGGTTCTGCAACTTCAAGAAGTCGTACTCGCCCGTCATCACAAAGGCCGGCGGAAAATCGGCGGTCAGGTAGTCCATGACGTTCAGGTATTCACAGCATTCTTCCAGATGTTCGCCGAAAAGATCCTGCATGGTATCCGCATGGCTGTCACGATCTGCGGTCAGGTCGTAGATACCGCAGTTCAGCCCAAGGGCCCTGGGCTTGAAATCCTTTGGCGGGTTGATTGCCGCAGGTTTCCTGAACCAGTTCATGGAAGCGTTCTGAACCTTGCGGGCGTATTCCGGATTCACGCAGTAGATGGCGTACAGAGCCGCGTAGTTTGCCCCGGCGGAATCCCCCAGCATAAAGATGTTGCCCGCATCCAGATTGTACTTCGCCCCATTCTCAAGAATCCAGTGCACCACGGCGTCGGTATCTTCCAGGGCGGCCGGGAACTTGTATTCGGGCGCAAGCCTGTAGTTGAAATTCACCACGGCAAACCCGCGTTGGGCAAGGCTCATCAGGTAGAACTTGTAGGTTTCCTTCTGGCCGTACACAAAGGCACCGCCATGAATGCTGATGATCACCGGCAACTTCCGCGAGGCTTCATTCCCGAAGTCGTTTGCTTTTGCGCTTTTTTCAGCGGAGTATTTTGGCGAGGCCCCTTTTTCCACCGCACCCTTGGGTATGTACAGATCCAGCAGATTCCAGTCGCCGAACTCTCCGTAGGGAATATCCTTGAACGCCGTTACGTCCGCGGGCTCCACAAGCCCTGCATCACGGGCCCGGTCGGCCGCAAGCCAATCAACTCGATATTTTTCGCTGGTCTGGGACATAAAAATCTCCGATTGTTCATCAACAATGCTGGTCTAAAGATATAATCAAGAACTCAGATTGACAAAATGTATTAGAAATTTGATATCAACCACCCCTTTTCTCCTTAGATTAGCGTTGCCGATAATGCGGGTTATGTAAACTAAATAATCTAAAGAAAATAAAAGAACCCCGCCGCAAAGGGCGAGGTTCCCTAACTGAAAGTTGCTATCTATTTATGTAGCAATATGTCGACATTCGCCGACGGTTTGAAATTTATGTATTCAAACCCGATCAAACCACATATTCTCCGTGCAATGCAAACAGTTGTTTGCAAAATGGAACGTTTTGTCAACTGTAGTTTGCAAAATTAACGAAGTGGGTTGACAATCGTCTTCTGTTCAACGATAAATAGAACGCTAGGCATAAAACACAAGAATCGTTTCAATACGAAACATTTGATACTATAAAGCTGTTTGGCACGTTTTTTGCAAACCATAAGCAAAAACTCAATTCCGCCGTTAGCGGACTCATTTATACAAGGAATTATTATGGCTGGTGAAAATTTGCAGGAACCTACCGCAGAAGAACGTGCTAAGTTTGAACAGGATCTAGAAAATGTGATGAAGGAAGCTGCTGCAGCAGAACAGGCCGAGCAAGCTCCTGTTCAAGACGCGCCTGCGACTGGCGAAGCCTCCCCCGCCGATGCAGAGGCTGAAGCCGCTCCCGAATCCACGGAATCCGCCGAAGATATCTTGAAGGCAGAACTTGCTGCTGCCAACGACCGCAACCTGCGTCTCATGGCCGAATTCGATAACTTCCGCCGCCGTAGTGCCCGCGAACAGCTTGAAATCATTGAAACCGCCAACGGCAAGCTCCTTGAAAAGCTTTCCGAAGTTCTGGACAACTTCGAGCGCGCATTCTCCACCGAGAACAAGGCCAAGGACCTGGAGACCTTCGAAAAGGGCATGCAGATGATCCATGACCAGTTCGCCAAGGTTCTTTCTGATTCCGGTCTGGAGCAGATTGACCCCACTGGTGAAGAATTTGACCCCAACTGCCACGAGGCCCTGATGCAACAGCCTTCCGAGGAAATCCCCGAAAACCACGTGGTCACCGTGTTCATGAAGGGCTACAAACTGAAGAACAAGATCCTGAAGCCCGCCAAGGTGATTGTTTCATCCGGAAAGATTTAACAAAGACCGTTTCAAAATAAAACGTTTATGGTTCGCTGCCTAGCAAAAACGCCAAAATTGATGAAAAAAAAGAAATATTTGACATTTGGCACGGGTTTTGCAATAGGAATAGCGAAAACAAAAATGGCGATAAATCGCCGCAAGAATTTAAATAGGAGACTCAATTATGAGCAAGATTATCGGTATCGACCTTGGTACAACCAACAGCTGCGTTTCCGTTATGGAAGGTGGCAAGCCCGTAGTGATCGCAAACGCAGAAGGTTTCCGCACTACCCCGTCTATCGTTGCTTTCGGTAAGACCGGCGAACGTCTGGTTGGCCACGTTGCTAAGCGTCAGGCTATTACCAACCCCGAAAAGACCATTTACTCCATCAAGCGCTTCATGGGCCGCTCCGCTGGCGAATGCTCCGCTGTAGAAAAGAACATGCCCTACAAGCTGGTTGGCGCAGGTTCCGATCCTATCCGCGTCCAGATCGACGACAAGCAGTTCGCTCCTCCTGAAATTTCCGCTGCCGTTCTTCAGACCATGAAGAAGATTGCCGAAGACTACCTGGGCGAAACCGTTTCCCAGGCTGTGATTACCGTTCCGGCTTACTTCAACGACGCTCAGCGTCAGGCTACCAAGGATGCAGGTAAGATTGCAGGTCTCGAAGTGCTGC
This sequence comes from Fibrobacter sp., assembly GCA_045600425.1. GTDB lineage: Bacteria > Fibrobacterota > Fibrobacteria > Fibrobacterales > Fibrobacteraceae > Fibrobacter. The sequence goes on from JAZRXW010000044.1 coordinate 2,670, forward strand.
GTATCGTGAACGAACCGACCGCAGCTGCCCTTGCCTACGGCCTTGACTCCAAGAAGAGCGAAAAGGTTGCTGTTTATGACCTTGGTGGTGGTACCTTCGATATCTCCATTTTGGAAATCGACGACGGTATGTTCTCTGTGAAGTCCACCAACGGCGACACCATGCTGGGTGGTGACAACTTCGACGAAGTGACCACCGACTGGATCAACGACGAATTCAAGAAGGAAAATCCCTCGATCGACCTGAAGAAGGTCAAGATGGCTCTCCAGCGTTTGAAGGACGCTGCTGAAAAGGCAAAGATTGACCTTTCTGCTACCACTTCTACCAACATCAACCTCCCCTTCATCACCGCTGACGCTACCGGCCCCAAGCACTTGGACCTGACCCTCAGCCGCGCAAAGTTCGACCAGCTGACCGCTCACTTGGTGGAACGCTCCATGGAACCCTGCCGCAAGGCCATCGCCGACTCTGGCCTCTCCCTGAGCGAAATTGACGAAGTGATCCTGGTTGGTGGTTCTACCCGTATCCCGGCTGTCCAGGAAGCAGTGAAGAAGTACTTTGGCAAGGAACCGAACCGTACTGTGAACCCGGACGAAGTCGTGGCTATCGGTGCTGCTGTTCAGGGTGCAGTTCTTAGCGGTGACTCCGCAGTGAAGGATGTGCTCCTCCTCGACGTTACCCCGCTTTCTCTGGGTATCGAAACTCTCGGTGGCGTCATGACCAAGCTCATCGACCGCAACACCACCATCCCCACCAAGAAGAGCCAGGTGTTCTCTACCGCCGAAGACAACCAGCCGGCAGTGACCATCCATGTTCTCCAGGGTGAACGTGAATTTGCTCGCGACAACCGTACCCTCGGTCGTTTCGACTTGTCCGACCTTCCCAAGAAGCCCCGTGGCGTTCCTCAAATCGAAGTGACCTTCGACATCGACGCCAACGGTATCGTCCATGTTTCCGCTAAGGACAAGGAAACTGGCAAGGAACAGTCCATCAAGATTACTTCCTCCAGTGGCCTCTCCGAAGACGAAATCAACAAGATGGTGAAGGACGCCGAAGCCAACGCCCAGAAGGACAAGGAAGCCCGCGAACTGGTTGATGTGAAGAACCAGGCCGAACAGATGGCTTACCAGGTTGAAGCTCAGCTCAAGGAAGTTGGCGACAAGCTGCCGGCCGATACCAAAAGCCAGATTGAAGCTGCAATCCAGGAAATCAAGGACAAGAAGGACAACGGCACTAAGGAAGAAATCAAGGCCGCTATGGACAAGCTCCAGAATATGATGAGCTCCATGGCTCAGGCTGCTGGTGCTGCTGGCGCACAGCCGGGTCCTCAGCCGGGCGCTTCTGAACAGCCCAAGTCCGAAAAGAAGGGCGACGGTCCGGAAGTTGTTGACGCAGAAGTCGTTGACTAAAAAGTAGGAAGTAGGAAGTAGTTAGTAGATAGTTGATTATTAATCAGCCATTGACGAATTACTTTCTATCAAAAGGATTTGCCTAAATTTCTAGGCAATCCTTTTTCCATATAACGGCTGTGTCATTCTGAACGAAGTCGCCAAGCGACGAAGTTAAGAATCTGGCGGAATATAAATGTTTTGCGAGTTAAAAAAAGAATTTTTAATTCAAAATTCGTAATTCATAATTAGTAATTGGCCCGGAGGGCTAAATTATGGCAGATAAAAGAGATTATTACGAAGTATTAGGCGTTGGTAAGGATGCAAGTGCTGACGAAATCAAGCACGCCTATAAGAAGCTTGCCATCAAGTATCATCCGGACAAGAACCCGGGCGATAAGGAAGCCGAAGAAAAGTTCAAGGAAGCTGCAGAAGCTTACGACGTACTGTCCAATCCCGAAAAGCGCAAGAACTACGACCAGTTTGGCTTTAACGCTCCTGGTGGCGGTTTTGGCGGCGGAGGATTCGGCGGTGGCGGATTCAGCTTCGACGACATCTTCAGCCAGTTTGGCGATATCTTTGGCGGTGGCTTTGGATTTGGTGGCGGCGGCCGTGGCCGTAGCCGTAAGGCTGGTCCTCCCCGCGGTAACGATTTGCAGATCAAGGTGGCACTTAGCTATAAGGAAATCTTCGAAGGTTGCACCAAGAAGGTTCGCCTGAAGCGCTACACCCCCTGTACCGAATGTAACGGCAAGGGCGGTGAAAACGTTACTGAATGTAGCACCTGTCATGGTACCGGTCGTGTACGCCGTGCAACGGGTGGTTTCTTCCAGATGATTTCTGAAAGCGCTTGCCCCACTTGTAACGGTATGGGCGAAACCATTGCAAAGCCTTGCTCCAACTGCCGTGGCGAAGGCCGTGTGCAGGAAACCGAAGAAATCTCCATCAAGATTCCGGCTGGTGTTTCTGAAGGCCAGTACCTGAACCTCCGTGGCGAAGGTAACTGCGGTCCTCGTGGCGGTGCCAGCGGCGACTTGCTTGCAGTTGTTGCCGAAAAGCAGGATGACTTCTACACCCGCGAAGGCGATGACCTGCACTGCGAAGTGAAGGTTCCTGTGCATCGTCTGGTTCTTGGCGGCACACAGCGCATTCCTACCCTGGAAGGCGACGAAGTGCAGATTAAGATTGCAGCCGGCACTCAGGCTGGTAGCATTCTGCGCCTCCGCGAACAAGGTCTGTACCCGCTGAACAAGCGTGGCGACCGTGGAAGCCTTTACGTTGAAATCGGCGTAGACATTCCCAAGGACCTTTCCAAGGAAGAAAAGGAACTTTACCAGAAGCTAGCCGAACTCCGCAAGGATAAGGAAACCGCTCAGGAAGAAAGTTTCCTGGACAAGATGAAAAATCTGTTCAAGTAAACTCTCGTTGGTTTAGCTTAATTCACCTTGGGGATTGTAAGTCCTCAAGGTGCTTTTCATATAGAAACAAAAATTGATTAGGGAAAAGGGAAACGCAAACGAAGATTAGGAACTGCACACCGGACGATGCCAAGGCACTTATACAGATTTATACGCCCTACGTGGAGCAGACCGCCATATCCTTCGAGACAGAAGCCCCTTCCCTATCGGAATTTCGCCAACGCATCTCCAAAACTCTGGAAAAGTATCCCTACCTGGTTGTAGAAGAGGACGGCAAGATTGTGGGTTACTGCTATGTAGGAACCTTTAAGCCTAGGGCCGCCTACAATCACTGCGTCGAGACATCTGAACAATAAGAGCGAGGCGTTCCATCAGAAACTGGGTTATGCCACAGTCGCCCACTTTCACCGTTGCGGCTTCAAGTTCGGCAAGTACTACGATATGATTTGGATGGAAAAGATTCTGGAGGATTAACCGCGTCTGCCGTTTTGCAGCCTAGAGATTCTGCTGTAGCTTTGGAATCATCTCGTCGGCCCATTCCTCGAAGGTGTCATCGGCGATGTGGGCCTTGACTTCTTGCATCAGCTTGACGTAGAAGCGCAAATTGTGAATGACGGAAAGGGTCCAGCCTAAGGGTTCTTTGGCTTTGTGC
>JAZRXW010000045.1:0-25478 GCA_045600425.1 Fibrobacter sp.
AGCTTTGCGTCAGCAACATTGTGGAAGCCCTTACCGCGATCAATAGCAGCAGAAGAACCCATAGTGCCCTGAAGTTCTGCAGTGACAACACCTTCGCCCAGCTTATCAACAATGTACTGGGTTGCAAGTTCTGCACCGGCAACGTTATCAGAAGCAATCTGGCAATCCACTTCCACACCGTTAATGGCGCGGTCAACGCTAATGACCTTCACGCCCTTGGCCTTGGCAGCCTTTACAGCGCCAGTCAACGCATCGGAATCCACAGCGTTCACAATCAAAATGCCAACATTCTTGCTGACAAGGTCTTCAATATCGCTGGCCTGCTTGGCAACATCGTCACCAGCATCCACAACGGTAAGGCCAACCTTCAATTCTACAGCAGCTTTCTTTGCACCTTCAACCAGGGTGACAAAGAACGGATTGTTTAGAGTAGAAATGGAAAGGCCAATGTTTCCAGTAGATTCAACCTTCTTGGAAGTAGTCTTTTCTTCACCGTCAATCACGATGGCGCAAGCAGTAAAGCAGAGAGCCACCAGAGAAGCGAAAAGCAGTTTAATCATTCTTTTCATAATACAAATTCTCCTTATCCTTATCTCTTACGGTCAGAAAGCACAGCCACCAGAATCACGAGGGCCTTGACCACACTCTGGTAGTAAGAAGTAACGCCCAAGATGTTCAAACCATTGTTCAATACAGCAATGATCAAAACACCAGCAATGGTACCGGCGATTCGGCCACGGCCACCATTCATACTGGTACCGCCAAGAGCCACTGCAGCAATGGCATCCAGTTCATAACCAGTACCCATAATGGGCTGAGCAGAGTCCACACGGCTAATCATAATCAGGCCAGCCAAAGCACTGAGGAAACCGGAAACGGCATAGACGCTCATCTTAACGCGGTTAATGTTCACACCAGTCAAAGCTGCGCACTTGGCATTAGAACCGGTAGCGTAAAGGCGACGACCGAAAACTGTATGCTTCAGCACAAAGTACATGATGGCGAACACCACGACAAGAATAATGATAGGAATAGGAATCTTGAAATCCGGAGCAAAGGTGAAGATGAAATTACCCTTACCCATGGCCTTGAACAAAAGGCTATCACCGGAGCTTTCTGCCAAGCGAGAAATAGGCTTACCATCCGTAAGAATCATAGCTAGGCCGCGATAAGCCGTCATAGTAATCAAGGTAGCGATGAAGGGTTGCAAACGACCCTTGGTCACCAAGAGACCGCTGATCAAGCCCAAGGCAACGCCCACCAACAAAGCCACAGGAACCGCAACAATCACCGGCACACCATGGCCAATCATTTCGGCACAGACAATGGCGCTCAAAGCGAAGGTGGAACCTACAGAAAGGTCGATACCGCCACTGAGAATCACGCAGGTCATACCAAAGGCAATCAAGCCGTTAAAGGATGCCTGACGCAGCAAGTTCAAGAAGTTGCCCGGCTGGCGGAATTCGGGACTAATGGAGCTGATAATTGCCACCAGAATAAGGAGTGCAATAAACACGCCGTATTCCGACAAAAATGCGCCAATACTTTTGTTTTCCTTTTTCATTAGAGAGATCCTCCTGTAGCAAGAGTCATAATTTTTTCCTGATCAGCATCGGCACCGTTGATGATGCCCGTAACATGTCCTTCGTGGACCACCATAATGCGGTCGCTCATGCCCAATACTTCGGGCAGTTCCGAGGACACCATGATAACGGCAACGCCCTTGGCGGCCATATCATTGATCACGTTGTAAATTTCCTTTTTAGCGCCAATATCCACGCCGCGGGTCGGTTCATCCAGAATCAGGATCTTGGGATCGGTGTAGATCCACTTGGCAAGAACCACCTTCTGTTGGTTACCACCGCTAAGATTGCCGCATTCATGGTGAGGGCCGAAGCAACGAATCTTGAATTCCTCGATACCGCGCTTTACAAGGCTTGCCTGCTTTTCAACCTGGAGCACGCCCTTCTTGGAAACGATTCCCAAGTTGGTTAGCTCGATATTTTCGGCGATGCTCTTTTCAAGCAGGAGCCCTTCGGTCTTACGGTCTTCGGTAATGAAGCCGATGCCAGCTTCGATGGCCTGACGGGGATTGCGGATGGAAACTTCCTTGCCTTCGATAAAGATCTTTCCCTTCACGAGAGGCAGATTTCCAAAGATGGAATGCATGATTTCGGTACGGCCAGCGCCCATCAAGCCAGACACGCCCAGCACTTCGCCGGCACGAACATTGAAGTTCACGTCACGGAAAAGTTTCTCGTGGGTAAGGCCTTCGACGCGGAGGATTTCCTTACCGATGGCGTTGTTGCGCTTGGGATAGCGCTCACCAATTTCGCGACCAATCATCATCTTCACCACGTCATCCATGGTGATGTCCTTGATGTACTTGGTATCGATGTAGGTACCGTCGCGAAGAATAGTGATGCGGTCGCACAGTTCAAAAATTTCTTCCATGCGGTGGGAGACGTAAACAATGGAAACGCCCTTCTTGCGCAGGGAATTAATCACCTCGAACAAAACTTCAGTTTCGCTCTGGGTAAGGGCTGCCGTAGGTTCGTCCATAATCAGGACCTTGGCATCCACCATCAAAGCCTTGCAGATTTCAACCATCTGCTGCTGGCCCACGGACAGATCGCTCATGACAGCGTCTACGGGAATGTTCACTCCCATGCGGTCCATGATTTCCTGGGCCTTGGCGCGCATGGCCTTCTTGTCACAGACGCCAAAGCGGTTGGTGATTTCCTTACCCATAAACAGGTTTTCTTCTACGGTAAGGTCAAACAGGACGTTCAATTCCTGATAAATAAAAACGATACCGGCTTCTTCCGCTTCCTTGGGGCTATGGTAGGTCACCTCCTTACCATCCACAGTCACGGTTCCGGAATCGCGGGTATACACGCCCGTGAGGATTTTCATCAGCGTAGACTTGCCTGCGCCATTTTCACCCATCAAGGCGTGGATTTCACCGTCCTTCAGATTGAACGCGGCGTCTTTTAACACCTGGTTCGTTCCAAAGGACTTGTTAATGCCTTTCATTTCAACATGCATAGAGTATTATTATCCTCCGATCAGGCAAAAATGCAACCGGCCTGCAAAATAACATTGGCATAGGGGGTAGTTTCGCCAGTACGAATCACAGCCTTGCAGGTCTCTGTGCGGGCCTTCAATTCTGCGTGGGGAACATATTCCACTTCCACGCCCGGCAGCAGCTGCAAAACTTGGCTTTCCACCTGGGGATTCTTGGTCTTGATTTCTTCGGCCAAGACGATTTTTTCCACCTTCATATCCTTCACTACTTCGGTCAAGGTCTGCATAAAGGTGGGTACGCCAAAAGCCAGAGCCAGGTCTATACGCTCTGTTTCGTCGGGAATGGGCAGGCCACAGTCGCCAATGCAAATGCAGTCCGTATGGCCCAAATAACCTAGAACTCTGGAAATTTCACTATTTAGAACACCATTTCGTTTCATTGTTCTTAACCTTGTAACCCTTCCTTTTGCATAATAAAATCGTTTTCATAACAAAAACACTATAATGAACCAAGTTATTTTAAAATAAAGCAATGTATTGAAAAATGATAGGCAAATATATTCCATATTGGAATATCAAAAATGTAACCTTTGATTTTTCCATTATATTTCTACCTTTGTTATAAATTCGAGTTAGGCGACCTAACGACTTCAGGTTTATAAGCGCGAGTGCGCTTCGGGGCTTTTCAAGATTCCACGGATTTTTTAGGAATCTCTAGATAGTGCGGCATGGGCCGCAGATGAAGTTTACAGGTCCCCTGAAGGAAATACATGTCCAAGAAATCCTATGACAAGGATGCGGCAGACCGTATCCCTGAAGAATCTATTGATTCTAAATCCAAAATTGCCCGCGAGGCAGATGCCTTTTTGGCAGCACTTGCCGGCGGCGCCGACGAAGATGAAGCCGACGAAGCCGCATTTTTAGCATTGAATCCGGACGGTATCATTATTGATGATGACTGCAACGTGGTAAAAGCTGGTACAGACGCAAAGGCAAAGGTTGGCGAAGCCATTGAATTCGTCGACGGAGACGCTCTGGAGAACAAAGCTGATGCCGACATTCGTCAGCATGACAAACAGCAGAAACTGCTAGATTCTTCGGCAGAACCTCAAAATGACACTGAAGAATCAATCTCAGAGAAACCTCAAGATGAAAACGTCTCTGGATTGCCACGTCGCTCCGCTCCTCGCAATGACGCTGAGTTAGAAGAATCTGAAGACGAGGAAGAATTGAGTGGCGAAGCTCCCGAAGGCGACGAAGCTTTAGTTACTTTCGAAGACCTTGACTTGGCAGAACCTGTTCTTGAAGCCATCAAGAAGATGAACTACGTGACTCCCTCCCCCATCCAGGTGAAGGCTATTCCTGTTCTGCTTCAGGGCAACAACCTGCTAGGTACGGCACAGACCGGTACCGGTAAGACTGCCGCATTCTCCCTGCCGCTTTTGAGCAGACTGCAGTTCAACGGTCACGAAACCTCCATGCTGGTTTTGACGCCCACCCGCGAATTGGCAATTCAGGTGGCCGAAGCTATCCAGCAGTATGCAGAGAACATGCCCAAGGTCCACGTGGTTCCCGTTTACGGTGGCCAGGATATTGCTGTTCAGATCCGCGCCCTCAAGCGCCAGGCAAATATCATCGTGGCAACTCCGGGCCGTCTCATTGACCATATCAAGCGCGGCACTATTTCCCTGGGCGGCGTAAAGGCAATCGTTCTGGACGAAGCTGACGAAATGCTGGACATGGGTTTCGAAGAAGATGTAGAAACCATCCTGAAGGAAATTCCCTCCGACGCACAGCGCGCCCTCTTCAGCGCCACCATGCCTAAGAAGGTGAAGGCTATCATTGACAAGTATCTTGGCGAATACGACGAAGCCTGCATCGAGAACAAGACAACTACCGTTGAAAACATCCACCAGCGCTATATGTTCATCAAGCAGGAACATAAGATCGAAGCTCTGGCCCGCGTATTGGAAGGTGAAGATTTTGACGGTGTACTGATTTTCGTGCGCACCAAGCAGAACACCACCGAAGTTGCCGAAAAGCTGGAAAGCCGCGGTTTCAATGTGGCCCCGCTGAACGGCGACTTGGCACAATCCATGCGTGAACGCACCATCAACCGATTGAAGATGGGCAAGCTTGATATTGTGGTGGCAACCGACGTGGCTGCCCGCGGTATTGACGTAGACCGTATTTCCCTGGTGGTGAACTACGACATTCCCTACGACACGGAATCCTACGTACATCGTATCGGACGTACAGGCCGTGCAGGCAGAAGCGGTGACGCAATTCTCTTTATCACGCCCCGCGAAAAGCGCATGCTGAAGATTATCGAACGTGCCACCCGCCAGCCCATTGACGAAATGGAACTGCCCACCGCCGAAGTCATCAGCAAGAAACGCGTGGCAGCATTCAAGCAGAAGGTAAAGAGTGTTGCAAGCTACGGCGAACTTGACAAGTTCAAGACTCTGATTAGCGAACTGGTAGCCGAAGGCAACAACATGGTCTGCGGTGTAGAAAACGAGGATGGTTCTACCACCCCGCTTTCTGCAGAAGACATTGCCGCAGCAGTCATCAAGATGTACCAGAAGCGTCAGCCTTTGTTCCCGGAATTGGCCCCGCTGGATGCGCCCCGCGAAGCACGACGCGCCAAGGAACGCGCAGAACGTGGTGAAAAGTCCGGCAAGGAAAAGGGTGGTCGCGACTTTATCGGCGCAGGAACCGCTGGTGTTGATGCAGAAGACAGAAAGCGCCTGAACAAGGAACGTAAGGAAGGTCTCAACGGCGTTGAAGAAGGTTTCCTCCGTTACTATCTGGGCGTAGGCCGCGTCGACCGCGTTACACCCAAGGATATTGTGGGTGCCATCGCAGGCGAAGCAAACATCAGCAGCAGCAACATCGGCCGCATCAAGCTGTTCGACAAGTTCAGCACCGTGGAATTGCCGGAAGCCGTTCCTCAGGATGTTCTAGACGTTCTCGCAGGCATTACTATTCGCGGTAATGACGCCAAGTTCCGCCTAATGACCGACGAACCTCCTGAACATGACGAAGAAGGTTCCCGCGAGGGCCGCAGTTTCCATCGTGAAGGTCGTGGTGGCGATAGAGGCTTCGGCGGTGACCGCGGTTTCGGTGGTCGCGGCGGCAGAGGCAATCGCGAAGAACGTCGTGGCGGTTTCCGCAAGGACCGTGAAGACCGAGGATTCGGCGGTGGTGACCGCAAGTTCGGAGGCAAGCGTGAAGGCTTTGGCGGCAAGCGCGGCGGTTTCGGTGATCGTGGCGGTTTCGGAAAGAATCGTGAAGAACGCCGTCGTGAAAAGTTTGGCGAAAAGCCATTCCGCAAGGATCACGACGAACGTGACTTTGGAGACAAGCCCTTCCGCAAGACCCGCCGTTTCGGAAGAGTCTAATTTCTTGAAAACCTCACAAAGGACTGGCCCTACGGCGAGTCCTTTTTTATATATGGTTATTAACAGTCTTTTCTTTTATATACCCAAGATTCTTCACCTGCTTTTGTTATATTAAAAAATATGAACACCTACATTTTTCAACATGTTGAATTTGAAGGTCCAGGTTATCTGCAAAAGATTCTGAAGGACCGAGGTCATGATGTCCACGTTGTAAAGCTTTTTGCAGGCGATCCAATTCCTCACGAAGACGAAATTGATTTCGCCATTATGTTGGGCGGTCCCATGAGCGTTTTGGACGAAGCGGATTATCCCTTCTTCGTGCGTGAAAAGGAACTTTGTCGCGATATGGTTCAGTTGGGAAAGCCGCTTCTTGGAATTTGCCTAGGAGCCCAGATGATCGCCAGTGCCTTTAGAGCCGCCGTCATCAAAGCTCCCGAAAAAGAAATCGGTTGGTTTCCGATCCAATGGAACAACAGCTGCAAAGCTTTTGAAATAGGGGCCGAAACGTTGAACGTATTCCACTGGCATGGGGAAACATTCAAGATTCCTAAGGAAGCCACCTGGCTTGCCGCAAGCGAAGGCTGCAAAAACCAGGCATTCAAGCTAGGCAGTGCCATCGCCCTGCAGTTCCATTTGGAAATGACGGAAGAATCCGTAGAAAGCCTTCTGAAAAACTGCGGTAACGAAATTAAAGAAGGACTTGCCGCCCAAAGAAAGTACGTCCAGTCCGAAAAAGACATTCGCGATTTTTCAACACAGTGCATCAAGAAATCCCAAGAGTTCTTGAAGAAACTGATAGACGAAATGCTGCGAAAAAAGTAACCTCAACATTTCAACCCAAGTAGGATTTAAACATGAAGGTCATTAGCAAGCAGCACAACAGCAAGATGTGCATGATGTGCGGGTTGGACAACGAATATGGAGTCCGTGCACCGTTTTACAATATGGAAGACGGTAGCGTTATGACTTTATTCCAGTATCGAGAACAGCACCAGAGTTATCCAGGTCGTGTTCACGGCGGTCTCATCACTGCCATGCTGGACGAAATGGGGTTGCGTTCCGTGTGGGCCAAGAACGGCGGTTCCGAAACCACTTGGGGCGTCACCATGTCCCTGGAGACCAAGTACAGAAAGCCCGTCCCCTACGGCGTGCAGCTTGTTGGCAGGGGCGAAATCGTAAAGGTCACGCCGCGATTTTTCGTGACCCATTCCTCCATCATGGATATGGACGGAGTTGTCCTTGCCGATGGCACCATCAACTACATCCACCTGGACCCGAAAAATATTTCCGAAGGCGTTATTGTCCATGAGGAAATGCCCTACCTGGTCGAAGACGGAGTTACGGAAATTTAATCAGGATGCCCCTCGGCAAGCTGGGGAGCCTTATAATTTCTGTTTATTGAATTTCATAGAAAGATTGTATAAGCAGGCTTGTCCTGCTTTTTTTATATTTACGCAGCAAGAGTTCCCCCGCAAGTATAAAGGAGGAACGTTAAGTGGAGCAAAGCTTTTACTCAGATTTGTCCCGCAGAAAGTTTAAGGAGTTTTTATGTCTTTCGTACAAGAATTGAAGAACAAAATTCTTAACGACAATTACGTCACCACTCGCGAAGATGCCATCAAGCTACTTGATGCCGACTTGGACGAACTGACCACAGCTGCAAACGAAATTCGTGAAAAGCTCCACGGCAAGAACTTTGACTTCTGTTCTATCATCAATGGCCGCAGCGGTCGCTGCTCCGAAAACTGCAAATACTGCGCTCAGTCCAGTTACTACCACACGGGCGCTCCCGAATACAAGCTCCTGGGCGTAGAAGAAATTCTTGCCGATGCCAAGAAGCGAGAAGCCGCAGGTATTCCCCGCTACTCCATCGTCACTTCCGGACGCACCTTGACCAAGAATGACGTAGAGCAGATTTCAGAAACCATTCGACGCATCAAGAAGGAAACCAAGCTTTCCGTCTGCCTTTCCAGCGGGCTTTTGAATCGCGAACAGTTCGACCAGCTAAAGGCCGCGGGTCTCACCCGATTCCACAACAACCTGGAAACCTACCGCCGCCACTTCCCTGACGTTTGCACCACCCACACTTACGACGACAAGATCGGAGTCTTGCAAAACGCACTGGCTGCAGGTCTTGAAATCTGCAGCGGCGGCATTATGGGTCTGGGCGAAACTATGGAAGACCGCATTGATATGTGCATCGACCTGCGGGAACTGGGCGTAAAGTCCACCCCCATCAACGTACTGAACGCCATTCCCGGTACACCTTTTGAAAATCTTCCCAAGGTGACGAACGACGAGTTCTGCCGCATTGTGGCCATCTACCGCTTTATCAATCCCAAGGCATACCTGCGTTTGGCAGGAGGTCGAGGTGTTCTGGGCGATGACGGTGAACGCGCATTCAAGAGCGGAGCCAACGCAACCATTACCGATGACATGCTGACAACCTCCGGCGTAAAGAGCGCCAAGGACTTTGAACTCGTAAAGAAGCTGGGCTTTGAACCCCACGGATTCATCGAAGACTAACTTTTTACTTAAATTTCTCTTGATGAAATTTAAGGACAATCCCAAGAACGCAAATATACAGCGGAATTTTCGTATTCTGCGGTGTCATTTTGCGATTTCTACGGTGCTTCTTGCATTCCTATTCTTTTCGTCCTCCTGCACATTTCCTGTCCGTACCGGCTACGATCGAAAAATAGGTGCTTACAAGCCTGTGCCATCGGCAAATTCCAAGCAGGTTTCTCAAGAAAAACCAAAACAGGCTATTTCCAACGAAAATTCTAGCCAGGCAGCGTTCAAAAACACTGCACAACCTCAAAATAAGGTTCAAGAAACAGCGACGGCAAAGGCATCCACCCCTCAGCCGGAGCAAAAAAAATCCGTGGCCACAGCCCCCAAACAGCAAGCCAAGGCAGCACAGTCAAAAAGGTTTTCTTCTCTCAAGGAATATACCGACAGCTGGAACGGCACCAAGTACGTTTACGGCGGTTCCAGCCGCTCCGGAACCGACTGTTCCGGCTACATCATGAACATATTCCGAGATCTCTATGGAGTAAATCTCCCCCATAGCGCGTCTACCATCTACGACGACAGCAGGTTCTCCAAAGTCAGCCGCGATGACCTGAAAGAAGGCGACCTGGTCTTCTTTGGAGACTTCTGGGGAATCAGTCATATCGGCATCTACATGGGAAGCGACAACTTCTCCCACGCCAGCACCAGCAAAGGCGTCATGACTTCCAAACTCAGCGACAAATACTGGGACTCCCGCTACAAAGGCGGACGTCGGCTAAATAAATAGTTCCAATTATTCTATGCGGGTCCGGGTCCTCAAAAAAACAAAAATCACAAGTCTTTTTAAATTGTAGCAAGTAAGATACAACCATTCACGTTCTATTGACGATTGTCTGCTTCCAAAAATTATGAAGAAGATTGCTTTTCAAGGCCGCAAAGGCGCCTATAGTGACTGTGCCGCCCATTACCTTTTCGGCGACGACATCGAGACATTGCAGAAAGACACCTTTGAAGAAATTTACCAAGCTATCGAAACCGGTGAAGCCGATGGCGGAGCAATTCCCATCGAGAATTCTACTGCAGGTTCCATCGAGGCAAACTACGACTTGCTGTACAAGTGGCGTCATCGCATTGTAGGCGAAGTCATGCTGCGCATTGAACACACCTTGTGCGTCATGCCCGGCGTAAAGGTTGAAGACTTGAAGCGGGTTTACAGCCACCCGCAGGCTCTGGCACAGTGTTCCAAGTTCTTTGCAGAGAACCCGCAGATTCAGGCAGTACCCGCATTCGACACCGCAGGCAGCGCAGAAGAACTTGCCGCCCGCGGAGCTCGTGACGAAGGTGCTATTGCCAGCGCTTACGCCGCAAAAATCTACAATCTGGACATTTTGAAAGCCGGCCTAGAAAACCTGAAGGGAACAAACTTCACCCGCTTTTACGGAATCCAGAAAACGCCAATGGACTTTGCAGAATCCGAAAACGCGAAGACCACCATTCTTTTTGAACTGGCTGCCTCCAAAGAAGTGGGCGCACTTTACAACGCCCTGGGATGTTTTGCAAAACGCGGATTGAATCTCACACGCTGCGAAAGCCGCCCTCATCCGGACAAACCCTGGGAATACATTTTCCACGTTTCCTTCGAGGCAAACGCCAAGGACGAAAACGCAAAGGCCGCCCTTACAGAACTGCAGAACTACACCAGCTTCATCTACATCCTAGGAACCTTCAAGAAAGGCGTTGTGGAAACGCTGAAATACTAATGAAAAATGAAAGATGAAGGATGAAAGATGAATTGTTCATTGTTCATTGTTCATTGTTAATTGTTAATTGCAAACTCTTTAACCTCAAAGGCGCTTGCGCCGACCTCAAACCTCAAAGCGAGTAAAGCTCGCGACCTCATAACTATGGCTTACGAACGTACAGACAGAGCTTTTAACGAATACAGAAACCTCAAGATGACCGTGGGCTTTATCTCCAGCGCCGACGGTTCCGTCCTCATCGAAATGGGACGCACTCGCGTCATCTGCAACGCAACTCTCCTCCCCAAGGTTCCGGACTGGCTGGCTGGCCGCGGTACCGGCTGGATTACCGCAGAATACAGCCTCCTCCCGCAAAGTACCGGCAAGCGCGTGGAACGCGAACGCAAGGGTGCCAGCGGCCGCACTCAGGAAATCCAGCGTCTGGTAGGTCGTTCCCTCCGTGGTGCCGCCAATCTCGCCGCTTTAGGCGAGAACGCAATCGTCATCGATTGCGACGTCATCGAAGCTGACGGCGGCACCCGTACCGCAAGCATCATCGGCGGTTTTGTGGCTCTCGCAATCGCCCTCAAGAAGATTAAAGCACGCCTGGGCCTTACCGAACAGATTCTCCAGCACGGCATTACCGCAATCTCCGTAGGTGTCGTGGACGGCAAGCCCCTCTGCGACCTCTGCTATGTGGAAGACTCCGCAGCCGACGTGGATATGAACGTGGTTATGCAGGACGCCCAGAACTTCATCGAAGTCCAAGGCACCGGCGAACACGCAAGCTTCGACCGCAAGATGCTCAACACCCTGCTGGACCTGGGTGAAAACGCCTGCAAGGACATCTACAAAAAGCAGATGGAACTGATCGGCGGCGAACTGCCGTAAAAGACTCCGCAAATTTCATTCGTCCGAACTAAAACCTGTGACGAAATTTGCTCCGCGCTCCCGTGGCTCACTAACGTGAGCCTCTCCCGCTTGGCAATGACTCCGCAAATTTCATTCGTCTGAACTAAAACTTGTGGCGAAATTTGCTCCGCGCTCCCGTGGTTCATTAATATGAGCCTCTCACGCTTGGCCTAGACTCCTAGACTCCGCAAGTTTCATTGAAAAAGCCGCGGAAATGATCCGCGGCTTTTCTTGTTTTTACAATTTTTTGAAATTTAAACATTCCAATCGCAGAAGTTCTTCAACATGGCAAGTCCAACGTCACCACTCTTTTCCTGATGGAACTGGGAGGCAATCAGGTTGTCCTTGCCGATCAAGCCCTGGAACGTCTGGGTACCGTAGGTGGTTTCAGCAAAGCTATATTCTGCCGGCACCACCGGATGGTAGGAATGAACGTAATAAAAATCGCAACCGCTGCGGATGCCCTTCATAATAGGATGCTCGCGGGTGAAGTTCACCTGGTTCCAGCCCATGTGGGGAATCTTCAAGCCCGGTTCGTCCTTAAAGCGAACCGCCTTGCCGGGGATGAGGCCCAAGGTCTTTACGCCACCATCTTCTTCGGATTCTTCCAGAATAATCTGGCAGCCAATGCAAATTCCAAGCACAGGATTGCCGGCCTTCACCACCGCCTTGATGGCATCGCCAATTCCCGTCTTAGTAAGAGTCTCCATCGCAGATGCAGCCGCGCCCACACCGGGGAAAATCAAGCGATCTGCCTTGGCAATAACATCGGCATCGCGGGAAGAAACCGCATCAACACCGATTCGTTCAAGGGCATTCATCACGGAAGTCAGGTTACCTGCATTATAGTCAACTACGATTACGGACATAAAAACCTCGTTTGCACTAAATATAGAAACATTTAGGCAGGATTCAGCCCTTATTTAGCGCATAATCAACGCGAACAAAGTTGCAAAAAACTTTACAAAAAGCTATTTTTGATTTATAGGTTTTGGTGTAAAAGTAATAAGGTGGATGTATGAACGAAAAGCAAATCGCCAGTTCGGCGGTCGTCTTCATTATTGCCGTAGGCGCATTTATTTTCACATCATGTTCCGACTTCAGTACAGACCTGAAGGGTGATTCCGTATTGGATTATGGAACAGGCGCCGGTAGCTTACTTACCTGTAACGACAAGTTAGAGGGCAAAGTGGTCAAGCCCGCCGACGGAAGCGAATACCGTCTTTGTAAGGGCGGCCAATGGTTCGCCGTGGAGATTGGGGACTTTGACGAGGCAGACGTCATCAAACTTACTGCAAAATCCAGTTCTTCTGAAAAAGAAGACTCCATGAAATCAAGTTCTTCCCAGAAGGGCGATGCCAGCAAGGATCCTGTAGAAAACCTCTACATCTGCGAAGACGGAGAAACAATCGTTGAAAACATAGACAACTGCCCCGAAAATCAGGAACCAGAAAGTTCCAGCAGTGAAGAAGCGAATTCAAGTCCCAGCGAAGATGAAGTTGACGAACCCGAGCCGGAATCAAGCAGCGAGACCGTCATTGATCCAAACGCGAAATACGACTGTGCCAAATACAACTGCGTTACCACAGAATATCTCAACCAGGAAATGCTAGCCGCAGGCAAGTACGGAGAACTTCTTGATGAACGCGACAACCAGGTTTACCGCACCATCAAAATCGGTGATCAGGTTTGGATGGCGCAGAATTTGAATTACGAAACCGAAAACAGCCGTTGCTATAGCGGCAGCACCGAAAACTGCGCCGAATTTGGAAGATTGTATTACCAGTCCGAAGCAAAAGACGTTTGTCCAAGTGGATGGCACCTTCCCTCAAACGAAGAATGGAACATTCTCAATGATTTCGTTGACGATAATAATGGAACACAAGGTGTAGGAAACAGTCTAAAATCCTTAACTTGGACATATGGCAAATCAGGATCCGACTTATTTGGATTTTCAGGTTTAGCCAGTCACTTCTTTGGTAGTGTTTTATTTTGCGGATCCTCAACACACGGGCTCTATTGGACTGCCGATAATAATGAATACCGTTGTTTGCTAAGCGACAACAGCATTTTGTACTACTACAAAGATTCTAACAGCGATACTTGGGGTATGTCTGTAAGATGTTTAAAAGACGACAATACTCAAAACCCATCCATAGAGAGTTCCTCCAGCGAAGAAACTGTTGAACCAGAATCCAGTTCTGCGGTAGTTGCCCCTTTAGCCAAGTACGACTGTTCCGAATACAACTGCGTCACAACTGAATACCTGAACCAGGAATTACTTGCCGCAGGTAAATACGGGGAAATACTTGACGAACGAGACAACCAGGTTTATCGCACCATCAAAATTGGCGAGCAAACTTGGATGGCACAGAATTTGAATTATGACACAACTACGGCCTACACATACTGTGCAAGCAACACTGCTGTCAACTGTCAAAAGTATGGCAGAATCTACAAGTCTTCAATCGCATTGAAAGTATGTCCCACCGGATGGCACTTGCCCAAAACTGGGGATTGGCAAAATCTTTATGATTTTGTCTATAGCAATAAAAAACTCGAAAGTAATACTGTCGGATCTTATCTAAAGTCAACAAAATTATGGACTACGCCAGGTACAGACGACTATGGATTCGCCGCCGTTCCTGGAGGCTATCTCTGGTACAACGGAACATACAAAAACGTTGATATCGGAGGCTACTTTTGGACAACAACAACCGGAACAAGCCTCAACAATATTCCTTGGTATTTCCCTGGAGGGGAAACACTTACCACCGACGACGTTCGAAGTACCAGTGACGGTTTTTACGTACGTTGTGTCATGAATTAACAAACACTCTTGGCCGCAACAGCCGCTGACTTTTGTTATATTCCCCACATGCCTAACGAAAATCAAACTCCCGAAGAAATCGACCTGGACGCCATCATCAACAACATGAGCTCCATCAACAGCGAAGACTACTGGTTCAAGAAAGTAAGCCAGTTCGAAGAGCACGACGAAACCGTCCCCGGGGCAGATCAACCCAACAGCTAAAAAGACGCTGCAAAATAAAAAAGCCATTTTTAGGTTTTTAGGGAGAAGTAATGAAAAAAAAGAAAAAACGCAAAATTTTTCCCGCTGACTTGACCGATTTCCGTAATGACGGAATTTCCTACAAATCCGACGTTTATTACGCAAACATTGCCGATAAAATATACTGGTCCATAGTCAGCAAAACCCTTGAAGAAAATGACGACATCGCCAGAATGTGCATTCGCACCGCACTCTACTTTGAAGATATCGTCAGCCACATCGGCCTCTGGCACTGTTTCAGACAGAACCATCTAAAAATGTTCGGCAAGCTGATGCCCTGCGAAATAGGACCAGAAGACAAACTCGAAGAAGATCTGTCTCGCGGCTCGGTCCAGTTTATTCTTTGGCTAGACATTTCCGACACTTACGATCTGACTGTAAAGAACCCGAACAGCGAAGCCATGCTCGAGTTTTCAAAGCTGGCTTTTGCCATTTTACAGCAGGAGCTACCCAAGGCAGAAGTAAACCACGAACTGAGAAACAGACTGTTCAACACATCCGTGTTTGACGAATTCCATAACATCCGAAGAAATCTGACTTTGATATCCTTCCGTTCCTACCTTTCCATCTGGCACAAGGTGCAGTACAACGCGGAACGCCTCTACGATACAATATCCGAAGCAATCGATGACGAGAATACAGCGGAATACGCTACAATTATTTTATCCACATTCGACAATGGTTGCGGTCCCCTTGCGATGAAAGTTACAGATGTGTACGCAGACATTCTTGAGTTTAACGGAATGAACGCCGAAGCCAAAGATGTAAGGAACATCCAATATTACGACCTAAACGTCTGGAAACCGCTTCAAGTCAAGGATGATGTTTTGTCTCTTGAAGCTCCCGACGGAACAAAAGTCTTTGTCACAGCAAAAACATTTTCCGCAGACAGCCTCGATGAACTTTGCCAACAAATAGGGATCGCCGCCGCGTTTGCCAAATACCGAGACACTTACGAAATGCTCGGAATAAGCACATCGACAAGCGAAAAGCATTTTGACAACACTATAGAAGAATACAAGTCCACAGAACGAAAGAAAGCCGTTGTAGCCAAGTTCCTAAAAGAAAATAATGGTCAAAGAATTTACTCGTTTGGCACTTTCGAAGATTTGAGCAGTTGGCTGAAGAAAAACTTCGGAGCACAACTTCAAAAAGATTCGGCAGATATGTTCAGCGATGACACAGACTTCACTCTATACCTTCCTGACGACATGGACTTCGAAATTTTCGAAGGCTACGCAAGCTCCATCAAAGCTGAGACAAGCGATCTTTTTGTAGACGAAAACAACGAAGAAGCCATCATGATGTTCAAGGACTACGAAGCAGTCCGCGACGAAAGCCTGATGTACATGGCAACAAACAAGATGTTACCCCGAGCTCGCTACAAAGACTCAAAAGATAAGGAACGCGGCCACAGAGTCGTTCAGGACAACCTGGAATTCCTAGGCAGGTTCTACCGAAGAATGCTATAGAACCTATAGACTGCAAAAATTATCAGCTTATTCTTTTTTTATTATTAACTTTATCTATCATAAAATAATGTATATTGTTAATATGAAAGAGAAAAACATTGATATTAGTAAGTTAAACGAAGCTTTAACCATTCTAAATGAGCAACTTATGCTTGCAGAGTCGGAACCGCAACATTTGGTTGTCTGCGGAGGATCGGCTCTTATTGCCACCGGACTTGTTCCCAGAACAACACAAGATGTTGATGTCGTCGCCATATTCAAGGACAGTAACTTAGCAGATCCAGACCCTTTCCCCGAGACTCTGACTAACGCAGCAAACACAACAGCAAAACTTTTACATCTTCCAGAAGATTGGTTAAACTCTGGACCAGCAGATCTTTTTCGTATGGGATTACCTGAGAACTTTACAGAACGGCTTCAGAAAGTTTTCATTGGGGAATATCTAAATATTTATTACATATCCCGTTTTGACCAAATTCACTTCAAGCTCTATGCAGCCGTCGATAGAGGCGGTTACCATGTCACCGACTTGACAGCAATCAAACCCACAAAAGAAGAACTTTACACAGCAGCCAAATGGTGTATCACACAGGATGTTTCAGAGGGTTTCCTATACCTTCTCAAGGAATTCTTAAAAAGTTTTGGAGCAAGCGATGTCGCTGAAAGATTATAGAAACGAACTAAAGAACGCCCTCCTTGACCTAGCATGGTCCCAATGGACCGCTCTAGGTGTCGCAGGCCATACAAAGGAATACTCAGCTCAGGTCATAGACCTTGAGTCACTTATACTTTTTACACTATTCATAGGCCAATACGACCAGCGGCTATTTGACTCTATGCTAGACTGGCTACAAAATAACGGACGTTTCGTAAACACACAACGTCTCATAAGCCTGCATAAAAAGAACGGACAAAAAAATGCAAACATCCTTTCTTATGTCGCAGCAAATCTAACCGCATTCGAAAGCAGATTGAAGTGGCACAAACTCGCAAAGCGTCCCTCAAGCACCGCAGAAACAAAGCCTCTATTTAAGGACATTCCGAGTATTAGCAAACAAGCAAGGGATGAGATAGCCTTGCAATACGGATTGGAACGAAACCCATACAAATTTTTAGGCAAGCAAACGGCTTTCAACAAAAGCAATATCGCAACACTACAATTAAAACTTCGAGGCTTCTTTGGAGTCAATTCTAGAGCCGAAGTCATTCTGATTTTACTTAGTAAGGACTACTGCAAAAATCAAGACATAGCAAATAGCACCGGTTTTTCATGGAAAAGCATTCAAGATATTTTATTTGAAATGACCTACTCTGGAATCGTATCAGCAACTCAATCCAAGAAAAGCCGTCTGTACCATTTAAGCAATATTGAAAAATGGAATTCCATTTTTGGAATTACGGACATTAATCACTTAAAATTTCCTGCTTGGAGCGACATCTTCTTTTCATTGGAACAGCTATACGAAACTTTGGAAAATCCTAAACTAGATAAAGTTTCGGCCCTATCAGTCATGGGAATCGTAGACAAGGTTTTTCAGCAAATCGGCTCGATTTTTTTGCAGTGCGGAATCAGCAGTTTGCGCGAAGCAAATACAAACAACTACTTAAACATTCCTAACATGATCAACACAATGATTATAGAGTGATAGGCCAATTTGCGTCTCCATTTTTTTCGTAATGACCTAGATAAGCAGCTAATTATCAAGACCGCAAGCCCATTTTCCCATTAGCTTTTATATATTTATAACGACATAGTTCGGCTTCGCGAAAACGAAGGCGAACGACCTGGTATTTAGAGTTATGCTCTTGTTCTTGTGTCCTTAAAAACGACCAACCTTAACGCACTCAGAATAAGGCAGATAATTCACGTCGTATCGGCGTGAATCGTTTGTGCTTGTCAGTGTGTGGGCTTCTTGGTCGTTGCCTAAGGACAGACAGGCCTTACGGTTCACGCTTTTTCTTTGGACAAAACGGTTGAACGAGGGCAGAACAAATGTTTTTGCTCCCGTTCTTGTGTCCTTGAAAACGACCAACTTTTAACACACCAAGAATAGGATCAAGGGGGACTCATCCAATCGGATGAGTTCTTTTTGGGCTTACTTTAAGCTGGCACGCCACAGGTGTACCCAGAACAGAAGTGAAAACGGAAACTTTCACCTGTTCCTTTGGAACATCGAGGCGGTATGGCGTCCAGAAAGAGAGCCCTTCGGGTCCTTTCATTGTTTTCCGGTTGTGGCGGTCTTGACTTAGGTCTTGAAGGCGGTTTCACTGTTTTAAGTAAATCCGTCAACGAAAAAATTCATTCTGACTGGATTGAAAGTCGCATAGACAAAAATTTCGTAAGGCTATTTAGTAGCCGTTTCGAAACAGTCTTTACGAACGACATCTTATCGTGTGCACAAAAATCCTGGAATCACTTTTTCGGTTCAAGAAAAAAATGGATGGAATATACCATCTAGAATCCATTGTCGATCTTGTAAAGAAATCAAAGGCCGGAACGTTTTCTTTTCCTCCCGACATCGACGTAGTTACAGGTGGTTTTCCGTGCCAAGACTTTTCTGTTGCAGGAAAGCGGCTTGGTTTTGATTCTCAAAAAAGTCACAATGGCAAAAAAGAAGATCATGCAGACAACGAATCTCGAGGTACGCTCTATCTCTGGATGAAGCAAGTTATTGAAATCGTCAAACCAAAAATTTTTATAGCCGAAAACGTGAAGGGGCTTGTTTCTCTTGGAGATGCGAAGAAGATAATTGAGGCTGATTTTAGGGACATTGATGAAGGCTATTGCGTTGTTGATGCTCAAGTTCTAAAGGCTTGGGAATACGGAGTTCCACAAAGCAGAGAGCGAGTTGTCTTTATCGGAATTTCTCGTAAATATGCCGATCCAAAGATTCTTAGCGATTTGGAATTGAATGGGTCGCAATCAAAATTTTATCCGTACCCTCAAAAAACGCATGGTGATGGGTTGCAAAAAATCGTTACATGCAAAGATGCCTTTGTAAATCTTAAAGAGCCTGAAGAGTCTAACGATAAGGCTCAGCAAATGTACTCAAAAGCCAAGTATTACGGGAAAATGCAGGGCAGTGCTGAAATTGATTTGAGTGATATAGGTCCAACAATTAGAAGTGAACATCACGGAAATATTGAATTCCGTCGTCTAAACGTAGAGCATGGAGGAACTCATCGAGGAGAGCTTGAAAAAGGACTTCATGAAAGAAGATTAAGTGTTAGAGAATGTGCAAGAATCCAGACATTCCCAGACGAGTATGAATTCATCTTTAACGATGGCATAAACAAAGTCAGTTCGTCAGAAGCATACAAAGTAATAGGAAACGCAGTGCCTCCATTACTAGGCTACGCTATCGGTAAAAGATTGGATTTCATCTGGGATGATCTTTTTGGAGCCTAAACATGTCTATATCGGTCGGACAAAATCTCAACCATCACGAAAAACAAACCGTTGCTGATTTTCAAAGGCTCCTGGATTGTACAAAATCAAAACTACAAAATAGTCATAGCATTTCAAGTAAAGACGACTTCTGGAAAACATTTGAATTCGACGTGAGTAACGCAGTTGCTGCATCAGCTAAAGAATTGAATTTGCCTTGGGATATTCAATACATTAGCGGGCATAAATTTCCAGACATTGTCGCGAGAATCAACGAACAGCAAGCTTTCGGAATTGAAGTCAAGACTCTCAGTTCTAAATCTAATTCTTGGAAAGTGATGGGAGGAAGCATTATGGAATCCACTCGTATTCCCGATGTGAGCAGGATCCAAGTATTCTGTGCCAAGCAAAACCCATTTCAAATCAAGTATAGACCATTTGAAGATTGCGTTTCTAACGTCGCCGTCACGCACAGTCCTCGTTATATGTTGGACATGGACCAAAGTGGAAACGACTCTCTATTCAATAAGATTTGCAAACCCTACGACGATGTTCGTCAAATGCAAAACCCATTTGATGCGTTCAAGTCATACTTAATAGAATCAAAAAAATCTTCAAAGGACAACGAGAGCGAAGAAGACTCTCTGTGGTGGTATAGTCCAGAAACCCAAGAAGTGAGTTCTCAGGATATTGATGAGCAAATATTTGCAGAAAATCTAATCAATTCTAAAATTCACTTTTGGAGCGAATTATCCCCAAAGGAAAAGGACCATTACAAAGCTGAAATGCTTATCAAGTCACCCAAAATTATAGTCGGCGACTACAACAACGCTTGCAAGTGGTTATTAAAAAGCAAAGGCATCATCAATCCATCTTTCAGAGACACATTTTCTGCAGGAGGACAAGAATTAGTCTTTGGAGTTAAAGTTCCTAAAATCATTGCAAACATTTACAAATGGAAAGAAGATATCGTAGACGTCTTGAACAACTGCGATTCTCCAAATGATTCTTTTGAACTTTGGAAAGATCATATTTGTAAAATGACAAAATTTTCTACTGAAGCAAAAAGTATTTTGCTAAGGATTGTTTTTGAAATCGGAAAACAAGTTCATTAAAAAAATATTCTCCCCGACGCCCTACACCGGCATCGGGGATTTTTCATTTCATCAAGTCTTCGAGCGTCACCACATTCTGCACCATATCGAAATAGGAATTCTTTTTCAGGCCCTTTGCAGAAATCAAGGTAAGCATCAAGGTCTTTGAAGTCCTTATCTTTTTTTGAAGCACAGTCAGCTTGTTTTCCAATCGTTCAGCGTAGTCCTTGTCGATGCAGAACGGTTCTCTGGTGAACTTCATTTCACAGACATTCATCACGTTGTCGGCCCGGTCAATGAGCAGGTCAATCTGGGCCCCCGTATCATCTCCCTTCCCCACAAAACTGCAAGGTGAACTTTGCATACCTGAAATTTGCAGAGTATTCTTGATCTGGAGAATATGATGCAGACAGAGCATTTCAAAGGCGTAACCGCTCCAGCCGGCAAAAAGGGCGGACTTCTGCATGGAACTCCAGAAATTTTCGCTTTTCAATTTATTTTCCTTAATGAACTTAAAGTAGAAGAGCGTGTAGAAATCAATGAGCTGGATTAATTCGTCCTTCTTCTGCTTTGCAAGCGGGGTAAACCTGCGAATGAAACCGCAACTTTCCAATTCATCAAGTACCGTTGTAAAATTACCGCTGCTCTGGATGCCTGTAATTTTCAGAAGTTCGTCTCGCGTCAGGCCCATGGACTTTTGGGCAAGCGCTGTTACTACCTGAACATGCATTTCCGAATGTCGGAAAAGAGCCTTGTACAAATTTTCAAATTCATAGGCAAGTTCCGCGTTCTTTGAAAAGAACAGGGAATCCACATTCTGAGCCACGCTAAGGCTTTGATTCAAGAAGGAAAGATAAAAAGGAATGCCGCCCATGACCATGTAAATCAGGGCGATGTCCCAATCGCTAAAAGGAAATTTCTGAACTTTGAAATATTCCTTGCATTCCGCAAGTGTGAATGGTTCCAACCGTATTTGATGGGTAACTCGATTGTGGAGTCCGCCATGATTGTTGATAAGCTTGTTTAAAATCCAGGAAGTTGCCGACCCGCAAACAATCAGCTTTATATCGTTACGGTCGGACGCCCAGCTGTTCCAGAAGTATTCCAGTGCACTGACGAAGTTAGACCTTGCCGTATCAAACCAGGGAAGTTCGTCGATAAAGACAATCTTAGGGCCTTCCGGAAGTTTTTCTAGCTGGGTGGCCAATTCCGTAAAAGCGTCCAACCAGGTTTTAGCTTTGCTGTTTCCTCCGAAGAACTTGTTCATGGCGTTGCCAAAAACCTTGAGCTCGCCTTGGGTGTTCATATTAGCCATTGCCGTTACGTAAAAAGCAAATCTGTCGCGATAAAGGCTTTTAACAAGAAAAGTCTTTCCGACCCTTCTTCTTCCATAAATCGCAATAAATTCCGATCGCGGACTTTCCATATATTCCGCCAAAAGCTTGCTTTCGCGATTTCGGCCAACGAGAACATTACTGCGCAGCATAAATCCTCTTTTCGTTACTTTTGGATAAATATACATTTATATTTGTCCAAAAGTTGGCGAAAATTTTAGATTTGGATGAATATAGCGTTATAATTGTCCAAATCTAGTTAAAATTATTCAATTTAGCCCATGAATAAAGTTCAGGATTGCAAATGTAGGGGGCGGAACACCATCAATCCACGAACAGGTCGTCCATGCAGAGGGCTTTTTGAATCTGTGCAGCGTACTCGTTTTGTTTCAAGCCGAAGGTTGTCATCATGGTCGGGAACAACGCTGACCGAAGGCCCGTTTCCTGCTTGAATGCTGCAATCCGATTTTGGATTTTTAGATACTCATCTTTTTGTAGGGAGTATTCACTCTCGGAATATTTAATTTCAAAAACGTTTACTATGCGGTCGGCCCGTTCGAGGACTAAGTCGATTTGAGCGCCTTCTTCGGAGTTCTTGCTTCGCCAGCTGTAGTATTCTGTGCCAATTTGTTCGACACCCAAGGCCTTCTTGATTTGGTCCACATGAGCTAGGCAAATGCGTTCGAACGCAAGCCCCATCCAATTGTTGACTGTAGAAGTATTTAAATGGTTTGTCCAGTAATGCTTATCGGTTGTAGCTTTTTTGCAAAACTGGTTTACGAAAAAGACAAAGAAATCCGACAACTGATAAACGCCACCAGTCGCCTTGATTTTCTTTTCGCGAACATTGTAATACCGAATGAAATCACATTGCACAAGATTGGTGAGGCATTCGCTCAAATGTCCGTTGTTTGGAGTTTTCATTGTATTTGCAATTTCTTCACGAGTAAGTCCTTTCTTCTTTTTGCAAAGGGCTTCTATAATTGCAATATAAGGATCGGGAGTTCTAAACAGAGACTTCATTAGTCGCGAGTATTCGTTTTTTAGAGTTCCGTCTTCTGCGAAGAAAAGCCGATCAATAGACTGGGCAAGGCTTTCACCTTTTTCAATTAAGTTCAAGTAGTACGGAATTCCGCCAAAGACCATGTAGGACTGCAACACGGATAGTCGATCCCACAAGATATTATTGGAGCTAAGAAACGCCTCAGTTTCGGCAAGAGTAAACGGTTTGATGTGCATTTCGTGAGTAATGCGATTGTGCAGACCACCATGGGAGTCAATGATGTTTTTTATCATCCAACTGGTCGCACTCCCGCAAACAATGAGCATTATTTCTGGACGAGTAGAGCACCAATTGTTCCAGAAATTTCCGAAGGCCTTGACAAAACCTGACTTTGGAGTTTCAAAGCAAGGAAGTTCATCTATAAACAGTATGCAGCGTTTTTTTGAAACTAATTTTTGTGAAAGTAAAGTTTGCAAGTGGGCAAAAGCTTCTAGCCAATTTTTAGGGATATCGCCTTGGTAACCGAGCTGACGAAGTGAAATAACGAACGCAGCCATTTGTTCCTGGGCAGTACCGTCAATAATTCCTGTGATTTTCAGACGAAGCTCGCCACCGTACTTTTGATCAATCAAGAATGTCTTACCTACACGTCGACGACCGTAAAGCGCAATGAATTCCGGCTTGCCAGAATTGTAATAAGCATCCAATAATTGAATTTCACGATTTCGCCCAATTAAATTCATAGAGTTTCCTCCTAAGGGCTAATATACATTATTATTTATCAAAATAGCCCAATAACAACGCATAATAGGGCTAAATTGGCAAAAATTTCATCAAAATAGCCCATTTATAGTTTATTATAGGGCTAAATCAAACAAAAATCATTCAATTTAGCCCATATATAAAATACCATCAACCTACGAACAGATCATTTCATCAAGTCTTTGAAGACTTGATCATTTTTCGAAGGAAATGCATTTATTTTTGTCCAAAAGTCAGTAAAAATCGCAGATTTGGACAAATATAGTGTTATAATTGTCCAAATCGTTCATATATTAAGACCTTTCTAAAAAAAATCAAAAAAGTGCAGTTTTTGAAAGGGCATAAAATCTACTAAAGGGAAGATGGCTCTCAGCAATTGAACAACATTGGCAACAGACGGCCTTTTTCATTATGGACATCTAAAGTGTAGTGCGATTGATGCTATATTTGTATGAACATAATGATTTAGAGTAGAATCTTGTTCCTGTATTGAAAAGTCTGGTAAACTTTAAGTTAGCAAGGAACGGGACAACGCTCGCACCCCAGTGGGTGCGGGTCGTCTGTTGCTTATTGCTAAGGGTTTACCAGAGCCTTCAATACATAAGCCTTTCGACTCCGCACCTTTTTTACTTCCTAAAATTCGTGCGAATTCCAAGGCCAGGCTCAAAATTCTCTCACATACCGTCGTAGACGGAAAGGAGCAATAAATGAACTGGTTAAAAATGATGATGGTCCTGTCCATGCTTTGCATATTACAGGGATGCGCAACAATACTTAACGGTACGAAAAAATCCATTATGGTTTCTTCATCAGAAGATGATACAAAAGTGACTGTCCTGTACGAAGAGAAAAGGATAACAGGGAAAAACTTCGCCATGGTAAAGGCTAAAAAAGGGGCCATCACGGCTATCGGAGAAAAGAAGGGCTGTACCACAACGCAAAAAACCATCGAGTCCAGCGGCGATTGGGGATGGTATATTGCCGGAAATCTTTTTTCCTGGTATGTGTTCGGTTGGATTATCGATCCGATTACTGGGGGACTATGGTATTACGATGAAACCGAAATTGACGTAACACCAGTTTGTCTAGAAAATAACGAGGATAAATGGAACGCTCCAAAAGACAACAATCGGTTTAATTAACCATTGAATATTTATCGCGCAGATAGTCCCTCACACAAAAAAAAGAATCCCGACTTTCATCGGGATCCTTCAAATTTCAATTTTGTTTCAGAGGCTAGAAACAAAAATAGCAGGCATTCCAAAGAATACCTGCTATCTTAAAATTTTTCCCTAAGTCAGGAATTCGTTTAGTTGCGAGCAGAGCAAGGCCGCAGACCCGAAGCCGTACATCTGTACGGCGAGAGGTCGAGAACGCAGCTATGCGAAGTAAATAAACGAATTACTTATCGCTGAGGAATGCGACGCCCGGCAGCTCCTTACCTTCGAGGAGTTCGAGAGAAGCGCCACCACCGGTAGAGGTGTGGGTGACCTTCTTGTCTGCGCCGTACTTCTTAGCAGCAGTAGCGGTATCGCCACCACCGATCACGGTGATTGCGCCAGCTGCGGTAGCTTCGACGATTGCGTCAGCCATAGCCTTGGTAGCCTTTTCGAATGCTTCGAATTCGAACACGCCTGCAGGACCGTTCCAAACGATGGTCTTGGAGGACTTGATAGCGTCAACGAAGAGCTTGGTGGATTCTGCACCAACGTCCAGACCCATCCAGCCAGCGGGGATACCTTCAGCGTCGGAAACG
>JAZRXW010000046.1:0-17200 GCA_045600425.1 Fibrobacter sp.
ATCCACATGGCCCATGACAAAATGTCCGCCCATGAAGGAATCCGCACGGCAAGCCTTTTCCAGATTCACAAGTTTACCCGGTTCAGCCTGCTTAAAGGAGGTGTTTTCCACCGTCTGGTGCATCAGGCAGAAGGTAGCCTCGTCATCGGTGCAACTTTCAATAGAAAGGCACACGCCGTCGTTGGCCACGCTATCGCCCAAATTGCAACCCTTGAAGAAACCGGGTGCTGATAAGCGCATAGTAAGAGCATCCCCTCTCGTTTCCAGAGAAAGGATGGTTCCCGTACTTTGAATAATACCAGTAAACATACGGGGGCAAAGATAGAAAATAGGATAAAGGTTAAAGGTTAAAGGATAAAGAATGTGGGGAGAAAACAGATTCCTTTTTCATGGTTGTGCCGTACTAAATGCACACGAAGTGTGCCAAGTAGAAAATAGGATAAAGGTTAAAGGTTAAAGGATAAAGAATGTGGGGTGAATACAATCTATTTTGAGCCTAGCAAATTGCGCTTTGCGCAAATAGGTTAAATATTGCTACCTTAAAAAAAATCACAATGCTTACTAGAAAAATTGAAAAAAGTTCGTTGAATGGAAGTCGCTGCAGAATAAAAAGCCCCTTATTGTCAAGGGGTGCAGACAATGCGGCAAGACCCACTCCGTCCTGGAATTCGCCAAAAAGAACTACGAAAACGTGGTCTACTTGAATTTTTTTGGCAATCCGGAATACATTTCCATTTTTTCAGGGTCATTGGAGGTCGATTACCTGGACCGCACTAAAGTTCTTCAAGGAAGACGGGCGCTTTGATGTTATCGCCACAGGCTCTCTGCTAGGGGTACAAGGCTACGGGAAATCCCTTCGGTCAATTCCCGTGGGCTCAGAAACGGTAATTGACATGTATCCTCTGGATTTTGAGGAGTTTCTCTGGGCAAACGGAATCAACGAGCAAGTTATTCAATTACTTCACGGCTACTTTGAAAGATGCGAAGCCGTTCCTGAAGCATTGCACAACCGCATGCGAGAATTGCTGCTACAATATACCGCCGTGGGTGGCATGCCTGAAGTGGTTCAACGCTTTGTAGATACACACCGGATGGACGAAGTTCTCAGGCTGCAAACCGACATCGTAAAATCATACAAGGCGGACATGGTCAAGTATGCCGAACGCACCGACAAGGCCCGCATTCAGGATTGCTTTGAATCCATTCCCAAGCAGCTAGCCAAAGAAAATAAAAAGTTCCAGTATTCTTTGATCGAAAAAAAAGGAACCGCAGATAAATTCAGCGGAAGCCTACGGTGGATTGAAGACGCCGGCATTACAAGTCGCTGTTACAACCTACAAATGACAGAACTTCCCCTAGAAGGAAATGCAGACAATTCCGTTTTCAAGGTCTATATGAGCGATACGGGATTGTTTACCAGTATGCTGGAACCAGGCACCCAAGGGGACATTCTAAGGGGATCCCTGCTCGGATACAAGGGCGCAATCTTTGAGAACCTGGCAGCAGATTTCTTCACTAAAATGGGTCGCAAGCTGTACTACTTCCGCAAGGATTCCGGATTGGAAATTGATTTTGTCATTCGGTTCAAGGGCGACTGCACACTGGTTGAAGTCAAGGCTAAAACAGGTAACGCCAAGAGCGTAAAAACAATTTTGAAGCACCCCGAAATATATCACGTTTCCAAAGCGTTTAAGTTCGAAAATTACAACATCGGCAGTACAGGCAATGTCGTGACAATGCCTTTGTACATGCTGATGTTCATGGGTGAGCAATAAATAAAGAATTGATTTAGAATTTATGGCGTATAGCTGAATGTCAAGGTACCTTTAAAGTCCCCTTCCAAATTTTTTCCATAAGTAACCTTCCCCGAGACATTCGTTGCTGATGACAAAGGAGAACTATAGCTATATGTGGCAGAGGTAGGGCTAACAGAAAATGTCGTGGAAAAAAGTGCCGATGTTACGGAAATTGTTTTTTTCACAGAACCAATGGAAATGTCAAATCTAATTCCCCCTAAAACATCAGTAATACTGTTCCCTTTTACGGACATTTCAACAGACTTTACCCCAGCAGGAATCGTTACGGTCGAGCCCAAACCAAACGAAGATTTCGCCCCATCGCACTCGGAATAGCTACAATACTTTACGTAGTGAGCCGTGAACGAAACAGTTTTAACAGCCTTATTGTTGGAGCAAGTCCATTGGGATGGGTTATAAGTAGCATTGTTGCACTTATTATAGACTTTGGAATTGTAGCAGAACTGCGATGATAAATCGTAGCTAGATGTTCCACAAAGATTTTCTATAGAAGTGTTGTCGTAGCAGAATTGCTTTGTAACATCGTAAGCCTCTCCGTTACACTTGTCATAGAGATTCACCCCATAGCAGAATTGGTCTCCGGCAGGATCGTAGGGCGTGGTGCCACAAAAACCGTTGTATAAGTCAATGATGTTGCTAGAGCCACAATCGATTTCGTATCCAGCATCCAATTTCTTTATGTAGCAGGGTTCCCCATTAATACCATCCTTGCCGTCAACGCCATCCTTCCCGTCAACACCATCCAAGCCATCAACTCCGTCCATTCCGTTCCAAATGGAACCTATATACTTTTCTCCACAAAGTATGTTAAAGCCCTTCCGGCCTTCTTCTGTAGTCGTATCAACGGCGGTGCAACTTGAGCCGTCCTTCCCGTTGAGCCCGACTAGGGTATCTAAAATAACTAGAGAATCCTTCGTGTAGATTGTATCCCTAACAACGATTGTGTCCTTTGAAATTTCCTTTACGACAACTGTATCCTTTGAAACAAGCGTATCTGTACGACTGATTACCAGGGTATCAATTCTAGGCAATTCCGGTTCACTTTCATTTCCATTGAGAGCAGTCCATACGCCCCCATAGCAATAATAAATTGTCGCAGAGTCCGCGAAGAATCGAATTCTGCCATCTTCTTTTTCGGAACACTCAGGAAAGGCATCTCCGTCGGCAATTGCCGTTGGGGTTATAGCATCAGGAATGACCGTGGTAACATCATCTCCACAGGCCGTTAATAGTGACAAAACGGTTGCAAGAGTCATTGTCGGCAAAATGAAAAATTTCATACACCACTCCTTGAAAAAATTCTGTTTTTCTAAATCAAAAATATCACTTTCCCCCTTTTTAGAGACATTAAATAGGCCCGCATTTTTTCTAGCAGGCCCTCTATAAAACAAGATTTCCGATTATATAAAACAAAATGGGATTACGAGCCTCAACCAGACTCAAATCAATGGCATTCCATTACAGCAAGGGCAAGTTTCATAAGAGCCTAACAGATTTTTCGTGGATAACTCATTTTTTTTGACACTTATCCACCAATAATCACATTATCAATACATATAAACCCAAAAGGAAAAAGTAGTCTTTATCGATGAACTTCCTTGGATGGATACGGCAAAGAATGCGCCCCACACATTGAAATGGTCAAGGGCAAAGCGGATTCATCCGCAAATATTACGTAATGGGAAAAAAGGCGAATGCTTTCCACAAGGGCGCGCAAATTGGATTGAAAAAGAATGAGTACAGCGGCAGAGTCGCCGCAGAGATAAGCGCAGAGAAACTGTTCGGGTAGATAAGCAAAAAAAGAAGAACTTTCGCTGCACCGCTGCGTAGTTCTTCTTGATAGTTTCAAGGCCTTGCTTCGCTAAGCCTTGGCTAGGCAACCCACCGACCGTGGGTGCCTAATTGTCCTGGATACAACGGACAGAGTGTCCGTCATTCTTGCTTCCTAGATAATAGATATAGGAACTATTGTTTCCAACAATCAAATAGCTATGATCCTCCGCAGAAGACCAAAAAAAGGCGGCATCGCCCAAATCGGTGAAACTTTCATCGTCGAAGCCATAAACTCCGGCAGGGAGTACTGAAAAACCATACTTGTCAGTTCCGTTATTCCAGCTAGTAGTACGCAAATTTTTTGACCGCTCTTGTTCTGAGGAGCCGACTTTATTCAAAAGGATTTTAAAATCTTTTTTGCGAGGCAAGCGCCAACCGCTTGGACAGACCTCCTTCGCAGCCTCCCAGGTGTACAGGCGACCGTATTTTTCGCAATTTTCCGGTTTATTTTCATAGCACACGGAACCAGGCACATTCACATTCAAGTTCTTTGCCATCCATATTTGCTGGCCAATCTTCACAGTAGGGTACTCGTTGCCATCAGCATCTTTCACCGTAATGCTCACAGGGCCTTCCGCATCCTTATCAGGCTCACAGCCCATCAAGCTAAAAGATGCAAGAACCAAACCAGTAACAAGCAGTTTCTTTATTTTTGATTTCATTTTTTTCTCCTTACGCGAATACACCTTTGTTCTTTTTATACGCGTCAAACCTCATTTTCTGCCTAATCAATTTTCCTATTCGACATTTCTTGTACAAACATTCAAAAACAGGCAGCAACACACATAATAAATTCAGTACAGTCATTCTGTTGACATAACTCTCTTCATAAAAAGACAAACACACTGAAAATAGAATCAAAGCTATTTGAAATACCACAACAAAATTCAAGAAAATTCCATACAAGCCAGGCAAAGATTCAACATTCACACCATATTCTTTAAAGAAGTACTTGTAAAGAGAGTTTCCCATACTTTCATAACGAATTTTGGCATTCAACAATTGATCTCTTCGAAAGCTAGCTCCAAAATGAATCACCAAAAAAGCTATCAAGCACAAAAGAATTTGATTAACAAAAATCGCCATATACAAGGTATTCGTCGTAAACACGAAATCGTTGTTTTGGGTTGCAACCGATGAAATATTCCCTTCCCAACGAGAATACACATAACCCAAAGAACCTAACAGTCCCAACAAAGCTATAAGCAATTTAATGAATAACTCAGCTGCGGCATTCTGATTTTCTGCAAACTGCCTATGCAAATCATGCAGCAGTTCTTTTGCGTCAAAATAATTTGATTTCATTTTCACCTTGAAAAGAAAAGTTTTATACTGCGCTTATAGTAGTAGAGACATTCTATAAACGGAGCTACAGGCATCAAAAAAATCAACAGCGCCATACCCAGCAGAGAAACATCCACACAATCTCTCGCAACCGAAATTACATATACCGTGAACAAATAAAGGACCAATTGACAAAGCAAGCCGAACTTGAACACTATTTCATACAAATCTGGCATACAACCGGTTTCTTGTCCGTAGCCTGAAGAAAGGAAAAAGCTTTTGTATTCATCATAGGACAAAGAACACTCTCTAATTTTATTATTCAAAGCCTGGTCACGACGAAAATTCCACCCTAAATTCGTCACTAAAAAGAATCATAAGCATAAACAGCAAGTTCGTTATAAAAATTGCACCAAACAAAGTTGCCGTTGTATAAGGTAAATCCTTTAAATTCACTGAAAGTTGAGATAAGTTAGCGCAGGAAGAAACCATTCCTTGATTGGGCAAATTAAATTCCCAATGAGCGTAAGTGTACCCCAAGGCCCCAAACAAGGCGACAAAACTTCCGACTAAGCCGAAAAAGATTTCCAGATGTTTATTCTGGCTTATGGCAAACTGTTCATGCAAATCATGAAACAATTCATCCTTTAACGATTTTGCTTGATTATTCGTTTCTTCTGCCATATCCATGTGCCGAGATCATTTACAAACGCGCCTCGCTCACCAAATGTAAACAAAAAAAAACAATGTCAAGTGTTTTTTGAAATTTCGGCAATTTTGGGTAAAATTTCTTCAGGTTTTACGATTTTTTTTGTTTAGAGCACCCGTATTTATACGAAAAAGCCCCTGCGCAATCTCGGCAGAAGCTTTTTTCGGCAAACATTCAAGCGATGTAATCTGCTCTAAAAAATTACTTGAACTTAACCATATCCGCCAACTGGACAAAGTAATCGTTGGTCCAAAGATCTAGCGACTTGGGGTCCTTCACAAAAGGCAAAACATCGGCCTTCACCATCTTAATATCGGTGGTCGCCAACTTTTCCTTAAGCATTTTGGAAAAAAGTTCCCTATCCATATCAATCTTGGAAAATTCGCTGCACCTTGTTTGAAAATGAGAGAAATCCAGGGCAACACCCTTTCTGACATACCACTCAAAATCATACCAGTCACGACCCTTGACGCGCTGCTTCCAATTTCTAAAAATCAGAGCATGCATCTTGCCAGCAAAAAGGCAAGGCAGCGTAAAGCAGCGAGTTGCAAAGGAGAAGGGCATCAGCGAAATTCTTGATTCCGTTTCGAAATTCAAGGGAGGATCCGTATCAACTTCAATCTTAATCTTGATACTTTTTGTTGACTTGAACTTCAAATCATAAACCGAAGTATCTTCCTTCAAGAAAGCTGATTCAACCTTTCCAAAATTCTTCTTTTGCTTTTTGACAATTACTACATCAAGCCCAGCAGACTTAAATTCGTTCACTATGCTAGGGAAATAATCTTCAAAATGGAAATCATCGTCCTTATTCACCAAGGAAAAATCCATATCCTCGCTAAATCGTTCCAGCCCGTGAAATATGCGAAGACAAGTTCCTCCGTAGAAGGCAGCTTTTTCAAAAAAGCCTCCGCGTTGCAATCCAGCTAGTGCAATCTGTTGCACGACTTCGTACTCAGCGTTACGGCGGTCATTTTCAGAATTGATTGCATAGCCCCGAACCATCTGTTCAAAAATTGTCATTCAAGCATCCTCCTTAACAAATCCACGTCCTGCTTCTTTTTACAGCAGGTTAAAACCTGATTGATTACAGAAACATCCATCTTGAAGAAAGCATCCATATCCAACCGCAAATCGGATTCCAAAAATTCGTACATCGCACTTTTAAAGCGCGGATGAAGATTGGGCGTACTTACTATCAGGTCGCACAAAGCCTTTTCTGGAGAAGCCATCAAAAAGCCGTAACCATCCTTGACCTCAACATTCAAGCCAATGGAATAGTACTCTGGAGCGGCCTGCGTGTACAAGAAATTTGCCAACGAGTTTTCAAAATAGCGGGAATGTTTCAAGGTCATGGACTTTACCTGATACACTCGCTCCGGAATAAGTCCGTAATATGCAAGGGCCGTTTCCATAGAAACATAGGACGGACCATAGATATGATTCGCAACCAAATTCAAATCTATCAGAACCCCGCTGACTTCGGGAGCGACCACATACAGTCCCTTTTTAAGGCGAATCAGTTCGCCGCTCTTTTCGAGAGCGGACAATTTGCCATTCAGCGCCTTATGCTCGGGAAAGCACCCCTCCAACGCAGCAACATCCACAGGAATATTTTTGAAGTTTTTCAAATCCATACTGACTTCCGGCATTAAATATAGTCAATTTCAGTACAGATAATCAAATATTTTTTGATTTTCTGTACGAATTTCGACTAATTCTGTTTTCATCACAAAAAAAGACCACCATTTCGTGGCGGCCTTATTCGCTAAAACCTCGGCCCTCGAGCCTGGAGCCTCGAGCCTCGAACCTATTTAATAAAAATCAGTCCCAGAATGCCTGCGGCCCACAAGTAGTAGCTGAAGTAGTGGAACTTGCCTTTCTGCACGAATGCCATGAGCCATTTCAATGCGATAATGCCGAAGATGAAGGCAACAACCATGCCCACCAGAAGTTCCGGGGTAAAGCCGCTGGCATCTGCACAAGCCAAGGCCTTTTCCGGCTTTTCGATGGCATAGCGGGCCACGGTTTCGGGATCCTGGCACTTGACCCACTTGATCACATCAAGGAGGGCTGCGCCACCGACGGCGGGAATACTCATGAGGAAGCTGAATTCGCCCGCATACTTGCGGTTCACACCGAGGAAAATCATGCCACTAATGGTAGAGCCACTGCGGCTGATGCCCGGGATGCAAGCGACACCCTGCACCACGCCGGTTACCAAAGCGCGCCACCAATTCATCTGAACACCTTCACATTCGGGATGCTTGCTGCCGGTCTTGCCCCACTGGGAGACGAACAGCAGGGTGGCGGTAAACAGCATAGCGCAGCAGACTGCCTTGGGATTTTCAAACAGGCTTTCAAGAGGTTTCTTGAAGCCGATACCGATGATGGCCGTAGGAATGGAGGCCAACACGATGTAGCCCGCTTCCTTCAGCTGGGCCGGATCGCGGTGGATGCAGCCCACAATCATGTCCACAAGTTTCTTGCGGAACACGACGAAGATGGAGAGGAGAGTTCCTGCGTGGAGCATGATATCGAAGAACATGCCCGCTTCCTTCATGTTCAAGAGCTTTTCGCCAAGGACCAGGTGACCGGAGCTGGAGATAGGGAGAAATTCGGCAAGGCCCTGCAGCAGGCCCAAAATGATGGATTCAAACATATCAATCCTTCAATGAGGTTGAGTTAAAGGATACAGACAAAAAAAATTCATATCCACTTTCAAACACCACCAAAGATATAAAATATTTCTACCTTGGTAGACATGAGCAAACCCTACCTTCTCTGTTTTCATGATTTAAGCGTCTGGAATTTTAAAACTGTAGCTTCTATTCTGCAGGAGTTACAGGATATTACGAAATCGCCTTTTAGCGTTTTGGTCATTCCCGACACAGAAGGGGCCTCTCACGAACAAATTCAAGAATACAAGAAATTCTTGTACGACCTGCAGGAAAAAGGCTTTGAACTGGCCTTACACGGATTTAGGCACCACGCCAAACCGAGCAAAGACCGCAGCTATCTCGGGTTATACCAAATGAAAATGACTAACGGAGAGGCAGAATTTGCAGGAATGAACAAGTCCAAAGCTAAAAAGTTGTTGGACCAGAGCATTGATGCCTGGACACAGCTACTACGGCAAGAAGGCAAGGAATCGCCCATGCCAGTAGCCTTTATTCCGCCCACCTGGTTCGGAAGCAAATCATTACCCACGCTTGTGAATCGAGCCGGCATGTTGTACGAAAGTCGCACAGCCCTCAATCCCGTTATCGGAAAAGCTAAAATTTCCCCTGTGGTCAGTTTCGCAGGCATTCCTAGGGCATCCGAGCCACTTGCGTTTCTCTGGGGAGAACTGATGTTAAAATCGCCA
The DNA here is from genome assembly GCA_045600425.1 of Fibrobacter sp. Lineage (GTDB taxonomy): Bacteria > Fibrobacterota > Fibrobacteria > Fibrobacterales > Fibrobacteraceae > Fibrobacter. Next base: position 9,011 of record JAZRXW010000046.1, read on the forward strand.
GTGGGTATCCCCCGCATTGCCTTGCATCCCGAGGATTTTCCCCGTCTGAAATACCCCATCAAAAAATTAATCCGCAGTGCCACCGCCCAACGCAGGATCATCTTCTATCGGGATATTTAAAATCCCTGAAATTTCAGTACTTATATAATCACACAATCCAGAGGTCCCTCAAGGATCGTCCCTATGCAAAAAAAAACTACAGTCTTAGACTGTAGTTTTTTTTTCTAAAGCTTTAAAGAAATTTCTTAAAAGAGTCCGTTACTTTACAATAGAGACCTTCTGGATCTTGCTGCCAGACTTCAGCATATACACACCTGCCTTCTGGAACTTTGCCATAAGGGCGTCCTTCAGGTTTGTGCCGTTGGACACATCCACACGACCCATCAGCTTACCCTGCATATCAAAGACCTGGAAGTTCTTGCCCACAGCAAATTCAAACTGAGAAGATGCCGGAACGGTTGCAAAAGAATCCGGAGTAGAATCAATTTCAGTTTCAGAACCCGGTTCAGCAGTGGTGAAGACCAGCTTCACGTCACTAATCTTGACTGCACCTGTAGCTTGTCCCAAATTGAAGGCAAACTGAGCGGCATCATCAGAATCTTCTTCCATGGCAAAGATAAATGCATATTCCTTTTCCGTGGTGGTGATGTCAAATACCTTAGTGGCGTATGCACCCCAGGGGTCTACGGATTGTTGGAAAGAGACTTCAATCTTGCGAGCTACATCAGCGCTAGCCTTAAAGGACAACTTGTACTTCATGCCCTTATCAAGAGCCACATTGTACTGAACAAGCTGCGGCTGGTAAGTTTCTTTACCAATAGTGGTAACGTCAACCGTAGCCGTGCCACCAGCAACAGAAGTCTTTGCAGCAGAGCCACCCCAGTTTGTACCCTGACCCAGGAACCAAGATGCATCGTTGTTTGTAGAAATCACGCTGCCGCTGGGGAAATTACCATCCTTAAGAAGGTTCACTGTGGTTTCGCCAATCAATTCAAACTTGGCAACAACAGACTTTTCCTTGTCCATGGTTACAGAAATGGTTTCGGTAGAGCCGGTAGCACCACCTTCCCAACCCACAAACTTCCAACCTTCGTTGGCTTTGGCGGTGAGCTGTACAGTTGATTTCGGAGCATAATAATTTGCACTAGGGCTCTTTGTCACAGTACCTGCAGCAGCCGGAGATGCCGTTACATTGAGTGCAAATTCATCGGCACTGCCACCGATTTTCAGCAGGTTCTTCTTAACTTTAGCATAACCATTTGCAGTGCCCGTATTTCCGGTGTAGGATTCAATTTTCATGGAAGCAACTTCATACAGTCTACCCATCTTCATACCCACTTTAGCCCATTCGCTGAAGTGCTTGGAAATAGAAATGGTACCCTTGGTACGATGCTGGCTCGTATTCGACGGGATGGACCAAAACTGCTTAAAGGTGCTGGTACCCGAAAGAGAAGGTTGACGAATACGGTCGGTAGTATAGAAATCGTAGCTAATGCCATCGATAACTGCAGAACCAAACTTTTTACCGCCCGAGGTAGGGTTGTAGCTTCCGCGATCCTGGACAATGTAGTATTCAATTTCATTGCTGAAACCACTGGGAATGTCCTGCTGGTCGAAATAGCCCCAGCCATAGACACTGACATACTTCACGTTGTCGGTGGAGCTCCATTCCACATCAAATTCGGAGGTAATATTACCCACATTCTGTACGGTAACAGTGGAGTTAGACCCCCAACGCTTTCCGGTACGAGCCAACATATTAATAGTCCCCTTCCATTGAACTTCGAAAGCACCACCATTTTCGGCGCTTACGTTAAGCGTCATAGTTGCACTACCGGCACCATCCTGGCTCCAAAGTTCGTAATCATAGCCACCGGCGCTACCCATTTGCTGGGATTTGCCATTAGAGCAGGTAACGGTCTGCCCCCAGGAAATGGATGAAGAAATGGCCGCCACGGCAAAGGCTGTTGTTAAAACTTTTTTGATACTCATACTTTTCCTCTCAGGGAGTTATTTGTGCTCTATTCTAATTTATACTATTCTACATAAGTTGACAAGCACTACTGAATCAATTCCGTTGTCGTCTTTTACAACAGCTACAACAGGTAAAATTCAGGCAACCAATAAAGACATTCTTTTATAAAGCAAAAAATCCCCGCTGCAACAGAATGCAGCAGGGATTAATGTTTTGAAGTTGATCTAGAACAAACTACTGTTTATTCTATTGTTCTTCGCTTTCGCCAGGAACGCCAATCTGCTGTTCCGGCTTGTCGTCCTTTACAACAGAGTCGTCATCCACTTCAACGCCTTCGACATGGTCGAAGGTTTCCTTGGCTTCTGCAGAATCGTGTTCGATGTCTTCGACGCTAGGCAGTGCAGTTGCATCCTGCACGGTGTCGCCATCGTTCAGGCGGATGCACTTCACGCCAATGGCGCTACGGTTGGTCAAGCGGATGGTTTCGGCTTCGATACGGATGACCTGGCCTTCCTTACTGGTAATAATCAAGTCGTAGTCGTCAGCGACGCTTTCCACGAACACTGCCGGACCCGTCTTTTCCATACCGTCGGCGCTGAGGTTGCGAACACCCTTGCTGCCGCGCTTAGTCACGCGGTAAGAAGACGGCTGAGAACGCTTACCAAAGCCCTTCTCGGTAATAGTCACGATCTTGTTGCCTTCCTTGAGCCAAATGAGGGAGATAACTTCATCGCCTTCAGCCAAGGTAATACCCTTTACACCGTGAGTGCCGCGGCCCATACTACGCATGCAGCTAATGGGGAACGTTACAGCTTGACCATTCTTGGTGGCAAGCATCAAGAGATCCTTGGCAATAGGCTGTGCGGCTGTTTCGTCGGAATCATCGCCTTCGGCAGTTTCTGCAGACTCCGCAGTCTGAGCTTCGGCGGTTTCGTCATTTTCATCGCCAGTCTGAGAGGCTTCGAATTCTTCGGCAGACATACCCACCAGCTGAACCTTCACAAGTTCATCGTCTTCGTCAAGGCTAATGGCATTGACACCAGCCTTACGGGGACGGCTGAACAAGGTAAGATCCATCTTGTTCACGATACCCTTCTTAGTTGCGAAGACCAAGCAGAAGTATCCACCGAACTTACGGACAGGAACAATTGCCTGTACCTTTTCGCCTTCGGTAAGACCGATAAAGTTGATGATGGGGCGCCCCTTGCTATTACGGTTGCCTTCGGGCAGGCGGTAAACCTTGGTCCAGTAGGCACGGCCCTTGTTGGTGAACACCAGCAGGTAACTGTGGGTACTTGCGGTAAAGATTTGGTCTACGTCGTCGTCGTCCTTGAGGCCGGTGCCCACAACGCCCTTACCACCGCGGGTCTGAGCCTTGAAGGTATCGATGGGAAGACGCTTGATGTAGCCTTCCTTACTCAAGGTAATGACCTGTTCTTCTTCGGCGATTAGGTCTTCGTAGTCGTAATCGTCCACAGCATCTTCGATGGAGGTGCGACGTTCGTCACCAAACTTGGCAACGATAGCATCCAACTTTTCAAGCATAATGGCAATGCGGCGTTCATGCTTTTCCAAGATGTCCTTCAAGTCAGCAACCAGAGCCAACAGTTCATTGTACTCGTTTTCCAACTTTTCCAAGTTCAAGCCGGTGAGCTGAGCAAGACGCATGTCCACAATAGCCTGGGACTGAATTTCATCCAAGTTGAAGCGAGCCTGCAAGGACTGCTTTGCTGCTTCCGTGGTAGCACTGTTCTTGATGATCTGCACCACTTCGTCAATATTCTGAGTAGCGATGCGCAAGCCTTCGATAATGTGAAGACGTGCTTCGGCCTTGTTCAAATCAAACTGGGTCGCACGGGTAATCACATCAAGACGATGATCAATGTAAATCTGGATCAAGTCCTTCAGAGTCAGAACCTTGGGCAGGTTATTCACCAGGGCCAAGTTATAAATACCGAAGGTGGTCTGCAACTGGGTGTTCTTGAACAAGTTGTTCAACACCACTTCTGCAACGGCATCCTTACGCAGTTCAATGACCACGCGGATACCTTCCTTGTTGGATTCATCACGGATGTCGGTAATGCCGTCAACGCGCTTATCCTTGACCAGCTCCGCAATCTTCTTACAGAGTTCAGCCTTATTGACCATGTACGGAATTTCCGTCACGAGAATGCGGGGCTTACCGCGGCTGTCGGTTTCAATTTCTGTACGAGCACGAAGACGAACCTTGCCATGACCCGTGAGGTAGGCATCACGGATACCAGCACGACCGCAAATAATGCCACCCAGCGGGAAGTCAGGGCCGCTGACATAGTTCAGCAGTTCTTCGCCGGTGATGTCGGGGTTCATGGCCTGGGCATGAATGGCATTTGCAATTTCACGAAGGTTGTGAGGAGCCATGGAGGTGGCCATACCCACAGCAATACCAGTGGTTCCATTCACCAGCATGTTGGGAATGGCAGAAGGCAACACCTTCGGTTCTTCCAAGGATTCGTCAAAGTTGGGCCCCATGTCTACGGTATCTTTTTCAAGATCTTCCAGCATGAGGGTGCCCAGGTTATTCATCTTAGCTTCGGTGTAACGCATTGCAGCGGCGCCGTCACCGTCAATGGAACCGAAGTTTCCCTGACCAAAAACCAGCGGGTAACGCAAGGAGAAGTCCTGGGCCATGCGGACCAGAGTTTCGTACACAGCGGAGTCGCCATGAGGGTGATACTTACCGATGACATCACCAACAATACGAGCGGACTTCACCGTAGGCTTATTGGGCACCACGCCAAGCTTGTGCATACTGTACATCACACGACGATGCACAGGCTTGAAGCCATCTCGAGCATCAGGAAGGGCACGAGCCACAATGACACTCATGGAATAGCGAAGGTAGCTCTCCTGCATATCCTTTTCAATCAAGGATTTGAACTGCGTACCCGGTACGATTTCTTCTGACATTACTTATCCTTTCTTAGTAGAAAGTAGGAAGTAGGAAGTAGACAGTTGAAAAACGATTGTCTACAGACCACCTCCTACCAACTTTTCATTTATCACTTCATTTATTTTTTTCAAACTTTCATCATCGGTCTGGTCTATGCGGTGCGGGGTGATGGTGGCGTAACCCTGGTTCAGCAGATAGTCATCACTATCCACAGGGGATTCGTTCCATAATTTGTCGCCATCAAGCAACCACAGCTTGTCGCCAGAGCCATCGTCGGCATCCACCAGGCTGTAGTGGTCCGTAAACATTTCGTGGGCCATCTTCGTGGACTTGTAGCCCTTGAAGTCCGCAGGCTTTACCTTGGGGAAGTTCACGTTCCAGAAGGTTCCAGGGGCAATGTTTTCGAACAGGCGTTCCTTGACCACACGTACTGCAAAGTCCACGGCAGTCTGGAGCAGGTCTCCCCCACAACCGCGGAGGGAAAGTGCAACGCCAGGAACACCCCAGAGGGCGGCTTCACGGGCACCGGCAACCGTACCGGAATACAAGGACGAGACGCCGGAATTTTCGCCAACATTTACGCCGGAGAAACAGACGTCAAATTCACCTGCGGCAGAACTGACCCCAGTGCAGCCTTCGGGTTCCAAAGAAAGCCCGAATTTTGCGAAATGACCTAAGGCAAACTTGGCGCAATCTGCAGGTGTTCCAGACACGGAATAAAATTCATAAGGCCAGGCTTTTGCGCCGTCATTAGCCACGGGAGTAGATTCATCCACGGGCACCTGTTTAACGCGCAAACCTCTGCGCACGGTAAAGGCCTGACTGACCCCGCTCTGCTCCGTTTCGGGGGCAAAAACGAACACATCAGCCACCTTGGACAAGGCAGCCGCAAGAGCGCGCAGATTGCCGCTCTTAAACCCATCGTCGTTTACGATGAGAACTCGTGTTCTAGGGGTATTTTGCATGCTTTTACAAAGATAGAAAAAAGCGGTTCTGCCACTTCAAAAAATGGTTAAAAAAACGCCCCTTTTGAGGTGTTTTTGGGGGTATTTTTTGGGAAAAACTAGAACGCAAACTTTTATCTAAAATTCTTGACCAGAACGCCTTTGAATTCAAAACTTTCGTGGCCTGCATAAACCACAGTTTTTTCGCCACACATTTCGGGATATTCCTTTTCAAAAACTCCAAAATTTTTGACGAATTCCGAATTGAATGTTTCCGAAGACTTTATTTCAAAAGGAGTCAGGATCCTTCCAGTTTCTTCAACAAGGTCAATTTCCTTGCCGTCGCTGGTTCTATAGTACCAGAAATTTTTCTGCTCCGCGCAATTAAACGAACGCTTCATTCTTTCAAGAATCACAAGGTTTTCAAAAAGATTGCCACGCAAAGGATCGCGATTTAATTGCGACACTTCGGTAATTCCTAGCAAGGCGCATGCAAGCCCGGTATCGTAGAAATAGAACTTGGGCGATTTTATCAAGCGTTTAGTCCTATTCACGTACCACGGATTTAACGTAAAACCGATAAACGAAGCTTCAAGAATCGACAACCATTCCTTCGCGGTCCTAACATTGATCCCGCAATCGTTAGAAAGGGAAGTGTAATCCAAAATGGAGCCGATTCGTCCAGCGCAAAGAACAAGGAATCTATGAAAAAGAGCCGCATCCTTTATATTGACAATCTGGCGAACATCCCGCTCAACATAGGTTGAAATGTAATTCTGGTAAAAGAAGAACCTGTCTGGGCGTTCCGTTATATAGCGGGGGTACCCTCCCGAAAGAATAAGACTGTCGATGGAATCATTTGCGTTCAGTTCCTTGATTTCGTCCAAGGAAAATGGCAGCAATTTAAGCATGGCGACACGACCGGCAAGAGTCTGCGTAACAGCTTGCTGTAATGCAAAATTATTACTGCCCGTAACGATGAACAAACCCTTTTGATTTGATTCATCGACAATCTGCTGCATATAGGATAGCAAATGGGGAACATTTTGAATTTCGTCAAGAATGGCCCCGTTCGGGATACTTTTGAAGAACCCCCGTGGATCCTGCAAAGCTCTTTCCCTGGTGTCAGGATTTTCTAGAGATATGTAGGGTTTGTCGGCGAAAGTGTCGCGACAAAGAGTTGTTTTCCCGGATTGCCTGGGGCCATGAACCAGTACAACCGGGTATTGCGAAGCAGACTTTAACAGGAAGTCTTTGATTTGGCGCCTAATCATGCCCTAAATATAAGTTTTGCAAAAATGGTAGTCAAGTACACTTTTTGCAAAATCACAAACAAAAACCTACGTTTTTTGAGGCATCACAAAAAAACGGGCCGCCTTCCGTTGCTGCTTGGCGGCCTGTTGTGGTGCCTTCGGCACCTTGGTTAGAACGAGTCCTTGAGGCAACGCAAACTTTGACCGAGGTACTTGCGGTCGTCGTCCTGGTCCGCGTTGTCGTAATTGCAGTAGAAGTACAGGTACCACGCGTTGTAGCTATTGCTCTCAGAAGCAGACCACAAGTAGGCGTAGTAGCCCTCACCGTAGAAATAGCCAACGTAGCCCCTGAAACCGGCGGGGAGCACCGAGAAACCATACTTGTCGGTCCCGTTACCGCTCTTGCCGTTATAATCATTCCAGCCGCTGGTGGATTTCAACAACGAACCAGCGGTGCTGGAACCACCGATGTAGGTGTACAGAGTGCTGTACTCCTCGTTCGTGGGCAAATGCCAGCCTTCTGGGCAAATGCCGCGGTGGGGGCTATTGGGGGTACAGGTCTTACCGTAGCCGCATTTGGTTCCTGCATTTACGCTGAACTGGGCCGCACTATCCATCACGGCGCTCCAGGTATAAAGGCGACCGTACTTGTCGCAGTTGGAAGCCTTGTTTTCGTAGCACCAGCTGGTGGAATCGGAAGTGTAACTGCTGAAATTGTACTTCACGCCAGTGTATGCGTAGTTCAGGTTCTCGGCCATCCAGGTCTGGCAGTTATTGTTGTCCTTGTCGCAGATCTTGATAGTCTTGTACACCTGACCATCGCGGGAGTCGGTAAACTCACCATAGTCTATGTCCGGGTTCAAGTAGGCCCATGCAGCCTTCATAGAAGAACTGCTTGCAACAGAGCTGCTAGATCCCGGGTCGATGCCCGGGATGACACTCGAAGAAGAACTACTTGCGACAGAAGAAGAGGATGTTACGGAACTTGAAGAGTCTACAGAGCTGCCACTTTTTGCAGAGGAACTACTTGCAACAGAAGAGGAGCTCTTCTCGCTAGAGGAACTAACAACTGACGAAGAAGACTCC
>JAZRXW010000047.1:0-13575 GCA_045600425.1 Fibrobacter sp.
GAAAAGCCCGAAGAAAATATCATCGACCAGGAAACGGTAAACCGTCTGTTCGATCACGCCATCGCTCACGGCGTCACCTACTTCGACACCGCCCCTCCCTACATGAAGGGCAAATCCGAAGAAGCTACAGGCATCGCCTTAAGTCGCCACCCCCGCGAAAGCTATCAGATTGCCACCAAGATGAGTAACCACCGTCTTGCATTGAACGGCATGACCGGCAAGGAACTTTACGACGCCTCCGTGGAGATGTACAACAACTCCCGCAAAATGCTGAAGACCGATTACATCGATTACTACCTGATGCACAACGTAGGCGGCGACTCCGGAATCCCATTCCTGAAGCAACGCTTCTTTGACTGCGGCCTCATTGACTTCTTGCGCAAGGAACGTGACGCCGGCAGAATCCGCCATCTGGGATTTTCATTCCACGGCAAGGTGGAAGTTTTCGATTACCTCCTGAGTCTTCACGATGAAATCCATTGGGATTTTGTACAAATTCAGTTGAACTATCTGGACTGGCGCCACGCCGCCGAAAACAAGGGCTTTGCCCCCAACGTCAATGCGGAATACCTTTACGGCGAACTGCAGAAACGCGGCATCCAGGCAACCATTATGGAACCTCTCCTGGGCGGCCGACTTTCCAATGTTCACGATCATGTGGTGGCCCGCCTAAAGCAGCGCAGCCCCATGGAAAGCGTAGCCAGCTGGGCATTCCGTTTTGCAGGCAGCTTCCCCGGAGTTCTTACCGTGTTGAGCGGCATGACTTACATGGAACATCTGCAGGACAACCTGAAGACTTTCTCACCGCTTCGCCCATTGACCGACGAGGAATTCGCCTTCTTGCAGGACACCGCCGACTTGATGATGCAATATCCCACCATCAATTGCAATGACTGTAAGTACTGCATGCCTTGCCCCTACGGCATTGACATTCCGGGAATTTTCACCCACTACAACAAGTGCGTCAACGAAGGCCGAGTCTCCAAATCCATCAATGACGAAAACTACCGCGAAGCCCGCAAGTCCTTTTTGGTTGGCTACGACCGCAGCGTCCCCAAGCTCCGTCAGGCAAACCACTGCATCGGCTGTAATCAATGCTCCCCCAAGTGTCCCCAAGGCATCGACATTCCCGGCACCATGCAGCGAATCGACAAGTACGTAGAAATGCTGAAGCGCAATCAGTAGATACGGCATGATTTACACCGAATCATAATCTTTTTAGATGGCAAATTCAGAATAAGCTACACACTTTTTGAAGAAAAACAAGTATTTTTGCGAAAGGTTTTTTGACAGTTTGTTCCCTCATGAAAACGTCCATCAAGAATAAGATATTAAGAGTCACTCTTTCGGGACTTTTGCTAAGTACCCTCCTTGTGGGGGGTATAGGCATCTATAGTGCAAACACATTCGCAAAAAAACACTCCAAAGAACACCTCCAGAGTATCAGCGAAAAAGAGACTCTCAAAATATCTGCAAGACTCAACAGTATCGAACAGTACGTGAAAACACTGAACTTTTCCGTACAAGAAGAACTGTCCTCCCTTTCGATCTTGACCGATTCCAGTTCCCTTGAAAATTTTACAAATCAAAATCTTTATTTTATCCGATCGACAATTAAATACGTTCCCAGTGCCGTTGCCGTTTACTTGCGTTACAATCCCAAGTTAACGCCTCCTACATCCGGCATATTCATGGCAAAAACCAGCTTAAAGAGCGGCATTAGAAAACAAACTCCTACAGACTTTTCAAAATACGACCCAAGCGATGTGGAACATGTAGGTTGGTACTATATACCCATACAATCCGAAAAACCAATCTGGATGGATCCGTACAAAAATTTGAATATCGATGTGTACATGATTTCCTACGTTGTTCCCATATTCCGTTTCGGCGAGGAAATTGGGGTCGTAGGCGTGGACGTAGACTTTGACTATCTGACCCAAGAAATTAGCAAGATAAAAATATTCGATACAGGATACGCTTACCTTGAAGATTCTAAGGGAAAGGTCGTATACCACCCAACAGTTCCATACGGCAGTGACATCAAGCAAACAGATGATTTCGAATCCGTTCAAAGCACCTTGCCAAATGGAATGAAATTGGTTCTCGTAGTACCAAAATCGGAAATCTTCAAAGATCGCAATGCATTGATTCTTAACATCATCCTGTCCACAATTTTCATTCTTCTCGTATTCAGCCTCGTCGCGTCATTCATATCAAAGTCCATTACGCGTCCGTTGCATTTGCTAACAAGGGCCGCAAATCAAATGACCAATGGCAATCTAGACGTTTCCTTTGACACATCTAGCGACGACGAAGTTGGCGAACTTAGCAGAAGTTTTGCAAATGCCAAGCGATATATCAAGGAATACCTTGACTACATCCAAGGCGTTGCGTATAAAGACGCACTCACAAGCCTTCGCAACAACACCGCCTACAACAACTACACAAAAGAATTGCAAGAAAAAATTGAAAACAGCATGGTTAAGGAGTTTGGCATTGCAGTCCTTGATGTAAACAACCTCAAAAAAGTAAACGACTTGCATGGTCACGAAAAGGGAAATGCACTTTTAATTAACGCCAGCCGTCTCATTTGCTCCGTATTTGAACATAGCCCGGTATTCCGCCTAGGCGGCGACGAGTTCGCAGTTATCCTGACAGACGGTGATTACCAGATTCGCGACGAGCTCACACAAAAACTCAAATTACAAGTGAAGAAATTGGAGTTGAAGGAACAGCCCTGGGAACAGGTTTCTATCGCCTGTGGAGTTTCTATTTTCGATTCTACGACGGACACCTGCGTTGGCGATGTTTTCAAACGTGCTGATGACGCCATGTACAGTGACAAAAAAGAAATGAAGGTTAGCAGAATTTAAAAATGCTAGCGAAGCATTTCCAAAAATTTTTCGCAGGCCTTGCTGAAGATTCGATTCTTTTTCCAGGCTAAAGAAACTTTAATCGGGAAAAAGGGTTTGAAAGGGACAAAGCACAACTTTGTTCCTTTTGTATTGACGATGCCATCGATGGTTACGACGCTTGCCACCTCCGCTTCCACCAATTTTGATGCGTTGTAAAGCATGTCGTTAGTGCCCACCACATTCAGCTTGTCGGTGCTGAACCCAAGCCAGCTGGCCAGTGTGTTGTTGTTCAACATCTGTCGAGAAATGATCAGAGGCGTGTGTAGCAAATCCCTGGGTGTGGCAAATCGTTTTCTGGCAAGGCGGTTTCCTTTCCAGGTCATGATTCCCCACGGGGATTCAATGGGGACCAGCACACTTTCGTAGGACGGCAACACCGTCAAGTCAACGAACATGCCGAAATCTGCAATGCCCTTGTCCAGCTGGTAACGGACCGTTTCTTCGTCGCCCGTAGTCAAGTTGAATTTAACCTTGGGGTAACGGCGGTTCATTTCCTTAACTGCCCGAGCTACGAAGGACACACCCTCCATTTCTCCGCAGACGATGTTGATTTCGCCTGCGATTTCACCCTCGTCGGTTTTAAGTTCCGCTAGAGTTCTATTGGAAAGTTCCAAAATGTCTTCTGCGCGCTGCTTCAGGAACAATCCCGCTTCCGTCAACTGGACATTCTTTGAACCGCGAACAAAAAGCGGCTTGCCGATTTCTTCTTCCAGGTCCTTGATCTGCTTGGAAAGTGCGGGCTGAGAAACACACATGATGTTTGCCGCCGCAGTAAAGTTCTGCTCATGGGCAACGGCGAGAAAATAACGAAGATGACGAAGTTCCATAAAATCAATTAACAGTGAACAATTAACAATGAAGGATGAAGGTTGATGGATGAAGAATGAAGAGTGAAGGGTGAAGGATGAAGGTTGATGGATGAAGAATGAAGAGTGAAGGGTGAAGGGTGAAGGATGAAGAATGAAGAATGAAAGATGAAAAATGAAGAGTGAAGGGTGAAAGATGAAGAATGAAGGATGAAGGGTGAAAAATTAGAAATGTGCGTTGATGGGTACGTGACGTTTATAATATAACTAAAAGTTATAGTTGTGTATGAAAACAAAGTATTGGTTATTTCATAAAAGCGGGGCTATATTTGGGCCATGAACCTTCAGGATTTTCGCGATTACATGTCATCGGGCAAGGCAGTCGTTGCTGGCAGCCCCGTTCACGTGGCCATGCACCAGTTCTCCCAACAGGCATTGCGCATTACCGCAGAAATCAACGGCAAGTACAACGAACCTGATGAACTTCGCAAGCTGCTTTCGGAACTGTGGGGTGTTCCCGTTCCCGAAAGTGTGGGAATGTTCCCGCCCTTCAATACGGACTGCGGCAAGAATACCTTCGTCAGCGAAAACGTGTTTATCAATTCCGGCTGCAAGTTCCAGGACCAGGGCGGAATCTACATCGGCAAGGGCGTTCTGATCGGACATAACGTTACCCTCTGCACCATCAACCACAATCCCGATCCGGAACATCGCGGCGACATGATTTTCAAGCCCATCCACATTGAAGAAAACGTCTGGATTGGTTCGGGAGCCATCATCTTGCCGGGAGTCACCATCGGCTACGGAGCCGTAGTGGCCGCAGGCGCTGTGGTTACAAAAGATGTTGCCGCAAGAACCGTGGTGGCCGGCGTCCCCGCAAAAAAAATCAAGGATGTGTAGGACTCGCTTATGAAAAAGATCTTGTTTCTCATAGCCGCAACATTACTCGCCGCCTGCAACTCCGCGGCATCCCCTTCTGCGGCTTCCACGTCCTCGCCTGAGTCCAATATGAAAAATTTGGATTCAATCAAAATTACCGTAGGCTCCGCAAAATTCACCGCCCGCATCGAAGATTCTGAAACTGGCCGCGCCTTCGTGGCAAAACTCCCCATGACCCTGGACATGAACGAACATCTGGGAAACGAGAAATACGCCAACGGCGTTTCGCTCCCCGTAAACGCCAAATACTACGGCACCATTGACGCCGGCGACCTGATGCTCTACGGCAGCGATTGCATCGTGCTTTTCTACGGATCCGCAGGCGGTTACAGCTACACGCCCATCGGAAAGCTAGCCGACACTACAGGCCTTGCCAAAGCACTTGGCGCAGGAAAAGTCAAAGTCACATTTTCAAAGTAACAAGTCAAGAAATTCACTAGACCTAAAAACTTAAAGGTAAAACATGTTAAAGAAGACCATCACCATTGCCGCGGGCCTCGCCCTGGGCGCATCCCTTTTCACCGCTTGCTGCGACAAGTCCGAAACACAGGCAAACGCCGCATCAAACGTACAATCCACCATCAACTATTCTGCAAACGAAACTGCCATGCAACAAGTCGAAAAACTAAATCTCACCCAGGAATGGGACAAGGTCTTCCCAAAAAGCGAAAAAGTCGATCACAAGAAAGTTACCTTCGTCAATAACTTCGGCATCACTCTCGCCGCCGACATGTACATTCCCAAGGATTCCAAGCTGGCCGTAAACGGCAAGTTCCCCGCCATCGCAGTTTCTGGCCCCTTCGGAGCCATCAAGGAACAGTCCAGCGGACTTTACGCCCAGACCATGGCAGAACGGGGTTACCTGACCATCGCATTCGACCCAAGCTTTACTGGCGAAAGTGGCGGCATGCCCCGTCGCATGGCCTCTCCGGACATCAACACCGAAGACTTCCTTGCGGCAGTTGACTTCTTGGAAGCGCAGGAAAATGTAGACGTAGGCCGCCTCGGCATTATCGGAATTTGCGGCTGGGGCGGCATCGCCCTGAACGCAGCCGCTGCAGACACACGCATCAAGGCCACCACCGCCGTGACCATGTACGACATGACCCGCGTTAGCGGCAACGGCTACTTTGATTCCGAAGACAACGAAGAAGCCCGCTACAACGCCCGCAAGGCGGTCACCGCCCAACGCACCAAGGACAACGCCGAAGGCAAGCACCTCCGCGCCGGTGGCGTCGTGGCCCCCCTGCCCGCTGACGCACCCCAGTTCGTCAAGGATTACTTTGGCTACTACAAGACTCCCCGCGGTTACCACAAGCGCTCCGGCAATTCCAACGACGGCTGGAACGCCATCGGAACCCAGGCCTACATGAACGCCCGCTTCTTGCGTTACACCAACGAAATCCGCAGCGCCGTCCTGGTGATGCACGGCGAAAAAGCCCACTCCCTCTACTTCGGCAAGGACGCCTACAAGTACATGGTAGAAGGCAATCCCGCCGCAGGCATCAAGGCAAATCCCAACCCCAAGAACAAGGAACTGCTGGTCATTCCTGGCGCAAACCACACCGACCTTTACGACGGCGGCGAAAACAAGAACTTCATTCCCTGGGACAAGCTGGAAAGCTTCTACGGCGAAAACCTGAAGTAATTAAAAACCGTAATAACCAAAGAAGGTCCGCGATTTTCCGCGGGCCTTTTTTCAATTTAGTCAATGTGACAAATGCGTTTTACCACTCCTCGTTATGCACGTATTCGGGGTGCCACTTGTCCAGGGGTTTGGCGGGTTTTTCGGGATAGCCGACGGCAAGGGTGGCCAGGGGAACGATGTTTTCAGGAAGTTTCAGCAGATTCTTCAGGAATTCAACGCGCTCCATAGTGGGATACACGCCCAGACAAACGCCCCCGAGGCCAATGCCGTGGGCTGCCAGTAGAATGTTTTCCGCAGCGGCGGCCGCATCAAAAATCCAGTAGTCCTTATTGCCTTCGATGGTGACGTCCATGTCACCGCAAACCACAATGGCAATGTTTGCGCGGGCCACAGGTTCTGCGAACTTCACGGTTTCGGCGTAGGTCTTTTTCGTTTCGGGATTGCGCACAACCACAAAGCGCCAAGGCTGCTTATTGCAAGCGGAAGGTGCCGCCATGCCAGCGCGAAGCATGGTTTCGATCTGTTCGTCGGTCACATTCTGTGAACTGAAGAAACGGACGGAGGCGCGGGTGTGAATTGCATCCAAGAGAGACATTGATTCCTGCATAAAAACTCCTGCTTGTATTCTATTTGCTTTCTATTTGTGTTCTATTAGCCTTCTATTTGCCGAGGGCCTTCTGGATGGCGGGTTCCAGATCCTTGCCGGTAACGGCAGGTTCAAAGCGACCAATGACTTCACCTTCGGCGCTTACCAAGAACTTGGTGAAATTCCAGCGGATGTCGTTATCTTCGGTGGATTGTTTATTGGCCTTGGAAGCCATGCTGGTCACAAGACTCATCAGAGGGTGCTTCAAGTTGAACTTCTTTACATCGGCCTGAGTTTTCAGCCACTGATAAAGGGGTATGGCATTTTCGCCGTTCACATCAATCTTTTGAAAGCGAGGGAACTTGGTGCTAAAACGCAATGTGCAGAATTCCTGAATCTCGGCGTCGGTTCCGGGAGCCTGACCGCCAAACTGATTGCAAGGGAAATCCAGAATTTCAAGGCCCTGAGGGCCATACTTATCGTACAGTTCATCAAGGTCATTGTACTGGGGAGTAAAGCCGCACTTGGTTGCCGTATTCACAATCAGCAGCACCTTGCCCTGAAATTCCGAAAGAGCGACATTTTCGCCCTTGTTGTTCTTCACTGTAAATTGATAAATACTCTGTGCCATAGCAACTCCTTTTTTTACCTAATATACAAATTATATCGTACACGATACAATATTATTTTTTTCAAAAATCTTGTTATTTGGGACTTTTTTCATAAAAAACGCGATTAAAATTGAATAACACTTAGATGATACCCCCTAGGGGTATTTATATTTGTGCTATGAGTACAAAAAATTGCTGCTGTTCCTGCAAAAAGAAGGAACGCGAAGAAAAAGAAATCAAGAGTCTGGTCACCCGCCTGAATAGAATCGAAGGGCAGGTTAAGGGCATTCGCAAGATGATTGAAAGTGACGCCTACTGCACCGACGTTCTGGTACAGGTTTCT
The DNA here is from genome assembly GCA_045600425.1 of Fibrobacter sp. Lineage (GTDB taxonomy): Bacteria > Fibrobacterota > Fibrobacteria > Fibrobacterales > Fibrobacteraceae > Fibrobacter. The sequence continues at coordinate 7,852 of JAZRXW010000047.1, forward strand.
GCCGTCAATGCCGCTTTGAATGCTTTCAGCAAAACGTTGCTGGCCAACCATATTAAGACATGCGTGGCAAACGATATTCGCGCCGGTAAGGACGAGGTCATTGACGACCTGCTGAACACCCTTCAAAAGTTGATGAGATAGGCGGATTCTCAATGCAAAAGTTTAATGTTTCTGGCATGAGTTGCGCCGCCTGTGTCGCGCGTGTGGAAAAAGCTGTCAACGCAGTTGAAGGCATTGAAAGTTGTGCCGTCAGCCTTCTGACCAATTCCATGAACGTGGAAGGCTCCGCCGATTCCGCAGCCATTATCCGCGCAGTGGAAAAAGCTGGGTATAAAGCCAGCATTCAAACTTCGGGCGAATCGGCAGGGGCCACCGGAACGTTGAACGGGTTCGTCGCCGGCACCGTCAACGACGCTCCTGGTGTGTCCAGCGCATCCGAAAACGCACTGGACAAAATGACGGATGCAGAAATTGCCACCTTGAAACGCAGACTGATTGCATCCCTAATATTCCTGCTGCCGTTGCTTTACTTTAGCATGGGGCACATGATGTTTGACTGGCCTTTGCCCGATTGGTTCATGACTCCCGACAAGAACCATGTAGCCATGGGCCTTGTGCAAATGGTTTTGGCAGGTGTCATTCTTGTAATAAACCAGAAGTTTTTCATTAGCGGATTCAAGGGCTTGCTGCATCGCGCCCCCAACATGGATTCTCTGGTGGCGTTGGGCGCCGGCGCCTCTTACCTTTACAGCATCGTCGTGATGTTCGCCATGACCCGCGCCCAGGTTATTGACGGTGTGGCCGGTGCAGAAGCATGGATGGACAACTATTATTTTGAAGGGGCCGCCACCATTCTCACTCTTATTACAGTGGGAAAATTGCTGGAAGCCATATCCAAGGGCAAGACCACAAGCGCCCTAAAAAGCTTGATGAAGCTTACACCCCAGCAGGCGACCATCGAAGAAGACGGCGTTGAAAAAGTCGTCCCCATTGAACGGGTTCAGGTGGGAACCATCTTTATTGTCAAACCCGGCGAAAACATTCCCGTCGACGGCGTTGTGTTGGAAGGATCCTCCGCAGTGAATGAATCGGCCCTCACTGGCGAAAGCCTGCCCATTGATAAAAATGTGGGAGACACCGTAACCTCGGCCACGTTGAATCAGTCCGGCTATTTGAAGTGCCGCGCCACCCGAGTCGGCAGGGATACCACCCTTTCTAAAATTATCCAGCTGGTCAGCGATGCCGCCGCCACAAAGGCCCCCATTTCTAAAATTGCAGATAAGGTTGCTGGAATTTTTGTTCCTGCCGTCATGATTATTTCTGCAATTACTTTTGCGGTATGGTTCCTTGTGGGAGCAGAAATCGGATTCTCCCTTGCGAGGGCAATCGCGGTTCTCGTGATCAGTTGCCCCTGTGCCTTGGGCCTTGCCACTCCCGTAGCCATTATGGTTGGGAACGGCGTGGGTGCAAAAAGCGGCATTTTGTTTAAGACTTCTGCGGCTCTTGAAAACACCGGAAGAACACAGATCATCGCCTTAGACAAAACAGGAACCATTACAAAAGGCGAGCCTAAAGTCACTGACGTGATTGCAGCGCCAAATGTTCCAGCCAGCGATTTATTGAACGTTGCCAAAAGTATCGAAAGCAAGAGCGAGCATCCGTTGGCAAAGGCCATCTTGAATTATGAAGGGGGCGGCACCAATTTCGAAAGTGACTGTGCGAATCTTGAGGTGGACCGCGCGATTCTTGCTGTTGAAAATTTTGAGGCGCTACCAGGGAATGGACTTTCTGGGTTAATAGACAATCAGCAAGTTTTTGCAGGCAGCCTGAAGTTTATCGCAAACAAAGTAAACGTGCCTAGCGCCATAACTGAAACGGCAAACCAGCTAGCAGAAGCAGGAAAGACTCCCCTGCTTTTCGTCAAGGGCGATACGCTCCTGGGAATGATTGCTGTGGCAGACACTTTAAAGGAAGACAGCAAGCAAGCCATCGCTGAATTAAAAAACATGGGCATTCACGTGGTGATGCTCACCGGCGATAACGAACATACGGCAAACGCCATCGCGAAGGAAGCGGGCGTAGATGAGGTGGCCGCAGGTGTTCTTCCCGACGGAAAGGAAGCCATCATCAGGGAACTGCAGGAACAGGGCCACGGCACCATGGGTGGTGACGGCATCAACGATGCCCCGGCCCTGACCCGCGCAGACGTTGGAATGGCAATCGGGGCAGGGGCCGACGTGGCCATTGACGCCGCCGATGTCGTCCTCGTCAAGAGCAATTTGCTAGACGTTCCCGCAGCCATCCGCCTCAGCCGCGCCACCATCAGGAACATTCACGAAAATCTTTTCTGGGCGTTCATCTACAACGTCGTTGGAATTCCCCTTGCCGCAGGATGTTACTACAAGCTGTTCGGCTGGAGCCTTAACGCAACATTCGCCGCACTGGCCATGAGCCTTTCAAGCTTCTGCGTCATTACCAACGCCTTGCGCCTGAACTTTGCAAACATCAAGGATTCCCGTAAAGACAAGAAATTGAAAAATCTTATTTCAGGAAAAATTTTCAAAGCCGCCGACGAACCTATCATAAAATCTATCGCAGATGAAAAGAACGTCGCGGCACCCAATAGCACAATTGAAACAAAGGAAGAAACCATGAACAAAACATTCCACGTAGAAGGCATGATGTGCCCCCACTGCGAAGCCTCCGTCAAGAAAGCTCTCGAAGCCATCCCCGGCGTAGACTCCGCCAAGGCAGACCACAAGACAAGCACTGTGGCCGTCACCTTCAGCGAAGAAGTTTCTGACGAAATCATCAAGGACGCCGTCGTAAAAGCCGGCTACGAATTCAAGGGATAAAACAACCCCTTAATACAAAAAGAGACCCCCAGGCGGATTTCGTTACCCAGAGGTCTCAGGTTGTACGGAAATTTATTTCAGGAACAGGTATTCCACCGTTTCGGTCTGAACCTTGATTCCTTTTTCATGGGCGTACAGGTAGAGCAATGCGGAGCCTGCGCCTGCGGCACCTGCATACAGGCCCGTGTAGGTTTCAACAAAGCCCGGAATCTTCCTGGTCCATGCGGCGTACCAACGACGGCCCTTGTCATCGTTGAAGGAATCGCCCAGCAACTTGTCCGCGGTAATCTTTGCCTGTTCCACATAGAAATCCTTACCCAGAATTTCAGCAGTCTTTACAAAGTGCGCAAGAACGCCAGGAGCACCGCAGCAGAGGCAATAGCAATTCCAATAGCCCGGAGTGTGCTTTAAGGGAGCGCCCGCTTTCAGAATGCCCTTGGTCAGAATGTCAACCCATTCCAAGTGTTCCTTGTCACCGGTTACATCATAGAGCTTGCGGAACAGAATGGAAGTTCCCACGGGGCCGTGGCATGTGCTTAGATAATAGAAGTCATGGAAGCGTCCCAATTCTGGATTGTAGAGGTACGGAATCAATGCTCCGTTTTCATCACCTTCCGCAATGGCTGCAAGGAACTTCACTACTTCATTTGCTTTGTCCAGATATTCCTGATTCTTGGTTTCTTCATAAAGTAGGACGTTCAGGAATGCAGTACCTGCAGCACCGTGGCTAAAGTTGGGGAATACGGATTCCTTGGATTTCCAGCCCACAAGAGTCAGGTCCACATTCTTATAGTAGATGCCACCTTCCTTTGCGTGGACAATGCGGGTGTCCGTAAAGGCCACAACCTTCTTTGCCGCCTCCAGGTATTTTTCGTCACCGGTCTTGCGGTAAACATACAGGAAGAAGAAAGCGTAGGAACAATCAGCCATCAAGTCCGCTTCCGTGGACCAGTGAAGGATCTTTCCGTCGTCATGACCTGCGGCGATGGAATCGTCGGCGGTCTGAATCAGGAACTTGCGATAGCGTTCATCCTTTACATGTTCATAAAGCTGGTCCAAGAAAATAGCCTGGCCTGCAGGAGACGCATAAACGCTGGTACCCCAGCCCTTCACAGGCCAGATGCCACCTTCGGCACCTTCCAAAACATTCTTGAAAAAGTTCACGCCTTCATAAGTATTCAAAATATATTCGGCAGCATCCTTGGCTTCATTCAGATACTGTTCGTCCTTTGTCACTTCGAAAAGCTGTAAAAAGAACTGGCCGATGCCTGCAGAACCTGCGTAGAGGCCCTTGGGCGTAATCATCAGATCACCGGCATAATCGTTACCCGGTTCCGGGCTCACCTTCCAATACTTACCTTGAGGTGTCACCACTTCATTTGAACGAAGATACTTTACAATCTGAAGAATGGATTCCAAATAATCTTCAGAAGACTTTGCCTGTTTCAATGCGATATTCTGTACAAAATTCAACTTCATTACAAAACTTCCTTGAAAAGCGTGCAAGCGGGACCCTAGCCAAAGACCAAAGTCCCGCTATTTCTTAGGAATTCACTTGTCGTGAAACTTATTGGATCTTCTTGTACAAATCCGTAGACAAGTACTTGTAACCATTATCAGGATAGATGACCACAATATTTTTGCCAGCTGCTTCAGGTCGCTTTGCAATTTCGATAGCGGCAGTAAGTGCAGACGCAGCGGAAGTTCCTAGGAAGAGACCATCAGTCTTTGCGGTTTCCTGTGCGGTTCTGTAAGCATCTTCAGCCTTGATGTCGATGATTTCATCAAAGGAAAAACCATTGTTCTTATTTTCGTGAACGATCGGCGGAGTAAGATTTTCAGGAACACGACCCAAGGGAATTGTACCGTCGATGATATGGCCGGTAAAATCAGGGCTATCCGGACGGGAGCTCGGCGCGGCCTGCACACCAATGATTTTTACATTCGGATTCTTTTCGCGAAGGTAGCGGCCCGTTCCCACGATAGTGCCAGCAGTACCGCCCATTGCTACGAAGTAATCCACATTGCCGTCGGTGTCATTCCAGATTTCCGGGCCGGTGGTCTTGTAATGATATTCCTGGTTTGCGTTGCTAATGGACTGGGCTGTATAATACTGGCCCTTTTCCTTGGCGATACGGCGGATGCCCTTGATCAATTCGTTAACGTCCAAGCCTTCCGTTTCAAAATTCTTTGCTTCTTCAATATCGTAGAAGCTCTTGATGTTCAAACCGTAACCTTCAAAAATCTTCACACGTTCGATAGTCGTGCCCGGTTCCAGATAAGGTTCGAATTCGTAACCAAGGGCGTGGCCAATACCGGCAAGACCGATGCCCGTGTTACCGCTAGTCACATCAATCAAGGTGTCGCCCTTCTTGATAAGGCCCTTTTCTTCACCTTCGCGAATAAGGGCAAGAGCCAGACGGTCCTTTACGGAACCCGTAGGATTCAGGTATTCCAGCTTACCGATGATGTGAGCCTTAAGGCCATGCTTTTCTTCGTAGTTGCTGAGTTCAACAAGGGGAGTATTACCAACAAGTTCTGCAATGTTCTTACGAATCTTAGACATTTGTGAAATCCTTTTTTTGATTTGGCAATACCCAGAAACCGGTTTGTTCAACCTTTTTACCGACTTTATTCGGCCCGATTTTCTGATTTTGATTTTCGCCCGGCACCGCGCCAGGTCTTTCGTCCTTAAGTTTTTCCACTTGATTAACTACTTGCTGTGACCAAACCATCAAGGACTTTTGATATTTGAGCGAAGCAGTTATCTATTCTTCTGCATGCCTTTCGGCATTCGACAGTCACTACACATAATGAACTCCTTCGAATGCTTAGGTGAACTTGAAAACATTTTCTGATTCCCTATCAA
>JAZRXW010000048.1:0-78415 GCA_045600425.1 Fibrobacter sp.
GAGGAAACGATGTTCTTGATTTTACGGAACTGACCTGCGTCGGCGACAGAAGAGCCACCGAACTTACATACGATTCTAGACATGTGTTTTCCTTTGGGCTGCCGGCCCCTGGGTCCCAAGCCTCGCGCCCCACCCGGAGCGGCATACATCGACTCGAACCTACTTGCCTAAGCCAGCCTCAGCTGCCTCAAAATATTCTTGAAGAGTGCTCCCGAAATGGGGTCTTTTGTAAAATTTTCAAGGCGGGTGTAAAAATAGCAAGAAAAAGTGAACAAATCAAGGTTACAAAACGTGTATAGGAGAGGAGATCAAATGAAACAGATAGAAAACCTTTTCCATATCGCGGCAAGTTCAAATATTTCGGTATTGCTTCAGGGCGAGTCCGGCGCAGGCAAAGAAGTGGCAGCACGGTTCATCCACGACCACAGCAAACGTTGCAACGGACCTTTCGTGGCATTAAACTGCGGCGCCATCGCCCAGAGTCTTACGGAAAGCATTCTGGAAGGTTCCCGAAAGGGGGCGTTTACAGGATCCGTAGGAGACCAGCAAGGGGTCGTGCGTGCGGCAAACGGCGGCACTCTCTTTCTGGACGAAATCGGCGAGATGCCTCTGGATGCCCAGTGCAAGCTGTTGCGAATTTTGCAGGAGCGTTCGGTCATGCCTCTTGGCGCAACCACGAACATCCCGGTGGATTTCCGGTTGATTTGCGCTACGAACCGGAACTTACGTCAGGAGGTGGCCGCGGGTCGTTTCCGTGAGGATCTGTACTTCAGGCTGAACGTCTTCCCCATAAAAGTCCCTGCCCTGCGGGAACGTTCGGACTTTGCAGACATCGCACAGAATCTCTGGCGAGAAATCGTCTTCAGTCAGGAGACCACAGACGATTTCCTCGGGCCATCGGCGGGAAGTTTCCCCAAGCTTTCGGCGGGCGGCTCTACGGCACCCTTGTCAACCTGCGAAATACAGCTGCTAGCGGGCAAGTCCTGGCCCGGCAACGTCCGTCAGCTGAAAAACGTGCTGCAGAGGTTCGCATTACTCCGCCCCTATGGAACAACCCTTGGGGAAATTCTTCGGGATGAGTTTGCAGAAAACTCCCCGGAGCCAACTGCAGAAAATAAAACGAGCGTCACGGGACACTCACGAAAAAAAGCTCTTGAAAATCTCAGGGAACAGCCTACCGCACGCCTGTACAATCCAACGCCCCGCTGGAACGTCCTGCAGGAAGAATTGCAGCGGAACAACTGGAATAAATCCGTCACCGCCCAAAAGCTGGGCATTAGCAGGGGAAGCCTCTGCTACCAGGTGAAAAAACATTGTGCAGATTAGTTCACTGGATTCTTCACAAGCTACGCTTGTTCAGAATGACGTTAAAAAGGCTTATTCAGAATGACGACGGAGGAAGCCTGCTCAGAATGACGTAAAAAAGATGCTCTGGCTGACGGGCAAAAATATGCACGGAACAACGAGTGGATTTAGTCCAAACGTGCAAAGGAGTTAATTAGAACTTGAGGCCCACACTCAGATGGTGGTCTCCACCTTCCAAGGCGGGACGGGGACTGTAACCGTAGTCAAAGACCAGCATACCGAAAGCCACGCCCAGACCGCAGCTAATACCATCTTCGGTGTCGGGGCGAATGGCATAACCGGCACGGAAAGAGAGCATATCCATGTAGTTCACTTCGCCGCCAAAAAGCCAGTAGGCATCTGTATCGGCACGGCGGTAACCATCGGCAGAAATATGGATGTTCCATCTTTCGGATACAGGAATTATCCCGGTAATACCAGCCTGTACTGCTAGCGGGGCAACCTCGTCTTCACCATCGTAATCGCCCATATATCCCAGATTGGTAAGGGTGGCGGCGAAAGCAAAATATTTATTCACGCGGTAGGAACCGCCCACATCGGCAAGAAATGCGATGGCGGACTCGTCATCAATAGTCTGACTTGCAAAGCGAGCGGTAGCAGCCCAATTGAAAACCTTCCCGCGGCTGCCAAGTCCCGCCTGAAGACTCCAGGCGTAAGCACCATACTCGGAAGTTTCGTTGCCGTACTCGTCACGACCTTCGATGTTATCATACCCGAGAAAATCCACGGACATGGTCAAGGCCATTGGATACTTCTTGATAGTAAAGGGAAGTCCATAGTAGGCGGAAACGAAATTGTCCGCACCGTAATCGTCAAACACCAGCTGGTTCAATCCCAGTTCGGCTTCATTTGCCACGCTTGCTGCCAGCGGATTTCGAGAGACTTCGGACACGCGGGCCACATCGGCAACGCCTGCACCGGACATAGCGGCACTGCGGGCGGAAACCTGCATTGCAAGAAACTTCATGGAAACACCACCCAAGTCCACATGCCAATACTCGCCAGCAAAGGCGGCGGCGGCAGAAAGCAGGGCAGTAACTAGAAGTTTCCTCATCATGGGACGTAAGATACAAAAATAAAAGGCGGTCCGTAAAACGGAACCGCCTGCTACAGGAAAAATGACCTTTATTCAGCGTTCTTTACGCAGCGAACCGCAAAAGAATTGTCCTCAAAGAAATGGTCGTCCATCATGAACATGGCGTAGGTAAAGGACCACACATAAGCCGAAGACTTGTCCTGAACATCGGGCACCCAGAAATAGGCCGTGTTTTCGTCATCGTAACTGCCGTAGCCGTTGCGACGTCCCGAGGGAATCACGCCAAAACCATAGGTATCCTTGCCGTTCTGGGACCAGCCCGTGGTAGCCTTCAGTTCACGTGCGGCATAGTTTTCACCACCGGCAGCCTCGAACAGTTTTTTCCATTCGGCGTTGTTGGGGAAATGCCAGCCCTCGGGGCAAATACCGCGAACCACTTCCTTGGCCTCGCATTCCACATAGTAGCCGCAGCCAGCGCCATCTTCGGAGTAAATGGCGGCGCTGTCCATAGCAGCACTCCACAGATACAGGCGACCCATCTTTTCGCAGTTGGCGTCATCGTCGCCAAAGCAGAAGCTGTTGTACACGCTGTCGGTGGCACCTTCCGGAAGGAAGTTGGAATTGAAGTTCAGGTTCTCAGCCATCCAGACCTGACCGCCAATCTTTACAGTCTTGTAAGTCTGGCCGTCGCGTGCATCCGTAAGCACAGCCGGAGCTTCTTCCACGGAGGAAGAGGACTCCACCAACTTGCTACTAGAGCTTTCCACAGGAGCAGCCACACTGCTGGAAGACTTTTCCTGGCTGGCCACGCTGCTAGAAGAAACATCTTCAGGCGTAACCACTTCGCTACTGGAAGAAACTTCCGTAGCACTGCTAGACATCTCCTCCGGACTAGTGCTGGATCCATCGTCACCGCAAGCAGTTAAAGTGCAGAGAGCGGCCACGGCAGCAGAAACTACCAAAGACCGAACCAAAGAATTCTTTTTCATGTTCATGAGAACCTCCTTTGCTTTACCCATTCAACCAAAAAATCTGTTACTTTCTCCAGCCTTCCATAACCTTGAGGCAATCTGCCAGAAGTTCGGCGGAGCGTTCCTTGCCCTCGGTTTCCACATAGCAGCGGAATTCAGGAGCGTTACCGCTGGGACGCAGGTGAACGATGTCGCCGGAGTCAAATTCCATGCGGTAGCCGTCCACCTCGTTGAGGCTGACCAACTTGCCGTGGAAGGGAGCGCCCTTGTTGAACTTGCTGGGCTTTGCGGCGAACTTGCCGAACAGCTTTTCGCCCAACTTCTGCTCGCGGATTTCAGCAAGCTTTGCCTTGGAGATTTCGGTGGGGAATTCCTTGAGGCGGTCGCTTACGGTAAAGCGCTTGGGAAGCTTGCGGAGCAAATCAACGACACACATCTTCTGTTCGCGGACCATAACCATGACAGCAATCATAGGAAGCAAGGCGTCGCGGGTGGGCAGTGCAGGCAAGGTGCGGGAAACGCCATCATAGGCGGTGCGCTTCAAGTCAGTCTGCAGCAGGAAACCGCCATTGGCTTCGTAGCCCGCCACAGAAACGCCTGCGGCAGCACTGGCGGCGAGACGGTCTTCTACAGAACAGGAAGCATCGCCTTCCATGAGACTTTCCATGCCGGCAATAACGTAAGGGGAACCGATGCGGGTGCGTTCAATCTTTTCGAAGCTACCGCACTTTTCAAGAGAAGTATTGCAGCTGACAGGAGTAGCGATTCGCTTGATACCCAAGGCCTGTGCAGCCAAAATGCCAAGCACGTCACCGCGGAGCCACATGCCCACATCGTCCGCCAGAAGCGGGCGGTCGCTGTCGCCATCGGTACTGAACACAGCGTCCACATAATCCTTGTGGGTAAATTCGCGGGCCAGTTCCTCATCTTCGGGGCGGATGGCTTCGGTATCCACCGGGACAAAAACGTCACTGCGGCCAAAAGGCTTAACGCAGGCACCAAGGCTTTCAAGAACACGGACCACGATATCGCGGCCTACAGCGGAATGCTGGTACACACCGATGGTAAGACCCTGCAGAGCCTTTTCGCCAAAGAACTTGGGGTAACGCAGGCAGTAGTTTTCTTCGGCTTCGGTTTCAACTGCGGGAAGCTCAGGAGCAGCAACCAACATACCGTCGGCACCGAAAAGAGCCTCGTCAAAATCTACGGACTGGGAAACAATACCCTGTTCGTCGGCCTTGGTGATTTCGCCATTGGGATGGTTGAACTTGATGCCGTTGCGGTCGGCCGGAATGTGGGATCCGGTCACCATGATGGTGGGCAGCTTCTTGTCTAGACCATAAAGGGCGATTGCCGGAGAGGGAATGCGACCGCAGTAGGTCACCTTCCAGCCGGAATCCTGGCCAGCCTTCACCAGAGCCTGCAAAATGCGACCAGTACTAGGACGCAGGTCGCCTGCAATTGCAATTTCGTGATCGCACTTGTAGGAAACTTCGCAGTACTTAATGAAGGAACGTGCGTAAACGTAACACACGCGATCGGTCATGGCGCTCACGAGACCGCGGGCACCGCTGGTACCGAAAGCCACACCGGACTGTTTCATCACATCTTGCATTGCAACAGACATAAAAACCTCAAATATTTTTCTTTGTTTATGCGGTCTTCACCCGCAATCCTATCTTCCAAAAAATAATAAATCCCGCTGGGAAAAATTCTAGACAAACAACGAGCTATCTAGACTTGCACGCCTTATAGCGCTTGGGATTGCCTTCCAGGATTTTTTTGGCCGCCTGGCCTGACCCGCTCAGCAAAAGCTTTTCGGCACTTGACTTCGGGAGGAACGCGGACACAGGTTCGTCGACTCTGGACGCAGACCAGACCAATGACGAAATCTTGTTCTTGTCCAAAAATTTTTGCCACACATCAATGCTCTTCTGGTTGGGCGGTTGCTTGCCGTCATAGTCCGACGCTCCCCACTCCGAAACAAAAAGCGGAAGCCCCGCCTCTAGCGCACGGATGGCCGAAGCACCCTCCCCTTCGATGGTATGGGAATTGGAGTAGAAATGGAACGTGTACGCAAAGTTGTTCTTGGTGTCTGCAACCTCGTTACCGATGGCCGCATCCGGCTTTTGATCCCACCTGGGACTTGGCACCAGAATCAAGTTATCCGAATATTTTCGGATGGTCGAAATCATAATGTTGGAAAAACTTTTTATCTGGGCCCAGCTCTGTTCATCTGGCTCATTGAAAATTTCAAAAATCACATTATCCAGCTGGCCGTATTCCTTTGCCATCAAGGCAAAAAAGTCCATGCTTTCCTTAAGCAACTTCGTGGCGTTGTGGGTGTGCCAGTCGATAATCACATAGATGTCGTTTGCCACGGCGGCATCGACCACCTGCCTGATCAAGGTCCGCTGCTGTTCTGGATTCAAGACGTAGCCGGCGTATCCCTTTCCCCAATCCTCGTCCACGGCGACAGCAGCCCGAATAACCTGGACCTTCAATTTTTGGACCATCTCAGAAATTGCTTTGTCGGAATAAAACTCGACGGCCTCCGGAACCAGGGACCAGTAAAGGCTCATTCCCCGAAGTTGGATTTCTGCACCAGCGCTAATCCCGTCGCAGGCTCCGTAAATGTGACCCGCTCCGTTTACCCTGCCGGCAAGCAATTTTCCATACTGGCTCACAGGTCCTACCACACGGGGCTTCACCTCTTCGGCCACAGCGAGGGAAAAGGACAGCAAGCATAGAAAAAAACAACCAAGGATACTTCTTCTAAAAAGCATAATTTTCAAATTAGTAAAAAATAGTCACCTGCAATAGCATTGCTCATTTCGTTCTCATTGTAGAATTTACATCATCTCTCAGTTGTGAATTTTTCATCATTTTTCCTGCAAGATTCGCTTATTTCTTTACAAAAAGAGCTGGTTTTTTCTACAATTGTTATAATTGAATCTTCTGGACAAGATTGCCAATGATGAATATAAATTAAGGAGAGTCCATGAAAAAGTTACTGTTAGTGCTTTTTTCCGCATTGCTGCTTTGTTCGTGCTCCAAGAGCATGCAGCGATTTGAACAGCTTAACAAAGTCTATACGAACAACGACTTTGGGGCTACAATTAACGAAATCCAGACGAATAAAGACGAACTGTATGGCGACGAATCCATGTTCCTCTATTATTACGATCAGGGTGTATTATTTCATTACAATCATGATTTCGACAATAGCATCGAAGCATTTAACCAGGCAAAGCAGATTTACGATGAGTTGTACACTCGCTCCGTCACCAACGAAGTCGGAGCCATGCTGACAAACGACAACGCCCGCCCCTACCGAGCAAAGCCCTTTGAAATACTCCTCCTTGCTGAATTCCAGATTTTAAACCACCTTGGCAAAAACGATCCGGAAGGCGCTATGGTAGAAGTGAAACAAGCTCAAATTATTGCAGAACAGCTTTACCAGAAGGATAACGAAAAGGTCAACGACAACGGTCTCCTTCGCTATCTAACAGCCCTCGTATACGAAATTCAGGGAGAGCAAGACGACGCATCCGTCGCTTATTACGAAACCGTTAAAGCCTATAAGGAAAGCTCAACGCCTCTCCCTAAGGAAGTGTACGGCTTTGTAAGCGACCGACTCATCACTGATGGTAGAACATCAGACTTCAAGGAACTGGGTCTCGCCCCCACTCCTACCATTTTCGCCAAGAACGCTCGTGAAAACGAAGAACTGGTGATCATTACTTATAGAGGTCGCGCTCCCATTCTCAAGAACGTCGTTTACTCCGGTACTTTCGGTAACAATGAATTTATCTTTGCAGTAGATGACGAAACCATGAAGGAGTTGGAAGGCATTCGCGTTCCCTTTCCGACGGCTTTGATTGACAAACTTCTCAGCCCTCTGGGCGTGACCAAGGATATGCTCCCAACCCTCTTCATTGCGGTTCCCTACCCGGTGGGTGTCACTACCGTCGATGCAGTAAATCAAAGCGATGTCGGCATCAAGACCGTGGAAGTCGCATTTAAGAACGGCTCCATCTACACTCCGGAAATGGTCTATGACGCTAACGCCGAACTGGAACAGAACGTGGCTGATGATAGAACCGAAGGCTTGGTGAGAACAGTTTCCCAGACCTTAATCAAGGCGGCTCCCCTCGTTCTTGCCAACAAGAAGGCATCTGAAAAGGGGGGCATGCTAGGCGGCATGGCCGCCCGTTTAGCAGGTGACGCAGCCCTAAGAGCTCTAGCCGAATCCGACACCCGCATAGGATCTTTTAATCCCCGCCAAATCGCAATGACTCGAATTCCTGTAAAGGCAGGTGTCCATCAATTTGAAGTCCGCGGAACAGACGCCTCAGGACGCGTAATGAAGTCCTATAAGTTGGCAACCTCCGTGAAAAAAGGCGAAAAGAAAATTGTCCTCGTTCCAATGGTTTACTAAGGCAGGGGTATAGAAATGAAAAGATTAGTTTTAGCATCTGTTATTTGCAGCACTGCAGTCTTTGCAAGTGGCAATGTTGATTATATCGCTGGCAGTCAGGACGATGTTGTTGAACCCAGCGGTGGTAATGACGCAAACTACGTTGATTATGACAAGATGGTTTGGAGTTCTACGGTTGTAATCGGACCTATTTCCGGCAGAAGTGGAGGAAGTTCCGCTAGCAGTGGCAAGGTAAAATTCGGTATATCTTCCGCTGCAGGCTATCATGGATTGTACGGCTACGGTATTCAACCCAATCTAGGCTTTGACCCCATGAAAAAGTATATGGGCGGGGATATTTCCTTGGGCATGGGACTCCTTTACGCCCTGTCTGAAAAGTTCTACCTGAATAGTGGTTTAGAATTGGATTTCCGATCCGGTTTCACAAAATATGAAGGATCGGTAACTAAAGACCAGTACGTCTACAAACCGTATTACAATGGCTACTACACTCAAACCGTACCGCAATACGAGCTCGTTACCACAACTTTCAGTGGCAATGTCGAAATGAGAATCATGAGTCTTGCTATTCCTGCAATGTTTAGAGCTGTGCGCGAATCCTTCTATGTTGAAGGAGGTTTCACACTTTCCTTCCGCATCTGGTCCAATGGCACCGAAAACATGGACCACGTGTCCAATACAGACTACATTTATCATCATCAAGAATTTAATTATGATGATATATTTGGTCCTATGGATTTCGCGTTTAATGTAGGCTTGGGTTTTGCCATTGGTAGCAATAAGGACTTGGGGCTTCGAATGGGCTTCGGCCTTATAAGACAAGGCGATGCAGAGGAATACTCTCCAAAAAACCTAACAGCGCAGTTACGATTCAACTACTGGATCTAGCGTAAAAGAGAAAACCCTGGAGGTCAAACTTCCAGGGTTTCATTTTCCAAAACCAAGAACGTCGTTAAAGGGATTCTTCTTCCCCAAGATTTTCCATGCCATTGATACCCTTGGAAAATTCAATAGCATCGGGAGTGCCATCCTCGTAGCGGATGTCCGCAATTTTTCCATCCTCGGAACAGACCATGCCACACTTTTCCCCGATAAGGACGGAACCGTAGAAGATGGAAACATTCAGGCGGGGGAACTTCTCTGCAAGGTTCTTCCAGAAATCCGGCTTTATCTCGTAAAGCCAGAACTCGTCGGTAGTGGAAAACGCGAAACCGCCGGCTTCTTCCGTTAGCATGGGGGCGCCATCGGCGATGGGCGGGTACTCAGGAGATTCCTTAAGCATTTCCGCGTAATGCTCACGAAACTCATGTATAGCCTCCTCCAATTCGCGAAGGTTTTCGTTAAAAGTAGATATGGAGAAAATTCCGTGAATCAAAGGCTGCATGGCGACCTCAATTTTTCGTTTAGCAAAAGAACCTTACGTTCAAAATTCTCAATGTCGGTTCCCACCACCAGGATCAGCTTTTCCAGGTTAATCCGGTCGGGAATCGTGATAATGTCGGGAAGTTCCACGGCCGCATCCACCGTCTTTTCAAGATCGCGGTCATAGTCATCCCCAAGTTGCCAGAAACCGGGAATTTCCGGCATATGGACCATCCTGAAATTCAGGGACTCGCAAGCCGCAAGAATCCTTGGACTGTTGCGCAGGTTTGCCACACACTGTGCCTGGGGAAATTTTCTGCGGATAGTAAGCAAGGAGCCGGCCATGTACAGGCTGCCACCCACCTTGGGTTCCCGGACGTAACAGCAGTCGTCCTCTACACGGCGGATACGCCCGGGAATATCGCAAACCTCCGCCACCGTATTTCCCTGAATGGTGTAGCCTACGTTCATGCCGATTTCCGGAAGCAGCCGATAGATATTGGCCGCCACCAGATGGTCGGCACACTCCTTGAGATTCTTGCAGAGCAATTCTTCGGACGTCATCATATCTTGCCGAAATATACTTAAAAAAGGCACTTGATGACCTCAGGAAAACACCTATAACAGTCCTTTCTGTTTTCGCACATTCTACCCTGCAATTGGTTTTAAATAAACTCTATTTTTGTCCTCATGAGAAATATCTTTGAAGAAATCGGAAAGACACCTGCAGAAATTGAAGCCAAGCTGGACAAGGCATTCACCCAGCTGTTCGAGGGCGACCCCAAGGACCAACGCATTTGCTTTGAGAAGGGCGACGAAGCCTACATCGTAGACATCGGACACGACGACATCCGCTCAGAAGGCATGAGCTACGGCATGACTATCGCTGCCCTGCTAAAGAAGCGGGACCTGTTCGACAAGTTGTGGAATTTCGCCAAACGCCACATGAAAAACACCAGCGGTCCCCTGGCCGGTTATTACGGCTGGCAGATTTCCACCAAAGATTTCTCCATGATGGACCCCGGTTCCGCCCCCGATGGCGAAGAATACTTTGCGGCAGCGCTGCTTTACGGTGCCAAGATTTTCAACAGCGCAACCTACCAGAAAGACGCCATCCAGCTCATTAACGACATGGCCCACAAGCCGTCCGAGGGACCTGTCCACACCATGATGGATGTGGACGCAGGCCTTGTGCGATTCTCCCCCATGGACGGAAACGACTTTACTGACCCCAGCTACAACACCGTGGCATTCTACCGTATGTATGGCGAGGCAACGGGCGATGCCCTCTGGAACAAGATTGCGAAAAACAGTGTCGCCTATCTGAAGAAGGCAATCCACCCAGTCACAGGAATTGCCGCAGAGTACAGCGAGTACGACGGCACCCCCAAAAGCACGCCCTGGTACCCGGAAAGTGACTGTTTCTGCGGCGACGCCTGGCGTGTAGCCTGGAATTTGGCGTTAGATGCAATGAACATCAAAAAACGCCTGGATGCAAGTTCCATCTCAGGCAATGGCGTGGGGGACAGCGAAAGAACCGCAAATTGTAGCGGGATTGCCGCAGGAGACAGCGAAGGTGCCGCAAATTGTAGCGGGATTGCCGCAGGAGACAGCGAGTATGCCGCGGACCTGGCAAGCGTCCGCGATTGGGAAATTTCATCCATACGCAAATTGCTGGGATACTTGAACTCACGACGCCCCTACCCTGCCGATATGCGGGTGGACGGAAGCGCCTTCCCCAGGGAACCTCGCGAAGCTACCGGCGGGCTTATCGCCATGAACGGAGCCGCCACTATCGCGCTTCCTGCAGGCGACCCTCTGATCAAGCCCTTCGCCGAAGACCTCTGGAATATGGAAATCCCCTCGGGACTGTGGCGCTACTATGACGGCACCCTCTACATGTTAGGCCTGCTCGCCTGCTCAGGAAAGTTTGACGTATAGTCACCTTTCTGAACGCCGCCAGCTTTTGAACGTTGTCTGGATTTGAACGTCGTGACGGTTGAATCCTTTTGACAGCCGCCCCTAAAAAACATATCTTCACGTCATGTTCAAAGACATTGCATTGGTTCTAGAAGGTGGCGGCATGCGCGGGGCGTACACCGCCGGAGTCCTTGACGCACTCTTTGATGAAGGCTTCAAGTTTGGCGGCTATGCGGGAACATCTGCGGGAGCCACACACTTATGCAATTACCTTTCGGAACAGCGGGAGCGCAACCTCCGGCTGGACACGATACATTCCAAGGATTCCCGCTATATGAGCCTTTGGAACTGGATCAGGACAGGGAACTATTTCGACCTGAAATTCTGCTACCATACAGTGCCCGAAGTCATCGACCCTTTTGACTTCGACACCTTCAAAAAAAATGCAGCGGAATCGGAATTCTACGTAGCGGCAAGCAACGTGGTCACTGGCGGAGCAGAACATTTCCGTGTTCTCGACCTTCGCACTGACATGGATGCAATTAGAGCTTCCTCCTCCCTGGCACTGGTCAGCAGCCTGGTAAAGTACAAGGGCAAAAAAATGTTTGACGGCAACACCGCTGACAGCATCCCCTTCGAATTCATGGAATCCAAGGGCTACAAAAAACAGGTGGTCATCACCACACGGCACCTTGGTTACCAGAAGGAACCCAATGCACTCTTACCCCTCTACAAGCTCGTCTACGGCAAATATCCCAACTTTGTAAAAGCCGTCGGAAACCGTTACAAGCGTTATAACAAATGCCTCAAGACCTTGGCCGCCCGGGAATCCGCCGGCGACTTCTTTGTGTTCCGCCCCAGCGTAAACATGAAAATCAGCCGCGTGGAGAAAAACACCGCCAAGCTCCAGGCCCTCTATGCGTTGGGATTAAAGGATGCCCGCGAACGGATGGAGGAACTTTGCAGGTGGCTAAAAACTTAAATCCCCAAAAAGGCGGGGCTGTGTAGGATTTTACGCCTCAAACCCCGCTATTTATTACTTTATTCAAAGTAAATATTCACTAAAAGGCATTTTACAGCCCGCTTTTTTCCAGAATTTTCTTTGTTTTGACAAAAAAACAGCGTCCGTGAAGCAATATAGCACAGACAACATAACAAAATAGCGGGGTTCTGCAACGATTTCATTTGACAACCCCGCCTTTTTCACTCGATAGCCACCCACTTTTTCTACATTTTACTCCATGGATAGAGCTCGTCGTCGTAAATTTGGTCAGAACTTTCTGGATGTTCCCACCGCTATGGCTATTGCCGGCGATCTCCCCGCAAACGAGGGCGAAGCCGTTCTTGAAATTGGCCCGGGTCATGGAGCCCTGACGGAACACTTGCTAAACCGCGGCGTGGAACTTACTGCCGTGGAAATTGACGAGCAGTGCGTAGAAGTGCTGAACGGCAAATTCGGCGACCGCAAGAACTTCCACATCACCAACATAGACTTTCTGAAATTTGACCTGCAGGGATTCCTGGATTCCCACGAAAAGCCCTGGGTCACAGGAAACCTGCCCTACAACGTCTCGACAGCCATTATTGCAGGCCTTATGCCCCGACTCCATCTGACCAAGGGTTTTATGGGCATGGTCCAGTTGGAAGTGGCCGAACGCATCTGTGCAGCCCCCTGCAGTAGCAATTACGGAAGCCTCTCCGTTCTTGTATCCGCATTTGCAAACACACAAATCCTACGCAAAATCGGTCCGGAGCATTTCACGCCCAAGCCCAACGTAGACAGTGCCACCATGCTGCTCACCCCCCGTGCCGATGCCCTGCAGGCTCCCGAGGGATTCTTTGACTTTGTTCGCGCCGCCTTCACCCAAAAACGTAAAACCCTTTCCAACTCCTTCGGAAAATCCTACGACAAAAAGAAAATCCAGGAAGCCATCGAGCTGCTGGACTACCCCACGACCGTACGGGCAGAAGAATTATCGCCGGAACAGTTCCTGGAATTCTACAAAGTGATTGTGGAAAAGAACGCCTAGGCAGCCGTCCTGCCCAACTTCGCACAAGCTACACATCCACCAGGAAATCTTCCCGACGTAGGTTGTGCTCACGGTAAGGCTCCTCGTTGGGATACCCCACAGGATTGCAAAGCAGCAGATGGGATTTTCCGGAACTGTCGCGAATCACCTTCTTGATGGCAGAGTGTGTGTGGCCCGCCTGCCAGATGGAGCCATCCTCCAGATTTTTTAGGAAGGGGTCACCTTGAAAATAAAAGAAGCTAGAACAGGGATCGCTTAAATATCTTTCGGCCATCCCGAACTCCATAGGGAGAAAGTGCGTCACCATAACCTTGGGCTTTTCGAGCGTCAAGTTTTTCATGACGGTTTCGTAATGATTCCAAAGGGAGTCAAGGTCGTTATGCTTGTAATTCCAATGACGACCGTCGAACCAGCGGGTTTTCCAAAATGTCTTATAGTTTTCTGCGGTAGCATCGGGAGCGTGCCTATAAGAAAAGTCGCACATCCCCATACATCCGGCAATGCCGTCTACCGTGCAATTTTCCAGCAGGTGCAAGTTGGGTATCTTTGCCGCCTCCTCCAGATAGTACGCCATTTTACTCTCGGATGTCGGGAAATTTCGGTCGGAGCCAAAAAAGCCCTCCCGTTCGCAGATAATGTCATGGTTTCCCAGGCAGACAAAGACCTTCGGGTATTTTGTCGCAATAAACTTCAGGAACTCCACATAGGTAAAGTAGTTGTTGGCAATGTCGCCAGCAATGCAGCAGGCCTGTGCAGGCAAGAAATTCCTGTCAAAGAATTCCTGGAAATAACGGTGCAATAAAGACACGGTCCGTGTCAGAGGGGCGTAAAAATCAATATGCAGGTCGCTAACAAAAAAGCATTTCATGAGTCAAATTTACGTCTCACGAAATGCCTTGTCAAGCCCCCTGTTTTTTGCCGCGGGCGGCCCTCAAATTTCAGGGCTACTTGGCGTCACACTTGGTGTAGCTTTCGGGATTGCCAGACAGATAAGATTTCACCAGCTCGCCAGAAACGCTGTAGACCAAAGAATCCACGGTAGCTTCTTGGGCAAATGCCGCCGTCCCTTCGTTGACGCGGGAAGCAGACCAGTTGGCGCTGGAAATCTTGTACTTGTCCATCCATTCCTGCCACTGGTCGTTTCGTTCAATTTTAGGAACGCCACCGCCATCGGCATTGCCGGTACCCCATTCGCTGACAAAGATGGAAAGACCTGCATTGAGGGCACGTTCCGCATTTTTACCCTGGGTTCCCACGGAATGGGTGTTGGCGTAGTAATGGAAGGTGTAAGCCACATTGTTCGCAGGATCCACCACTTCCTTGCCGATGGCGCTGTTTGGCGTCTGGTCCCAGGTGGGGCTGCCAACAAGCACCAGGTTGTCGGAGTAGGGACGAATGGCAGCGATGACAGCTTCGGCGTAGGCCTTGATATCATCCCACTTCTGGTTGGTAGGCTCGTTGAAAACCTCAAAAATCACATGGTTATATCCGCCATACTTCTGAGCCATTTCCGCAAAGAAGGCAACAGCTTCGTCCTGCTGTTTCGTTGCCGTATGGGAATGCCAGTCGATAATCACGTAGATGTCGTTACGGATGGCGGCACGGACTGCAGCGTCGATAAGTTCACGTTGACCGTCGGGATCGTTAATGAAACCGCGAACACCACCGCCCCAGTTTTCCTCGGTACCGATGGCGGCACGAATCAGCTGGATTTTCATGTCGTTAACCATAGCGGTAATACCCGCGTCGGAATAGTACATCATGGCGGGCTTGATCAGGCTCCAGTAAAGACTCATGCCTTTCAACTGAACTTCTTCGCCTTCGGCGACACCCTTGCAAGAACCATAGATACCGCCGATGCCGTTCACGGCACCTGCCTGAAGCTGTCCATACTGGCTTACAGGACCCACGCGGTCGCTAATGGGCTTGTCAGTTTTTTCGTAAGTGATTTCGGTAATATTGTCGCCAGTACAGCCCACAACAGAAAGGGCAACCGCAAACAGTAATCCTGATAAACGCTTCAACGACATGGTAACTCCACATTCCTGATTTACAATGGTAAAGGTACATTCCTAGAAAAAAGACTAGGGCATTTGAATGGGCTTTTTTGTTTACGTCCGTTACCACAATTCAAATAAATTTTTAGCAGTTCAAAGGTTTCTTTATCTAAGTTATGGTCATGAACATGAAGAAAAGTTTTTTGATCGTCTCTCTTGGCCTTGCCGCAAGTCTCCAGGCTCAAGAAGCTCCTGCAGCCACCGAAGCACAGCCGGCAACCGCCGCAGATCAGGCAATAGCTACCGTCGAAACTCCGGCAGAACCTGCAACTGAAAACGCAACCCCTGCGGAAACTCCCGCTGTAGCAGCTCCCGTGGCAGACCAGCCTTCCGAAAACGCAACTACCGCAGAAGCACCTGCAACAGATTCCCCGGCAGTCGAAGCCACTCCCGCGGAAACTGCCCCAGCAAATGCAGAAACCTTAGCAGAAGCCCCGACAACTCCGGCAGAGCCTCCCATTCAAGAAACTGCAGCAGTTGAAGCGGCCCCCGTCGCAACAGCCGATAGCTCTGCAAGTACCGTCTCTTCGGCAAGTGAAGAGAGCAAGAACAGCCCCGTCAGTTCCGAACAGAAGACTGTCGCCGAACAGAAGACCGTCGCGGGCCCTCTGGACGTTCTTCATGGCAGCGCCTACAACACTGTAGGCAACGAAGCCGCCGGTTCCACCATCACAGGCAACATGGCTACCCCTCGCAAGATGTTCGGAACCAAGTCCGTCTACTTCGAGCCCATTTCTGAAAGGGCCGTCGTTTCCTTCGGGGATACAAGAACTTACTTTGTCGGGTTTGATAATTCCAAGGACCTGGGCATTGTTACCGCAGGTATGTCCTTTGGCAAGTTCGGCTTCTCTGTGGATGGTTCCTTGGGTAAAAAATGGCTGGATGTCGAAGCCCCCGATGGTTCCGAGCAAAACGCCGTCAATACCTATGGCGGTTCTATGGTAGGCGCCACCGCTTCTCTTCTGGCAGGTTCCGTAGACGTCGTGGTCAGCGGCCACTTTATCAAGCCCGACTCCGAAACCTACATCAAGTCTCCCACAAATGAAATAGATCCCAAGAGCTGGAGCGCCACAGGTACCGCAGCCGCCTCCTACTGCGGGGCATCCGTCTGCTGGTCCGCCAGCGTAGATTTCCTGCGTCACGATTTCAAGACTAAAGCCCAAAACAGCTACTACCAGGTAATCGACGGCGAAAACAAGCTGGTCACCGTGAAGGCATCCGTTTCCGACACCTCTTCCCGCACAGAGTTTACTCCCAACTTCAACATTGGAAGTGCAATTCTTTCAGCTGAAGACGCTAAGGTCTATATCGGCGTTAACGCAAGCATCCCCGTGGCATTCTATGACGAAATCGACCAGGTGGTGGACAAGCGCACGAGACTGGACGTGAATCTCGCCCCCAACATCTTTGGCGAAGTAGCCCTGAGCAAGTACTTCATGGCCTTCGGCGGTGCAAGCTTTGACTGGAACGCCTTCGCTTACGAAAAGACAGAATTGAACGGTGCCTCCACCGTCTCCCGCGAGACCGTTTCCGGAAAAACCACCGTCAACATGGGCGCCCGCTTCCAGTACAACCGCCTGGCTGTTGAAGCAGCCTTTACCAAGCAAATCCTCCAGAATCCCTTCGCAGGATTTGCCAAGGCCGACGGAATTGTCCTGGACCTGGGAGCATTCATCAACTTCTAAAAAGACCTTCATAATTCCACCCAATCAAAAAGGTCCCGCATCTGCGGGGCCTTTTCTGTCGTGATAAATTTGTTCTTGAAAGCCTTTCCAGCTTTCCGTAATCAAAAGACTTATTTCTTCTTGGCAGCTTTCTTGCGTTCTGCCTTTACTGCGTTCAAGGCGGACTTCAAGGCTTCCTTCTTGGCGGTTTCTTCCTCGGGAGTGGGCTTCGTGTCTTGCAGCAGGCGGTCGGCCCATTCATCCCAGAACTTGCAGCGTTCGCCGTCCAATTTCATCTTGGCAAACTTCACCGGTTCCGTCTCCACGGCCAATGTCACCACGGACTCCTTGTAAGCCTGGGGCAGACCAGAAACGTGCGCCATACGCTTTTTCAGTTCCGCCACGGTGGCATCCAGAATATCCACGTTGAAACGACGTTCAATGTAACGGCGGGCAATGATGCCAAGGCCCATAAAGTAGTCGCCTTGATCGCCCATGGCCAGGTAATTTTTTCCTCGCAGTTCCTTAAGCGCAAGGACCGCCTCTTCGTAGGGCGGCAACTGGGGGGCAGCCCCCGCCTTGCGGAATTTCTTGTGGAGTAGCCAACCCATAAGAATCAGCAGCACGGCGCCAACGACAATCAAGGCGATAATCAGCCACTGAGGCATGCGGGGATCGTCCAGAGGGTCTTCCACCTCCATGATGTCGCTTTCCTCGCCAGTCGTGCGGGCAGAAACCTTCACCGCTACAGGATCCGTGTTGGTCTTCACCGTATCGGAGCCCAGAACCACGTTGACCTGCTGGGGGGCGATCATAAAGTCGCCGCTAATGAAGGTGTTGAGAGTCGCCTGCCAAATAAACTTGGCAATTCCCTTGGGCATTCCCTCGGTCACGCGGTCGTTTACCATTTCCTTCACTTCGAAATTTCCCAGATTGCCCACAAAGCTAGGCAAATCCACGATGGCATCTTCCGGGGCCGTCACCTGGATTTCGTAGCTGAACATGTCCCCGATAAAGACCTGGGCGTTGTCCACCTTGGCATTGACACTGACATCAATGGCAAAAACAGGTACCGAGAGTATACTGACCAAGAAAGCAAAGATAGACCATTTCGAGAAAAACTTTTCCATATTCTGAATATACAAATTTACTCATCTATAAATTCTATCACTTTGTCGGTAAATTGAATCCTGTTCCCCCTAGACATTCCCTGGGTTTCTAAATTTGACTTGTCCATGACGTTACACCGCCAAAGCCATACCCTTTTTAAGACTCTCCTGGTTTTCATCAGCGTGATTCTTTTGGGTACGACCTGTTCCTCGGCAGAGACCGCCCAGGACTCGACCGTCAAGGAAGACAGTTTCCAGTGGAAGTTGGACCACAACTTTACCTGGGCCGCATTCATCCTGACTCACAAGGCCCTGAAGAACTCCAAGGAACTTCACAACTGGCTATTCTACCCGCTGGCCATTCCCGTGGCCTGGAATTCCGCCCTCACAACCCAGAAAGACTACGGAAAACTTTTGACCGTCAAAAGCCTTGTGGGGTTGAACGCAAGCATAATGGACGTGGGCCTGAACGTCGACGGCACCATGGAGCTCATGCACCTGCTGGAGCTTGGAATTTCTGCAAACATCCATTCTTCATTCAACTACGGGGACTACGCCACCTTCATGGGTGTCTACAATCCCGAAAAGAAAGACTTCGACAAGCAAATCTTTATGACGGAGTTCGCCTACGGAACAAAGCTCCGTACCGCCTTGACTATCCCGCTGGTGGCGTTCCTGCCCAAGAGCAACTGGACAAAGATTATCTTGAAACCTTCTGCCGACTGGACCTACACATCCTACACGGGAGCCCACGACGGGGAAATCTGGAGATGCGGCGTAGAGTATTCGGCAAACGGCTGGCGTTACCGCTACGGAGGCACCCTCATTTACCTCCTGCCGTTCCAGCGGGTCCCCATGATGCTTGTGAACCTGGGTGTCACCAGCTTCTTCAAGTCCACGGAATTTGACGAAGCCTACGACGGGTACGATCCGTACTTCAAGACGGTAAACATCATGCCCATGCTAAACATCAAGATTAGCGAGAAGTGGAGCGGCATGCTGATGGCCAATCTCTCCAGGGACCGCAAATACGTGAATTATCACTACGAACCCACCGAAGAGTTGATACAGACCCGCGAAAGCAGCGAATGGGGAATGAAGGTCATTATGATGACCTTTACCAGAAAGTTCTAGCCCCCCTCGACTTTTTAAATCAACAAGATTGCCGAACGTGACGAAACTCCGGCACGTTTTATTTTACGTGAAGTTTCTTCTTACGAAGGACGGCTGTAGGATGTTCCCTGTAAACTAGGGCGAACAACTTGGTATGGGGAATTTCGCAGGCTTCAAGTTCCCGCAAGGCGTTTCGGGAAACCTTCTTGTCCAGCTGGCGGTAAGCGTAGGTATCCGCCTCGTATTCCTGGTTCCAGCAATAGGCATGAAACACCATCCTGCCGGGAACGGCCATCAGGTGCAGCCACAGAACGCCCTGCCAGAAGGGAACGCCATAACGCACCAACACAAAGGCAAACCCGCCGGCGGCAAGCATCAGGAGCACCACCTTAAAAAGATTGCGCAAGGTTGCATGATGGAGTTTCTGGTGACCTTCCTCGTGAAGTTTCACGAACTGGCCTACCACAGGCTCACGCAAGTTTTCGGGCAGGGGCGTGAGGTCGTTGACCAGAGGGACCAGCCTAAGCACCGTAAAGAAGCCACCGCCCCGCTGGGTCAGGCGACACTCCCTAACTTCAAGAACAATGCGGGCGATAAACTCCACCAGCAATAAAGCTACAAGCCAGACAATCATATCTTTAAGAGAGTTTTGCTACCAGGGACAGCCTGCGGAGCTTTTCTTCGACCCGGGACTTTTCCCATTCCGTAAAGCCCTTGTCCACCGGGTGGGCGTCGTCGTAATCGTCAAAAATCTTGCGGCCACGATCGTTATCCTTGTCCAGACCGTGGGACACCCGTTCGAACCAGTCCTTTTCCAGCTGGCGGTAACGTTTGACCAGATCGTCAAAGTTTTCTGCCAGAGGAGTCACGCGGACCACGTCCTTGTTGGAATCGGTTGTGACCATGCGGCGCAATTCCTTTACAGGCTGGCCCACCAGGCTAGAATCGTTTACAACCAAAGTAATGATTAATTCCAGGACATATCGTTCCAGGTATTCCGAGTAAGTATGGAGAGCCTGTTGACGGACACGTTCCCTTAGGAAATTTTCCCCGAGACCGTCAATATGTTCCTTGGTATACACGTCACGGATGGTCGCCACCTGCAAACGGCAATAGGCGTCGTACACCATACGCACCGTCTCGGGACTAAAGATGCTTGCAAATCCCGCAGGCACAACTCCCTTTCCACGTACAGAATATTTATATGCGTTTCTATCCAGCGCGTATGCATTGCAGGCATAGTTCCAGCCCGGCACAATTTCGTTCAAGCGGGCGGGAATCCCCATAAGCTGGGGGTCGCCGGGGCGAACCAGGGAGAAGGGAAACTTCAACCGCTGGGGCATGGTCGTCACGCCAGTCGCAATAAGGGAGAAGGGAGACTCGCGGTAGTTGGCCGGGAACTTGATGTTTACGCCCAGCCCAAAGAACATGGCCTGCCCCGGCATCACTTCCTGGTCGGGCATGCGTCCCGTGTGGTTGCTGCCCACGTTGGCGCCGTACCCTAAGTTTCCGCAACCGTCGGGCCAAAGAGCCGCAATCAGGAGGGAATGGTGATGCATCTGGGTCATGGGACCCATGTAGGAACTGTTGACCTCGCCTTCCTCGATGTGACAGCACGGGGCGATGATGGAGGATTTCACGATGGCCTTGCAACCCACCTTGGTGCGGGTCATCAGGACGGACCCCTGGACTTCCGCACCCGTATGGATCTTTACACCCATCTGGACGTTGGAGTTTTCAAGGATAACGGAATCATAGACGTGGGTAGATTCTTCCAGGGAGCTGAGCACCACGGAATTGCGAATCTTGGCGGCACCTTCAATGCGGGCGTGGGCGCCGATCCAACTGTTGCGAATGATGTTGGTGTTGGACACCACGGCACCCTTCCCCACAATACCAAAAGACAGGGCCGTGTCGCTGCGATAAGTCTGCAAGAGTTCTGCAAAGGCGGCGTTCACCTCGCTGTCGGCCTTATGGAACAGCTGGGTGTCCACCAGGTCCGCGGTAATTTCCGGGAACACCAGAAGGCTGCGGCCACCCATCTCGTTTCCTACACACATGGAAGATCCCACCATATAGTTGATCTTTCCCGAGCTAACCAGAGAACCCACGTTCTGGACTACGGCTCCGCAACGGACCAGCACATTGGAGAGCATGGACACCCGATGGACCAAAGCGTTTTCCACAATGCAGTTGTGAACAAGACTGTCATAAATACCTGTGGGGAACGAAACATCCCCCGGCAAAAGCAAAGTGCCAAAGAAGCGGGGCAGGTAGACCTCACCCATAAAGGTGGTGCGATGGATGCGACTGGCATCGAAATCCGTTTCCACCATAACTTTGTTCCAAGCCTCGGAACGGTTGCCGTTCTTTTCCAGAGTGCCGATTTCATCCACACTCAGAGCACGATACCTGGAGGTAGCCGCCTTGATTGCCTTAAAATTTTCAACGGCAGCGGCCAAAACACTATTCTTCAAGACTTTTTTCAACTTCAGCAATCTTTGCATACCCTAAAAATAGACTAAATTCTATGGGAAGATGAGACAGAAGCTTTTCAATTTGATTAGAAAACGCAAGTATAATATTTCCATCTACACCGAGGAAATATTCGAAAGGCGTTGTCAAGAAGAAATTATCCGCAGCGACGAGGATAACAGTTCCTTTGTGTATATAGAGCTGGACTTTGAATCCATCCAGAACTTCATGGGCGACGAAGAAGGTGCTCTCCTGTTCTGGAACATTTTCCTGGCATCTCTGCACAAGAGCAACCGCGGAAGCGACATCCTGGGATTCTTGGAACACGAATCCGGCATCGGCATGCTTTTGCTGGATTCCAAGATTGAAGGATGGATACGAGTCAAGGGACGCATTATCCAGATGGCCCAGACCCAACAGTGCTACAAGGTGGAACAGTTCTTGAACACCATGGTCAAGCCGGTGCTTTATCCCGCCTGTATCCAAGTGCCCGATTTCAATGCAGAACCAGCTGCACCTGCAGACTCTGCCACACCCTAGACCCACTAAGGTACAATGGTCAGGAAAGTCCTTGTCATCGGGTCTGTGTACCCTCGATTTCACGAAGATTCCGAGGTCCCCTGGCTTCGGACTTCCGTAGCTCACCTGAAAAAAGCGGGTGTGGATGTCCAGGTCCTAGCCCCGGCGTACAAGGGACTCAAGAGCCACAAGATCGATGACATCAAGGTCAACCGCTTCCGTTACGCCCCCGCAAGTCTAGAGATGCTGACCCACGAGGAAGGCGCACCCAGCAAGATGGCTAACAAGCCCTGGCTGCAGCTTCTTGCCATTCCCTACATTATCAGCGGGTTCTTCCGCTGTATAGGGCTGTGCCGCAAGTGGAAGCCCGACGTGATACACGCTCACTGGCCATTCCCGCATGCCTATATCGCCCTGGGAGCCGCCAAACTATTCCGCATCCCGCTGGTGCTAAACTTCCACGGGGCAGAACTGCTTTTAATCCGCAAAAAGAAGTGGGTGCGTCCCCTCCTGAAGTTTGCCATCGGGCAAGCCCAGGCGGTGTTTGCCAACAGCAGTTTTACCGCAGGAAAAATCAAGGCCATCAAAAACGTAAACGTGGAGTGGAGTCCCTACGGCACGACCTTAGGGAGCGAGGCTCCAGGTTCCAGGCGCGAGGAAACCGCAGGAATCGTTGCGGGAGAGAATGCAGCCTCCCCACGTTATGCTGACCTGCGTCAGCATGACTCGTCAAACACCCATCCCGTCAACGGCAAGTTCAAGATTCTCTTTGTGGGGCGTCATATTGAGCGTAAAGGAATTTGCTATCTCATTGAAGCAGCAAAATACCTGCCCAAGGATCAGTTTGAAATCCGCATCGTAGGGGGCGGCGACCTGACGGAAGACTTAAAAAAACAAGCGAAGGAATTAGGTGCGAGGTGCGAGGTTCCAGGTTCGAGGGACGAGGCGCCAGATTCGAGGGACGAGGCGCCAGGTTCGAGGGACGAGGCGCCAGGTTCAAGCATCTGTCCCTGCGACATCATCTTTACGGGAAAGCTTTCCTCCGCGGATCTGGAAAACGAGTACAGAAACGCAAACGTCTTTACGCTGCCCGCTATCGTAGACCATAAGGGAGACACCGAAGGTTTGGGCGTAGTCCTTATTGAAGCCATGGAACTGAACCTCCCCATTGTGGCTAGCAACGTGGGGGGCATTCCCGACGTGGTGGTAGACGGACAGTCCGGACTGCTGGTTCCCGAGAAGGACCCGGTGGCCTTGGCCAACGCCTTCAAGCGGCTCTCTGCGGACCCCGACCTGGTAGAACAGCTACTGGCGGGCTCCCGCAAACGCATTGCGGAATGCTTCAGCTGGGACGGCATCATCCAGCGGCAAATTGAAATTTACAACAAAGTAATGAGGTAGGAGTATGTTAACCAATAAAGAAATCACCGCGAAAGCCCGAGAATCACTTAGGGGAAAATGGCTCAAGGCAGCTCTCTTGACCCTAGTCTTTATAGCAGCCACCTTCATAGGCATCTTTCTGATAGAAAAAGGATTCGGCCTGATTATGGGCGAATCCCTTTCAAACGAGTTCTTCGGAACCATCCTGATTAGCGTCGCTGAAATCTGCCTTGTTTTCCCCATGGGCATCGGCTACACCTGTTTTTTCAACAGGCTGGTTTCCGGCGAAAGAGCCCTCTTTAGTAACCTCCACCGCCCTTACCGCACCAAGTACTGGCGAAACGTAGTGATGATGGCCATACAGTATCTCGCCGGTTTTATCGCCGGAGTAGTCGCCTTCATCCCGGCCATCATCGCCGTCGGCATTGCGGCCCTCGAGACCGTTGATCCGGACAATCTTTCCGCAGCACAACTGATGGAAGAAAGCCTTATGAGCAACGACGTGCTATTCCCCATCCTCATAGGGAGTATCATTGCCGTTGCCATCTTTGCAGCATTTTTCTTCATCATCTATCCGCCTGCAGTAATATGCTACTACATCGCTTCTGTAACCAAGAAGATTTCTGCCGTAGGCATTATCAAGCAATCCTTCGCACTGCTGAAGGGTCACAAGACGCAGTTCTGGATGTTAAACCTGCGAATCACCGGATGGATTCTTCTCGCCGCCATTACCTTCGGAATCGGCTTTCTCTGGGTTGCACCCTACATATCCACCATCTTTGCGGTCTACTACCAAGAAATCAAGAAGCAGTACGCACTTGAACATCCCGAAGCCTAAAAACGAAACCGCTTTAAAAGAGTCTCATACATAGAAAAGGCCCCGCTTCGTAGCGGGGCTTCTTCGTTTTGCAGGAGGGCTTACTCCCGATAGGTCATCTTCTTTTTCAGCTTGCCGTTCTCGTGGTATTCGTTCCACTCGCCCACTCGGGTTCCCATCTTGTAGTTACCCTGCAGCTTTAGCTGACCGTTGGAATAATACTCCTCGTACTGGCCGTTAGGATAGCCTTCGTCAAAGACGACGCGACTTTCAAGCTTGCCGTTTTCGTAGTAGGTTTCCCAGTTGCCGTACAGCTTGTTGTGCTTGCAGGAACCCTTGGACTTTACATTGCCATTTTCGTAGTAAGCCTCGGATACACCTTCACGTAGGCCGTGGATGTAAGCAAGCTTTTCCTTATAGTTTCCGTTGGGATAGAAGGTTTCAAAAATACCTTCCAAAATTCCACCGGTGTAGTTCGCCTTGGCAGCCACCTTTCCATTGGAGTAGTAAGTCTCCCACACGCCTTCGCGGGTGCCTTCGTCCACAAACTTACGGGCGCGGCTCTCGTCGTTGCTCTTGATAAAGATGGAGGAAGTCGTGTCCACAATAGGTTCCTGGTCCACGCCGATGGTGTCCGCAGGAACAACCGTGTCAGCGACGACAGCCTTAACCTCCATGGAGGGAATGGCGGGCACATCGTTGTTCTTGATTCCCTGAGTCGCCTTCTGGGGGCCAGAGCAAGCCGCAAGAAGCAAACCGGCAAGTGGCAGCAAAATCAGTTTCATTTTCATCTTATACTCTCCCTAGTTGGAATAGGAACCCTTGGAACGAACCTTGCCGGTACTGTAGTAGGATTCCCAAGCACCGTCTCGCTTGCCATTCTTGTAAACGCACTTTTCCTTGAGGGTGCCGGTGCTGTAGTAAGCCTCGTAGGGGCCTTCCATGCGACCGCTGACAAAACTGCCCTTGCTTTCCAGCTGGCCGTTATCGTAGTAGCTTTCCCAGACACCTTCTTCCTTGTTGTTCTTGTAGACACCCTTCTTTTTCAGCTTGCCGTTGGCGAAATATTCTTCGTAAAGACCTTCGCGGGAATCGCTGCTGTAGGTCACCTTGGACTGGACGTTGCCATTTTCAAAGAAGAATTCAAACAGCCCCTGCTTGCGACCATTATCAAAGGCGCCTTTACTCTGCTGCTTTCCGTTCCTGTAGAAAGATTCAAAAAGACCGTTCATACGGTTGTCGGCATAGACACCCTTGTTCTCCACGGCGCCATTGTCGTAGTAAGTTTCCCAGATGCCGTCCTTAATACCGGTTTCGCGCCAGGAATCTCCCTCGGGAATGAGGGCTTCCGCCTGGCAAAGGGCAGCCAAGGCCAAACACCCTGCAATGAGCAATTTCTTCATCAAATTTTCTCCTAAATGATTCAACCGCAAAAATATAAATCAATTTCCTAAAAAACAAGAAAGACGACAAAGAGTGTACCTGTCTATTATCGGGCATCAAAAACAAAATGTCAAAAATAAATTTGAAAATTTTTGCTAAAGGAAAATCACTCCAACGACAGCGGCACAGACAATCATCTTGATAGGGCCGATTTTTATTTTATGGGTCTTGCCGCCAACGCCGATATCAAAGCCCTTGGTCAAAAAGAAGGTAGCGACAAACAGGACGCAGCCAACAGCAAACTGCCTTGCCTGAGCCGGATCTCCGCCAAAGTCGTGGCCCAGAATTTCCGTAAAAGGATTCCCGAAATTTTCTGCGTTCATGAGCATGAGGGTGGCGGCCAGCAGGAGCCCCACTACGGCAGGACGCAATCCCTTGAACACCGCTTGAACTCGCGGGTGATCGGCGTACTTCATGAAGAAGCGGCTAATGAGAAGCATTAAAATGAGGGACGGAAGTACCAGGGAGAAGGTGGCCACACAACTGCCCAAAATGCAGGTGAGATAGTCGGCGCCCGTATTCTGCAGGGCAGTGTAGCCAGCGTAAGTTGCGGAATTGATTCCCACGGGGCCGGGAGTCATCTGGCTAATGGCCACAATGTCGGTAAAGTCCGCAGAACTCATCCAGGGGTGATTCACTACAACTTCCTGCTGGATTAGCGACAGCATACCGTAACCGCCGCCAAAGCCGAACAGACCGATTTTAAAGAACGTGATGAACAGCTGGAGGAAAATCATAATCAGTAGATAGTAGGAAGTAGTTAGTAGATAGTAGGAAGTGGGAAGTAGGAAGTAGGAAGTGGGAAGTGGGAAGTAGGAAGTGGGAAGTGGGAAGTGGGAAGTGGTTGGTGGTTAGGATTTGCGGTGCATCATCCTTTGCGGTTTATTCTTCCAAAGATGTAGCCGCAGACTCCTGCGGCAATTATAATCCAAATCGGGGAAACACCCAAGAGCCAAATCAGGAGGGCGCTCACAATAGGCACCCAGAAGGTGTAGCGGTTCAGCTTCGCCTTTTTAGCAAGATTAAACGTAGGCACCGCAATCAGCGCCACCACCGCCGGGCGAATCCCGCGGAAGGCCGCAGCCACAATCTCGTTTTCCTTGAACTGATGGAAGAAAAGAGCAATCAGCAGGATGATAATAAATGAGGGCAGCGCCGTCCCGACGCAGCTGACGATGGCGCCCTTCACACGCCGCAGGCGGTACCCGATAAAGATGGCGATGTTAATGGCAAAGACTCCAGGACAACTCTGGGCAACTGCCATCAGGTCCAGAAACTCTTCTTTACCCACCCACTTTTTTTTCTCGATGATTTCAGCTTCGATCAACGGGATCATGGCGTAGCCGCCGCCGATAGTAAAAAGCCCTATCTTGAAAAACGTCAAGAAAGAATCAAGATAGATGTTGCGGGCCGCCAACGCAGTCTCAGTCTGATAAGATTTTTCGGACATTGTGTACAATATATAGCAATTTGTGACAGCAACTTATAATTATATTTAAGAAACAAAAAGTGTACAAGATAAAGATGAATTTCCGCGACGCGAGGTAAATCGTGAATAAAATTTTCCTGGGCCTAGCTTCTATGCTATTTATTTTTGGGTGCAGTTCGGAATCAGATGGAGTCAAAGTCGTCAAAAATGAAAACGGCTCTCTTGACAACCGAGTCGTCTGCGACAATAGTACAGGAAATCACACCATTTCCAATTCCCCTGTAAAATTCGAATTAGACTGTTCAGAAAGAAAGCTTTTCCGCGTGTACACCCCGGAAGCCAACAAAGACATTGCAAAATATTTTGTCGCAGAATGTAACGAGTATGAAAATTACAAATCAGCCCAGCTGTACACTTCTAGTGAAAACGACAGAACGAATCTACTCGTTGCACACAAGAGTTTTATCGTAGTAAACGATAATGTATTCTGCAACGGAATAGACGAATGCTTCAAGGCTTGTAACGCTTACGGCATCTTGAGAAAAATCAACAATGTCAATGCAGAACTAGAAGCTGTGCGAACCTCCACCGAGGCAAAGTAGGATAAAAATGCTTTTTAGAATAGGAATCATCCTTTTAGTCTCATGCTTTACGGCCCTTGCCGCTGGCAACTTCGAGGCGAATATCCAAATGCTGAACTACGTCGGTTCGCTTTCCGAAAGAATTAAGGACAAGAAAGAAGATCCTTTAGAACTTCAGAACTTTCGTGATGAAATCTACAATAACATCATAAAGACTGAAATTGATTCCAGAACCCTAGGTATTCTGAGCAGCCTCCAGGAATCCATAAAGGATTTCACTCTGATTTCTAGGCAAAAGGAAAGAATGCAAATCATCATCGACAATAAGAAAGCAGAGGCTCTGAGCAAGGCCATTCCAGACCCCCAGTTTCTTATTAGTACAGCTTTATCAAAGCCCAATCCCTACCTTATGGTGGCAAATATCGGAGCAATGATTGCTAGTTCAGTAACCAGTTACCAAGCCTCCATGGCAAGTGCCGATATGGAAGAGCTGAAGATGAACTGGGAAATAGAGGATAAATATTATAACGCCTTCGAAAGCCAGAGTAAAGAGGCATGGGAATACAGCGTCAAGGTGGCGAACAAGTATGGTATTGAAAAGTCCATCAATGAAAAGATGGTACAAAAATTCATTGAACTTGAGAAAGATGACGTCATCCGGCGCCTTAAGGATCTTGAGAATCCCGAAATTTTCACAATGTATTCGGAAATACACTATCAGCCCTACTACCTAGCCCTATCGGAAGCTTATTATCAAAATCAAAACTGGAAAAAATGCGTTCAAGCCTATAAGGACTACGAAAAAAATCCAGTTAGACTTTTTATCAAGGACCGTTCAGCGGCCCAAATGCTTCCTAAAATCATGGACGCAGCCTTAAAATACATGGGCGATTCCGAGAAAATAGAATTTCTAAAAGAATACAATGAAAAATTCATCCGAGAAACATCTGATGAAGATTGGGAACTGCGCTACTTTGCCGCGTTGAATTATATGAATTTGTCCGGTCTGGACACCGCAAACCGGAAATTCTATCTAAGGAAAGCCTTCGATGTTTTCGATAACAATGTATCAAAGCTCTCCAAACGACAGGATTCCCTAGTTGCAAAATACATATTGCCTATTGACGAAGTTATTCCCAAAAGTCTAACCGACGAGCAAAAAAAGGCCCATAAGGCCATGATAAAATTGGAGAAAAAAGAACGGAAAGCTCAGGCACTGCCATTAGACAAAGCTCTCTATACCAATATGGAAATGGCTTTGGCCATTGCAAAACAAGACAGAGATCTTTCTCAAAAATGGGCGAAGCTTATTCCTGTGGTGAGGAAATCCATTGTAAATGCTCAACTCAGAAAAAAATATGGACTTGATATAAAAGATTTCAGCAACACCTCTTTTGATGGAAAATATTTCAACATTCCTGTAACCTTTGTAAGTCCCGAACTAAAAATATCAATGAAGGTAACGGACAAAAAGAACAGAACCTTCACTTTAAAGGACATCGCATTTGAAATCAAACGCATTAATCGTGTTGATGACGACCTACTAATAAAAGATTCCAAGGATGAAAAATTTATTGAGCAGCTAAACAACTTTAAGGCAGAAATAAAATTACAATTGAAGCCTTATAAGATTGATTTTGACGAAGTAAAGTCCGTGCTTTTTTACCTAGAAGCATATGGCGAAACAATCCAGATTCCCCTTGTAAATGTAGATGAAACTTTCGTCGTTAATAAGATTAAGTAAAATCATAACTTTCGCACTTGCATTCTTTGCAAGTGCATTTGCTTATGATGGAGAAACTCACGACAGAAATGTTGAAAGGTTTCTATTCGGAACGAAAAATGCAGTTTTAAATTTTGAAGAGAGACGACATCTCGACAACATTAACAAAGCATCATACATATGCCTTGATTATTTTGAAGGAAACGAAGGCAAAGCCTTGCGTTATCTAAAGGACCTGGGCGAACCGATAGATATTGACTTGATAAAAACTCCTACATCGAAACACCAGCGCTATACCCACCGCGGATGGGACGAAGATAGGTATGTAGGTGATGAAAAACACTCCAAGGCAAGAAGTATAAGAAAAAAGATCCTTGTAAACGCCATCAAAAAAGCATTTCCGGAAGCCATATCCGGCGAACAGGAAAATCTAGCCAAACTAATTTACTACATCCACATCATTGGCGATCATGAAGGAGATAAACTGACATCGTCTGCAGAGCGTCTGCCCCTTGTGCCTTGGAAGGATGCCCCTAACGAAAGCTATACGATCTTTTCGGAACTATTAAAAATTCTAAAACGTTTACCACAGAACGATCATTCTAACGAGCTTATAGGCTACCTAGAGGCCAACAAAAACAAAAATCTCTGCAGAAGTAATTGCAGCCCTACAGAGCAAACAAACTTTTGTAACGTATCTGCTTATGAATGGAAAGACGACAAGGCCCGTGTAAATACATACTGTTTTTCGGCAAAACTTTCGGATATGCTACAGGAGCATTTGCCAAAAATCCTAAAGGACGTTGAATATTTTCACGCGTCATTCCAGGAATTCTACGAGAAACAGTAACGAATCACTGGTTGCAGGTCCCAAGCTTGCCGATGGCAAAAATCTTGAAGGAGGCGCGGACGCCGGGCTGGAAATACTTGAAGTGAACCTGGCTTACGTTTGTTACCACGTCATCGCGGTTCAACTTTTTACCCCAGCCCTGCTGTACGAACTTGTCCCAGGAAACATCCGCATTGATAATGCTTGACGTGGCAGGAAGTTTCGCCTGGTAGTAGTCAAAGTTGGTGATGGAGCTATCGCCGGGAGAACGCAGTGTAAGGAACATGTCCTCGGTTGACGTATAGACAACGCAGAAGCCCTTCCAATCCGTTATGTCGTTGCCGTTCCCTTCCAAGCCAGAAACATCGAAGCCCACGATGGTGTAAGGCTTTTCCACCTCGCCCACTTCCGCAATGCCGTACAGGTAACCGTACTTGTCGCGGGAGGCAGCCTCGAAACCGTAGCCCAGGTCACCGCCGGGCCAGACCACCTTGGAAGATTCGTCGGTAGTCCACCAGATGTAACCGAAGGTATCGCTGCCGTCGTCCAGTTCCGTATTGACGCGACTGCAGACCTTTCCCAGCACAGGGTCAGAAACGGAGCGGCAATTTCTGGGGCAGTACATGGACAAGGAGCAATCCAGCTCGGACATCTTTGCCACCGTATCCATCTCTACCACAGGATATTCCGTGGTGTACAAGTTTTCCTTTTCTGCGAATCGCTCGTAAAGTTCCCAATGCCCTTCCTTGCAGCGGAACTTGGATTTATAGAGTTTTGATTTTGCGTTGGTATTGGGAAGAATGGCTCCTTCCATTTCGCTGTTACAGACATTCAGACCATACGCCCCGTTCCAGAAAAGTTCCACATACTTTTCGAAGGCAGGAATCTTCTCGGAAATGTTCCAGGAAAGAATGTTCTTGCGAATGGTATCGAGGTCAGCACTGTAGGCTTCATCGGCAACGAACGCCCTTGCGGTAGAATCGTCCCAGACACCGTCCTGCTGGATATCGCCCACAAAGTCAGCAACCGCCTTGGAGAACTCGGACTCCGTGCGGCCCAGCTGCATCAGCACAGAAACAGCAAGCAGGGCGGCGTTGGATTCGCCGTCGCCAAAGATGTTCAAATCCTCGGGGCTTGCATCCAGGGAATCCTTCACGAAGGCGGAAAGGATTTCGCTGTCCGCCTGCAGTTTAGCCTCCTTCACGGAAAGGCTATCGTTATGGACCAGCCAGAGGGCGCGTTCGTATTCCATGTGGGTGAGCAAATTGATGTTCACGTTCTCGCGGTCGGAAAGGTCCGTCAATGCGTTCAACGTAATGGGACTTGCCGTAATCTTTCCAGTCAGTTCGCTGTAGTAGGGGCCCGTAGCTTCAAGCAATGCGTACTGGGACTTCAAATTGATGTGAGCCACCGAGAAGTCGCCGTTGTCGCTGGTGACCGCACCCTTGAAGACGCTACCCGTCTGAATCATGGATGCACCTTCCAGCTCGAAGACCTGTATCTTGGAACCGTTAATGAGGGGTCCCTTCTGGGACACACCTGCAACTACCTTGTCCACGATGGCGATGGAATTTTCCGCCTCGGTGGTGCCACCCGCATGGGAATCACCGTCGGAACAGGCAAGAAAGGCTAAGGCAGAAAAACAAATTGCAAGGGGAAATCTACGCATCGTTCTTTTCTTCTATAGAATACGTCAGTGGAAACAGTTGAAAATTCATCTGGTAGACGCGATCGGACTCGTTATCGTTTGTAGTAATCGCAACCACCTTCCTGCGGAACTCTTCCAGTTCCTTTAAAATCTGCTCGTAGGAATTCTTGCTGAGGCCAAGGGTCAGCGTCGAGAAATTCCTTTCTGAAGTCGGGATAGTATCCAGAGTGTCAAGCGCAAGCGTACTCATCTGCCTATGGAAATTTCTGATCGCAAGGGAGGCCACTGGAATAGGCCCGGTGGCAATGCTCTTTTCGGTCATCTCGTACTTGCCGTTGGCATCAACCTTCAGCATGCCGTTATCCATTAAAAAGCGAACAGCATTTTCCACTTCTGCGGCAGACACCTTAGGAACGCAGCGCTTTGCCATCTCGGCACTTTCGGCACAGCCCATGGTAGGTGCCAACTCGCGAATGGTCGGATAGACCCACGAGGAGAAATAGCTGTAGTGGGTATCGTCGATTGCGCCCACCTTATGCTCCTTGGCAATTGCCCTCATGTTCTCGTAGGCGGCCTTGCGGTCGGCATCGCGTTTTGCCTGGTTGAACTCCACCAGATTTTTGAAATAGTCCAGCTCGTAACCGGCGAGGTTCATGGCCTCGCCCACCCTGCAGACCACCTTCCGGCTCAGTCCGTTCTTGCCATCACACACAAGTTTCAAAAACACCGGCGAGGAGTAGCCCGCACGGGCTGCAAAGTCGCGCCACGAAAAAGCGGCGGTCCGCTTTTTTTCGGCGTAAAAGTCCTGCATGAACTTGCGATAATCCAGGTATTCGAGTATAGACTTCATTTCGTTTCCAAATCTAGGTTTTTACAAACACAGGTTTTCCAAAGATCTCACAAAGGCAAAACTTTCGCCTGTATTCTAGATATGTGTCGTAATTTAGTGCAAATATTTATATCGTTTCTCACCATTTGAACAAATCGTTCAGCATAATTTAATTACAGAATGTACCGTTCCCATCATTTCATTATCGCACCGATTCCGTATAGGGGGATGTTCAATACTTTCTCGTTATCGCGGAATGGTAGCGTTGATGTTTTAACGGCGCGGTCGGGCTTAAATTTTTCGCAGAACAGAGTGAAACTGCGTGACCGCAGGTTTTCGCCGGACTTGACTTCAATGGGGATTATCTGGCCATCTTTTTGCAGAATAAAATCCACTTCGGAAGTGCTCCGTTCGTTGGTCCAGTATCCAAGATAATCGGGAGAGGTCGTGCAAAGTTCCTGCATCACGAACTGTTCGGCCATGGCACCTTTGAACTCTGTGAAAATGCTGTTCCCATCGATCAGCGTTTTAGTGTCTAGCCCAACTGATGCTCCAAGCAGGCCCACGTCCAGCATGAAGAGCTTGAACACGTGCGTGTCCTGGTATGATTTCAGAGGCATTCGCGGCTCCTTGACCCGGTGTGACTTTAGTACCAGGCCGCAGTTGCAAAGCCATTCTATGGCAATTTCAAAATCCTTGGCGCGGGCGCCTTCCCGGATAATCCCATATACAAATTTTTTGTTTTCCTTGCTGAGTTGCGCGGGGAGGCTGTCCCACACCATGTTCAGGCGCGGAATCTGCTCCCTTGGAGCGTGCTTTGAAAAGTCCGCTGCATATGAACGCAGGATTTCGCGCTGGATTTCCCGAGCTTCAAAGAAGTCGTTGGTTTCAACCCATTTTTTTACCACTTCGGGCATTCCGCCTACAAACAGGTAATTCCTGAGCAAGGCCAAAAGTTCTTCGTGAAAGGGGGCTAGTACATCCCATTGTCCGTTACAAATGGCTTCGCAAAGCATGTTCTTTTTTGCTGCATGTAAAAACTCGAAAAAAGAAAGGGGCGCAAGGTCAAGGAATGAAACTTTACCCACTGGGAACGAAAGACCCGCATGCAGCGTAATTCCAAGAAGCGATCCTGCGGCAACGATGGCGTACTGTGGCGCATCCTCGCAAAAATACTTGAGAGATGTTAAGCCACCTTTCGCCGCCTGAATCTCATCAAAGATTATGAGAGTGTTCTCCGGGTCGATTTTTTTCCCGTAGTTCAATTCGATGGTGGTGACAATTCTCCGAATATCGTAATTTTCGGAGAACAGGTCCTGCAGGCGTCGCTCGTTTTCGAAATTGATATAGACCGTTTCAGAAAAGGCAATCTTGCCGAATTCCTTCATAAGCCAGGTTTTGCCAGTTTGCCTAGCTCCACGTAAAATCAGCGGTTTGCGGTCCTTGCGCGTTTTCCACTGAATCAGCTGTTTCATCGCAAAACGTTCCATATCGCCCTCTTTTTTATGTAAATATATAAAAAAGGGAATGTTCGTCAAAATCATCTTGATAAAAGTGCAATTTTACAACACTTTTATCAAGATACAAGTCCTAAAACCCACTTTTTATCAGATTTCTTATCCGAAAAGTATAAAAACACACAAGTTTCGGATAAAGAATATGCGATTTTACATCCTAGTATAAACTTTAAACGCCCCGGGATTTCTCGGGGCATTTTGCTATCCAAACAAATCGTTTTCCCTAACGGGATTCATAACGAGAATTCCACCAACAATTTGTAAAATAACCCGAGGTATTGTAAAATTATTGATAAATAGCGAACAAAAGAACTCATAGATACTCAACAGCAGATTGCAAAGCTAAAAAAGAGGATGTTTTTTGACCCCACCTACGACGTGGTGTTCAAGAAACTTTTTTCGAGGGATGAAACTCTTATCCATTTCCTGAACACGGTCTTGCGACTGAGGGGGCGAAATCGTATCAAGTCCATCGTGCGTCGCAAGCCGACAATCGTCCTCACGTCAAAAATCGGGCGGGAGGAGGTCCGTTTTGACATCCACGCCAAGCTGGGAAGTGGTAAATTTATCGACTTAGAGTAACATTCAAGGCGAGTGAAGCAAAAACAAATTTATTTGTTTTTATTTCCGAGCCGTAGAGTGGACGCCGAAGGCGTCAAATGCAGCGGGCTTCCCATGACGACTTCCTCTGTCGGGTGGACCTGTACGCCTCGCAGTTGGCCATCAACTCGAAGATGGAATTTGACAAGTCCCGTCCGGCGAAGGACCGTAAGGAGCATCCGTACAGGATGCCTCAAACCTATTCCATCTGGATTTGCAACTTCAGGGTGCCGTTTTGCAGGTCATATCGCGAAGAGTTGGGGCTGTTCCGCCTTGGCGATGCGATAAGGTCATCGCGGATGTGTACAGGCAAATGAAGGTCCAGGAATCGACGGAAAACTTTGTGACGGAGGTAGCGACAGGTATGGTAACGCAGGCAGAAATATCGACCCGCCTAGGCAGCGAATCGCAGCCTTGAAGGCTTCAGCAAAATTGAGGGGACAAGTCCAAACTTACACTTTTGAATTCAAGTAAAATCAGCCCAAGTGTATTCTAGGCGTGTATCGTATCGCAATATAAAAATAAAATTTTCAATAATTAACCATTTTGTTTAAAATTAAGCATTTTTCGTATCATTTTTGTTATTGACATTTGTATTTCCATTGCCTATCTTTCTTGCAAGACTTATCTCATCTAAAAAGAAATTTTCTTTAACCGTTTTTAACAAGGACTCCATATCATGAACCACAATAAGCATGCAAACGCATTACTATTTACCCTTTTACTTACCCTTATAGGCTTCGGTTCCATACCGGCAGAAGCAAAGGATGTGGAAAAATTCATTACAATCGGCCAGCTAGATTGGATGACCGAAAATGTGAACACAAAAACGACCTCCTCCTACTGCTACGACGGAAAGGAAGCCAACTGCGATAAGTATGGACGCCTCTATAGCTGGGACGCCGCCAAGAAGGCCTGCCCCGATGGATGGCATCTGCCTTCCGTCGCGGAATGGAAAACTCTTGGCCCCTTCGGCAATTTAAAAGCAGAATATAGCTGGGAAGCAGGAAACGGAGGCGACAACACAGACTTTGCTGGTCTGGCAGCAGGTTTCCGAAACAGCAAGGGCAAATTCGAACTACTCGGCAAGCGCGGTGATTTCTGGACAAGCGATGACGTTGATTCCCAGAAGGCAAACTACTGCTATCTTAGTGGCAAGAGTGTTGACCTGGCCTGCAATTCCTACTCCAAACAGGGAGCCATGTCCGTACGTTGCGTTCGTGCGGCAAAGAGAGACATGCCCGACGAATGCTACGATTCCGATGGAAATTTCCTGGGAGACGAAACATGTGCAGGCATCATGGCCATGGCTAGCGGCAATTCGGGCAACCTGGACGATGAAGGCGAAGACGGAAACGACAAAGGCTATAGCGCTCCCAGTTCCAATGAAAAACACGGCCCTTCCATCAAGAGCGAAAATCTCGGGGTTCTCGGCTACGTCATCTTAGCTCTTGTCATCATTTCCTTAATCGCCTACATCTTCGTATTCATCAAGAGCAGAAAGGACCAGGAACTCGTCTTCTTTATCGGCGGCAAAACAGGCCTGATCGTCACACTGGCCGCATGGATTATCCTTATGATTGACGCCATTTACATGTGGGCAAGTGCATCATCAATCGGTGCCGCCCCCATTGTCATTGCAGTCGTCATGGGCATAGGAATCATCGTAAGCATTGTGCTTGCTGCAAAGGCTTCCGTGGGCTGGAAGAATAGAGTCATGTCAGTTTATGGGCATCTCTACACTGTAATCGTAGCACTCCTGATTGTGCTTACAATTGTAGCACTATTCCTTGGCAACTGGGCTTCCCAAAAAGCAAAAATCCGTGAAGGCGAAAAAGTCTGGGTTGACAGCAACGACATCTTCTCCGTCGGCATACGAGCTTTGCTCCGCGTACTCTGGGGATTCTGCAAGGATTTCCAACTGTAAGTAATCTTACGCCAGAAGCAATGCCATTTTTATCGATTTTTTTACCAAAACCTACTTGACAATCCACTCGCCAATGGTGCGCTTTTCCGCATCAAAGGCGACGCCGATCTTGAACAACTTTTTCGGTGTGCTGTCGGCTTTTTTTGTAACCGTGTAAGGCACCAAATAGCCCTTGTCGTCAATTTGCTTAAGAGCATCTTCGGCAGTGCCGTTTGCGTCGAGCTTGAACTCGAAAACATAAACGCAGTCGGCAGTTTCTACGACGGCATCGGCGCGGCCTGCGGCGGTGCGTTCCTCGCAACGTACAAGGTACGGCGTTGCAATACGGAAAATCAGGTAGAAAATCGTTCTGTAGTGATGTTCGTTCTGCTTTTCGGCATCGTATGGAATGCTTGCCATGAACGCACGCATTTCTGTAAGTGCAGTTTCTACGTCACATGCCTTCATCGCCGTCACAAAATGGTCCAAGAATTCCGATGTGTCCATGTCGTTCTTTGACGCATATGAATTCGCGAGCAGGTTAAGCATTCCCTCACGAACTTCGTCATTCGGGAATTGCAATCTGAACGGTCGAACAGCACCTTTATCGAACCCCTTGATCGTCAAATATCCGCTCTGGTAAAGAATCGGAATCGGAGTGTCGGCAGTTTCCGTGGGAGCGTCAAAAGTTCTCTGAGCAACAGAAAAACCCTGGTCATACTCTTCAGGACTCAAACTGTAACGAGCCATGGCTTTTGTCAAAACGGTCGGCGTGCCGGAGGCAAACCAGTAGTTTGCAAGTTCAAGTTCGCTCAAGGAATTTATCAAGCTGAACGGATTATAAATGTCCGGGGAATTCTTGCTAAAGTGGTAGCCGTCATACTGGCGTTGCAAAGCTGCGACAGCCTCGTCGTAGGTCATTTTATGCTTGTCGGCAAGAGCCTGGATTTCGGGCTGCATCTGCGAGAGCAGTTCTTCCTTGGTAATGCCGCAGATGGCAGCGTAGTCATCATTCATG
The DNA here is from genome assembly GCA_045600425.1 of Fibrobacter sp. Lineage (GTDB taxonomy): Bacteria > Fibrobacterota > Fibrobacteria > Fibrobacterales > Fibrobacteraceae > Fibrobacter. Next base: position 37,783 of record JAZRXW010000048.1, read on the forward strand.
GTGATATCGTAAAGATTATTCAAGCCACCAGATATATTATCGGCATAATGTGTTTTACAAGTGCCAACAAGAATTGCAAACTTAATTATTCCGCCAAGGCTTTTTATGGGGCAAAAGAACCACATTATAGAAAGCCAGCACTCCTCAAGAATCCCCGCTTCCGCGGCTTTTAAAAAAGGAACATCGTAATCATCAACAAGAACAACAACTTCGGATTTTGCTTTTTCATGCACTTCTAATATCAACTTGTGCAAGCGTAAAGAAGCATGTCTACCATCATACTCTTTTTCAATTCCAAAAGTTTTTTCTAGCGGAGTCAACAAATCGTCAAACGACGTTTCTAAAGCCTTCTTATCATCACACCGAAAATTTTTCATGTCGAGCCGAATGACCGGGTACTTTTTCCACTCGGTTTCCAGCTTTTCCATGGCAAGGCCAGCAAACAGTTCCTTGCGGCCTTCAAAGTAATATTGCAGGGTGGTAATTAAAAGGGATTTTCCAAAACGGCGCGGACGGCTGAGAAAGTAATAACGGTCTGATTGGACCAACTTGTAAATCAAGTCAGTCTTATCAACATAATACTTGCCATCTTCACGAATTCTTGCGAAGTCTTGAATTCCGATTGGAAATCTCTTCAAAGCCATATTTACAATATAATAAAAGGCGAGTGCAGCGACCGCCGAGTTTACTCGAGCGGGCATTGCCGAGCCGCACTATATGCGTGCGTAGCACGCCATATAACAAAAGAAAGGCGAGTGCGTACTATAATAAAAATCAAATGAATGAGTTAAATCCAGTCGAGTGTATTCTAAGTGTGTATCGTATCGCAATATAGAAATAGAATTTTCAAAAATTAACGATTTTATTCAAATTAAAGCATTTTCCGTATCGTTTTTAGATTGACCAACCATTTTTCATAGGCTATCTTTATTCAAAAAAAGGCAAGGAGCCACCACCATGAAAAAATTCCCTCTATTACCATCCCTTGGCGTTTCCGCATTTTTCTTTGCATGCGGCGGCGACACCACAGAAAACATCACCAACAATTATACCAGTGGAATGGAGATTGCCGATAAGCTTTCTGACCTGCCCAAGTGCACCGCCGACAATGCAGGCGAACAGTACATGGTAAAAAGCGATGCAGATGTTTATGTGTGTACAGGCAAGGACTGGAAAAAACTTGGTGGCGAAACTTCAACCGACACAGTCTATGTTTCTGGCGAAAATATAACCTGCACTACAAAACCCCTTGCAGACAGCAGTGGAGTGAACATTCTTTGCAACGATAAAGTCATTGGATCTATACTGAATGGATCTAAGGGCGAGCAAGGCGATGACGGTAAAGATGGTGCTGGTTGCAGCGTAATTTACCAAACCGAAGAAAGCGTCACGATCAAGTGTGGCGACGACAAGTTCAACATGAACCTGAACGGCGGTGGCGAAGTAATTACACCAGCCGATGATATTATGTTCCTGGAGGAACTGCAAGGTGTCGCCCAGAAGGGACCTTTTGCTGCAGGTTCAAGCGTTCTCGTTTATGAACTGAAAGGCGACAAGAACCTTACCAAGACAAACAGGTTCTTCGACGGCATGATTACAAGCGATGACGGAAAATACAGCATCAGCAATATTTCCCTTGCTTCTCCATACGCACTCCTGGAAGCAAACGGCTACTACCTCAATGAAGTCAGCGCCAATACCGCCTATACCACATCACCCATCAAACTCTATGCCTATACAGATTTGAACGACCGCAAAAAAGCAAACATAAATGTGCTAACCCACTTGGAATTTTTCCGTGTGCGTGAACTCATGGCCAATAGCGACGGGACCTTAAAGCTCACAGATGCAAAGAAACAGGCGCAAAAGGAAATTTTTGCAGCATTCGGCATTGACGCCAAAAACTTCGACGCAAGCGAAGACTTGAACATCTTGGGCACAAGCGACCAAAGCGCAGCCCTCCTTGCCGTAAGTGTTTTGGTGAAACTATATGTGGGTGACAGTAAACTGACAGCAAGATTAACCCAAATAGGCCAAGACATAGCAAAGGATGGTAAGTGGAATGATGCAGCACTACGCGCTAGCATTGCCGACTTGGCAGACAGTGCGGATCTTGGTGAGGACCGCTACTCCGTGAACACTACCCTTCCTAAAATTAGAAGCAACGCATCTGACTGGGGCAATGTCCCTGATTTTGAAAAGTATGTGCGCAACTTCTGGTATAACGAATACGGCCTTGGTGCTTGCGATGAAAGTAACAAGAACGTTGTTGCTCGTGACACAAACAGCAAAAGCGCCCTTTACGCAAGCAAGTATGCCTACGCTGGTTCAAACGATAAAAAGGTTCGCTTTATTTGTGATGAAAAGTCAAAACTTTGGCGCCGTGCGACCGACATCGAAAAGGACACTGCAGGCTGGGGCAACAACTTTAAAAACGGCGATGTGCGCAACGGTCAAGTGAACACGAACCTCGTGTATGTCTATGAAGATGGCAAGTGGAGACATGGAACGGCAATAGACAGCCTAATGTATGAGCAGAGGGCAAACGGAGGTAAGGCTTGCACAAAGTCTGCCCTGAACGATACCTCTACAGTCAAGGTCAACAACCTTTACTATGTGTGCTCTGCCGGAACTCAAGATACCGCCTATCGCTGGACAAATACGGCAGGGAACTTTTACAACGACACTTATGAAGCACGCACTAAATGCTCTACTAAGACGGACGGCGACTTGATAAACGGTCGCGTAAATACAAGCAAGGTCTATGCTTGCAATGGAACAACTGGCTGGAAAGAAATAACCGACGGGCTATCGAAGACTCTTGGTGGTTGCTACACGAACCTGATAGACTCTGTGGGGCTTTACAGCGGAACATACTATGTGTGCCTCAGTAACGGCTGGGTATGGGCAAGCGAAGCTCGCATCAACACGATTCATTATGAATGTAAAAAGAACGGCGAGCTTTTGAAGGGGCTAGTGAATACAGACAAGTATTACACTTGCGACGCCGATACGTTCAGGGTAGAAAGGGATTCCATTTCGATAAATTACTTTGAAAAAGCATGCGTGTCGTACCTTGAAAGTGTGACTGCAAAGAACGGTACAAAATGGCTTTGCCAAAACAGCAAGTGGGTATGGGATGAAAATGCCATTGCCGGGACCATGACTGATGATCGTGATGGCAAGGAATATAAGATTGCGGCTATTAAGACCCAGACCTGGATGGCGGAGAACCTAAATTACGACTACAACGAGGGGACTGCCAAGAGCTATTGCTATAGCAACAGTAGCACCAATTGCGACAAGTATGGCCGTTTGTACCTGTGGTCCGCGGCCATGGATTCAGCCGGAGTGTTCACTACTACAGGCAAGGGTTGCGGTTATGGCAAGACTTGTTCGCCAAGTGGAACTATCCGCGGTGTTTGCCCCGAGGGCTGGCACCTGCCAAGCAACGACGACTGGAATGTTCTGTGGACGGCCATTGGCGGAACATCTACGGCAGGAACCAAGCTGAAGTCCACCAGCGGTTGGAACAGCAACGGCAATGGTGAAGATGCCTACGGATTCTCGGTTCTCCCTGCTGGTAACCGCAACAATGATGGTAGTTTCTACGATCAGGGTAACGACGCCCGCTTCTGGAGTTCTTCTGAGAGCAGTAGTGTCAACGCGTGGCACTGGTTCTTCCACTACTACTACGGCAACGTGTCCCAGTACTACTACTACAATAAGGACAACGGCTATTCAGTCCGTTGCCTCAAGGATTAAATCTGCAACGCAAAATCTCAATGAAGCTAAACAAATATCAAAAGGATACTTTAATGAAACAAGAGTACAAAGTTGATTACCAAATGAATGATCTTTTCAATGATGTTGATGACAGCGAAAAGGCGGCTGTTTATCGTTATGAACCGGTAATGTTTTTCAAAGAAAACATACGCCGAAACAGATTGGCTTTTTCTGCGGTTACCAATTGGGAAGATCTTTTGGAACAGTATTATCTTGAAAAATTCGGTCGTAAGTCAAGTGATGTAGCTTGTTTGTGCTTTACAACAAATGCTTCGGAGAATTCTGCTGCAGCTTGGAAAATGCGAAAAAACGGAGACCTCCCGTTAGTTCAAGTACGCTACAACCTAAAGAAACTTGTCAAACTTTTTGAAGAATTTTCAAAAAGAAAAAAGTGCTCCGTGTATATTCGTAAAGTGGAGTATTTAAAAGATAAGGAAATAAAGCAAAAGTGCAGTAACAAACAATTGCATGTAACAGATGACGAATACGTTAATTTGTTATCCCTAAAACGTAAGGATTTTTCATTTGAAGGTGAAATACGAATTATTATTTTAAAAGAAAATATTGAATTTCAAGGCAAAGACTTTTCCAAGCTTTATTTCGCAGATTTTTCCGATACGAAGCATAAACTTTCTGAAGCTGTGGATAAAATATCATTAGAACCATTTTCCTGTGAAATGGTTCGTAACGGGCAAGCTCTCAAAAGATCAGATGACATGGAAGTCTCTGACATGATTGATTTCGTAAAATCAAATATTTCCGATAAAATGGATATGAGCCGATTTGTCCAAAGAAAGCGTCTTTATGAAAAAGAAAATTTGTAAAAAAGGACCCACCACCATGAAAAAATTCCCTCTATTACTCTCCCTTGGCGTTTCCGCATTCTTCTTTGCATGCGGTGACGACAGCAGCAGTGCCACAAACAGCGAGACAATCGCTGACGAAAGCTCCAGCAGCGAAAGCACCGACACGGAGCTCAGCAGTTCCTCCGAAAAAGAAGGCGATTCCCCTGTTGAGAGCAGTTCCTCTAAAACGAATACTCCGGTAAGGCCACAGGTCGAAAAGGCTGGCTTTGTCACATGGTATGGCGACGAGGGCATATACCGCATAAACACCGGTCGCGATGCCGGCTCCCAAAAATCTGGATTGTGGTACAGCTACACAGACAACAGCAACGGCGGCGCTTCCCAAATCAAATGGCCTGTTCCTCTTGGTGAAGGCGCAGACGGTTTCAAGTCAGTCATAGACTACTGCGGGGGCATTTGCGGAAACATCGTTCTGGACCAGGGCTCGCTCGATTACCGACCGTATGTCGGGCTAAGCTTCAACATTGCCGGTGAAGACAAAAACGGCAAGCAGATGACCGCAGACGTCACCGATATGAAGGGTCTCTGCATCAGCTATGTTTCCGACTTCCCTGCTAAACTAAAGCTCGGCCTCGGCGATTCCCTGGACAAGGAAATCAATTACAGCAACCACGATGTTTACCTACCCAAGGCAGAATACGGAACCGTCCAAAAATTCGCTTGGTCTGACTTTACGCAGACTGGTTTCGCGTCACAAGAAATTTCCATAGAAACTGCAATCAAAAACATTGCAACCTTCACATTTGAAATTTCCGAACTTTCCGGAACGGAAGGATTCTTCAACATCATATCCATCGGTGCTTACGACGGAGAATGCTTGATTCCAAGCACTTCCATTGTCCCAGAGGAAGTAATCCCCGAAGTCAACTTCCAGTTGGATTCCATTTCAGCCATGGTCCAGAAACAACTTTTGGCAGAGCTAGGCGTAAAGGGGAACTATCCGAATTTCCCCAATATTATGGACGTTCGCGAAGAAAGGGTTTCCGAAGATAAAACAGAATGGAGGGGATCGTTGTTTTGGTATGCTCTTGAAACAGGCATTGGCACAGATCCGCATCCTTGGTACACATTTTCCAAGGAACCGGAACCGATAATAGCCCATTCCTCGTACCCAAAGTCCTCGTACCCAGAACCATCTCCTTGCAAAGCACTCTGCCTCACTATCGATGCCAAACCATCCGTATATTACGGGGCCGGTGCAGACCTTGTAGCAGAATTACAAGCAAAGGGCGCAAACCTGAGCAAGTACAAGCAAATAAACCTGGCTTACACTTCCACGACCTTGCCTCTTGACATTGTGCTTGTTCCAAAGCAGAACGAAGCCCTCATTGGCGACGACATCTACGAAATCAACCAGGGCGACAACTTCCGCATCACCCTCCCTGCCACAGGCGACAAAATCAGCGAAGTCACATTGTTGTTCAAGGACTTTGCTCAAGAAGGCTGGGGCGTCAAGCAGAACATCGACGACGTAATCAAGGAACTTGGCGCAATCCAGTTCGCCATAAACGGCTACAAAATCGATTTCAAGTCCGAAGAAAGTATTTCAACGGACATCACGATTTACGGCCTCGGCTGGGAATAGAAATAAACATAAAACGCCCCGAAATTTTTCGGAGCGTTCTTTTCATCTATCCAACCAAATCGTTCAATACGATTTGGTTGTTGACGATTCCGTTGTACTTGCCGCTTGAAAGTCCATAGGTCGTTACAAAAGTAAGCTGCATCGACTTTTTGGGATTTTCTTCCATAAATCGCTGAATCTTGTTTCGCAAGTTCATTTCGTAGCTTTCGTTAATCGAGAACTGGGCTATCGAAAACTTCATTTCGCAAATATTGACCGTATTATCGGCCCGGTCAATCATCAAGTCGATTTGCGCACCTTTGTTCCCCTTATCAACTGCACGCCATACATAATTCCTGCTTTCAATTCCGGAGATTCCAAGTTTTTCCTTTATTTTTTGTTCATGCAGCATGACCAAGTTTTCAAAAGTGAGGCCCGCCCAGGCATAAAAAATAGGCTTTCCCTGAACTTGCTGCCAGCTTGAAACGGATTCCTGTTCAATAAAATTGAAATAGAATAGCGAGTAGAAATCGACAAGCTGGTATAACAGGGTATTCCCTCGAGTACCTTTGAAAACAGGATAAGAGCGAATAAACCCGCAGGATTCCAGATTTTCAAGAACGGTAGAAAGTCCTTTCCCGGATTTCAATCCTGTTTTTTCGATGATTTCTTCTCGGGTCATTCCGTAACGTTTTTCGTTCAGAGCCTTTACAACGGTAATGTAGTCGTCTGAATTTTTGAAAAGAGCCGAATAGAGATTCTTGAATTCGTTACGCAGTTCGCCCTGTTTTTTAAAGAACAAGTCGTCAATGTTTTGGACAAGGCTTTTTGAAGGGTCCAGCTTATCCAAGTAGAACGGAACTCCGCCCATACACATGTAAAGCGTCGAAATGTCGTAAAGCGAGGCTTTGAAGCCCTTGTTTTCCAGGAATTGTCTTGTCTCGCCAAGAGTAAACTGCTGAAGAAAAATTTGACAGGTCAGGCGATTATGCAGACCGCCATGGTCGTTTATGAGCTTGTTCATCATCCAGGATGTTGCAGAGCCGCAAACAACGAGAACAATGTCCTTTCGTGCGGAAGCCCACGCATTCCAAAAATGTTCCAACGCAGGAATAAAATTGGATTTCGGAGTGTCCATCCAGGGCAATTCATCAAGAAAAATTACCTTTCGCTTTTGCTTTGATGCAGATACAAGCGTACGCAACAAAAAGAAAACATCTGTCCAACTGCGCGGCTTTTCATGGGGAATGTTTCGCAGTCCCGCTTCAAGCATTTCTTTATAGAAGTTTGTTATTTGAAGTTGGAGATCGCCGTTTGCAAGCCCCGCTGTTTGAAATACGATGTTTTCATCAAAAAATTCTCTAACGAGAAAGGTCTTGCCAATGCGGCGCCTACCGCAAACAACCACGAACTCCGATTTGCGCGACGAGAAAATTTTTTCAAGCGCTGCTTTTTCCTGATTACGACCTAAAATAAGCTCTTTCATACTCTTAATATAGTATAATTTGCCACGAACAGCACAAAAACGCATTTCGTGGCAAAAAATAGCGTATAATTTGCCACGAATGATATAAAAGCATTTTTCGTGGCAATTTATGGCATTCCACAGTTCATCGACCTAATCTTTTTTTCGATACTACACGACCGTTTTGAGTTCAGAAAAAAATTCCCCCAAATTTTCGGCGAGCTTTCACGCACATTCCATATTCTAAACGTGCATCGTATCGCAACACAGAAACAAAAACTTAGAAAATCAACGATTTTAAAAAGATAAATCCTGCCACCAATCCTAAGAAGCGGACTTTTCCAGATCCTTATTGGTCATGGCGCAGACGCAGGAGTCGGACCAGACGTTTTCTGCGGTTTCGATCATGTCGATGATGGCGTACAGCGGAAGGATTACGCCCATGACGCCGATGTTTGCGTTCATACCCACCATGAGGGAGAGCGTCAGGAAGTAGCAGCCCATAGGAACGCCTGCGTTACCCACCGCAGAAAGCACGGAAATGAACACCCAGGTAATCATGGTGCCAAGGGTCAGTTCCACACCGCTGTTCTGCATCACGAAAAGGCTGGTCACCAGAATGAAGGCAGCACAACCGTTCATGTTGATGGTAGTGCAGATGGGCAGCACAAAGCGGGATACTTCGGGATTCACCTTCAGGTTGTCCTCGGCGGACTGCATGGTCACAGGAAGCGTTGCAGCGGAACTCTTGGTGAAGAAAGCCATCATCACGGCAGGGCTCATCTTCTTGAGAACGTGGAGCGGATTGAGACCGCGAGCCAGCAGGAACAGGGGCAGCACCACGCAGAACTGCAGGACGTTTCCGCCCATCACAACCGCAAGATACTTACCCAAGGAACCGACCACGACGCCGGCGCTGACCTGAGCGGAAAGCTGGGCTGCAAAAGCAACGACACCGAGAGGCAAAGCCCAGACGAGAGCGCGAATCAGGGTGAACAGCAATTCGCGAAGACCGAGAACCGCCTTCATCAGGGCGGACTTATTTTCGGATTCCGGCATAAAAGCAAGGCCAAGGCCCACGGCGGCAGCCACCATCAGGATGCTCAGTACGTTACCTTCCAGGAAGGGCCTTACCATGTTGTTGGGCACGATGCTCAGGAAATGTTCAGAATAGCTCATGGCCTTCAGGTTCTGGGGAACGTCCGCGGCACCACCGCTGACCAAATCCATGGGGAGGTTACCCGGTCCGATAATCTTATAAAGCAACAGCCCCACGAAGGCGGCGGCAAAGGTGGTCAGCAAGGTGTAAATGATGGTACGGCCAAAAATACGCCCTGTATTCTTCTGCACCCCAAGGGCAGAAAGGGTGGTAATGAGCGCCAGCGCAATGGTCGGTACCGCCACGAACTGGAACAGTCGAGTATAAACGGAAGCCACAAAGTTTACGACGGTCTGGAGACCTTCGGACTGGACAAGGCCCAAAAGGGCACCAACCACCAGGGCAACCACCCACACGATGATTTGCAGTTTCACGGACTTTTTCTTCTTGGCGACAGACTGGGCCGCATTTTCCTTAACATTCTGAGACATAATAACCTCGAAAAAATTACCAAGACGGAATTTAAATTTTTTTTGTACTTTTGTTTTACAATATCATAAATCCTTCCGATAAGAATTGTGTAGGGACAAAGGGTGTTCCTAGCTTCAAAAAATGAATTCTACACCCCGTCCCAAGTTTTTAAAAAAGAGCATAGGGTGTTCCTATTTTCGATATCTTCATTATAATACTCCCCGCTCTTTATTTTTTCAGGAGGAATGATGTTTACATTTTCTATGGACAATTTCGGCAAGGCTCGCAAAATCGGCAGCATGGGTGATGGAGCCCAAAAGGCCTCTTACCGCGAAGTCTGCGAGTTGGCCGCCGAACATGGATACATCATTCACCCCGATTGCTGTACCGAAGAAGTCATGGAATGGCTCAACTTCAAGGCAATAAATTACAATAGCACCTTCTACCAGACATGGGAAGACGTTATTTCGCGCAATCGCATTGAACTGCTAATCGACCAGCTGATTCACTATGCCACTACCTACGGCACGCAAATGCAGGGTGAGCCTTATGTGCCCAACGAACATTTCAATAACGATGTGGATTTCAGCATTCCCTATAAGGAACTGAAGCTGATTACGCCCATCAGTGACGATGAACTGTTTGAAAAGTGCCGCGAAGCACTGTATACAGGCGTCGCTCTCAATAGCACCACCCTCACCAACTATGTCGATTTCATTGCAGCCTATATCAATGAGTACGACGCAGAAATCGATGTGGAAGCCATCAAGAACCGTGATGCCTACTGCATCATGTGCAGCAAGTTGGGAAAATTTCCCAGCGACCCCGTCATGGCGCTGAAAACTTTGGTGTATACCGCCACCAGTTCATGTACTTTTGTGCAGAACGACGATTTGTTCCGCAACATCAAATTTGGTCATCCGGTAAACCTTAAGCAGCTTACCGATGACCAGATCAAGGGCTTCGCCACGATTTTCAACCGCTTCAAGCGCATATTCCTGTCGTTCAAGAAACAGGGTGGCGACAATGTCGCTGTCATCAACAGCATCAGCAAGCTTTCCAAAACCCTTCATCAGCCAATGGTCAAGGGATTCTGGGAATCCATTTTGGAAGAGGAAAAGAGCGTCGAAGAAATTGCCGCCCACCTGAAGTCCCTCAACAACTTCAAGAAGGTACGCCTTATGCAGTTGGTGATGGAACGTTTGAATCCATCCAAGGATCACGTTTATGTTATCCGTAACGGCAAGTCCTTTGTACGTTTGGATTACACTCCCAATGCCGTTAGCGAAAGCTACTGCAACACGCTTTACAGCATGATCCGCGAAAGCCTTGTGGACTCCTTGAAGCCCAAGGCATGCCCCATCAGACTGCCCAAGAACTGTGAACTGACTTTGCCTTCTTCCGAGAAGACGTTCGTAGGCAACATTCCCTTTGGCACAAGCATCAAGATGGCCAACCACAACATTGTGGGCATCTATTGGCGCAACGAATGGGGCACCCACGATTTTGACCTTTCCTTTATGACATTGAACGGCTGTAAAATCGGTTGGAATGCGGCCTACTATAATGAGCATAACGTAATTTTTTCCGGTGACATGACCAATGCCGATCCGGAAGCCACCGAACTTATGTACATGAGTGAATCGGCTCCCGACGCAGTTGTTCAAATCAACCGCTTCAACGGAAGCAACGGCAGCAAGTTCCGCCTTTTCTTTGCTCAAGAAGATCTGAACGATAAGGAGGAACTGCGTAACTATATGGTGGATCCCAACTCCATCCTATGGGATGTAATGGTCGAAAGCGACGATGCCCAGCAAAATGTGGGACTTATCAGCGATAACACCTTTTACATGATGAATCTGCAGACGGGCAATGCCCGGGTTTCCGGCAACAACGCATACAACCATGCCTTTATTGAAACCATAAAGGCACGCACCAAGTGTTTCGTAAAATTGGCGGACATCCTTGCGGACGCAGGATTTATGGTCATTGACGAAAATACAGCTGACGGCGCAAACGCCACCGCAGACAATGTCATGGACTTCTGCGATTTGAAGAAGGATACCATCATCAACCTGATGGCGTAACGGCAAAGTATGTAATTCCGGAGAATGCCTCCATACGGGGCATTCTTTTTTTATAGATTTGAAACAAGCGTGCTATTCCACAACCAGGAGAAACCTATGGCAAACGAACTTGACGAATTGACTGGCCCGGTAAATACTGAAGGTCGCGACATCAACGTCATCGAAAAACAGCTTCCCATAAAAGTTGGCTTCGGTTCTGTTTTATTTGAAATTCTGCTTTGGGTATGCGGAATATTGCCGGGCATTATCTTCTTATTCATGAAGGTGAGCGCAAAGAACTATTTTCAGCAGTTGCAGCAAAAACTGCAGGCGGACGCTTCTACCATAGACAACTACCTGGAACAGCGCGTACAGATTTTACAGAATGTCGCTCCCCTCGTAAACAAGGCGATCGACCTGGATAAGGATGTCATGAAGACGGTCGCCGCCTATCGCGGCGGCGCTCGCATTACAGACGAAAACCGCAACGAGATTTCCCAAAACCTCGATAGAAGTTTCGGACGGTTGTTCCCGCAGGTGGAAGCGTACCCGGACCTGAAAGCCCACAAGGCCATTGCCGACGCCATGCAGCAAAACGACTACCTGCAGCGCGAAATTACAGCCGCACGCAACCTGTACAACGACACGGTAAACCAGTGGAATACCGACGTTTACGCATGGCCCACCAAGATGATTGTCGCAGCCCGCTCCGGCTACACCACACGCATTCCATTCACTGCATCTGCAGAAACAAAGGCTCGTGCACGCAGCACGTTCTTTTAAGCCGCAATGGAAGACATTGTTTACGACCCGCTCGCAAGCTATCGCGATAAATATTGCGGAGCCTTCCGCAAGAATGCCGAAGACGCATTCCAGGAAATTGCCAAGAAAGCCGGTATCGACAAGGACGCAAACAAAAAGCTATGCCTTGAAATTGCAGACCTGGAAAGCAGCCTGGAAGACCTGAGAAAACGACGCTCCCGCCTAAACTTTATACGAGTCCTACTTTGGATTCTGGCGATAGCGCTATTCTGCATTTTACCCCTTGACGTATGCGAACAGGCCATTGGAATCCTGAGCCTCGTCATTGCAGTATTCATTGTACTTTACATATTCATTTCGCTGAATAAAAAAATTAAAGAAGCAAAAGAAGAAATTGAAAATCTTGATTCCTGCGTAGAGCAAAAAAAAGATGAAGCCTGGGAACAAATGGCGCCCTTGAACAGTCTTTTCAGCTGGGACATTCCGGCAAGGCTAATCGAAAAGACGATTCCCATACTTCACTTTGACCCGTACTTTACCAAAGAACGAATGGCGGAACTGGAAGAGGATTTTGGATACGACAATTCCCTAAACGAAGATGCATCCGTCATTTATTCGCAAAGCGGAAGCATTAACGGCAACCCGTTCGTAATAGCAGAAATCAAGACGAGTTACATCGGGACAGAAATATATACCGGGCAAAAGACCATTCACTGGACAACTACTACGAGAGGTTCCGACGGCAGGTATCACAGGGTTTCAAGATCGCAGACTCTTACGGCAACGGTCGAAAAGCCATGCCCCAAATACGGAAACGAAAAGTTCGTACTTTACGGAAACGAGGCCGCTCCGAACCTAAAGTTTCTCAGAATTCCAACAGGTCTGAGCGAAGACGGATTCTTCCAGAAATTCAGACGAAAGCAAAAGTTAAAGGAACTGCAAAAATTTTCAAGGAACCTTGAAGACGATTCCGACTACACGCTAATGTCAAACCATGATTTCGAAGTCCTCTTTGAAACCAAGAACCGCAACAACGAAGTGGAATACAGGTTGCTGTTTACGGCACTTGCACAAAGACAGATGCTAGACCTAATCAAGGACTCGACCTACGCCTTTGGCGATGACTTCCAGTTTTTGAAGCAGCAAAAATTGAACTTGATCATTCCCGATCACTTAAAAAATTTAAGGCTGGACACAAACCCGAATCAATTTGCTGACTTCGACTTTGAGCGTACCAAGAGCAACTTCGTAAGCATCAACCAGGAATATTTTAGGGCAGTCTACTTTGCAATGGCGCCGCTCCTTGCGATACCCCTTTACCAGCAAATGCGCACCCGAAAAACAATTTATGGTGACGATTGCCCCAAATCATCCTACTGGGAATGGGAAGCTATTGCAAACTCGCACGGAGAAGACGCTTTTAAACACAAGGACTGCATCACGGATTGCATACTGAAGACTTCCTTATCCGACGAAAACGAAAAAAACACAATCGTCAATGTTACCGCCCATGGTTACATGGGCGAAAGATGCGTGGACTACGTAAGCGTTCTTGGCGGCGACGGCAGGTATCACAAGCTTCCGGTAGAATGGATTCTGTATACGCCGGTATCAAAGACTAGCTCCATGCTTATCGAAGAACACCCGGAACTTGCAACCGGCATCATGGCAAAAGACAACTTCTACAAAAAAGGAATGATGCTTCGAAGGGGAATCTATTCGAAGACTCCTAGAGGCTTCAAATACTCTTCCACATTCAGGTAGTTGATACCATCCACAACCTGGGTGGCACCGCGATAAATCACGTTCTTACTTACAATGGTGCCGTAACGAAATTCCGTATCGCGGCACTTTTTTGCATCCTTTAAATGGCGATACTGTTCCTTCGCCACAATTTCGGAATGTTTGATTTCATAAATTTCGCAGGTCGCGCTTTCAGAGTTCGCCACCACCATGTCAAACTCGCCCACGGCAAACTGCAACTTGAAAACATGGCAATCAGGTCGCGCCATTTTTGTTTCGAGCAGCACGATTTCTTCCATCATCCGGCCCCGGATTTCTTCAAGGATTCGGTCAGCAATCGCCTTGCGCTCCATCAGGGAACAGCTGCGGAATACATCATCCTGCAAAAGGGAATCAATCAGCGCCTTCGCCTGGGCGTAACGCAGCCCCGGCTGTGAAATTGTCGTCATCCGTTCCCGCCGATTAAAATCTCCAAAGTTTTCCACATCAATGTCAACCGTCAAGTCCAAAAGGTCAAGATACTCACGGATTTCCCGCACATGATCTTGTGTAACGGCAACACTCATTTCTCTGCGATTTTTCACATCCAGATTTTTCATCAATCGGGCCGTTACCTTTACCACATCAATTCGATCTAAAATATCCGTTGGGCGGAAACGATCCTTACGCAAATTTCTTGCAGAAATTCCTAAATCTCCAGAGTGGAAATCACGGGCCAGCACGTCCAAGGTAAAACGATGGTTGATATCTTCTACAATGCGGTTGATGGCATTGGTCAGCTCACCCGCCTCATACAGAGATTTCAACGAACGAAAGTGGCCTTCGTACTGGTAGCACTTCAGGGAATGCTGAATGTTCTTCGCGATGGCGCTGTCCACATACTCATTGGCGCTCTTCACATTCGCAAAAGTAAAACGGTCCTTATTGTATTCACGACCGCCCATGCTCATGGTACCGCCATATTGAATGTACTCGTCAATACCATTCAAGCCAAGAACACGCTCAAATTCGCGATACGGAATAAATGTGGTATGCAACATTTCCGCACGGTCGTAAAGCTGTTCATCCTCGGAAAAAACAAAGCCCAGGGAATCCGTACCCGAAAGCACAATCTTCATGCCGCAAGAGGCGAACACATCTGCAAACAGAGCCGCCCCCTCGATAAAGTCCGCAAGCATAGTCACCTCGTCGACGAATACATACTTGAAGCCCCTCGCCTCCAAAATTTTAAGGTCGCTGTTCAAGTCTGCAAGACTGTTCCTTGAATTCACCTGAATAAAAGCCGACTTTATCAAATCCGCAGACGACATTTCCCCAAACAGCTGGCGAATCAAAGTAGTCTTGCCTGTACGACGAAGCCCATACAGAATGAAAACCCGGTCATTGCCCGGACCATAAATGTAATCTCGCAAACGCGCAAAGCCATCACGCTTTTTCCACTGCAGAACGTTGGCAGCAAAATTCGTAAGGGCAGCGCCAAGCTTCACATCCGTCTTGAAACTTTGCGTATCAAAGCCGACGGAACCCGCATTATAAACTGCTGAACCTTCACGAAGCACCAGGCCACTCGCAAGCGACGCGGTAACCGCCTTCGCCGCCTTGCGTTCTTCAATCTCCGCCAAAAGCGTCGGCAGCTCGTCATCCTTCACACGGCGGGAACGCTGCTTGCCATCTTCCATCCACTGGTAATACGCATAACGCTTACCATTGATAGTCTTGTAAGTGATTCCGCCGATGCTCTTTGCCATAATGTTTCGCCCTTTTGCACTTTATCGCGTTTTAACCTAAAATTTAACTTATTAAGTTAAAAGAAGCAAGGCTTCTAATAAGGATTGAACAATACCTTATATTTTGAAGATTGCACCGTTTTACCTGTACACGCTTTTACCAAATCTCGATATTTTTATGAGATTTGGTAAAATTTGATTGCGTTTTATTTTACCAAATCTTGATATTTTTGTGAGATTTGGTAAAACGAGTGTAAAGAATCTTATCGGTAGAAATGCAGAAATTGGGCTTTTTGAAAAATTCAAAAAAAATCACAAAGGAAATTTCGACATTCTCATTCATTTTTTGTCAACTTTGGAATATTTTTACTCTATATAGAGTTTAGAGGTGCAAAATGAAAATTGTTTTTGTGAATATCCCAATGAAAAAGGCTTCCGAACCCAAGCACTATCCTGTAGATGGGAATAGCGAAATCGAATACGAGGGTAAGGTACTTTTCCCCATTAACGCCGTATTGGTAAAAAGCCTTAAAAAGGGAGAATCCGTAAAAATCGTAAAGTTCATCACCAAGGATTCCAAGGATAATTACCTTGAAAACTCGAGGCTTTTTAACGAGGAACTGGACCAGTTGAACCAAAGCATTGGCGCAAATATCCAATACAACGAAATCATCGAAGAATATTACGAAGATCTTCGCACTCATGAAAATCGATTCAGGAAGCTTATTAACGAACTAGAAGACGGCGCAGACATCCTTGTGGATATCACCTATGGGCAAAAGACTCTACCCATCCTGCTCTTTTCTACCCTGTCCTTTGCGGAGAAATTCTATAACGCAAACATCCAGAACATTATTTACGGCAAGATCAACTACGATTCCGACAACAATATCATCGATGGATCCCAGAAGATCTATGACATTACCTCCCTGTACTATTTGAATACGCTTACCGCATCCATGGAAGCTCCGAACGGAGAAACCGCAAAGAAAATGATTGACAATTTCTTTGAGATGTAGCCATGAACGAAAAGGAATTGAGCATATTGCAGAAACTTGAGGAGCTCTGTAGAGAATACCAATCTCTACAGAATCGCCCTGATATGGATTCCAGAAGGTATACCATAAGAAACCTCATTGCGACTCTTGCATTCAGAAATTATTGTCCCCTTTACTGGATGCAGGATGATATTAAAAATGCCGGATGGGAAATAACTAAGACTATTCTCTCCGTAATCAACAATTTTGATTTTAAAAAAGCCGAATTTTCTCACTACCTGAACAGTGCATTAAAAAACGCAATTTTAAAAGGCCGACAAAATGCTGTCGTAGGGGATTCCGAACAGCTCAAAACCATTCGAAAGGAAACTGTCGCAGACAGTGAAACCATCCTCAGTAATAAGGCGGCTCCAACCATTATTGCAAATCCTAACAAAATAGACGAATGCGTATTAGATACCATTAATAGTAAATGGTACCAGGAAAATGAGAGGCACAAACCATTCCTCTCTCTTTATCTGAATTCCATCTTCTGTGAATTGGATAATTATGGGGATTTATGCAATAAGTACGAATGCTTGTCTGCAACATGCAAGGAGTTCTCTCCAAGCATGCAGCAACAAGAAATGGCCGCCAAGTATAGCATTGAAAAGGCAAACGCAAGCAAAATTATCAGTAGATTTTGGGCGAAGATGCCCTACATCAAACCAATACAGAAAAGCGAACTTAAAGTTTAAAAGAAGGATATTATGAAAAAGATTTTAACCAATCTACATTTGCTTCTTCAAGACATGATTCTGTCTTCAAAAGCACGACGTACAGGGCAAAATGTTCTATGGAACTCAGAACAGCCTTTAACACTGATTGACGTTAAGAGAATTGTTTCCGAACAGTTCAAGGCTCTGCAAGAATCAGAAGAAAACAAGGCTGATTTTACCAACGAGAATGTAGCCCTCATCTTTATCACAAGAGCTATCTTCTACTTCTTTACCAAAGCAATTCAAGTCAAAGATGGGGACTTTTTAGCTGATACCATAGAATCACAGAAGACATCAATCTTAGAATCTATTCGGTATATTCATAGCAACCAGTTATTGGATGAAAATATTGATCAAGAACGAAAATTCTTTGAACAAAACAAGCAGTACGAAAATAAACCTCAAGCTTGTTATACACTAATGGAAGGTGTAATGCCCGAGGAGCATTTTGAATACGCACTTGGTTTTTATATCTCAATATGTTCTAGTCATCTTTTAAAGGAAAAGTATCAGCTTCACGACATAACATATTGGTATTTCAAATTCAAATCACTTTTTACCTATGCTAACCATTCCGATGATATTAGCAGATTCAACGTTCTCACAAATGAAACTTTACTCAAATACTTCTACATCTTCTGCGATTTGCAGACCATGAACAAAAAATTCATGTACACCGAAATGCCATTCATGGAGAGGCGAATTGAACAGAACGACTATAAGCATGAAGTATTGCCATGTATAGACATTCACGAACTTTATGAAATGTTATGTATTGACTGCATTATTAGACCAGACCTAAAGCAGTATCTTGTAGAAGAATTGGTCGCAAAAGTTTTCTTCAACCATTACTCTATAGCACACAGCCTAGACGATCACCGTGCTCAGGTTGATTTTATCAACTCCTTTAAGTATTTTGAAGGCCAGACTCGCTCAATAAAAGTTGCCAATTTCAAAAGGGACGACTATTACACAACTCCTTCACAGCTGTTTGAAAAGATTATATACCTTTTCAAGGAAGAAATTTCTGATAACTACGGAATCCTTGCCTGCCTTTATATGCTTTCCAAAGAGATGGATATTGACGAATTCGCCAGCCTTTTTATGGAAGAGAAGGAAGAGTCATTTACACTTAGAAAACACTATCTAAAGCTCATTGACAATGCTCTAAAATTCGAAGCGCAAAAGAATGCTGAATTAGATAGTAAAAATCGGCAAGGCAAGGAATATCGTCGCTATTATAATATTTTTGGTGGATACAAAGATCGAATAAAAAAAGCGAGAACAGCAGAAATATTACGTATTCAGAAACAACAACAAGATATTGATTTAGGTCTAGATAATTCTACAAGCCTGAAAAAAGATTTACTTCAATATTTCCTTTGGTTTGTCATTTTTGATAAAATCGGCTTGTACTACGACAACAACGAAAACATATATCAACCCCATTCTGAACGCGAAAAAATGTCTATTCCTTTCCTTAATGCCACAATGGATCGGGAATATAAGGACATCAATAAGGTTAACAAATGGTTCAATGATTTATTAAAAAAAATCGGCGTAGAAAACGAGGTTAAACTATCCTTAGACAAGGTAAAAGATTACTGGAGCGTTATCTTACTCGCTTACAATTTGTCCCGTATTGAATCCGCAAGTAAAGATGCCATTGTTAATGAACTCAACTACATTCGCGAACAACAAATAAATTTACTGCATATCGATATAAAGGATATTTCAAAAAAAGAGAAGGATCAAAACAAGATTGACGAAATTCGCAAGTACAATGACGATTCAAGAATGAATCATGAAAAACTTAGGAAAATTGATTGCGGTTTCAAGATAGAGACCTTTGCCCAAAAATTCTATCCATTTACATCAAGTTCTTTTGTAAAAGAAGGTACGCAAAACCCAAAAGATTATTTTATCCATGGATTCGAGCGTTCCATTCAATGTAAATGTCTTTGGGAAACTGACAACGAATACTTTGATGATGGTTCTCTTGATTGGGTAAAAATCAACAGCAAGGGACTGGAGACGCGCTATCTCTACCGCGATAGAAACGCCTATTCTCACCATACCAAATTTGCAAATGTAAAAGCATTATTAGAACCTTCCAATTGGAAAAACCTGCTTATAGCACTATCAGAATTCCATCTTCTTTTAAATACGGACTTATGGGTAAAACGTGTAGGATTTAGACTAAATTCACCTGTAGATTCCTCAATTCAAAACGATGACGTTTTCTTTCAGAACATATATCTTCAAAATGAAGCAGAAAACTTGTTTGACACGCTGATTCTTTATGTACAAGAAAAACATGGATGTACGCCAAGAATTTTCGGCATTTTTGACCTCCAAAAATATAAAGAGGCAAGACCTAATGGTGGCGACTGGAAAAAGGAATGCCTTCCCATCTACAAGTGTATTGAATACATTGATGGTAATAAAACAACTAAAAATCTGGATATTGACTACTCTCAATGCAAAGGGTGTGACGATGAAAACGGATCTTTCGTGATTCGCCTTGAGAAGATGCTGAACATCATGTTCCTTGTAAATGATACATACGTCAGCGATGTCCAAAGTGTAAAGTTTATGGATTTCTATTCCCAGTACAATATGGAGATTTCCTTGTACTTGATTTATATGACCTTCGCTCTAAATTACTGTGATGAGGTAAAAACTGGGTAATCAAAATAAAGTTTCATCTTTATTGTCAACTTCCAATTATTCAAGCCCTATATGTTAATGAGCGGACAAACTGCTCAAAACATATAGGGTTTTATGTTTTAGCAGTCATTCTCTTCTAAACATAACCACAATACAATCTTACGAGGGATAAAGGCTTTTGCAACCGCAAAAGTCCATAGAGATTTTTGTCTTCAAGCAAAAATTTTACCCAAAAAAAAGGAGTTCTAAATGGCAAACCTTTCAACCGACAAAGAAATCAACATCCTCTGCAACCGCCTTTTGGCTACAGGCCTTTGGCAAGTCGTTCGCAAGGGAAAACATACAGTAATCAAGCATGTCGCAAAAGGAGCAAGAATGTTCTTCTCTGTTCCGTGCACCCCCAGCGATCCACGCGCCTATTCCAACTTCAAGAGAGATTACCTCAGATATCTACGCAGCTATCTCATTCAAACAGGCACTATCATCCGATAAACCCTGGAGCCCACTAATGAACATCAAGACCATCGTTATCAACTGGCACATCACCGAATCTTGTAACTACAAGTGCAAATACTGTTTTGCGAAATGGAATCGAGTCAAGGAAATCTGGACAAACCCAGACAATGTCCGAAAGGTACTTGAAAATCTTAAAAGCATTCGCCTCGAAGATTGCCTCTTCACCCAAAAGCGTCTCAATATCGTAGGCGGCGAGCCCATTCTCCAACAGGAACGTCTTTGGCAAGTCATCAAGATGGCCCACGAAATGGACTTCGAAATTTCCATTATTACCAACGGAAGCCATCTTGAATACATCCGTCCCTTTGCCCACCTGATTTCCCAGGTAGGGATTTCCATTGATTCCTTCAATCACGAAACCAACGTGAAAATCGGTAGGGAATGCAACGGCAAGACCATTTCCTTTCAACAGTTGAAGAAAAATCTGGAGGAACTCCGCACTCTTAATCCCGGCCTCAATATCAAAATCAACACCGTAGTGAATGAATACAACTTCAACGAAATTCTTGTAGACCGCATGGCCGAACTGAAAGTTGACAAGTGGAAGATTCTTCGCCAGCTGCCTTTTGAAGGAAAAGAAGGCATTTCTGATTTCAAGTTCAACACCTTCCTGTTCAACAATCTCAAGGAAGAAAAAATGCCCAAGAAAGAACCTTTGAGCCATTTCTTGACAGCCTTCAACGAAAAACCAAGCAATGTCATTTTCGTGGAAGACAACGATGTCATGACAGAAAGTTACCTGATGATTGCCCCCGATGGAAGACTTTTCCAGAACGGCCACGAGCAATACGAATACAGCCGCCCCCTCACCGAAATCCCTATTGATGAAGCCCTGAAGGTAATCAACTTTGACCAAGAAAAGTTCAGCAATCGTTATGAGAACTACACCACCGAAGAGGCTAAATACCGCATGGAGGAGTTTTTCCTTATG
This sequence comes from Fibrobacter sp., assembly GCA_045600425.1. Classification (GTDB taxonomy): domain Bacteria; phylum Fibrobacterota; class Fibrobacteria; order Fibrobacterales; family Fibrobacteraceae; genus Fibrobacter. The sequence continues at coordinate 59,205 of JAZRXW010000048.1, forward strand.
AACGAATACGAAGACGATTCTTTCGACTGCTACTGCCCATTTGGAGACAAAGATTAAGCCCCGACTCCGCAAAGAGCGTATCAAAATATGGTGTTGCCCAGTCGCGGGAATGACTGGAATCGGCATTCAGAAACGCAACCCGCTATCTGGGCAACACTTTTCTCGTAAAACAAATTTTTCAAAAAAAGCAACTATTGTTTGCAAAATATTGAACGTGAAGGAAAATCCCTTGACTATCTCAAAAAAGGAGCTACCTTAATGTCGCTTTTTAACAAACTACAGATAATAACAACAAACTAATATTTATGGAACGCATCATCGACCTGCCAATTATAAAAGCAAACAATTTCAAAACCCATAACGTCCAACACTGTAACGAAAACTATCCCTACACTTTTCATTTTGAACTTGCACTTGTACAGGGAATCGCCCTAAAGGATATTCTTGACGGAATTTCACTTCCCTGGTTACATTCACATGTTCTTCCTGAAAGGAACACCCGGAATATCAATCCGTGGCTCGTGGAACTAATCCGCACCGGCGGAGACTTCACTGGTATATGGAGCTACACATTCCAAATCGGTGTCAAGGATTTCGCCACCTTCGCCATGCACCGGAGAAATCATTCCATCAGTTTCCAGGGGTATCTGCAAAAATGCAACGGGCGCAATTCCTGCAGCCTCTACATAACCCTTTTCGACCCACCTTCCAGTTTCCTGGATTTCTGGCACAGCGATACTGCAAAGGAAATGCTAGAAATTGTGGAATATCTAGAAGCATTCGCCCTTGAAGACAGCCGGAGTACACTAAGGCCCACCTTATCCTTCGGCTTCCCGCAGCATATAGTGCCCAGGATGATAGGCTTCAAACTTTTCCACGAACTGCTGTTTACTCCTCAGGAACCCATCCATATTCCGGTCTATATGTACGACAACGAAAACGCCTCATGGAAAATGCGAGTCGTGAAGAGGTCTGGCGATAAGACCATCGACACCAAGGTCGTCAAGGAAACCATCAAGACTCCCAAGGGCGTTTTCAATATTACCCGTCCTGCTACAGACAAGGAAATCAAGCAGCAGAAAAAGGAGGCGAAGAAGGTCAAACGAGAAAAGTTACAGAATCGTTTGGACCGCCAAAAACTGGATCTCGAAAAGCTGAAGGAGGAACTGGAGGCAACCCAGAAAGCTCTGGCTATCGCGACGGAATCCAGTCAGGTATCTGCAAACCGCCAGAAAAAGGAACTGGAACAGCTCCATAAAAAGTTGGAGCGCCTCCGTCATAACAAGGACAGCGAAATTGCACTGAAGGATGCCGAAATCGAGGAAATCCAGAATATCGCAGACGAAATCATCGCTGCCGGCGACGAGGCCAAGGAACAGTTACAAAACGCGAATTGGCAAATCCAGAACTTGAACGCCCAGGTCCAGGGATTAAAGCAGCGACAGTCAGCAGGAGGCTTCATCAACAGCCCCCTGCAGGAACAGGAGAAATTCCCGGGAGAATTCGAAATTGCTGTTATGAGCGCCCTTCATTTCGCAAGCGACAACGCTCCCAGCAAGGCGAATTCCTTCGGCCTTCGCCGTCAGGACGTGTGGAAGATTCTGATTCAGGCCAACCCCCATGCGGAAGCGCTCTACAGTAATTACAAGAAGGAAATCTCCAGTTTGCTTGACGCCACCAAGAAAAACAACTTCTGGAGAAATCTCGCTGTTCTTCCACGCCTTGGAATGGCCTGCAGCCAGCACGCAAATAATCACAAGAAAGTTCATTTTGCCGATGAAGACGGTCGCTATTCCTGCACAATTGCCAGCACGCCCAGCGAGACGGTCGCAGGTCCAGCCAACTTCGCCGACGAACTGAAGAACGCCTTCTTTTACTACTAGACAAGTTAATCCCCACCAAAAACACCTCTCTAACCCACCAAAAACACCTCTCTAATTTACGGAGAATACCAAGTAAAGTTATATTTGCCATTACATAGCGGGTAACCGCGACCGGATTTTCGAGCTTTGCTCTTATCTTCGTGACTGGAATCGGCAAAATTCAAAACGCAGAAGATATCAGGCAGACGCTCACGTCCCATTCGGGGCGTGGGTTGTTGTCGTTTTTTGTGCGTAATGGCTTTGCCGAGCCTCAGTCAACAAATAAGCGACGCGACTCCACGCCTTTTTTATTGGGCAGATTTTTTGCCCCGTGGTTTCCTCAGAAGCTCTCCTGCGGTTGCGTCCCCGCCAAGGAGATATCCAATGAGGAAGTTCTTTTATTTTATTGCGGTCCCGTGCCTGCTCTTTCTTAGTTCCTGCGCCACTCCGGGATGGTACAAGGCAGGTGTATCCCGCATGGATACCGAAAACGCGCTGGCCCAGTGCGAGTACAACGTAAGCATCAACCAGGTAAACGACGAGCGCTTCGACAAGACGGTGAACAACTGCATGAAGGCCCAGGGATTCCGTTATGTGGACAATGTTCCCAAGGATGCCGGCACCTACAATCCGCAGCCCGCCTATACACCGGCGGCAGTCTCGCCCGCTCCCCAGGTAGCACCCGCCCCGGCCGCAACGCCCGCTCCTGCAGCGCCAACTGCCAACCCTCAGGAAGAATGGTGGAAATAATGAAGTCCAGGAAGTTTCTCTTTTTACTTGCGGCCCTCGCACTTATGCTGTTCGCCGGTTGCGCTCCCCAGTCCCAAAGAATCGGGAACCAGGAATGGACTCTCACGAACACCGCCACCTACACCTGGGAACAAGCTATGAACAGCTGTCCCCAGGGTTTCCACCTACCCCACCTGGTAGAGATGGAAGCCATGGAAAACGCACGACGTAGCGAAAGTGGAATGCGGCCCGCCTGGTGTTTCGGGGAAAACGGCGACATCTTCGAATCCGGACTCTGCTACACCACAGCTTTGAGCGCCTTCTGGACCAGCGTAGAGGCCGACAAGAATACCGCCTACACCTGGGACGTCGAGCTGGACTACGCCTACTTCAAGCCCCAGGCCGAAGGCAAGCACGAACGCCGTTCCGTCATCTGCGTCAAGGACTAAGGAGGAAATATGACCGTGAAAAAGATTTTCGCCTCCCTAGCCGCCTCGTGGGTATTTACCGCGGCAAGCTTCGCCCAGGGAGTTTCCATCAACCTGCCATCTACGGAAAGCGTCAACGAGAAGATTGAAATCCTGCGGCAGATGGGCAAGAAAAGCGGTTTGGAGGAAGCCCTGAAGGACCGCTACGACAAGCTCTGGGAACGGGCCGATCGGGTATCCAAGATGAACAACCGTTGCGGTTCCATCTCCTTAAACGACGTGCTGGACCAGGACTGCCAACTTTTCTACGAAGTGGACCTGCCCAAGTTCGACAAGGAATTCTTCGAGCTGACGGGAGATTTCCGGCTGAACTCGGTCAAGGCGGTGCAATCCCTGGATGACAAGAAGGCTCTCATCAACGCCTGCGTCGATGCACTGGACCCCGACCTTTTTACACCCTCCCAGATTTTCAGGCTTTCCGGCGACATTTCCCCGGAGCCTCTGGACAACGACATGGTCATGGTGAAATACCTGCTGTCCATGGATTTCGACGAGGCCAGCAGAACCGCACTACAGGAGCAGTTCTCCAAATGGTACGAATCCTGCAAGGCGGGCATCATAAGCCAGGACGAATTCGCCCCCTACTTCCTGCAGAAAATGTCCCGGATGAATCCCGGCAAGTTCGGCACATTTACCGCAGACGAAAAAAGCATCACGCTAGCCCTCAGCAAAGAAAGTCCCTTCAACTACTACATCAACAACCGGTTCATCTTCGCAAGCTCTTACCACAAGGAACAACCGCTTTTCCGAATTCTCGGCAATGGCGAAATTTCATTCCCCGAAGCAGCCCAGATGAACTGGAAGAGTAACCTGGTCCTGCAGGAAGGGGAAGTCAAGGAAAAGGGAGTCAGCGGAAAACTGCTCTGGGGCAAAAGGCTCGCACCTAAAAGACGTCTAGTAAACCTATACAACCGCCCGGTCAAGGTCGTAGAAATTGGCGACAGGGAATGGTCCATGGATTTGGGAAAGATGAACTGGCAAAACGCCAAAAACGTATGCCCCGCCGGTTGGCATCTCCCCACGGACCAGGACTGGATTGACATGGGAACCTTGGTAAAGAACAACAGCTACGGTCACTCCATCGCGGCAAGCCTGAAGGCCGCCCGCGGGTGGGTTTCCGGCGGACATCAGGAACAAGGCTTCGACTTCTTCGGCTTTTCCGCAAGACCAGACTCCTATTCCGCATCCGAGACCGCCAACTGTTCCGGCAACTGTGCCAAGTACTGGAGCGCCACCGAAGCCGACAGCTACAGCGCAAGCGGGTGGGTCCTGATGGGAGAGACCCTTAAGCTTGTCCCCCACAAGAAAAGCGAATCTCTTTCCGTACGCTGCGTCAAAGGAAATGGCGGCAATATGGCCATGACAGGAAACGCATCGCCAGAAAATGTCGCCTCCCGTAACAACCCGCAGGTAAACGCAACTTCAGAATATGATGCTTCGGGAAAGGAATCAAATACCTCCAAGGGCACCATCGCATTAATTGCGGGTCTCGCCGCCGCTGCCGTTGTCGCAATCATTTTTACCGGGAAGGATTAACCTGACGATTTTGAGTTTTGCAATTCAAGATATTCAATCTTTGAGAGATAACGTATGAAAAAGATGTTCCTTATTCTAGCCACCGCCACAACCGTCTTTGCGCAGTCCATGTGCGAAGAATACTGCGAGACTTGTGCGGTAGATTCCAGCGACCCTTCTTGCGAAAGAATTTCAAAGATCTGCGGTTGCGCTATCGCCCCGAAGGCTTCTGCAAGCACGAGCCTCACGGATTCCAACAGCGAGAACGACTCGACGAGTACCGCTGAAAACGTCCCGACGGAAAATACGACGACGAATTCCGCCGAAGGCGCCCTGATGAATTCTGACGAGAACGTCCCTGCAGAAAACGTCCCGACGACTTCCGCAGAACCCTCCGCGGAAAACACAAACGAACTCGCCCAGGAAACCTCGACCTCCGACTCTACCGAAAACGTACCGGCGGCTCTTGCACCCGAGCGTTCTCAAGAAAAAGAAACCGCCCCCGAAAGCGATTCCGGCACAAAGCTGTTCCGTCTAGGTGCAGGCGCGGGCTTCCGTACCTTCGAGCCGAAAAGCTACGGAAAAATCCACTACGACCATTACAACCAGGGCTACGGCGGCGCATTACGTTTTGTCGCCCAGTGGACTCCCATCCAGTACGTCTCCCTCCAGACAGGTCTTGACGTGTCCATCTATTACGCAGACATGGGCGAGTCCGAACGAACGTACATGTACAACAGTGTCGAAGGTTCTGCAATCATCTCCTACACCACCCTCTATCTGGAAATTCCCCTCTCGGTTAGGCTCAAGCTTCCGCTGGGCAAGTACGCAACGCCTTTCATTAGCTATACGTTCGGAATACGTCATCCGGAATACGAGTGGGGTTCCTACGATTACTACTACTACAACAAGAAAAACGGTAATTACCTCACCGATGACGAACATAGCCATAGCGGGTTCTTCGAGAGTATTGACTGGGAATTTTCACACCTCATTGGCTTTGGTGTTGAAATTGCAAGGCACTTCTCCCTTGAAATGTCCTTTAGCATGCTAGAGTTCGACTCCGGCAGCGGCGAGATTCACGATTACAGCGACAACTCAGAATACAATTTCAGAATCAATCTGGATTACCTTTTCTAGGAGGTGAATCATAATGAAAAAAATTCTTGCACTAAGCCTCACCTTTCTTGGCACTCTTCTTATCTTCGGCTGTAGCGACGAACACCCCATCAGCACCGCCGGACACGAATTGTACGACGAAGCCTATTACGCACAGTCCCTCATCCGTTCCAGCAGTTCCAATGACCGGTATTATTCCAGTTCCAGCAACAGGTACTCCAGCAGCTCCTACGATGACTGGTACTATTCCAGCTCCAGTTATGGTCCGAGCTCCAGCTACGTTCCAAGTTCCAGCAGCGTCGTATCCTCCAGCAGTTCCGACAACGGCTACACCACATCCCCCGTTACCGCCACCATCACCCTGGTTCACTACCGCCAGCTGAAAGCCATGGACGAAAAGAACACCACCGACGGCGACCCCCGTATCTACTTTATCGTCCAGGGCAAGGCACCCAACATGTTCAGGCTCAAGGACTCGCTCACCACCGGCAAAATCAACCTCGGGGACAACGTAGGCACCTGGAACGGAAGCAAGTCCGTCTCTGTAAAACTGTCCACCAACCTGTCCCAGATTTCCATCTGCCCAAGGCTCATTGACGAGGATCCCTTCTTTGACGATACGGAATACACCTCGAAGAAATGTTACGCCATCGACAAGCCCGGTAGCAAAATCGGCGAAATCATCCAGATGACAGACAATGCGTCAGCCTACTACACCATAGACTGGGAAGTAAAACTCAGTTATTGAGAATTGACTAAGCTAAGGTCTCTAGGAAAAAATTTTATTTTATCCGTATAAAAAAGCAAGAACACACTTACAGAGGTTAGGATGAAATTTCCAAAAACAAAATTTTTTAAGTCCCTTGAATTTGCCGCGGCACTATCCTGCGCCACAATTTCAATGACCGCCTGCTCCGGCGAAAACGGCGTGGACGGTCACGACGGCAAGGATGCCGCCGAGGTAAACGTCGACTCCCTGGCAAGCGTACTGAGAGAAGAAATCACGGGTACCCTCTGGGATACCCTGTACGCCAAGCCCTATGTGGATACGGTCTACCAGATTCTTTTCGACAACGCCTTTGCCGACAGCTGGATGGACTCTGTCCGGGAGGCCCTTATCGACAGCCTGAAGCAGGCCGATTACGACTCGCTGTACGCCAACCTCTACGACAGCGTCTACGCAGACATTTACAGCAAGAACGTGATCCGTAACCTGGATGCCTTCACCTGGACTTTGGCGCCAGACATCAACGCTGCATTTGCACCGCAATACCCGCTGATGTACAAGGACTACACCATCGACGGCGAGGCCATCTCCTATCCGGTCTCGGTAAAGGTTCGTAACAGCTGCGATCCCGATAGGGAAGCCTGCCGCTGGAACAAAATTCTGCTAAAAGCATGGATTCCGGGAATAACCGATACGGCTACCGTTACCGACAACCTGAATTACGGTAAGGATATCACGCTTGCGCCGACTTTCAAGTACGACAGCAAGGCTCTGGCCGCAATTTCCGCCCCGGAGAAGACCCAAATCCAGTTACGCGCCTACGCCCTGGAAAACGACAGAGAAATCCTGTTCTTCTCCAAGTCCGAGGCAGTCACAATCCACCCGATAGAAATCTTCGGCGCCGAAGGAAATATCCAGAACAGAAACTGGTGGCATAGCGCCTGGGTCACCCCGAACATGGATTCCATCAGTGCTATCCACAAGGAAATGGAAGCCCTGCTCCCCGGCGGTCAGGTCAAGGCTTACCAACTCTACGCCGGTGACGAAGATATGATCACCAGTTCCGCAAGGCTGGTCAAGGCTGTTTACGATGTACTAGCCAAGAAGGGTATCGACTACGTCAGCAACACAGGTGCCGCAAGCCTAGGTCAAAAAATCAAGTATCCCATCCAGGTGCTGCGGGAAAAACAGGCCAACTGCATCGAAGGCGTCGACCTGTTCGCCTCCATCCTGGAATCTCTGGGAATGCACACCCTGATCGTCCTTATTCCGGGTCACGCATTCGTCGGCTGGTATACCGACGAGGAAATGACCAACTACAACTTCCTGGAAACAACCGCAGCCTGGGGCGGTGGCGCCGACTTCATGGATGCTTACAAGGCCGGCATGGACGAATTCAACGAACAGGTTGAGCTGGGCAATTTCCAGAACGGAACCTCGGAAATCGTAAGCCTTGACAAGGCAAGGGCCTACGGCATCATGCCCAACGACGTTCCATAAATTTTACACAAAAAGCAACTATTGTTTGCATCACCCCTCGGGAGCACTCCCTCGGCTAGCCGCGGGAAACGCCCGGTCCCGTAATAGTGCTGTGACCGTTACGGTTGCTGACAAGGACAATCTTCTGGTCGATTCCGTCCATCACGGATTCCACGTGGGTGATAACGCCCAACATCTTGCCCTTGGATCGCTGGGCACGAAGGCTTTCCATCACCGTATCCAAAGTCTCGTTATCCAGCGTTCCAAAGCCTTCGTCTAGGAACAAGCTTTCAATCTTTACGTTACGGCTTGCAAATTCAGCAATGCCCAACGCAAGGGAAAGGCTGACCAAGAACTTTTCACCGCCGGACAGGTTGCTGATGCTTCGGGAATTCTCAAAATGAGTATCCAGAATTCTAAAGCTCAGGTCCTTGTCGGGAATGAGAGTGTAGCGGCCCTTAATTTCATGAAGTTGCTTGTTGGCAAGCTTCAACAGCGACTTGAAAGTCAAGCCCTGGACAAACTTGGAGAAATCACGGCCATCCTTAACGCCAAACCAGTCACGCATGGTATTCCAGCGGGAATAATCGGCGTAGGCGGCATCTCGTTCCTGCTTCAGTTGGAGGAGTTTATCGGCATTGGAAACGTTGGTGCTAAGGCAACCCGAAACGGCGGCATAGCTTTCTTGCAGCTGTTTCTGGTGTTCTAGCAAAGCTTCCTGCTTCTGGAGCAAAACATCCTTTCCTTCGACATCGGAATGTTCAGCAAGACACTTGTCATAGGCCTTCTGGGCATCGTCTCGAGACTGCTTGGCGGCTACGGCATTTTCCTTCAGTTCTGTCTGCGTCTTCTGCAAGGCGGCAATTTTTTCGTCGGCTAGGCGGGCAGACATAAAAGCGGCAGCATCGGCAAAATTGTTCTTCTGCAGTTCCTCAGAGAAATCACCGCGGGCCGATTTCAGGTCAGCTTCATCCTTGACAATGTCAGCTTCACGCTGGCTCTTCTTGGATTCAAACCCCTTCGCCTCGGTCTTTAGCTGGTTCAGAGCTTGTACGGCAGCTTCGGAATCCTGCTTGGCACGGTCCACCTTCTGCTGGGCCTGTTTTTCAACAGAGTCAACATCTTGTTCACCAAACTTTTCCATACGGGCGGCCATCAATTCTGCGGACTTGTCCATAGCAGCCTTCAAGGCACTCTGAGCCTCGTCCAAACGGTTCTTGGCATCCGCCTTGTTGCAGGTGGCGTTACCTAGCTTGGTACCCGCAGTGGCCAATTCCGCCTTCAGTTCTTCAACCTTCTTTAAGGACTTTTCAAAAGTTTCGCTTCGCTTTTTCAGTTCTTCGAAAATCGCTTCAAGGTCTTCCTGGCGGAAATTGCTAATCCAGGGGGAAACCAGCGTTTCCATTGCTGCGACAAGGTTATCAAGCTCCGCCTTCTGCTGGTCCAGCAGGCCATAGCTCGAAACCAGCCTGGTCTTTAGCTGATCCCATAGGGAAGAAACTTCACGAACACCATCGAGAGCGGTAGCGTTATCACGTTCCTTCTGCACATAGACATCGCTTGCCTCCTGCAAAGTCTTGAGAACATCGCGGCAAGTCTCTACGGCGACCACCTGATTCCAGGGCATCCAAGCCTGTGACAGTCTTTGAGAAGCATCCCCGAAAGATTCCACGGCTTCCTTCAAACGCATTTCCGCATTTTCCAAAGCCTGGTTATTCAGCTTGGAACGACTTTCAACGCTGTTCTTTTCACGGCGAGCGGATTCCATCTTTTCATTCAGGACACGGATTCGGGAAGCTACGTCAGAGGCTTTCATCCCGTCATCTGCTGCCACTTCGTGACTTTCACAACAGGATGGATGTTCCTTGGAACCGCAAACCGGACAAGCCTCGCCGTCAACCAGATGCTTCTGGATGACATCGGCTAAAACAATCACCTCATTATTGAAAAGTTCAAGCTGCTGCTGTTCAATTTCCTTAATATCCTTGTTGTTCGCTTCCAGCAGGGAATCCAAGCTTTTGGCATCCTTCTTGCACTGTTTAACAGCTGCTTCCTGGGTGTTTTTCTCCCTGTCGGCGGCGATCAGCTGTTCCACATAGCCACGACTTTCGGCAATCACCTGAGGGAGACTTGCATCAGCACTGTGTTCCTGCAGGTAGGCTTCCAACTGCTGGACTTTCTCTTTACGTTTTGCCAGGTCGTTCTCCAAATCCTTGGACTTCTTCTCGTCAGAAGCTACAGAAGCCGAGGTATCCGCCAGCTTTTTCTGCTGCTCGCGGGCAGAAGCTATCTGGGTCTTGAATCCCGAAAGAATCGCCGCGATATCCTTATCGCGTTCGTGTTCCTGCAGGAAAACTTCCCCCTTATCAATACGCCCCTTCAGTACAGAAACTTCGGTGGCGAGGTTTCTTTCTTCCGTTTCCCTGTCGGCGTACTGCGAACCAAGGGTCTTGACCAAGTTATTTGCCTCAGCAACATTGGACTGCGCGTTCTTCACGTCGGAATCCAACTGACGCACCACTTTCCACAAATCGCTATTGTTACGGATAAACGTTTCCGCATCCGCAAGAACCTTACCCTGGTCGGCAGCGTCCTTTTCCGCCTTTTCCACCTTGGACACCAACGCTTCCAGCTGGATTTTCAAGTTATCAAGCTCGTGTACCCTCTTAACCTTGTCCTTTTCAAGATTATCTACACGCTGGAAACTCGTTTCGCAGTTCTTTGCCCGAAGCCCATTTTCAAGAACCTTGGCATCGTCAGCAAAACCATCCAGTCTTTCCTTCGCAGCAGTAAGCTTACCCTCAGATTCTGTCAGATTAACCTTGCTATTTTCCAGGTTCCTGTACCAGTTCAAAAGCAAGTCAATTTCCTTCAAGGATATTGTCAAGGAATCCAGTTCAGCCTGCAGCTGGTTCTTTTCTGCAGTTTTAGCTTCCACCTGTTCCGGGGTCAACACGTTCTGGGCAACCGCACCGTAGGCAGAATCCGCCTTGTCAAAAGCAGCCTTGGCAGCAGACCAATGGTCGCCGGACTTTTCAGCAATCAGGCGGTATTTTTCCGAACCGTTCAGCTTTTCGAGAATGGAGGCACGTTCCTCCTCTTCGCAGGAGAGGAATCGGCTGAACTCGCCCTGGGCCAGCATGATGGACCTGCAAAACTGAGAATAGTCCAACAGGATATTCTTTTCATTCACCAAAGCCAATTCACGTTTTGCACCGGTCTTTCCGTTAAAAATAGGGTTTTCCGGATCTTCCAGGCGATATACCATACCGTTCGCATCCTGGAGATTTCCGTCGGCACGGTCGTGGGCACGACGCTGGCTCCATTCAGAAACAAAAGTTCCCTTGGAACACTTATAGGTAACACGTGCATAGCAATTACCCATATCGCGGGTCATGACCTCGTTACCCTTAGCACTGTTAAAAATCAAGCCCTGTCGAGGAGTGCTTCCGTAAATAGCCAGGGTAATGGCATCCAAAATACTGCTCTTGCCAGTACCGATATCACCACAGATGGCAAACAGGTTATGGTTTTCCTCATAGGAAGGATCCATCAGGTCAATGACCCACTTGCCCTTCAAGGAATTGATGTTTTCCAGCTCGATCTTTAAAATCTTCATATCCAAACTCCCCTAGTGATTATCCTTTTCCACTTCTTCCATCAAACCCTGGAACAACGGCCAAAACTCATCGAATTGTTTTTGAACATCATCATTCATCTCGGTGACACCGACCCTGAACATAATAAGACGTTTAAACACATCTTCCTCGCTAAGTTCCTTCACACTATCCAAGGAATCATCGGTAAAGTCGCTGGCCGACAAAATATCGCTTCTGGTGGTTTTCCAGTTCACAACCTCAAAAGCTTCCGTGTCCAAAACAGCGCTCAACTCCTCACGAATATTGACCCCGATTTTGTACTCGTAAACGATTTCCACCTTCAAGGGCTTATCGCCGGGATTTTTTCCCAGTTCACGGAGCTGCCTGCGGATTTCTTCCGTGGGACCTTCCACCCGGACAAAATTAAAGAACCGAGGAGTCTCGATTTTCGTCACCTCGGGCAAGGCACCCGCGTTGGCCTCCACCAGCAAGACATGGTGGGGCATTTTGGCTTCGTCAAAACCCAGAATAAAAGGAGAGCCAGAATAACGTACCTTGGGATTTTTTCCCACCATGGTGGTGTAGTGGATGTGCCCCAGCGCCACATAGTCAAAGCCCTCGGGGAACACCGATACAGGAACCGTTCCCAGATGGCCAACAATGTCACGGACGCCGTGGTTACGCATACCCTCTCCCTGGTCGCCTTCAGGACGCCCCTCGAGACCTGCAGCATAAAGATGTCCTGTCGCGATGACAGGAATCTGGCGGTCTCCCCGTACAGACTGGGCAATGTCCCAAATCTTGGCATAAAGCCCCTTATAGGCATTGTCTGCAAAAACAGCTTCCTTGTCCGTTATGTAAGGGCGAAGTTCCGGTTCTCGGGCATAGGGCACCATGGCACAAATCGCAACCGCTTCCCCCTTTTCGTCAAGCAACTCGCGCACCAGGGATTCCTCGGAACGTCCGCAGATAGAACCCACCACTTGGATTTTCAAAACATCCAGAAGATCCGAAGGTGCATCCAACAGGCTGGCCGAATCATGATTTCCGCCTACCAGGACAATGTTTCTGCACTGTGTATCCAGCAGGGAAGCCAAAAAACGATAGTACTGCGCCTTCGCCTCGTTAGACGGATTGGCCGTATCAAAAATATCCCCTGCCACCACGAGGGCCTGGGCACCGGTCGTCCGGATCTGTTCCCTGAGCCATTTCAGGAATACTTCGGATTCCTGCGTGCGGTCAATATCGTGCATGGAATTTCCCAGGTGCCAGTCTGCGGTATGGATAAACTTCATCCTTGCTCTTCTCCCAATTAAAAACATCCTGTGACTAAAACCCGCTCAAGGGGCCCGTCAAATATATTATCGTAACATTGACACAAAAATGTCAATATGTCAAAAAAAATTATTCTGCACAAAGTCCATTGCGAATCATGGACGCAGTTCCCGTATGGGCGACATTTTCGTGCAACGCCGTGGGAACCATCTGCAGTTCGTTACAACCCACATGGTGCAAAGTCAGTCCATTACGCTTCACGTACTTCCTGGCTTCACTTTTCTTCCAGCCACGTCTCTTAGCCAACTTCTCGTAAAAGAGATTAAAGTCGTGTTCGTCATCGCCGGTCAAGGCCCCCTTGGCAAACTTCACAGAGCCTCGGCTCCAGGGCGTAAAATCGGGCATTTTCTTATCGCCGCTCCCCACAAAGTGAATCCCCTTTCCCTTGGTAATGGCATTCACCTCCGGCACATCGCTGACCCACACGTTCATGGTCTCCTTGTTTTTCCAGTGACCGCGATCTCCGTCACGAGGCATCCTAAAGGCACGATTGGCCTCCTTGGAGTTACGCAACTTCCTGCTACGGCTGGCATTTGCCGCCACCTTGGACACATTTCTTGGAGTATTCCCGCTAATCGCAGCCTTGGCAGCCACCAATGCGCTGACAGTACCGTTCATGGCCTCATACATCAACACGTCCCACGCCAGAAAGCCGCTGACGAACGCCCCGAGAAATTCATCCCTGTAGGCGGAATCCACATGAAACACCGTCATGGCAGTGTCCAGGTATTCTTGAAATTCCTCCAACAGTTCCGCCGCCAATTCAGGAGATTCCTCGATGAACTTTTTCCCTTGGGCACCCAGCGCCATTACAGAATCCATGCTCATGTATTCCACAGCCACCGAAAGCTTCTTCTTTACCGCAGAGGTCATTATCTGAAAACCCTCCTGAGGAGTGGTCGTCCAAACCGTCTGCGCCAATTCAGGAATCGCCTCGCCTACACCCGCCACCAGCTCCACAGTCTCCTGATACCCCAGGGACGAACCACGGACAAAACCCGCCACAAGAGCGTTTACCCGGTTGCTATCCACCTGAAGGGGAGCCTTTTGCGCAACAGCAGCCAACACGTCGGAACTCTTGTCCAGCGCCGCCTTGGCCAAGTCCCCCCAGGAACCCCAACTGCCGGGAATATTCCCCTTGATGGATTCCACGACAGCGGGGGCATTCTCCCCGACGGACTTCAGCGAAGCGGCCCCTGCATTCAGAGCCGTCCCACCGTAATAGCCCATCACACGGACTCCATTCACTAAAGTTTTCTCCTCCGGCAAAATACGGTACAAGCCAGGAGTCTCCACATAAAACGTATCCGAAGCTACCAGGTTCCCCCGCAGCCACTCCTGGGATACGCTTACGGAATCATTAAGGCTGAACCAGCGTTCCCCATCCAAAAGACCGTCTGCATAATTTGCCCTCTCCACCAACACAGAATCTTCGCCGTAGATTTCCACTACACCGTTACGTTCCTTGATTCCGGAAGCACAAGCCACAAGGCCAAACAAGACAACTATGAGAGCTATACAGCGAAACATCACAATATTATCGTCACCCGTCGAGAAAAAAGAAAATCCTCCAAAAAAATTACTCCGGTTTTAAAATCTGTCCCAGGGGAAACTTCTTCAGCTCCACCTTGGAATCCAGGCAGGCTGCCCGCAAGGAGGTTTCCACTTCGTCCCGTAGCATTTCATAGGAAACATAGTCCACCCCATTATAAGACTCTCCCGACTTCGCCTTGGAAGCAGGCAGGAACTTCTTCTTATCCAGAATAAGCTTGTGGGCCAAAAGTTCCGTCAAGTCGTGCCCCCGCAAAAGATGTTCCCAGGGCATCTTCTTTGCACGGACAAGACCGTAAATTTCCTTCACCTTCTGGGAAAGCTTCGGCAGGAGGGAGCCAAACTCCTCACGTTCAAAGAACTGCTCCAACATCACAGAAACCATTTCAATCTCCGGCAACCGCATCTCCTCCAGGTCCAGCAATCCAAATTCCAGCAGGAACTTCACGCCAAACTTCTGGGCCACAGGTTCCAAGTCCTCCGAATTCTGAACACCGGAAGCACCGCCATGACGCTTTACCGTAGACGTACCCGCCTTTTCCTTGCGTCTCTCGCACAGCAGGGAAATACCGTCGCCCAACCCCTCGGTCACACACACCCAGAGATTCGCCAGACGAAACGCTCCCATCACCACGCCCGCATTCAAGATAAAGTTCCGGACCGATTCCGCCTCCTCCTCGTCATAGCCCAGGGACACCATGTAGTTGGTGTAGGCATCTCCCGCCATCAAGAAGGACTCAAAATCGTTATACCCGCTGTTTCCTGCGATATCGAACAACTGGTAAAAGAAATTGTCCGCCTCCATCAGGGGAACCTTCCTTGGGTGATCCTTCAACAGCAAGTTCAAGGCAAAATCATAATCCAAGTCCACGCTAAAATAGGCATAGCGGGTAGAAACCGGATTTTCGCGGTACTTCTTAAAACGTTCCAGCACACCCTTCTTCTTGGGACCCAGCTCAATATTCCATTGCTTCAGCTGGTCTCTCAGAAGCAGGCGGAACAAGCGTTTGTCCGCCTCCCCTTCCACAAACAGAGTCTTCTTTTCCGTATCCGCGTCGTTACGCATACGGGCCATATTCACTCCATAGCTGGGGCGCTTCTTGCCAAAGTCTTCCAGGAATTCAAAGGCCATCAGGACTCCTCTTTAGCCTCTCTTACCATGCGAGCCAATTCCACAGTCCTGTCCCATCGATCCCCGATAAAAGCCGGAGAATGGGTGGCAATAATAAACTGGCGGCGGCTGCCCCTTACATTCCTTGTCTCTCTGGAGTCGTTCTGGATCTTGAACAAAATGTCGGCGAATTTCTCCTGCCAACTGGGATGGAAAGAAATTTCCGGTTCGTCCATCATCACCAGGGAATTGGAGTTGTCCGCATCAAACAGCAAGCGGCCCAAAAGTACAATCAAGTGCTGCTCGCCCGAAGACAAAGCGTCCAGGGGAATCACCGCTCCGGACTGGGCGTTCTTTATCGTCAAGATATTGTCCCACTGGGAAAGATTTATCGAAACAGTCTTCAAGTCCAGCAAGTCCCGAAGCGCTTCCGCAAATAGCCTTAGCTTCTTCAGGAGAGGTTCGAAAACATCCAGCTTCATCTTCACGTCGTCCAAGTACATATTGAACACAATCAAGGCGGAATCGTCATCTGTCTGCAAGTCGCGATTCATACGGTTGGCAGAAGTCATACCAAATTCGTTACAGCTATTTTCCAGCCTTCTGATGGCAGTGATCCTGTTTCCGATTCTCTTACGCACGTCGTCAGCCGAAGGACGTTGCTTCTGGTTCAACATCTCCACCACGCGTTCCACGAAGGTAGTTTCCAGCTCGCGCCCCTTCTGCAGCTGTTCTCGCATGGACCTGTTGTAGGCAGTGCGGATATCGCCGCTGATACTTAAAATCTTTAACAGGTGTGCCCCTCGGGAGTCCCTAGAATCCCCTATGGAATGTACCCTGGAACGACCAGGGGAAAAGGATCTTTCACCGTCATCTTCGTACAGACGATTGGTGCTAATGTAGTTCACGCCCAGGTTCAGCCTGCGGACCAGCTGAACGATCCAGGGGAAAATCTTGCGGAAGTGAATCTCGTAATGGAAGAACACGCCGGACAAGTCCAGAACCTCCCCGTCACGCTTGTCTTTCCAGAGCCTAGAGGAATAACTATTCCCCAAACCCACCGACAAAGGTTCCAAGGAAGGATTTACGGCGGTCACCTCCCGCATGGCATTGTCCAAGTCCTCATTCGTAAAGGAAATTTCCAGGTCATCGCAGGAAATACTGCAGACATAAGGAGCAATCGTGTCCTCGTCCACTTCAATCTCGTGCTCCTCCTCCCCGTCTTCCGGTTCCAGGACCACGTTACGAGTCTCCTTGCGGATTACCAATCGGGTCTCCTTGGGTTTCACACCTTCATCTTCCGGAAGAGGTTCCGAACCCGGCCCCATACGAGGTCGCCACTCGTCGGCCATTGTCCCCCTGAGGTTGATTTCGATACTATCAAACACCAGGCCAGCAAAGTAGCAGAAGTTTCCCGCAGCCGCAGCCCTAATAATCTTCAAGATGGTGGACTTGCCAAAACCATTGGGGGCCGTAAGGATGGTAAAGCCATCGTTCTTCTCAAAGTTGATATCGTAGTCAAACGTTCCAAAAAGCTTTTCAATCTTAATAGAGGTAATCTTCTTCATAGGACTAAATCTACCCTTTTTCAAGCACAAATTATATGAACCCTTTCAAATTATTCTATTTATACACTCAATCACGACACAACAAAGTCGAATACCCAGATAATGAAATTCACGAGGGAAATCATGAGCCTTGAAAACATCATAGACGTTACATCTATACCCGGTTTCTACAGCCGCCTTGTCATGGCAAAGAACCAGGGACATTTCAAGATTGCAAACGCCCTCCTGGAACTCATTACTGCAGCTTCCGTAGAGGACAGCTCCAGCGCAGAAGGCCGCAAGGCACTGGAAAAAATCAACCAGGCCAAAGGTCACGCCGCAGCAATTACAGCAGGTACAGAATCTGCCGCCGACATTCCGGCAGGTGAAGCCGCCGATTGGCAAAGCTATGTGCTAGAAAACCCGCCCTACACCCGCAAGCTCTCCCTGGCCCTCGCCAGCTACTTCGTCAGGGCAAACCTTCTGGACACCGCCTACGAAATGTATCTCTCCGCCAGCGAACTCCCCGAAGACGGAAGCAGCACCGAAGAACTGGACTCCATCAAGTCCGCAGAATCCGGCAACATGGCCCACGAATTTGGTACAAAGTGCGAAACCGCCGGCGACTACGCCAAGGCAGCCAACTGGTTCAAGAAAGCAAAGGACGCAGGACACGCCGAAGCCGAAGCCGCGCTAGCCCGCATGCAAGCCTTCCACGGAGTCACCCGCTATTTGGCCCCCTGGGCGGAAGTCGCAAAAAAGACCGGCCGTAAGGAACTAGCCGAAGCCATCCTGCAGATGGCAGCCAACGCAAAGGCAGGAGCCATGGACCCCGTTACCATAGGCGAATCCGTGGTTCCCCCCTGCTACGAAGAAGTGGACTTCTGGGAAGCTGAACTGGATGCCTACCACAAGTTCTCCGGCGACGACAGCGCCGCCTACGGCACTGCCATCATCGCTATCGGCAAAATCCTGGAACGAGCCAAGATGTACAACATCGCCCTTCGCTGGTTCAAGAAAGCCGTGGAATTCAACCCCGACGCAAACGCCGATGCACGCCGCATGCTCCCCCTCAAGAGCAAGTCCGCTCCCATGCGTGAAGCCGAAGACATCTACGACAGCGCAAGCCCCATTCCCGCACTCTGGAAAATCTAGTACAGAATCAAATTTCCTAAACGAATTCAGTGTCCCCCAAGCTCTGGCAAGGGGGAATTTTCTGTTTTATACGTCCAAATGCAAGATTTTTTATATAAATTCTAAAAAAATTAGTCTTGACCTTTACAAAGTCAATTCCTCGTGCGATAAGAGGAATGTAGAGAATAAGGAGTTTAAACATGGAAAAGAATCAAGAAGAAAACCCGTTAATGCGAAACCCGACCTACCGCCGTCTGGTAGGCGAAAAGAATAAACTCGTCAAGCAGATGAACTTCATCGAGCAGCGACTCGAAAAGTACGCCTACGCGCTGAGTGATAAGGATGTCCAACAGCTCAACCAGCGTATGGATGCAACAGCAGAACGCCTCGCCGAAATCAATGACCAGCTGGCGGACATCGAAGAGGATTCCTCCACACCATCCAACAACCACTGGATCGGCCACGCCTCCCATGAATTACGTCAGGCCAGCCGAGTCGCCAGTAAATAACACGGCAAAAAAAACTATAACGAAAAGCGACAGCTCAATGCTGCCGCTTTTTTAATAGATAAGATACTTGCCGCACTCACTATGAACCTGGCCATAATCCTTCAAGGTTATCCCTAGCCAGGAATCATCTAGGAATGTTTTTGCAGTATATTCAAGCTCGTAATTTTCAATACGTTTCTTTAAACGCCGGAAATTTGCAGCTTTATGAATAAAACAAAGGAAACTAGAACAAAAACAATAATGGCAATATAGACTTTTCCTAAAGATATTTTGTGAAATAAGTCGTCTTGAAATCCACAGAAAGTGCGGCTAGCTCATTTTCACGGATATGCGAATATTTCTCAGAAGAATCCTTGCACCCCGAGAGCACAAGTAAACCTGCAAAGAACATAACAAATGCAAAATAACGATTCATCGTTCCAACCCCGACCGTCTAACGAAAGATATATAAAAAACGAACCAAGGGATGCGAAGCGTGCACCGAGACCGTAAGGATATTTCCTGCG
>JAZRXW010000049.1:0-21710 GCA_045600425.1 Fibrobacter sp.
AGCCAAGGCTTCTGGCGCTATGGCTCTCTTCGGCGAAAAGTACGGCGATACCGTACGCGTCGTTAAGATGGGTGCAAACGGCGAAGAATTCTCCAAGGAACTTTGCGGTGGCTTGCATGTTTCTAACTCCGGTAACATCGGTATGGTGAAGATCGTTTCTGAATCCAGCGTCTCTGCTGGTGTCCGTCGTATCGAAGCTGTCTCTGGCCGTGGTGCCATGAACATGCTCCGCTCTGGCGCCCAGATCGTGAACGCTCTCCGCGATCGCCTCCGTTGTAAGGATGCCGAAGTTCTGGATCGTATCGACCAGGCATTCGCAAAGACCCAGACTCTTGAAAAGTCTTTGCAGGCTGTGAAGCTGGAACTTGCAACTGTCGCTGCCGCTGAAATCCTTCAGGGTGCAACTGAAATTGCAGGTGTCAAGCTCTTCGTTCGCGAAATGTCCGTTGCAGACGACAAGTTCAAGGAACTTTTGGATGGCGTTCAGAACAAGATCGCTCTGGACTCCGTTGCAGTCGTGGCTAACAAGGGCCAGGGCAATGGCAGCATCGCCGTTATCGTCGGTAAGGACGCCCAGGCTAAGGGCATCAAGGCTGGCGACATGGTGAAGGAACTTGCCGCTGCTTGTAATGGTAAGGGCGGTGGTCGTCCGGACCGCGCTCAGGCTGGTACCCGCGAACCCGAAAAGATCAGTGCCGCTGTTGCAGGCGCTGCCGCTTGGGTTACTGCAAAGCTGGGTTAATAGACACGAAGTGTCACCCTGAGCGGAGGCTCAGCCGAAGTCGAAGGGCCTAGCAAAACAAGGTCTCTGCATTTGTGCAGGGACCTGTTTTTTTATATTACAGGTAAATGACGAATTTAAGATTCTACAAGGTCGCAGGTCATGTGTTTTCTTTAAATGTTGAAAGTTCCGGATCGGACTTCAGCAATTTTTTTGAATTGCTTGATAACTACGAACCTTTTGTACTTGAGGGCGTAACCCGCGATAAATCTTATTCGGAAGTTTTTGCCCTGTCAGTATTTGAAGGCGTTCCTTTTGAAGAATTTAAGGAAGATATCCGCCAGTCGGAAGAAGGTCAGGACATCATTTGCGGGAAAACTCCCGCAGGTTTACCGGTTTTTGTATTCGTCAATTTTGGGTGTGTCGCTGCCCAGCTGGTTTGTTCCGCAGATTTTTCCGGAGGGCGACTGCTGCTTTCCGAAAAATTGCAGGCTGGCGACATCAAAAAGCTTTCTACGGTCAAGTTCGCCATAAACAACGCCTTGATGGTGATGTACGCCTTGGCTACCGCGAATCTCGATACGGCGCTGTTCCATGGGGCGGTGGTCCGCAATGGGGGCAAGGGCTACATGTTCCTTGGCAAGAGCGGTACCGGCAAGAGTACGCACGCCCGGCTTTGGATGCGATACGTCGCGGAAACGGACTTGCTGAATGATGACAATCCTGTTGTCCGTATGTATGAGGACGGAGCCAGAGTTTATGGCTCTCCCTGGAGTGGGAAAACGCCTTGTTACAGGAATGAAGACGTGCCTTTGGGCGGGGTGGTGCTGCTCAGCCAGGCTCCTTTTAACAAGATTGTGAGGTTGCGTGGGGTAGAGGCTTTTGCCGCCCTGGTGCCCTCCATTTCGGGTATGCGCTGGGATAAAAAAGTCGCAGATGGTCTGTTCCGTACGGAAAACGCACTTGTAAAACGTATGCCCCTGTGGTATCTGGAATGTCTTCCCGACGAAGGTGCTGCAAGACTTTGCTATGACAATGTCGCTACTGCCGGGGAGAATCCGTAAATGGATTACAGGGAAAGATTCGCTCCTCCTGACGAAATCATTTTGTCCGAGGCCATCCGCTTTGTGGAGGAGGGTGTCAAGGTGACGTTTCCCGTGAGGGGCCGCAGTATGTTGCCCTTCATTGTTGGCGGTCGGGATAGCGTGGTGCTGGAAAAGCCCAAGTCCCTTCGGGTCGGTAACGTTGTGTTGGCCTGGGTCGATGGCAACCGCTATGTCATTCACCGTGTGGTGGCGTTGTCTGGAGAATGCGTCACTTTGATGGGGGATGGAAACCTGGGACAGACGGAATCCTGTTTGCTGCAGGATGTGAAGGCCATTGCCACCCATGTGATGGTGTCGGGCATAAAAAAGCGCCCTCTGGATGCCGGCTGGCGGCGAATGGCGGCAAGTCTCTGGAAAAGACTGCTCCCTGTCAGAAGGTATTTGCTATTTATCTATCGAAAAACTCACCCCACGTTATCGCAGAGATAAGGGCCGGGGTAAACTGCTAAAATAATCAGGAACCGTATTACTTGTATAAGCGGTGCCCAACCGGAGAAAAGGTTTTTATGAAAATTAAGAAGGGTTTTGTTTTGCGCGATGTCTGCGGGGAGCAGGTGATCATGGGCGAGGGCCTTGGCGCGCTGGATTTTGGCAGACTACTTACGCTCAATGAAACCGCGGCGTTTCTCTGGAACACCGCTTCCGAGGTTAACGAGTTTGACGTAGAATTCTTGAGCGCGAAAATTTGCGAAGAGTACGAAGTCTCCGTGGAACAGGCGAAAGCCGACGTCTCTGAAATCGTTAAGCAGTGGCTTGAAGTTGGTGTAATCGAATGAAGTATGTCGCTTGGCTGTGGCGGGGAACTGCCGGAATCCGTGGGCTTTTGACCCTGCGAGTTATCCTGGGGATGACTCGGGTGAGCCTTGGACTTTATGTGATTCTGCTCAGCAAGCGGTTTATCGATGAGACCATCAAGACGGGTAGCGACGGTGACGTATTTCGCATGGCGGGACTTTTGCTGTTGGCTGTTTTTGGCGGTGTGCTCCTTCGCCAAGTCAATTCCTTCTTAGGAGTCCTTACGGATATTCGTAAGGTCAACGAAATTCGCCTGACCTTTTTTGATTGCCTTTTTAGGCGGCAACTTTTTGGCGAAAAAGTCCTGCTGTCTGGGGACGTGACCTCCCGAATGTCCAAGGATGTGGAGCAGGTCTCCTCCGTTATAACAGAGGACATTCCCCAGACCATCATTACCTTCTCCCAGCTGGTGGGCGCGTTCCTGATGATGCGCTGGTTTGACCCGCTACTGGCCTGGGCTCTTTTGAGCCTGACTGTGGTCTTTGTTGTAATTGGAAAGTTTGTGGCGCGCATCCTGCGTAAGATGACATTGGACATCCGTCGGGAAGAAAGCACCATCCAGATGCGTGTGCAGGAAGCGGTGGAGCATAACGCCGTCCTGCGTTCCCTGGGCAGCGAATCCTGGCTTCATGATGACCTGAATTCCGTACAGGGACGGCTAAAAAAATTTGTGATGAAGCGGACCCGCTTTACTGTGTCGGCCCGGTTGTTTATCGGTGCGGCTTTTTCGCTGGGCTATATGCTTGCCTTTGTGTGGGGCGGCATTGGACTGCGAAATGGCGTCATCACCTTCGGAGTCATGACTTCGTTCTTGCAGTTGGTCATGCAAATCCAGCATCCGATTTTGACGCTGTTGAACATGGCTCCCCAAATGATACACGCCACCGCAAGCATTGACCGTCTGGAAGAATTACGAGGTGAAAGCCGAACCGCAAGTACAGAAAAAATAGCAGACGCGCCCGAGGGCGCGGTTTCCTTGAAGGATGTGTCCTTTAAGTATGCCGGAAGTGAAAGCAATGTTCTGGATCAGTTCTCCCAGGAATTCAAGGCGGGTAGCAAGACCGCAATCATGGGGGAGACCGGAGCCGGCAAGACCACGTTGTTCCGCCTGATGTTAAAACTTGTGGAACCGCAGTCTGGAAGCGTTTCTGTCCGTAAGGAAGACCTGTCCTTTGTGCCTCAGGGCAACTCCCTGTTAAGCGGAACCATTCGCTATAACCTTCAGGTTGCAAATCCTTCTGCCTCCGACGAAGAAATGAAGGCGGCTCTCCATGTGGCCTGCGCTGAATTCGTAAACGAATTGGCCCAAGGTCTGGATACGGAATTGGGAGAACGGGGCATCGGCCTGAGCGAAGGCCAGGCCCAGCGCATTGCTATCGCCCGCGGGCTTCTGCACAGGGGTAACATCCTGCTGTTAGACGAAATCAGTTCCTCTCTGGACGAATCTACGGAGCGGGAAATGTACCGCCGGCTGTTTGACGCCTATCCCGACAAGACTATGATTTTCATTACCCATCGTACGGCGGTTTGCGATCTTTGCCATCAGGTCATCCGCTTGTAGCTTAAAGGTACTTTGAGTATTCCGCAATTTCTTCGCTTAGGCTGAGTCCTGCGATTTGCTTTTCCAGTTCCTGAGCCTTTTCGATTTGCTGCTTGGCCAGCTCCACGGTACGAGGGGAACTGGCATCTTCAATGCGGTGGCTGGCGGTCTTCATGAACTTTTCCACCTGCTTCATGTTGGCGATGGTCGAAGTATCGCAGTAAGTCTCCACCATACGTTCAAAGATGTATTCCTCGGCAGTTGCGTTTACGTGCGTCATGTCTTCTGCGTAGAACCGGTAATCGCGAAGTTCATCCATGACGATTTCATAGCTGGGGAAATAGGAAACTGAGTTGGCTTCCTTATTTGCGAACTCCTTGCAGACCTTTTCCACTGCTAACTGTAGCGTTGCCTTGGACAGATTGTTCCCGTGAGCGCCGTCGTTCAAATGTCGAATAGGCGAAATCGTAAAGACAATACGAACGCCACCCCCTACGTTATGCTGACGAAGGTCAGCATCGGCGTTGACATTCTCGCGGTTCATGGCGTTGCTATTCTTGCGACATGTTCCGTCGTCATTCTTGCGATTCATTACATTGTCATTCTGAACGCAGTGAAGAATCCAGCGACATATATTCCTCAGCGCCTCCGCAGCCTCCTCCACGGAAATCAGCCTTCTTTCGAAAAGTTCCGCAGGTTCCTTGTGACAATTCGCTACCGCCTTGCCCGACTCCTTCAAGAAGTACACGAAGGCAGTTCCCAATGTTATGAATACCACGTCGGCCTTTTGCAAAAATGCTCTGGATTTTGCAGCGGTCTCGTTAACGTCTTCACCATTACGGGTCCCTTGGTAATCCCAGCGGCTCCAGGACTGGGACTGTTCATCGCATAACTTTACAATCTGGTTTTCTATGGAAAGCGGATTGTATACCGTGCCAAATGGGTTTACCAGCGTCTGGAATTTCCGCGTTTTCCATTTATCAGAAATGTTGTCTGCAAGACAGGATCCGATAAAAAACAGATTGGACTTGTAGTCGATTTTAAAATCCGCAGGGAGAATGTCAACTTTCGTAAAAAAATTCATTGAGTGCAATTTTAGAAAAACTCCTTTACAAATTTATCTAAGCCTGCGATATATTGTTGTAGAACAATGAAAAGGAGCTTGTTATGGCGCATCTAGACATATCTAACGGCAAGAACGGGAATTCTGTTATCCGTTTTACCTGCTGCAAAAAATCTTAACAAATCGCAGGTGTTGTACGATAATATCTATGTGACTGTTAAGGAAAATATTTATGGAAATGAGTCTTGCATCTGCGTTCCGTTATAGGAACAAGATCAAAAAACTGTTAAATCGAGTCTCTTCTCTGCTAAGAGATCAAAAGGTTGTCGTTGAGGAAGAAGATTTCAACCGTCAGAACGGCCTGTTTACTACGGGCTCCTACGATGGTGATGTCCAGCTGGTTCTTTCTCTGAAGGATCTTTTGAAGACTGTCAATGTGGCTATTGACGGGGTCAACTTCAATGCGCGAGAGATCCTCAATGAAATCAACGCCTCCAAGGAAAAGATTGATTTTTTGGAACGTATTTGTTCCAATATTTCGACCACCAAACTCTATAAAGTGGACTCCTATGGCTACGCTGTTGAAGAGCGTCTTCGCATAACTTTGATCCCTCTCTACGATAAAAAGTGGCAGGAGGAGCTAAATGACGAGCGCCGCCACTTAAACCGCTGCGAAAATCAGCTCAGTGATTTTAACGGCAAACAGCGTGTGTCGTTTGAGGTGAGTGATCACCTGAAAAAAATTGTGGAGACTGCGTAATTTATTTGCGCAGTTCGCAAGGGATCCGCAGTTGACGATTGGATTGGCGCATTCCGGATTTTTGACTTCTCCCGTAAAATCGTCTCCCTCATTCGAAGGGAAAAAAGAAATCGAGAGTGGAGTATGCTTGTGGAGGGTCTGCAAAATTTTAAACTTTGAAAATTTCAAAATTTACGTTTTTGCGCCTCATCGACATGGATTGTCATTTGCGTTAAGAGTGGGGCCTTGTGTCGTAAGATAATCTAAGCCTTGTTCTTTATTCCTTGCGATTCTCTATAGTTTTCACTCCGGTGGGTGTGTCGGGGTGTTTTTTTTATATCTGAGCTCAAAACAGAGCGCTAGAATGTCCGGTTATGGAATCTATTGCCTGAAATGTTCTATATTGGTTTTCGTATTTTTAGCTATTAAGGCCTATTATGAAAATCGGAAAGACTGAAGCTCGTTTGAATGCGGAAATTGAAAAGCGCGGTGCTTTGTTTGCCGTGCTCCTGGATCCGGATACTTCCGACGAGGCCGCCTTTGTAAAGGCGGGTGCCATGGCTGCCGAAAACGGCGCTGACCTGCTCCTGGTGGGCGGTTCCTATCTTGGCAACTTCACTCTTCCCAAGCAGGTGGCTGCCCTTAAGGCTAACGTGGATCTTCCCGTGGTTCTTTTCCCGGGTGGAGCAAGCCAGGTGGTGCCGGGCTTTGACGCTATGCTGTTCATGACTTTAGTCAGCGGTCGTAATCCTAACTACCTGATCGATGAACAGGTTCGCGGTGGCGCCCTGGTCCGCGCCTTGAACATGGAAGCCATTCCTACGGCTTACCAGCTGATTAACAGCGGCAAGCGTACCACGGTGGAATATATCAGCGGAACTATGCCGGTTCCTGCCAACAAGCCCAAGCTCAGCATGGTGAATTCCATCGCTGCAGAACTCATGGGCATGCGTTACGTTTATCTGGAAGCCGGTAGCGGCGCTGAAGAACCCGTTCCTGTAGAACACATCGCCTATACCCGCAAGGCAACCGAAATGACCATCATTACCGGTGGCGGCATCAAGGATCCCCAGACTGCAGCGGTTCGCGTTGCTGCAGGTGCAAACATCATCGTCACCGGAACCCTCTGGGAAAAGGTGCAGGATCCAGCTTTGCTGAAGGAATTTGCTGCGGCAATCCACACGAAGGGCTAAGACTCTTCGTGGGTCTTTAGATATTTGATTCAATCCACTGGAACCGTTTTTCCATCCAGTCTTTCATGTCCTCTACGGCTTCCTCATAAGAGTCGTAGGGCTTTTTTAATGCCCAGTTCTCGGTGTTTTTCAGCACGGGCCAGCGCTTGTATTCGTTTTTAAGTGCTGGTTTAATTTCCTTGACGTAAAGCGGAATGCTGTCAATGAGATCCCTGAATTTTTGGCGATTTTGTTTCCAGTAGTCGTTGGCCTGATTTCTGAAATCCCGATTTCTAAAGAGATGTCGATGCCATTGTCCTTGTCTGATGTACCAGCCGGCAGGGCTCTGGTTTTCTTCGTAGGACTCGTTCCCGAAGGAAAGATCCATGTCCCAAATGGGCCCGAAATAGATGGGCTTGTCCTTTTCCCAAGTCATGAAGATACTTCGTAAAAAGCTGCCGTCTTCGTTCTTGGAGTATTCTTGCAGCCAGTATTGGAGCAGGTAGGAATCCATGTCGATCCATGTTTCGATGTTGTCCCGATTGTAGAAATCGCCTCTAATCAGATAATTCTCAAAGTCGTCCAAATGATCTTGTAAAAGCTTTAATGTCTCGGGTTTTGGATTCTTGGGGCTTTTCACATGAAAGCTGTGTTCCCGATAAGTGGTTACATAGGGGGAGTCCAGTTTTTTGTTTTCTTCCTTCTCAAATAAAAAAGAGTATTCGTTCTTGGGAATGTTCACCCGATTTTTCCCCACCTTGATGGATTCGGTGAACAGGTAAAGCCCCATGTACTTTCTGTTGAGATAGAGTTCCACATATTGGTCACCGGGCGTGTAGCTTGCGCCCAGCCACTGGGAAAGTCTAAAGGCCATGTGGTTTCTGACATGAGTTTTTTCTCCGTAGTTTGCCACCAGGTTCCAGTCCCGATTCTTGGGCATGCCGAACATGGACTGTTTTTCGTCGAACTCCAGCTTGAGTCCGTATTTTGGCATTTTGGCGCTGGAATTTCCGCGGCCTCGGACCGTGAGTTTTAAGACCTTTCCTATAGGACCGTTTTTGTCGTATACTTGCAGTTTTGACTTGTGCTCTGTAGTGACATCGCGGATTTGTCCGTAGTTCTCCGTTTCAATGACAAGGCGGGGCAATCCGGCGTAAGGGTATTCCGAATCGTCGAGGGGGAGGTATTCTGCACTTTCTGCGGAGGGCAATTCACTGGTATCGTCCCAGAGGCATCCGCTTAACGCAAGAAGGCACGTTATCATAATAACGTTCGCGATGGTGCCGCCGTAACATTTTCTTGCGTCTTTAAAGAACTTCATTCTCCAGTTAAAATAAGATTTTTATTTGCATTGGGTACGGCCTGCTTTTTATATTTGCGGGCAGATGAGACGTTTATTTTCCATAGTCGTATCGCTTGTCGGTCTCTGGGCGACGTGGTCCGGGGCTACGGAAATATTGCATTCGGTGGATTCGCCCAGGAATTTTTTTGAATATTCTTTTCTTGCTGAGCTGGATGACGATGTTTATAGCGGGGACTTGATTGCTTCAGGAATGTTTGCTCCCTGTGACTGCTTTGGAATTTACGCCGATGTCTCTTACCGCCTTCTGGGATACAGCTACGAGTATTCCAAGGAGGGCTACGTCCATAATTATGCCAACCTTCATATCCGCGGGTTTAACGAAACTTATGCGGGTTTCAAGATGATGGGGAACTCAAATTTTGGCGTAGACGTGGGGTGGCGTTTCCTGCCGGGAGGAGGCTCCCAGAAGAATCGTTTCCAGAGGTTGAATGTGGAGCCCTTCGGGACGTTTCCTATTTCGGATCGCCTGAGGCTGGGAATGTCTCTGCGGTACAATACCTTCTTGGAACGCAGGAGCTACAAGCCGGGAGACGAAGTGGGCTTGAAGGCAAGTTTCATCTGGCGGCCTTTTATAGAGAAAAGGCATGTCACACCTGCAGGAACGAGAGAAAAATTCGGGTGGACGTTTACGGAAACCTTCTTGCTTCAGGCCCGAGTCCAGCAATCTGAAAACCTGAACATGAAAGCGGGCTATCGCAAGATGGACGATCAGTATGTGGGATACAAAATGCGGTTTGAAGCCCTCCGGTACTTTGACTTTATGAAAGTTCCCTTCGGGTTCGGTCTGAATTATGAAATCCTCCAGGGGACTTTATTCGGGTTTGAAACCGGACACCGCATAGGATTCGTCTTGCGGGCGAATTAAAGTTTTTATATATGTAAAAGAAAAAAGGACTTGTTATGACAATTGACGAAATATTGGGAAATGTAAAGACGGTTGCAATTTTTGGACATGTTCGCCCCGATGGAGATTGCGCCGGATCCACCTTGGGTCTTTACAACTACATTCAGGACAATTTCCCGCAAGTGGAAGCCACCGTCTTTATCGAGAAAATTCCCGAAAGCTATGGCATCATAAACGGCGCTGACAAGATTGTAAACGAGTACGATGGCCGCGAAGTAGATGTGGCATTCCTGATGGATACGCCCAGCTTTGAACGTGTCGGGGCAAACGGTGCGGAATGTTTCAAGAAGGCGAAGTTTACCTGCAATATTGACCATCACATTAGCAATCCTCTGAACCTCTGCAATGTAAACGTGGTGGAGCCGGATACCAGTTCCGCAAGCGAAGTCTTGTTCTGGCAGCTTTCTAAGGAAAAAATTTCCAAGAAGACCGCCAACAGCCTATACTTGGGAATTGTTCATGACACGGGGGCGTTCAAGTTTAGCTGCACCAGCAAGCGCACCATGAATGCCGTAGGCGAGATGATCGATATCGGGGTGGACTTTGCCCGAATCATCAACGACACTTATTATACACGCAGCTACAAGCAGACCTTGATTACGGGCCTTGCCATGCAGAAGAGCAAGCTGGGCCTGGATGGTAAGGTGGTCTATTCCTACGTCACCGAAGAGGAAATGGCTGAATATGGCGTGACTGCATCGGAGCTTGGTACCGTGGTGGACACTTTGCGCGAGGTGGGTGGCACCGAGGTGACCCTTTTCCTTTATCCGGTCAATGGCCGTTATAAAATCAGCTTGCGATCCAATTATGTGGTCGATGTAAACCTGATTGCCAAGGTCTTTGGTGGCGGCGGTCATACTCGTGCAGCCGGTGGCGATACGGAACTGTCGCCGGAAGACGCTATCAAGAAAATCTTGGAATTGGTGAAGGAACAGTTGTAAAAAAGACCCGAAAATAAAAAGAAGCCGAGCATTTGCCCGGCTTCTTTTTTTTGAAAAATTTATGCGATTGACTTTTTTCTGCGGGCTTTGATATGATCTGTCAGGAACTTGTAGAAAATTTCAGTACGTCTATTGTCTTGCTTGTTCCTGCGTAACGAAATGACGATATCTCGCTTAAAGTCACCGTCGGTGATTTCTAGTAACTTGACTTTTTTATGGTCCATCTTTCCCCAGGAAATTTCGGGCCAAAAACAGACTCCAATACCTGCGGCAACAGCCTCTTTTACTGCCGACGTGTTGTCGCTTTCGAAGGTGACTTCCGCCCTGTAGTTTACACGATCGCAAAGTTCGTTGCAAATTTTGCGGTATTGCTTGGAACCATAAAGACGGATAAACTTTTCGCCTTGCAAGTCAAAGAGCGAGATGGAACTGAACTTCTTGTACTTTGCGATGTTTGGGACTGCCAAGTATATTTTTTCAGAACGGATGAATGTTTCGTCGCTGTTGGTTGCGTCTAGTTCAGGCTTGTAGGTTGCATAAGTCCTTACGCAGATGTCAAAAAGATTTGTCTCTTCATTTTGGACCATGTCCACGTTGATGTCGGAATTGTTTTGCTTATATTCGATGACGGCGTTGGTAATCAGTGTAGATGCGGCAAGAACGTTGAGTTTGATGTTGTTGTTTTGCTTGTTGGCGGCTTCCCTTAGCTGTTGAGGGAGAGCCGTGATTTGATCGTATAGAGGTTGCAGTTGTTTGTAGAAGAACTTGCCTGCTTCGGTGAGTTTAATATTTCTGCCTGCAGTTTTAAAGAGTTGTACTCCAAGTTCGTCTTCCAGTTTATGGATAGCTTGGGTTAGTGCAGGTTGCACAATACAAAGATTTTTTGCACTTTGGGTGACGTGCTCATTCTTTGCTACTTCAAGAAAGTATTTAAGCTGTGTCAATTCCATACCTTAAATATAGGCATTTGAATAAAGATTACAAGAGAAATCAACGATAATATATAGTTATAAACCGATAACTATAAGTGATGAAAGTTTTTTGTAATCATCATAAAAAGTGATTAATATAATACTGAAAAAGTATTAGTCAAAAATGATGAATCACTCTACATTTGGCTCGTCAAAAAAAACAAGGATAAAAAATGAAAAAGAAACACTTCCTCGTTGCCGCTATTTCTGCTCTGGTTTTTTCTGCTTGCGACAAGGCAAACACTTGCTCTTATGACGAGTCTGCGAACACCCTTTCTTGTCAGGAAAAAACTTATAAGACCGTAAAGATGGGCGACAAGGTTTGGATGGCCGAGAACTTGGCTCGCTTTGATTCTGACTCTAGTTTCTGCTACGGAAGCAATCACGAGAACTGCGAAAAATATGGCCGTCTCTATCCTTTCGAATCCGCAAATACCATTTGCCCCGACGGTTGGGTTCTTCCTTCTAAGGAAGATTTTGAAGCTGTTGACATGAAATCCTTGAATGTCTTGAAGGCTGGTTACCGTTATGCAAGCAATGGTAAGTTTGCCGATGAAGGCGTGAGCGCAAGCTTCTGGACTTCTGACTCCTTCGATGATGCTCGCGGTACCATGGTCCGCGTAAGCGACGATGCTGTAACGTACGAACATTTCAGCAAGAGCATCGCTTACTCTGTTCGCTGCATTCTCAAATAATGGATGATTGAGAATGCATAATGGATAATTACTTAGTTAGGCGGCTGTGCCGCCTGATTGAAATTCGTACTTCGTAATTCGTAATTAAAAACGGAGTTTTTCCTATGCAATGGTTTCTAGAGCTCTTTACTAAGTCTTCCGTAGCGCAGCAGGTAGTGGCCCTCTCCATTACAGCGGCTTTGGGTTTGATGGTCGGAAAAATCAAAGTGAAGGGCATTAGCCTGGGCGGTGCCGGAGCCTTGTTCGTCGGCATTCTTCTGGGACATCTGGGACTTCGTGTGGAACCCAATGTACTGCACTTCATGCAGGAGTTTGGCCTTATCCTTTTTGTCTATACCATCGGTATGCAGGTGGGGCCGGGCTTTATCGATTCCATACGTCGTAACGGTCTTGTATTGAATATCCTGGCAGTGAGTATCGTGCTTATGGGCGTGATCGTGACTCTCTGTCTTTATTTCTTTACGGATATGCATAACAACGTACCCGTGCTTATTGGGATGCTTTGTGGCGCTGTCACAAACACGCCTTCCCTTGGAGCCGCAAATTCAGCCTTTGTCGCGGCCGGGGCAGACACGTCCCTCACAGGTATCGGGTACGCTGTTGCATATCCGTTTGGTGTTATCGGTATCATTTTGGTGATGATTCTTGTTCGCGTGTTCTTTAGGCAGGATCCTCAGAAAGCCGCTGAAGACTACGCTGCGGAAATCGCCTCGACTCGCAAGGAAATCGTATCTGTAAGTCTTCTGGTGGAAAACAAGAATCTGTTCGGAGTCCAGCTAAAGGAAATTCCTGATTTGATTTCCAGCGGTGTGGTGATTACTCGCCTCCTTCGCAATGGAAACATCGTGACTCCCGACGGGAAGACCGTGATTCTAGAAGGGGACAAAGTTCATATCGTAGGTATGCCAGAAGCAGTCTCCACGATGGAAAAGGTAATCGGTTCCCGTTTGGCAACGCCCATCACCAAGACCGATAGCAAACTTGCGACCAAGTCCATCCTGGTGACCAACAAGAAAATGCTGGGTAAGTCCATCGGCGCCCTTGCTTTTCCGGAACGTTACGGCGTAACCGTAAGCCGTGTGGTCCGTGGAGAATTCAAGTTTACCGGACGATTGGATTTGCGATTGAAGTTTGCAGATAAGCTTTTGGTGGTCGGTCCTGCAGAAGGTATCGAGGCTGTGGCAAAGGAATTGGGCGATTCCCTCCAGGCTTTGGAACATCCAGAAATCATTCCCGCTTTCTTGGGAATCTTCCTGGGCATTATCGTCGGTTCCATCCCTATAGCCATTCCCGGAATGCCCACCCCGCTAAAGCTTGGCCTTGCCGGCGGACCTCTGGTGGTTTCCATCTTGCTGTCTCGCAAGCGTAAGATAGGCCCGCTGAACTTTTTCATGGCGGCAAGCGCAAACCTCATGCTTCGTGAATTGGGCATTACGCTATTCCTTACCTGCGTAGGCCTCAATGCCGGTATCAAGTTCTTTGATGTTCTTCTGAACGGTGATGGATTCTACTACATGGGGCTAGCAGCTCTCATAACTTTCGTCCCCCTGATGGTAGCGGGTATTATTGGAAAGCAGGTGTTCAAAGTCAATTATCTGAGCCTTTGCGGCGCCATTGCCGGCTCCATGACGGACCCTCCCGCACTAGCATTTGCCAATGGCCTTTCCAACAGCGAAGCCGTGAACGTGGGGTACGCCTCTGTCTATCCCTTGACCATGCTTTTGCGAATCCTCAGCGGTCAGGTGCTTGCCATTGTGCTGTTCAGCATGGCTTAATCCGTCACATTTTCCAATCAAATGAGTAACGTCCCGATTCTTCGGAATCGGGACATTATTTTTTTTGAATGCCAATCCCGAGCGTTCATAAACAAAAAAAGTCCCGCACTTCTGCGAGACTTTTTTCAGTGGTCGATACAGAACTCGAATCTGTGACCTCTACCATGTCAAGGTAGCGCTCTAACCAACTGAGCTAATCGACCGTTAAGGTAGCCCAATGATAGAAATGTTATGTAGCTTTGTCAAGGGTTTTAAATAAAAATTTATCGCACATCGTCGGGGAGCCAGTACCGCAAACGCCCGCTCAAGTGGATCGGAGGCATGTTTTCTAGGCATGTTCCGGAACGGCAATCCTTAAAATACAGCTCCACATTGGCCGTATAGAGGGAATCCTTGATAATTTCGTCAAAATGAATGTAACTGCTGTCCGTCACCAGGGCCGCTCTTGGACCGCCCTTGAAGCTAAACCAAGTCACATCCTGGTATCTGCCGTTGATGCTAGCCTTGCCTACAGGGGGGAGTTTTCCGTTGGTGGATGGCTTGTTGACCATGAGGGAGAGCTGGTCCTTGCGGTCGCTTTCCTCTGGGCGGGTTCTCATCAGAAAGTACGAATGGCTGTTGTTTACGTAAAAGGGCGGCTCCACGTCATTCTTGGCAAGTTCGATGGAGAAAGGACCTTCGTTGTTGAGGGTGTACTTGAGGTAACCGCCGCCCCTGGATTCCCAGCTGTCGTTGATACTTCCGCAGGCGGTAAGCCAAAGCGGGAATGCGGCAGTCACCGCTGCGACAGACGCAAATTTCAGAATCCTTTTGAACATGCACCTAAACTAGAAATTATCTTTGGGGCAAGACCGGATATGAATGACTTGTTGGACATAAAACGACTGGATGTGGACACCCCTTGCGGTACCGTCCA
The DNA here is from genome assembly GCA_045600425.1 of Fibrobacter sp. GTDB lineage: Bacteria > Fibrobacterota > Fibrobacteria > Fibrobacterales > Fibrobacteraceae > Fibrobacter. The sequence goes on from JAZRXW010000049.1 coordinate 14,702, forward strand.
CCTGGCGGCGTTCCCCAAAGGCGGGGAGGGCGTTCCGCCCCACAGAGAGGTCATCTACAAGATTCTTTCTGAGTATACAGGTCAGGAGGTGAACGCAGCATACCTGACGCTCTCCAAGGGGCTGCTGGATGAATCGTCTCAGGAAGTCGGGAGCGGTTCTGCGGAGTCTTGCGGCGAGGCACGTTCGTCCAGCATTGTTGGGACCGGTCCGTCCTGCATTGTCAGGACCAGTTCGTCCCGGGAACCTTCGAGGCCTACATTCAAAAATCTGGACTTCGACGTCAACTGGACTCACTCCGGAAAAGAATGCGTGGTGGCTTTCGGGGCGCGTGGCACCCTTGCTGCCGGTGCGGGACTCCATCTGGGCGTAGACATGGAAGTTCATTCCCCGCGGCACTTACGTGTGGCCAAACGCTTTTACAGCCCCGAAGAAACCCTCCATCTGGAATCCTTGGACGAATCCCGCCGCCTTCAGGAGTTTTACCGCCTGTGGTGCCGCAAGGAAGCGCTCTTCAAGTGTGTAGGCGGCTCTTTCTTTGAAGGTGCCGTAGGTCGCAATGTCCTAGAAAATCCGCTACCCGCCGGTCCTCTTCAAGTCCATTTCGTCGACGTCCCGTGGGAATCCGGAAAATCCCTCTGCATAGCAGTCTGTAAGGACTAAAAACACAACAGCCCTCGTATTAACGAGGGCTGATTGCGAGAGTGAGAGTTTTGCGCAGGTTCTTTACCAGACGTATAGCTCGAACGGATTTCTACGCGTTTCCGTCAACCGGTTCGCCACCGAAACTCTGTTCGCCGCTTGCAGACGGCTGCTGGCCCGGGGGCAGCGGTGCTTCCAGAATGTACAGCGGAAGGCTAATCAGTTCTTCGTTGTCGATGGAAAGACGTACGATGTACTTGTCGGGGCGCTGGATGGGCAGGCGCTGCAGGTTCAGGACCAGATTCACTGCGGCGGTGTCAAAGCCCTGGGCAACCGGTTCCAGAGGAATCTTGGACTGCATGGGAGGAACGATGGGCTTGCCCACAACGTCTTCGAACACCAGGCTCAAGTCGTGTTGGCCTGCTTCTGCACGCTGGTAGCGGATACGGAATGCGGCAGAGCACTGGGGGATTGCCATGGGGAACTTCGGCGCGAAAAGACGGTCAAAAGCTCCGAGGATATTCAGGCGGCCGCCCATGCCATTTGCGGTAGCTGCATCGCAGATTGCTGCAATTTCAATATTCATTAGAATTCTCCAATTGTTTCGATTTGATATTTCCTATACTATTGTAGCAAATTTGCTCGTTCATTCGTCGCAAAATCTATCTTTTCTGTGTAAAAGTTGTTATTTATCACCGTTTTGGAGTGCATAAACAATGGAAGATATCCCTCTTTGGTATTGGCTCATCGTTTTTTTCGTTTTTGGTGCCTGTGTAGGTAGCTTCTACAACGTTATCGTGTACCGCATGCCTCGGGGAATTTCGTTGATCAATCCGCCGTCTCACTGTCCCTTGTGCAAAAAACATATTCCCATCTACTTGAATCTTCCCATTATCGGCTGGTTTATTCTGAGAGGGAAGACGGCCTGCTGTCATAAGCCCTTGAACATCATTTATCCCATCGGGGAGGCTCTGTGCGGTTTGCTGGGGGCGTTGGCTTTGTTTGCCGCAGTGGCGCTGAACTATGGCGCTGTGGTGCCGGAACTTTTTAGCGCCCCTGTGATGCTTCCCGAGATGTGGGCTGACGCACTTGCCATGTTCTGGCTTTTGCTGGCGGTTTATCCGGTCTGCGCCGTAGACTTTAAGTACAAGTTGATTCCTGATTCCATGAGCATTGGCGGAATTGTGGCAGGCCTTTTGATTTCCTTTATTCCTGGTGGAATTACGCCGGTCCAGAGCTTGATCGGTGCCGTTGCCGCTGGTGGCGGACTTTGGCTGCTGGGCTTTATTGCAAGTAAGGCTTTCAAGAAAGATGCCATGGGCTTTGGGGATGTAAAACTGCTTGCAGGCTATGGAGCCTTGATGGGTTGGCAGTCTGCTGCTATGATTCTGGTGATTGCCGCAGTTATTGGAATTATAGTAATGATCCCCTACGCCAAGATGCAAGCGAAGGTTGCTGCAAAGGCTGTGGTGGATGATTCCGCCGACGCTCCGGGGCAGATTCCCTTCGGGCCTTTCCTCGCCATTGCCGCTCCTGTGGTTTACCTGTGGGGCGACACACTGCTGCGCATATATGTGCAGTTTGTAATTGGGGAATAATAAACTGGGGCTTAGAATTTTTTTTATTCCACGATTACTGGCTTGAAGCCATGGTAGATTAGAATTTCGGGCCGGTATTCGAAGTGCATGGTGTCGTAATGAAACCAGTAGCCGCCCCAGATGAATCCATACTTCTGGAAGATATTCACGATTTGCATGGGAATGCGATTGTTGTACTTGATGTTGGAATCCAATTCGGATTTTTTTGGATTTTTCCAGAGCCAGTAGTCAGAATAGGACGTATTCACGTCTAGTGTAATGCCGTAGCTGTGGGCACTTAGACGATTTTTTGTTCCACGAACCATCCGCCAGTAAAAGGATGAGGATTTCTCCATATATTTCTTAAGGTGAGGTTTTTTCTCGATTTCCTCGGCTACAGCTGAAAGTTGCTTGTCCACGTTGTTTACTGTGGATACAAGAAGCTGTTGCCCAAACCAGTTGACTTTTACCATGTGTTTTCGAACTTGGGATTCGGAGCTCCCGTACATTCTTTTGTAGAATGCATCGCATCTGGCTCGTCCGCCATCCGCCATTGTGCTTGGTGGTATGGACATTTCGTACTTTAGCGAAAACATATCCTCCAAATCAGGGTCTTCAACGACATCTGTATATGATTTTGTCTTACCGTCGTCAAAAATAATGGAGTACCCATCGGGAAAAACAATCTTGTTGTCGCTATAGGTAAATTCCATTTTCGGGTAGGCTTCAATAATGGCGGCAGCTCCTGTGGGAATTTTTTCTGCCATTGCCAATCCCCAAGCGCATAGGATTGACAATGCTAAGAATGTTTTTTTCATAAAGAGATGTTTTATTTGCTTGTAGGTGACAAATCTGGTTTGAATCTTACTTGTTCAACATCTGATGTGCTACCAGCCAGGCCTTCAGGCGGTCCCAGGTCAGTTCCCCATCTAGACGGATGTTTTCATCCAGGGTGAATTCTACGAAATCCTTCAGTTCTACGCCCCCGATGGCGGTTTCCATGGTGAGATAATTCGTGAAGTAGTTTTCCACCTTCAGGTCCGTGTCGCGGATGATTTTTCCGTTAACGGCGATGGTCAGGTGATTTCCTGCGAATACTATCGCAAACTGATGTTCTTCGCCATCGAGAATTTCTGTCTTGCCGTAAACGGTGGTGTCGGTGGCCACAGAGTCCAGACCGCTGCGGATGCGGGTGCAGATACTCTTGGACTTCGCTTCGCATTGGTGAATTTCAAATCCGGAGAGGGATTCATCATCCGTTTTTAACAAAGACAGAACATCCGGTTCCTGGCTTCCGTCAAATTTGACTTTAAAGCTGTAGCCGACCTGTTTTGTGTTATTCGCCAGCATGTAGGGCCTTTCCAGAACAGAATCCTGGATGGCATTCCCCGCAAAAATGATATTGCTGGAAATTCCAATACCGGCGCCTTCCACAACGTTGTAGCGGGCGGTGTCCAAAGTGTTGAAGTCGACGGATGCCCAATAGCGCTTGGTGCCGTTACCGCTGGGAGTCAGCTTTGTAAGGCTAGAGTTGTTGACCAGCATCGGGTTGGAAACTTCATCTTCAAGAGAAATCAAGGCAAGTACATTCTTGAGAGACTTGTCCGTCAGGGTGGAGTCGAACATGCCCGCCGCATCTTCCGGGAAAGCGATGGAGATTTCGCCTACTGCATCCTTCGTCACTACGGGCTTGTCCATCGGCTTGCAGCTGGTTGCGGTACAGAGATTCTGGTAAGCGCCGTCGGGAATGTTTTCCATCAGGAAGAAACCTTTCTGGATGTCTTCTTCCGTCAGGGTGTGGCAAGTGAAGGAGTAGTCCAGACAGACGATGTCTTTCGCACTGTAATCACCTTCAATCTTGATTTCCCTGCTGGTAGTCATACTTAAGGCCTGGGGTTCAATCTCGCGATATACAGTTTTACCTTCGGAGATTTTCTGAGCGTCCTTCAGGTTCAGGGCGCTGTAAGATGCGCTCGCTGCGCCATTGGCTTCCACCTGCAGGCTATAGTCGTAATAAACTACGGGGCGACCCTTTTCATCCATTTCGTATTCCTGGTTGTCAGGAGGAATGTTTAGGTAGGTTGCCTTGTAAACTAAATCCTTAAAGATGTAGTTTCCGTTTTCGTCGGTGGAGGTTTCCTTGGTGTTTGTTTCCAGGCTGCTGTATTTGACATCAACCCGCTTCAGAAGGACGCGGGCGTTCCTGACCGCTACACCATTGGAGTCCAGAACGGTTCCCTTCACGTCGGTCAGGGTGTAATCGCGGTCGTAGTTAATGCAGGCGGTTTCTATAGGAGCGCCGGCACCAACCTTCTTCAAGTTGACCGGTGTGTTTGTGCTGCAATTGTTGACGTTCACCACCTTTTCCCCGTCTTCGTTGACGGAGGCCTGTTGGCCGGATTCCGTTTCGGTGAATACTCCTGCGGTATTGTCCTCGGAACAGCCCACGATGCTCGCAAGGCTTAAACCTGCGATGCCCAAACCAGCAAAGAAATTACAAATATTTCGTAATTCGTAATTCATAATTTGCAATCTCATTGTTCCCCTCCGTTGTTCTCAAGATTTGAGAACATGTGCAAGTTCAGCTGGTAAACTCCGTCGGCCTTTGCCTTGTCCTGGGAAATGATTTGGCGTGCTTTGGCCTTAAACTCCTGCACGGCGGCTTCCAATTCCTTGTAGGCGTTGCTGGAAATGCTAAAGGTCAAGGTGTTCATGATGGACGGTGCCTTGGGTGGCGTCATCAGGGCCTGCTTGGAAAGCTCAAAACACTGAAGTTGATATTGCTTAATCAGTTCCGCGTTGTTGTAGGGACCGCTGGAAATGGATTCCTTGGTGGGTTTCCAGAAACCGTCCTCGTTCTTGCGGGCAAGTCCCAGCCGCTGTAAAAGTTCCAGGGAGTCCTTCAATTTTCCCAGAGGAACTTTCGGGAAAATCCGCTTCTGCACGGGGGCCATGTCGTCTGTAACGTCCATGGCGTCTAGGATAGCGAAGAGGGCGCTGTTGTACCAGTGGTTGTAATACTCGTAAGCGTCGGTGTTCATGATGTGCTGCGGATTGGGGTGCATCTGCAGCAATTCTTCCATGGCTTCCTTGCGAAGGGCGTCGTTCTTTGCCTGGTCCACCTTCACCATGATTTCGAAGTATTTGGCTTCTTTTTTTTCGAGGCCCAGGACTTCGATAAACTTTGATACCATGCGGGGGCTTACCTTTTTACCCCGGAGCACATCGGCGAAATAGCTGCGGGACTTTTCCATGCCCAGCAGGTTGCAGATTTCGGTACGGGTAAAAGAGGGCTCGACTTGTACGCGGGCGGCCTGGTATTCTTCCAAATACTTACGGAAATGAGTAAACTGAAATATATCGATATAGTTGTTCACGTTCTCAAATTTACATTAATTTTTATGAAAATGAGAAAAATTTTGAGAACATTTTTGGGGCGAATCAGAAAACCATGGAAAAATAGAGCGGAAAAGGCCTTTGGAACCTGGATTTTACAAGTTTTTTCCTTAAATGCCAACGCAAATAAAGTATTTTAGGTATAAAGGAGATTTGTTGGGTATGAAAAGCAATGTCTGGAAAGGAATTTTTACGGCTGGTCTGTTTGGGCTGGCGGCAAGCTTGTGGGCAGAGCCGGAAAATCCCACTCCTTACGTCGTTGACAATCAGGGCGACACCCTGACCATCCGCCGCATGGGGGATGAACATTACAATTTCGCCCAGACCATCGACGGCTTTCTCATCATCCAGGATTCTACCGGTTGTTTCTATTATGCCGATGAGTCCGGCAATATAACTTCCATTAAGGCGAAAGGTGAGGGTAGCCGCAGCCAGAAGGATTGGAAATTCCTGAAATCCCTGGACCGTGATGCGTCCTATCGGGCTCACCGCAGGAATAATCCCGACCGTCTTGAAATTCCCGAAAAGCGTAAGCGTCCCAACTGGCTTCCTTCTGCAAAAAAGAACGAGCCTGTTTCTCTGGAGGGGGATTCACGAACCATAAAGCGGTTGCCGAAACCTGCAGGTCATTCCAGCGGGACCAACCGTTTTCCGGTGATTCTTGTATCTGGCTCGGGTTCCTCCAACTGCGATTCTCTTGCTTATTACAACCGCCTCAATCAGGCGGGCTACAACAAGGATAAGCACACAGGCTCCGTGAAGGATTACTTTACGGACCAGTCCGACGGGCTTTTCGTCCCGATTTTTGATGTGTTCATGGTGACGATTCCAAACGCTATTTCCAGTTATAAAGGCTATGAATATAATCTGGTGAAGGATGCTCTTGTGGCCTTAAAGGATAAGTACCCCAATTTTGACGCGTCTCCTTACGATGCCGATAACGATGGCTATGTAGATCTGGTTTCTGTTATATTTGCTGGCTCCAGAGACCAGGCTGGTTTCGGAGGACAGCAGCACGCCTTGAAATGGAGAAGTCAGGTCCAGACTATTGGTGGAAAAAAGTTCGACAGCTACTTCATTACGGCCCAGATGGAAAATTCCTACTCTATTAAGAACATCGGGTCTTTCGTTCATGAGTTGGGTCATTCTCTGGGATTAGGCGACCACTATTCCGTCTATACGGATCCCTCGACCTTCACGACTCAGTATCCCGGAGCCCACGCTTGGGATGTGATGGCAACGGGTATGTATAACAACAATGGGGCTACTCCGCCTGGTTATAGCGCCTTCGAGAAAAACTCCCTAGGCTGGATGGATTATACTGCCTTTGACGCTTCCCAGAAGGTAACGGTGGTTCCGCCTCTTCACGAATCAGGTGTGGCTTACAAAATTCCTG
>JAZRXW010000050.1:0-20714 GCA_045600425.1 Fibrobacter sp.
CATGAAGTACAGCCGCTACGAAGTGGAACGCATCGCTCGCTTCGCTTTCGACGCCGCAATGCTTCGCAACAAGAAGGTTGCTTCCATCGATAAGGCTAACGTTCTGACCACTTCCGTCCTGTGGCGCGAAGTTGTGAACGAAGTCATCAAGGACTATCCGGAACTGACTCTCGAACACCTCTACGTTGACAACGCTGCTATGCAGCTCCTGAAGCGCCCCCGCGACTTCGACGTGATGCTCTGCCCGAACCTGTTCGGCGACATCCTTACCGACGAATGCGCAATGCTCACCGGTTCCATGGGCCTCCTCCCCTCCGCTTCTATTGCTGAAGGTTCCTTCGGTCTGTACGAACCGGCAGGTGGTTCCGCTCCGGACATCGCTGGCAAGGGCATCGCTAACCCGCTGGCCCAGATCCTCTCCACCGCTTTGATGCTGCGCTACACCTTCAAGGAAGAAGAAGCTGCACGCGCTATCGAAGCCGCTTGCGAAAAGGTGATTTCTCAGGGCTACCGCACTGGCGATATCTACCAGGAAGGCTGCACCAAGGTCGGTACAGTTGGAATGGGCGACGCAATTATAGCCGCACTCGCTTAAGAGCAATAACGAACATACGACTAGCGAGTGCTCTCGCAACCGCCCCAGGTCAACACCTGGGGCTTGTTGCTCACAGATCGCCGCGCTCAAGTAAGTGCGAAAAATTTAATTCGCCAAAAAGGCGGGGTTCTGGATTCAAATCCGAGTCCACCCCCGCCTTTTTCCATACGTTGTTTGCAATTTCTTGCAATTTCAGAGTAAATATTCACTAATTCAGCCGTAAAACAGGCAATATTTGCCTTCAAAACAGCCAAAATCGTATGTTAGGGGCGTTTTTTAGCGGGGGTACAGAACACTTTTGCCTTCCAACCCCGCCATTTTCCCAAAATAAGTTTTCACGGTTACATTTAAGAAATGCCGCACGAGGCGGCATTCAAATTTATCATCTAAGTCAGAGGTTTCTTTTTAGCAGCACCCTGTTTCTTTTTTGCGGCAGACTTCTTTGTTGACTTCTTAGAAGCGGCTTTTCCCTTCTTAGAGGATTTCTTTGCCCCAGCCTTCTTTGCACTCTTCTTAGAGCCCTTCTTGGCCTTGGCGTTCTTTGCCGACTTTTTATCCTTCTTTGCAGCAACAGGTTCCGGCTTCGGTTCTGGAGCAGGTTCTGCTACAGGTTCCTCTGCAGGAGCTTCTTCTGTAACAACCTCTTCTTCGGGAACAGCTTCAGCGGTAGCTTCTTCCGCAGCGGATTCCTCTGCGTAGGAGGTCTCCTCTTCGGCAGTCGATTCCGCAGCTTCTTCTGAAGACTGTTCTTCGGAGGTTTCTTCGGCAACGTATTCTGTCACAGATTCTTCGGCAGGCTGTTCGCTATAATCAGAATAAGAAGTTTCTTCTGTTGCTGTAGATTCCGTATTCTCGCTTACGTCAGAAGATGTTTCCCCGCTGGAGGATTCTTCAGCAGCAAGCGGGGCTACCAATTCATTCTTTTTCGCCGAAGCTTCACTCGGTTCTGCTGGGCTCTTGAACAAATCAAAGTGTACCGTAATGGAACCGCCAAACTTAGCAGAACCAAGACGGAAGTTGATATCGTGCTTCTTGAAATATTTGTCCATGGTTATATAGGTGTAATCAAATTCCACACCCATATGGTAGGGCAATTGAACACCTATGGCTCCAGTTGCAAAAAAGTTCAAGGGCTTATCCCACCACGTCGCAAAACGGGCGGCAGGAATAGGGTAACCCACACGAAATTCAAGGTAAGGACGCGCACACCATGTTTCAGGGCCAATTACGCCGACAGTACCCCACAGAGGAACCGACGGCATAACCACATTCACGTCACCGTCTTGTTGCACGCTAAAGAATCCAATACCGCCGCCAACCATCAGGGGGCCTACAGGATTAACCAGGAACTCGCCACCCAGACTCCACATAAAATCGGAATGAAGTTCAGTGTATTTTTCAACACCTTTTACTTCCTTGAATTCATCAACGAGACTGGGAGCATAACCTGTAATGAAGCCCTGAATTTGAGCTGCAGAGCTAAACGTTGCAAAAGCGCCTAAAACGAAGGCCAGTGTATAAGAAACTCTTTTCATGTCGAAACCCTAAAAAATTTGCGCAAATATAGATTCTTGTTACGACTTCTTTTTGCGATAGCTGTAGCTGTAATAGCCATAGTAGCCGTAATAACCGTAGCCATAGCCGTATCCGTGATGACCACGTTCGCAGTGGTTCAGCACAAAAGCCTTGGGACCACTCTTGATTCGATCCAGGGAAGCCAAGGTCTCCACCACCTCGGGCACAGCATGCTTACCGTAATGAAGCACGATCAGGCTAAAGTCCACCAGCGGGTAAATCAAGGTGGCATCCGTCACTAAAGAAATCGGCGGCGTATCCACAATGACCAAGTCGTACTGGGGGCGCAGTTCATCAAGCAATTCCTTAAAGGTATCGCCACGCAGAAGTTCACTGGGATACAACTGAGTGTGGCCGCCGCCCATTACATACAAATTCTCAACTTCGCTTTGAGTAATTGCATCGGCTGCAGTACACTTACGCATCAAAACATTTGCAAGACCGTCCTTGGATTTACTCTTCACGCGACCGCGACGCATATCGCCATCGATTAGCAAGATTTTGCGTCCCATCTGGGCGGCAAGGGCCGCGATGTTTTCGGCAACAAAGGACTTACCCACACCAGGAATCAAGCCAGACACCATCAGCACCTGGTGCTTTTCCAGAGAGAAATCCACCGCCGTAAGCAGGGAGCGGAAGGCTTCCGAAGCGCGGTCGTCGGGATCGTCCACCACCAGGAAATTTTTGGCAGAACGTTTACGCTTACGCAGCAACTTGTTGCGGGATTCCGGCACCTTGGCGTACACGCTGATGCCAGTCGCATTTTCCACCTCGGAAGAATTGCGAATCCCCTTGCGGGAGAACACGCGAATCAAGATTAAGATGGCGGCCCCGATACCCAGGCAAATACCTAGATACATCATCTCAATGCTACGCTTGTTGGGATAAGACGAACCCTCTGCAATGCGGGCATGGTCCACAATACGCACATTACCCAGTTCACCTGCACGGACCACACGCAACTGCTGGGCATTGTTCAGCATGGTGGTGTACAGCTTGTTGTTCAATTCCACCTCGCCCTGCAGTCGAAGCAATTCCTGCTGCTTTTCGGGGAGTTTCTTCATCACGGACTTCACCTTACCCAGTTCCCCAAGCAAGGCCTTCCGCTTGATTTCAATAGCCTGCACGTTGGGATGTTCAGAAGTGTACACCCGAAGGGCTTCGGCCTTCTGCTGGTCCAAGCCAGCCAATTGATTTTGTAGATCCACACTTCGACTCAAGCTGGAACTGGTTTCGCCAGAAATATCCACCGTTCCCACCTCGCGGCGGTACTTGGAGAGAACCCCTTCAATACTATCCAGCTTGGACTTCACCCCAGGCAACTGTTCGTCCAAAAATTCCAGAGTCTTTGCGGCGGTAGCGCTACGCAACTCCACATTCTGACGCAGATAAGTGTCCATGACGGAATTCAAGATGGCAGCGGCACGGTCCGCGTAGCGGTGTGAATAATGAATCTTGATCATGCCCGAGCCGGAATTCTTGCCCGCTTCCCCCACAGACAAGCCACCAGCCAAACTGTTTATGGCAGAAAGTTCCGAAGAAACACTCAAGGAAAATTCCTGCCCCTTGTGGGCCTTAAAAAGCCCAGTCCTTATGGCCACGGAATCCCCGTTATACTGCGTGCGACAAGTCTCTCCCGCAACACAATGGACAATCTCTTTTCCCTTGGCAACTACAGCAAAGGAATCGTTACCCAAGGCACGAGCCTTAAAGCCGTATCCAGGCAGTTCCAAAAGCTCCAAATCCATGCGGCCTTCGCGATGCAAAATACGGTCCTTGTCGCCAATAGGATTGGCGTGGAATCTCAAGTGCTGATCTTCCACCACCTTGGAAAGAACCATGCGGCTCTTGATCAGCATCATCTCCGCATCTGCCGGGGAACGTTCCACCAGCAAAGCATTCACGGCACCCACAGCCGCCACCGGCTGTTCCACCTTGGTATTGATTTGAATCAGAGCATCGCTGGTGTAAATGGGAATTTCCCAATTGGCCTTGTAGAAACCCACTGCAGCACCAATAATTGCAAACAGGATCATTAACCACTTGCCATTCCAAAGCACACGAATCAAATCAAATACAGACAAGGAGCCTGCCGGGGCCTGTGCTTGCGGGACCGGTGTGCTATTTCCATTTTCGTTCAAGGGCAACATAAAACCTACCAGTTATTCACGTCATTTTTTACAGACTTAATCAGGTGCACGCCCTGCAATCCGTAGTAGAAGGTCTGGACAGAGGGCAGAATCTGGGACATGACACGGTTCCAGCGAACCAGGTTGGTGGCATCCACATACACGATATCGTGGGGCTGCAGCTTGAACTGGTCGCCGAACACCAACGCCATGGGATTCCTGGAATTCAGGTGATAAACATTGATTCGCTTCATGTCTCCACGGATTACATAAATACCACGACTCTGGGCAGAAAGAATCTGCAATCCCCCCACCTCGGCCAAAGCCTGGGCTAGCGTCAAGTGACCGTTCAGAATAGGCAGCGCCTGCTGACGTCCCACTTCGCCAAAGACATACACCTTGGATTCGCTCATCTCCGCCACGCGAACCACATCCCCATCCTTAAGGATTACATCACCGGGGCCATGACCCGACGGATAGGTGGCCATCAAGTTCACAGGATAAGTCACACCGTCACGAATCAGCTGCACCTGGGTCGGGTCGCCGTTGGAAGCACTCACGCCACCGCACTGGGTAATGGCCTGCAGCAAGGATGTGGGGATATTGGACAGCTGAACCACGCCGGCATGTTCCACACCGCCCTGCACGTAGGCACGCTTGCTCTGACTCTGGATCAAACGAACTTCAAGCTGGGGCTTGTTGAAAACCGTAGCGAGGCCCGTCCCGATAATATCGCGAAGCTCCGTGATGGTCTTGCCTTCCGCCTTGATCTGACCTGCATAAGGGTAGAACATCTCTCCATTCTCGTCGATGAGCTGCCCCACAGCGTTATCACTGCGGTACGGTCCCAAAGGCAAGGAAAGTTCCTGATGTTCCCAGACAGTCACCTGCACCACGTCGAACTTGCCCAAACGGTAAGTCTCGGGAACAAAATCCAGCAAAGCCTGGGGAATGGCGGTCCTAGCCTCCGCCTCTTCGGTAGCATTCTGCATCGCCAAAGGGCTGATACTCTGCAAACGGACCTCGGCCCCCTGAAAAGTGGCCAAAGTATCCACGGAACCGTCTTCACTAGAACGTTCCCCAAAGTACATCCCCGGGGCAAAGGCACAACCATCGACGAATAACGCCGCAAATACAAAAAACACGAGGTACAATAAGTTCCTCATCCAAAATCTCCTAAAATTTACATTGGAAATATAATAAAAGCCTGGCAATCCTGGCACAAGCTCAAGCACACATCCTCGTTCGCACTCTCGCAGGCGACCTCACTTGACGAAGGTGACGAGGATGACCGTGAACCTAGCTTTGCATGACAAACATCACAAAAAATCTCAATAAAACACACAAAGTATCCATATATATGGATAAAAATGTTAAATTTGTAAAAAAATAAGGGGACGCCCTATGAAGAAGTTTTTTTATACAATGATTTTTGCCGGACTGTGCGCAGTTGGCGCGGAGGCGGAGATTAGCAAGTCCGATGATGGATGCTATCATATTTCGACGGCACAGGACTTGAAAGATTTTGCCGATAAAGTTAATGGTGGAGAATATTCTGCTTGTGGAAAATTGGATAATGATATTGAATTAGCAACAATCTACGGAACAACCAATTCAACTAAAAATACGAAGCAGAATAATTGGACACCAATAAGTCCATTTGGCGGCACATTTGACGGTCAAGGCCACTCCATTTCAAACATATACATCAACAATAGCACCACCAATATGGAAAATGTAGGCTTTATTGGTCGAGCTTACGGTGGAGCAATCGTTCGCAATTTGACTATAAAAAGTTCAACCATATCCGGTAAACAATTTGTCGGAGGAATCATTGGAGATGTATCCAATTCAAACGACGTGATTGGTGACGATGGCAAAGCAAACGAAAAAATGGTGGTTATCGACCGTTGCGGAATAGAAAGTACCACCACAATCAAAGCTTCTGACTATGGAGGAGGAGGCCTAATTGGTTCTATCAATCCAAATGTTAAGTTAGCCGTCACAAATTCATACAACGAAGGCACTATTGATGGAAAAGGCGGTGGCTTAATTGGATACGTAAATGCAGGTCCCTACGTGTCTATCATAAACTGCTATAATACGGGAACAATAAAAGGCAATGATAGTAATCCAATCGTAGCAGAACTCCCAGGAAAGGACTTCAGCAACGCTGTTGCTATAGGCTGTAAACAAACGCAAAGCATTACACATTGGACCGAAGATTGCACTAAAATACTAAAATCAACTTCTGTCGGTAACGAAACTTCTGTAAAACAAAACTACAACGCAAACCTTAATAATCAAGAATTCCAATCCACCTACGTCTTATCAAACCTTGGCGGAGACGCCATCGAAGCCATGATGGGTGAAAAGCTGAAAGGTCTAAACTTTGAAACAAAGTATGATACCGAAAAAGGAACTTCCAAGCTCATCGCAAAAACCAACGCAACCATTGCCGATGGAAAAGAACTAACTGACGCATTCAGCATTCCTCAAAATGTGAACGTTGACTCCATCTATATCTCCCGTTCTTTTACTCAAAACCGCTGGTCAACAATCATACTTCCGTTCGATTTCATCGATAATTATCTCACCAGCGAAAACGGAAATACCAAGGAAATCACCGGTGCAGAATTCTATACCTTAACAGGTATGAAAGTTGTCGATGGCAAATGGCAAATTCAAGCCCGGCGAATTAAAACATTGGAAGCAAACAAGCCGTACCTCATTCTGCCAAAGGTAACCGGAACACTGACTTTCAGCGGCAAAGTCGCCCTCAAGCAAACTACAGCCGGCACTCAAACTGTCAAAGATGAAAACGAAACTGGTTGGACCTTCACCGGTGTTTACGCAGCCAAGCGCTGGGATGTTGATAACCCGCCCTTTGACGAAAGCAATCCTAAGGGTTACCAGGTCTACGGCTTCGCTGGCCAGAATCAAACAGACAAGGGAATTACCGCCGGAAACTTCGTGAAGGTTGGCTACAACGTACAAATCCAGCCCTTGCGCGCCTACTTGTACTATCCGGGATTAGACGAAAATCCCGACGTAGCAGATCCTACCCCGAATCCAAACGGCATGCCTGCGCTAAATAAAGCTCCCCGTGCCCTGGCAAAAACCGCCGCTGAAAGTTTTGAGCTTCCCGACAACATCGAGGTCGTCATTAGTGAAGATCCGATCATCATTGAATCCTTGATTATCCCGCCAGCACCAGTAGTTGAAGAAGATTCCACGGATAACGAATCCGGTAACACTGGCGAAGGCAATGATGAAGACCAAGAAGGAACCACGGCCATTGCAAAACCCGTGACAGCCCCCGTGATGAACAAGCAGGCAACCTGGTACGACCTCAAGGGCCGCCGCATGGGAAACAAGCCCCAGACACAAGGCACCTACATCAAGAATCGCACCCCGGTCATCGTAAAGTAAGGAGGAATGTATGACGAACAACAAGCAGAAAAAAGAATACAAAGCTCCCGAAATGAAAGTGCTCAATATGGAGTACACCTGCCCACTCCTCGGCTGCAGCAAGGATGATTGCTACGGCGAAGGAGATAAGGAAAAAGCAGCGGCTTCTCCAGCAAGCGTCTATTTCCTTGATTAACCGTCAAGACACCATTCCAAAACACCAGCTCCCCCGCTGGTGTTTTTTTTACTCCAAATGAAAGCAGCTAAAAAGCAAGAATCCGTACAAGCAGGCCTATTTTTGGTAGGAAAGACTTGTTATAAGTAAAAAAACATAAACTAAAATTAATGAAAAAACTAAATTTATAAAGATAATGTACGCTTTAAAAGGAGTACTGGGTATGAGATTTTTGAAAAGCATCGTAACAGTTGCGGCACTCTGCGCAACATTTGCTTCGGCAGCAATAAGCCCTGATGCAGGTGGATATTACAACCTTGCGACTGCAAACGATTTAAGAGAATTTGTCAGTCTGGTCAACGGTGGAGAATCAACAGACCCTCAGCCAGGTCTAAACGCCAGACTAACTCAGAACATTCAACTGGTAGATTTTTCCATCGTTTCTTTTAATGATACTGGAGCTGATATAAATCTTCCCAAGTACAACACCATATCTCCAATGCAAAATTTCAGTGGCACCTTTGATGGCCAGGGTTTCTCTATATCAGGACTATACATTGGTGGGCTTGTGGTGGAAAGCACTAGCGAAACCACGCTAGAAAACGGTGAAGTACAAAAAGACACTACATGGACCTACGCACGTGAAGCAGGCTTTATAATCAACTTGAATGACAAAGCAGTCATCAAGGACTTGCGCATCGTAGATTCATATTTTTCCGCCAACAAACAAGTTGGTTCACTTGCCGCACGAGCTAGCGGAAACGTAACCATCCAAGGTTATCAGTTTTCTGGTGTAATTAAAGCGGATTCCCTCCAAAGAAAATGTCCCAGCGATGACGAAGTGTGCAACAGTAATTCTGAAAGTATCGTTGGAGACACGGTAGGAGGAGTCATTGGACACGTACAAAGCGGAGCAACATTAAGCATGTCCAATATGATTGTAGAAAGCTGGTTTACCCACAATATGAAAGAAAATGGAGGCCGTAATGTTGGTGGATTTATCGGGGTCAATGACGGAAAGATGGATTTTTACAGCTGTTACTCCAAGGTCTTAATTGTCAACAAGCGTGATCGCGGGGTTCAAGGCAAAAACAATAAAACAGATGACGCTAAAGTCAACAGCCATGGTTCCGTTTACTGTTCTGGTACAGGTGACAAATGCAATGTAAAAAGCCTATGCACAGAACCTGATCGAGATGCAAATGGAGTTGTAAAAAAAGATAGCGAAGGCAAAGAAAAAATAAAAGACATAACAAATATAAATGTTTGCCGAGAAATATTTGGAGATAAACTTACAGAAGCTCTTAATAAAGATTCATCTTACAAAGCTACAGGTGTTTCTTACGAATACACGAACAATAAGCTCATTGCCCATATTACTGAGTGGACAAGAGAGAATCCAAATTGGCCAGAAAATCCAGGTACAATCGTTAAAACAAAAGAGGATGGCAAAGACTCTGTTCTTGAATATCTAAAAATTCCTCAAGATATATATGTAGACTCGGTAGATTTTGACCGCATATTTAGTGGCAAAAGTTCCACCATTATGTTACCATTCGACATTGAATCATCCAGGATTACAGCAACATCAAAATGTATCGTTGAAGAAGGAGAAACATTCGAACCACTAAAGTTCAACAAATTTAACGGCAGTTCATCTATCAAATACAACGAAAACAAGCAGAAATACGAAATTAACGCCACTACTGAAGTTTCTGAAATCAAAGCTAGTACACCCTATCTTGTAGACGGATTGTCCGGTCAAATGCATTTTTGTGGTCCAGTCACATTAAAAAAGATTACTCCAGAATCAAGGTACGAATATGTATCATCCATTCAAAATGACTGGAAACTTGTAGGAACCTACAAGACTATGTTGACCACTTCTGAAGGCAGTTCTGCTTATGAAAGTTCAAGCAACCTTGGTAAGATCTATGGCTTCGTAGGAACCCAAAACGTGCCATATATCGGAGAATCAACATTCTCCATCGGTCAGTTTGCCAAGGCAGGCCACAATGTCCGTACTAGAGAAATGCGTGCTTACCTGATTTATAGTGGAAAAAATATTGCCCCCAATGCAGCGCCTCCTTATAGGAATATGAACCGAGCAGCACCGGCAACAACCGTTCTTGACCTGTCCGATGAAGACCTTCCCAATGCTATTGATGTCATCGTGGAAGAAAAAGAAATTGTCATCCCTCCAAGGACATTCATAAAGGACACCACCGTCATGTCCCCAGTCATTGTTTCTACAATAAGGCTTGAATACCCCAGCGCAGAAGACGATGATGAAGAAAATGCTGAAGAAGGCACAACCGCCATTACCAAGCCCTTCATCTCTCCGCTGAAGTCCAACAAGGTTGAAAGCTGGCGCGACATCAAAGGCCGCCGCCTGAACGGCAGACCCAATGTCCCGGGAACCTATTTCAAGAACGGCATCCCCGTTATCATCAAGTGAGGCAAACATGAATAAGAATACCGAAAAGAAAACTTATGTTGCCCCGCAGATGTCTATCTTGAAAATGGAAAACAATTGTCCACTTTTAAGCGCGAGTTTCTACGAAAAAAAAGTCTCCCCTAGCAAAGCAAGAGTTGTCAACGACAGTTATGAAATCGTAGACTTCGACTAACCAACATCCCTCAAAAAATTTCAGCCTCCGCAATTCCCAGCGGAGGCTTTTTCTTTGCCCTACTTTTCATTATTTTACTATATTCCGCATAGACCGCAACATCACAGGGAGACATCATGGCTAATTTGATTTATACATTGATGAACAAAGACATGCCTCTTTGTGATTTTGAGATTGTGGGCGAAGGTGAACTTGAAGTTTGCAACATGCTCAAGCAGCACAACCCCATGCCAGAATGGGCGACGCAAATTAGCGGTTGGGTCGGGGCGCGCAGTGCGGCAAAGCATCGCGCTCACGTGAACAAGATTCTTGACCTTTGCGGAGGCAAAACAAAGAGAGGTTTCATCGCGCTCACCCACTGCCTTTCCCTCACAGACACACTGTGGGTAAAGAGCGAGGCCGAAGACGTGAGTTGGGCAAAAGTCAACCTTTACGAAAATAAATTCGACGAGGTGATTTCCAAGCTGTCTTTTGACGGCAACGGACTTTACGGCATACAGATGTCCACCACCTCGCCGGAACTCACTACCGATGGAACTTATGACAAGTGCTGGCTCAGCAAAAGTGACGGAATCCACCTAATCAAAGCAGGAAGCACCAGCACGCGCAAAGCCGGCCTTGAACCCTACGGCGAAGTCCTTGCCTCGCAAGTTTTTGAAAAAATCTGCACGTCAGTCACCTATAAATTGGGCCGATACGACGGACGCGTCATTTCTGACTGCAAGCTGTTTACCAGTGAAAAATTTGGCTACCGACCTATTGCACAATGCGCGAAATCAAATACATTTTACGGCTTGCCCCAATTGCTAAAAATCTACGCCGAGCTCGGTGCAGAAAATGAATTCCGCCGCATGGTAGTTGCAGACTGCATCACGCTGAATAGCGACAGGCACTTTGGCAACTTCGGATTTTTGGTCGATAACGACAGCTTCGAACAAATCGGCATCAATCCCTGCTTCGATTTTAACATGGCATTCGTGCCATTCTCGGAACCGGAATTCGATTACAACGACAAGTTCGATGATTACCTTTCAAGACGCGGTCCCGTAATCGGCAGCAACTATGTCGCCCCAGCTAAGGCAATCATGACCCCGGCAATAAAAGCTTGCGTCGAGGAAATCCGCGAAACCGAACTTGTTTTGGAATGCGACGAACGCTTCAGCGAAAAGCGCCTTGCCACAATGAACATGATCAAGAACGTACAATGCGACAGAATCCTCGGCATCGACGCCAAATGGAAGTGGGTGTAATTCAAACATGATCATTTATCACGGTTCAACGGAAGTTATCGAAAAGCCTGTTTATGGCAAGGGAAACACCCATAACGACTATGGGCTTGGTTTCTACTGTACCGAAAACATGGAGTTGGCTAAAGAGTGGGCTTGCCAGAAAAATCTTGACGGTTATGCCAACACATACAGCCTAGACCTAACGAACCTGAGCGTACTAGACCTTTCTAAGGAACCAATCAACATTCTGCACTGGATTTCCATTTTGATGCAGAACAGAACGTTTTCCCCAAAGACTCCGTTGGGCGAGCAGAATCTCGACTTCCTTGTCAAGAATTTTCCTATTAACTACAAAGAGTACGACATAATTCTTGGGTATAGGGCAAACGATTCCTACTTCTCTTTTGCAAGCGACTTTTTAGAAAACATCATTCCGGTCCAGAACCTGGCCAGTTCCATGAAACTCGGCAGCCTAGGAATGCAAGTTGTCTTGAAAAGCGAAAAGGCATTCGAACAGATTCAGTTTGTCAAAAGCGAAATTGCAAATAAAGAAACCTACTTTCCAAAGTATCGGGAACGCGACTCGGTCGCAAGAACAAACTACCTAGAGGGTCTGCGCAAAATCAAGCCGGCCGAAGCGACTTATCTGCTTGACATCATCAGAAATCCGGAAATTGTCGATGATCTACACCTATAGTCAAATGTACCTGAACGATGTACAGAAAAATCTGGGATTTTTCTTCCAGACGGCACTCCGGTATCTTCGCAAAAGCCCAGCCGAAGTTCAACAAGCATTTTTGCAATCTGAAATTCCCGTGCAAATCGAAATCGGCAACCCTGACTTTCTCTGCGGAAAATCCGGCTATGAACTGGCCATCATAGCATTTGACAGCGATGAAGCGGAAGCCGCCATCAAGGAATCCAGGAAGTATCCGTTCTACCCGCAAGAAGAATACTGGAGCGGAACTATACTCGCCTACTACCAATGGAAAGCAGCTATTTCATTTGAAGAAATTCTAAGCAAGTTCCCGCTGGAACGCATCCTTGCAAACTACCATCTGATGCACGAAGCAGACATCAGCAAGATGGTTGCGGTAATGGACGAAGTAATCCGCGCGTAAAGGCGTTCACTTTTTGCGCAGGGTCTTCAGCACGCGTCTCGGGACTCCCGTAAGGGCCCAGAATTCATACCAAAGAGCTTCGGAGAAATCAAAGCGCAACAAGTAGGCGGCACGCTTATAATGCTTGTACCAGCGATACGGTTGCGGACCGGCAAACTTTTCATCAAACACGCCAAAGTTTCCACCAACTAACGCAACATTCAGCAGGCGTTTCCCTCGCCACGCATCAGGCCTGCAAAGCAAGTATTCTTCGTCGAGGCCAACGCAATTTTGCAAAAGCCACATGACCGCTTGCGCAATTCGCAGCAAGCCAAAACTTTTCAGCAACGATGCGACGGTTGCACGGTCCTCCGCCGAGGAATGTTTAAGCAGCATGTAATAATCCACAAGTTGACGCAGTCCAATGCCTACCCCAAAGAAATGCTCCTTAATGTGTGCAAGCTGCATCACAAGCGCATACTTTATGGAAGGTACATTAAAACCAACCTGTGCGTTTTTTGAATTAGCAAACTCCCCCGTCAAAAATTCCTGTACCAGCCGATTCCTCGAGGGTGAATTCGCCCCCTCCGTGGGAACATAATGGACTTCAACGGAAACATCAAACAACGAGTCATCCAGATGAGCATGATGAGCGCCCACATCCGCCCCATCCATCAGTTTCATCTCGGTCAACAGCTTCACCACGGAATCGCGGCCACCTGGGAGCATGATGTCCACGTCGCCGCAGCTGCGGACAAATGGATCCGGGTACAGAAGCGCATTGGCAGGTCCCTTCAGGATGACTGATTCCCTCCCCCGCTCCTTGAACATCTGGGTAAGCCTCACGGCAACGGCGTTCACCTTCTGGTTCGTCCCGCGGATATTCTCAGCGTCAAAAGCCCACTGCATTAGCAAGCGGTAAGGCGGTCGCACATCCTCGGGCAACTTCTTGACGCCCATATACAGCACGCCCACCAGCGCCTGGCGAATCGCCTCCTCCCGCATCCAAGTCCATTCCTCCGCCGACAGGCGATGCTCAAAAGCTTCATCAATCCCTAGGGAAAAACGAAGCAGTGCGAAGAAGAATTTGTATATGCGGGATTTCATCGGATGGAAGTATAAAAAAATATCAGCCGTAACGTACGGACTTTATCGATACCAGAATAAATTTACCGTACGTCATCGTCAATATTTCGTCGCACAATTCGGGTTAAACACGCCCCTCAAGAATTTCCTGTGCGCAATCCCTTATCGACCAGTAACAGCTCTTCGCATACTTTTCGGGATTTGCGCGAATCTGACTTACGATGTAAAGACCGACCTGTTTTTTGATTTCGTCACCATCAGAATCGGAACCCCCTTCTTGCAGTTCCAGCAATTTACGGATGGCATCCATTTCGGTTTCGTTTCTCAACTTTTCGCTTTGGAAATTTTCAAACTCAATTATGTTAGACAGCTCAATCTTTTGCAAACGATCCCTGAGTTCCTTGTCGGGACAGGTTTTCTGGATGAACTTTATCAGCGAATAGCTGCCGTTAATAGAATTCCAAATCGGTTTTGCAAGAACATTCCACAAGTCCCGTTTGCGTTTCGAGAGTCTCCCGATCCACATTACACCATCTATATTAAACAGTCGATACTCTGCAGGATAATCATTTTGCAGCTTTAAAGATTCAAGCATCATCTTGACACTTTCGATTTTCACCAAGGAATCCCGCTTGATTCGCTTTTCAAGAAGACAATCTCCGCTCCAAGAAAATTCAACCTGCACATCAAACTTAATCTGATAGCATCCTTTCGACACAAAGCCAAAATGATCCTGATAGACTTTTACGCTTTCGGCAATCACCTGACGATGAAGTCCAAATTCATCAACACAGTCCATCTTGAAATCTTCGTGCAGAATCATTTCGGACAAATGCAGAACATTCTTTAATCTTACCAGATTACCTTCGTCATCCATCAGAACTTCAATGACATTATCTTTCAAAATAAAAGATTCACCACATGCTAACGACTTGACCGAATCAATGTTTTCCAATTCATTTAAATTGCAATACTTTCCATAATCAATTTTTGCACTATAGGTTCGTTTTCCACGAGCATTTACAGAGACATTGCATTTATAATAAAAATCTTTGCTCATAAAGACACTCCTGTAACACATGCTCGTGCATAAAGCGCTATAGATTTAATATCATAATCCGTAAAATCAAGGGGATTACAATCAATCATCTTTTTCAAATGAGATAAAATCACCTTCTTTGAAATCTTTCCATTATCACCATATTTTTCAATATAATCTTGCGCAATTTCGATTCTTTTACGTTTTTTCTCGCATTCTTTCAAGGTCTTTTTCAGTTCACTCGCGGAGCCTTTAGCATGGTAGGCCATCCAATAATATTCTTGAGCGCAATCGTCATCACATCGATATTCACGATTCAAGCCTTGAACAATTTGCTCAGCATAAATCAAGTCCTGTTCATGAGTGTCCTTTGGCGTCCTATAATAAAAACAGTTTCTTTTATCAAGATGAATGTCCTTGGGACAGGCAATAAATTCCTCCAAAAAAAGAGGTACAAAGTCGAATCGTTCCAGGTTTAACGGGCCTGCCGCAACCCTTGAGTTATCAAGATTTCCGTCAATAGGAAATTTATAGCTAATTTCCATATCGAAATAAATTCGAAACGAAAAAGGGTTAGCCTTGGATTCTCGTGAAGTATAATTGACACAAAATCGATCTGGGCAACCTTCCCACTTGAAATCACCAACATCGATACTATCAAGAACAATCTTGTTGCGAATAAGATAAAGGCTTGCAGGAGAATCCTGGTTGTAAAGCGACGAAACGATTTTCCTGGCCGCATCTAACAGGCTTGCACAATCTTCTTCGACAATCGCTGTTGTTGTGTAAACTTTAATCCAATTGTTCTTGATGGTAAAGGACTTGCCATAGAGAAAGTCATAAAAATCAGGCATGTCCCTTTGTGGCACGAAATCAGCCGGAATATCATCAAGCATATTGGAAACAAGTTCCTTCTCAGATTTTGTTTCGTTCTTATAGTTCAACCAGAGCGTATAACGGTCTAGTCGGCTAAAATGCTTACCTTCACCTTGCGCCTTGAACTGCGTCGCAAAAGAGTCTAGGGAATCAAGTTCATATTTACCACTCCAGACCTTTTTTATTTGATTTTGGTAAAGGACGATAAACCCTGTAAAAAAGAAATCTCCACTACCAAGATTCCAAATTGTTTTGACTGTTTTTATTTTAGACATAATGGTCCCACACTAGGCAATCACCTAATCAACCAACAAGGTTGATTTTTGCATTGTCGCCCCGGGACCTAGAAGCAAAGCTTCACGCCGCTATCAGACGGATTTTCATTAACAACCACAATATAATTCCGTAAGCAAAAACTGTCAAGTCCCTAATTCGCAGCCAAAGCTCTTTCTACAAACAAATTATTCGTTCACAAACAGGTACCTTGACAAGAGCGATTCTATCTCACTATATTCCTGAGCATGATAATAAAGGACTTCGACATGAATATACATACCCTAGGTTTCCCAAACGAAGAAACTCGCTCCAGTTTTCACAAAAATTTTGCAGAATCACACCGCAAATACAAATATGTCAATCCAAGTTATGAACCTTTTGCACAAGCAAAAAATTCACCGCTGTTCGTTGACAAATCCCACGCAATCGCAGAAATAAACCGAATTGTAAGAACCCATGATAGCAGGGTATGCGTGACTCGGCCCAATGGTTTTGGAAAAACATCATTTGCCAATATGCTTGCAGCTTACTACAACAAGGGCTGCGACAGTCGCCACCTTTTTGCCGACTTGAAAATTGCAAACGATCCCAGTTTTGAAAAATATTTAAACAAACTAAATGTAATTCATTTTAATGTTGCCGACTTTTTGGAATACTCACAAATAGGCGACATTGTTCCTGAAATCAACACTAGAATCGTCTCGGAACTAAAAAGTTTATTCCCACAAGTAAACTATTATTCCGACGATAAATTGGTCAGCACTTTGGGCCAAATTTATAGTGCAACTTCGGAAGAATTCGTCTTCATCATCGACGATTACGACCTTCTCGTTCGGCGTCGTTTCCCTGAAGAGTACATCACCAGTTTTTACCATTTCATGATTGGGCTGTTCAAAAATTCAAACATAGCTCCAGCCATCGCCCTTGTTTACATTACAGGAGTCCTGCCGGTAATGCGCACCGCATCGCAAAGCGGTCTAAACAATTTTGACGAATTCTCCATGCTCGGCTCGTACCGATTGGCCAACAGCATTGGATTCACAAACGAAGAAGTCGAGACCCTTTGCAAGTCCTACAGCATGGACTTCGAGGAATGCAAACGCCGGTACAACGGTTACAACTTGAACGGCGAGGAAATCTACAATTCATTTTCCGTCATCAGGGCAATGCGCAACCGCGAGTTTTCAAACAACCAAATCGATTCGGTTGCTTTTGAAGTCGTCGGCAACTTAATACGGCAAAACTTCGAGGGTATCCTTGACGATATAAAGTTCATGCTTGACGGTGGCAGGATTGAAGTAGACCCACTCTCCTACCTAAACAAAATGACTGATTTTCTTTGCAAAGATGATGTATTCACATGCCTGATACACTTTGGACATCTAGCGATTGACAAAGGCGAAAAAATGTGCCACATTCCCAATCAAGAAGTCCGCGATGAATGGATTCAGTTATTCAAATCGGCTCAATAAAGACTTGAAGTCATGATTTGACTTTATCAATAGTCTTCTTGAACTATGCAACCATTCTTTATTTCAGAAGACAAAAGATCGTAATTATACGCAGAACTTTCCAAATACAAACCGGTCTCTGGATCCTGCAATTTTTCAAATGTCAGAGAGTTATAAATAATCCTTAGGGATTCCTGCAACGAGAGGTTTCGTTCCTGCATAAGCCATAGAGCCATATCATTCACAACACCTTCTACAAGGAAATTCTGTTTTGACGTCATACAGATTCCCTCTTCTGCAAAAGGGCTATAGCCTTTTTCGTTCTAAAAGCATACTGATTGTTCAGTTTACGGAATCGCAATCCATTAACCAATTCGTCAATGGAAATAATCTTCATTGCAAATGTTCTAAACAAAGTCGCAATATCATCGTTGGCAACAGGTCCAATTATTAGATCAAAGGATTCCGCAGGATGAACTGAGTTCCGGCTACGGTTCGCCATAACAAATTCCGCCCATTCCCGATTAGGACTGGAAAATTCCTTAACGAGAAGATCTTTTGCCTGTTCCTGGGAAAATTCAAAGACATTTACAACAGGAGAGCCGCCGAATCGCTTCGCAACCTTTTCAGCCATTTCCTTTGCCTGAGGCAAAAGCGTTGTAAGATAGAATGATTGACCAAAATCCTTAAACGGCTTACACTTCGTCAAATCAATAGTTTCAATTTCACAGTTTGATCCATGGTACAGAATCACTTGACAAGGCCCCCATTCTTCAAACAAATTGCGGTAAGGTCATCAACCACATCTTCAAAAGAAAGTAAATGTTCCGCTTCGTAATGATCCTGAATAAAATCAAAGCCCTTGAACAAGCTCAAGTAATTGAAAGCCTGCTTAACCGTCAACGCCTTTGCCCTTGCAAATTCATTGATCGCCGCCGTAATCCAAGAGATTTGTTTTTCCATACGCAAGAATATAAAAAAAGACAGAAACAGATGCAACTACAAGATGAAGACAACTTGCCAAAGTCGCATCACCACTTAAACCCGACTCTCAGATAAACCTGCGGATCGTCCACAAAAGTGATACTCCCGGTAAAGGCAGTGTATTGGCCTTCGTAGGTTACGGAAGGAGTGACCGAGTATTGCATCTTTGCGCCCTTCAGATAATTTTTGGGAGCCCATTCAAATACATCGTCAATGGAACTTCCAAATGTTTTACCCTTCCAATAGAACCTCTGCAAAACAGAGACGAACACATTGTGTATGCGGGCATACATCAGCCAGTCAATGGTCTGGCTGTTGGGACCGTTCGGATTGCCGAGCGGGTGATTCAAGTGCGCCAGCTGCGCCTTTGCAGAATCATGATGGGTGTAGGTGAACGGTTCAACACGAGCGTATTCTAGAATAGCGCCAGCCTCTAACTTCATTTGGGCTACATAGAAATCATGAGACGCCTGGACACCAGCCATAAAGCCCCAGCGGTTGTTGTTCATCTTGCCCTTCAGCAATTCATCCGGGCTTTCCATATCGTCCAGCAAGAATTCCGAATAGATTCGTGCAAAACGGAACAAGCGATAGTTGACATCGGCAGAAATAGAACCGTTGTTGCTAGTTTCCGAGAAGTTACCCTTTTCAATAAACAACGGAATAATGGGGACCATCATCAAGGGCTTGCTATCGTTATAAATCACCTGTAGTTCGCTAACGCCAAGAGTCAAGTTGCCCAAAGCCAATTCGTAACGATGTGCATACATATTACGTTCGTTAGCGTTCTCATCGCTCCAAGCCCACTGACCAATACGCAAGTCCCCGTATGCACTTACGATATGCAGCGGACCAAAGACCGCATCCAAAGTCATGAATGTGTAAGGCAAGGCAAACTGGTTCAGCGTCAGGTTGTTGTAGAAGCCCGGGCCCCAATGCAAAACATCGCGACCGGCACTCACGCGAAAATGATTCCAGTTAAAGCCCACCTGCCCGCGATAGCGGGAATAGCTCACATACTGAATGTCGCCATATTGTTCATCAAAGACTTCGTGGTCCCAAGACTTTTGACGCTTGGCGGAATGGCTTTCCACGTACATACGGGCTTCCAAGGAGAAATCCAAGGAATCCACGTAGCCACGGACAAACAGGCCGCCATCGATTCCGGGCCAGATGGTATCGCCAAGGGTTTCGCCGCCGCGATAATCCAAGCCACCCACAATAGAGGCTGCAATCCTATAATCGCTATCACCTAGGTGAAACAGAGCATCCTTTTCGGTCTCGTCAAAATTCTTGCGGAACGAGGTATCGCGCTTAGGATAGGCAAAAAACTGCGGCCCCTCCCCCATGGTCACACGATGGTATTCAAACAGGAAAGGATTCGCTTCCAGCATGCGCAGGTTACGCATACGGTCCGGCGCAACCGTCGGAGATGCGGCGATTGCGTCCAGGACAAACACAGCAAGAAGCAAAAAGACTAAATTATTAATTTTCCAAACACGCATATTCACATTCTCTTCTTTTTCTACAAAGATTATTGATATAAATATACCTTTTTTCTTCCTTCAGCCAGGTATATTCAAGCAACGAAGAATAGATAAGGTATAAAAACGCAACCATGATAGCATTGACCTTGGATACCCCGGTTGTCTCTGCGTTCGCCTTTTATTATATTGCCGAATATGGGTAATTACGTCAATCCGAATAATATAAACTTGCAATTGGATCGCAATACACCGATCTATGTCGACAAGTCCATGGCCATTGCAGAAATAAACAAGCTGGTGAATACCAACCAGCGGTTTGTCTGTATGTCCCGTGCGCGCCGTTTCGGAAAGACTACGGTGGGTAACATGCTCGCAGCGTATTACAGCAAAGGCTGCGACAGCCGCCACCTTTTTGCAGACCTGAAGATTGCAAGTGACCCGAGTTTCGAAAAGTATTTGAACAAGCTGAATGTAATCAAGTTCGACATCGGCGCAATTTACACGGCGAACCCCAACAAGGATGTCATCGTGCTAATCACCAAGCGCATTCGCAAGGAACTGATTGCACAGTTCCCTACTGCAGATATCGAGGAGGATGACGATACTATCGAAAGTTGTCTCCTTAAAATTTATGCAGCCACCCAGGAACAGTTTGTATTCATCATCGACGA
>JAZRXW010000051.1:0-28893 GCA_045600425.1 Fibrobacter sp.
GCTTTGAAATCGGGCTTCTGCGCAACCATTACGTGGGCCGCACCTTCATTGACCCCACCCAGAACGTCCGCGAACAGAAGGTAAAACTGAAGTTCAACCCCATCGAAGGCGTCCTCAAGAACAAGCGCGTCTGCGTGGTGGAAGACTCCATCGTCCGCGGCACCACCCTGAAGATTCTTTCCAAGATGCTTCGTGACGCAGGTGCTCTCGAGGTCCACATCCGCATTGCATCTCCTCCGGTAGCTCACCCCTGCTTCTTCGGCATGGACTTCCCCAGCCAGTGCGAACTTGCAGCCAGTTCCATGACTCCCGAGGAAATCGCCAAGATGTTGGGTGTCGAAAGCCTGGGCTACCTTAGCGTGGAAGGCATGAAGGAATGCACCGGCGAAGGCGAGAACTACTGCGCCGCCTGCTTCAACAACGACTATCCCGACTACATCGGCATCGACGCAGATAAATTTCGCTGCGGCTAGCTAGGAGTTAGGATATAGGTTAAAGGTTAAAGGTTAAAGGTTATAGACATTCCTTTACGCTTTAGGCTTTCCGCTTTACGCTAATTTACGCTTTACGCTGATTAACGCTTTAAGCTAAAAAGGCTTTCCAATGGAAAGCCTTTTTTACTACACCTGTTCCATGACCCATTTCACATGTTCCATCAACTGGTCATGAGGATCAAAGGCCAAGCCAAAGCGATCCTTTGCTTTGCCCACGTCAAACAGAATAGGTTCATCGCCCCAACCAAGGTCCTTCTCTACAATCTTTGATGTAGAATTGGGCATCAACGAAAGAGCCATCTTGGCAATTTCCTTCCAGCTAACCCAACATTCCGACATACCCAAGAAAATTTCCTCATTCATATCAGACTCAAGAACCTTCATATAAAGTTCCGCCTGGTGTCCTGCAAAAATGAACTGAGTACCATCATTCTTAATAATATTAACGTCTCGATTTTCCTTAACCGCTCGAACGATATCAAAGAAGCGACGGTCTGGCTGACAACAACCATCAGCATAAGCAGGATTACCAAATGTATAGCCCGGACGAATAATATTGCGAGTCATTTCCACCTTGGGGAACTGTTCACCATAGCCATGGGAAAATCCCATAACAAAAGCCTCGCCGGCAGCCTTCGTTGCTCCATAAAGATCCATGGGCAGATTGCAGGTGGTTTCCCGCATAGAAGGACGCATACGCCCCATGGCTGCAGTACTGGAAGTATAGATAAACTTTTTACATCCAGCCTTAGCGGCACTTTCCAACAAATTAACTGTAGCACGAGTATCATTCATCAGCATGGTCGTTGGTGTTTCTCCCCATCCAAGAGCCACATGGATACAGGCATCACACCCCTTTAAGCCTTCTGCCATTTTGTCAAAATCAGTCAGGCAACATTCCACAAAGCTAACCTGGGGAATTTTCTGCAAGGAAGGAACCTTATTGGGATGACGAGTCGCGATGACCACCTCATGCCCCTTTGCTAGCAGCGCCTTTACCACGTAATGACCTATAAAACCTGTACCACCGGTAACAAAAACTTTCATATTAAAACCTCTCCTGTAAAATATATATACCTAAACGCAGGAGCAGAAAACATAAACACAAAAAGTTTCCCTCTGTAAACACATTTTTAGGGGCTAGGGTCTAGGGGCTAGGGGCTAGAGCAGCTGGATGCAAGCGTCTGCATTTCAAGGGCAGTTTCGTCTTTAGATTTTCCGAAGGAATATTCCCGAAACCATTATTCATTATTCACTATTCACTATTCATTTTTCATCCTTCATCTTTCATCCTTCATTGTTCACAACTTTCCCCTTTACCCTTTAACCTTTATCCTTTAACCTTTATCCTATCCCCTATCTTTTGCTACATTTTCATCGTAAGATTTTCAAGAGGTTTTATATGGCTCGCATGCGCGTTCTCGTTTTGATGGGCGGTCCTTCCACCGAACATGATGTTTCTGTTGTTAGCGGCACTGGTGTGGTCCGCGCCATGAATCCGGACAAGTACAATATTCATCCGGTTCTCATCGACAAAGATGGCACCTGGCACTGGTCTTCCCGCGAACTATCCCCCTACCAGAAGGATAACTTCTCCGTGAACTACTTCCGCGGTCTAGAAGGCACTGCCGCCAACACCAAGAAGAATCCCGCACTTTCTGAACTTCCGGACGCAGACATTGCATTCCTTGCTCTCCACGGAAAGTGGGGCGAAGACGGTCACATCCAGGCAATGTTAGAAAACTGGGGTATTCCCTATACCGGTTGCGGCCTCCTGGCTTCCGCTCTTGCCATGGACAAAATCAAGTCCAAGGAAATCTACCGCGCTAACGGCATTCCGACTCCGCCCTACAAGGTCATCTGGAAACATGACTTTACCGGAGACACCCTGGTAAAGGTTTCCGATGAACTGGGATTTCCCCTGGTCATCAAGGACCCTCTGGGCGGTTCCTCCATCGGTATCGGCATCGCCAAGGACTTGGATGAAGCCGGTAAGATTGCCCAGGATTTGTTCAAGGATTCCAACCGTCTTCTCTGCGAAAAATTCATCGCAGGTGGAGAAGCCAGCTGTGGCTACATCGAAGGCGAAAAGCCTCTGCCGCCTACCGAAATGCGCATGACCACTCGCGAATACTTCGACTACGAAGCCAAGTACAACGGAGAATGTAAGGAAGTCACCCCCGCAGAATTCGCACCAGAACTGACCGCACGTATTCAGGAACTGGTGAAGAACGCCCACTACGCTTTGGGCGGTGCTGGCTACAGTCGCACCGACGTCCGCATCACCAAGGACGGCGAACTGTTCGCTATCGAAACCAACACGCTCCCCGGCATGACGCCCACCAGCCTCCTCCCGCAGCAGGCTGCCTGCAACGGCATCACCTACAGCCAGCTCATCGATATGATCATCGAGAAGAGCCTATATATTAAGAGATAATAACGGAAAGGTTAAAGCGTTAATTAGCGAAAAGCGGAAAGGTTAAAGCGGAAAGGAATATCTTTAACCTTTAACCTTTATCCTTTAACCTTTATCCTTTATCCTAAAACCAACAACCTTTATCCTTTAAGCAAAAATGGACTTATTCGTAGACACTTCCCGCAAGGGAATTTCCATGGGCTTAAGCGACAGCACTTCTGGCATCTATCAGGAGACTGTGGACGCAACTGCCCGCGGCGAAACCGCATCCGCCATTCTAGACGAACTGCTGACCCGCGTTGGTGCAACGCTTGACGATGTCAAACGAGTCATGGTTACTGTAGGTCCAGGTTCTTTCAGCGGTCTGCGTACAGGAGTTGCATTCTGCCAGGGAATTTGTTTCAGCGGGAAACGAAACCTCTATGGGGTCAGCACGTTGCAGGCCCTGGAATGTTTTGTCCCCAAAGAGAAACAGGACAACATTGCTGTGCTGATCAAGGCCCGCAATGGCTACTGGTATTTGCGGCAAGACGCTCAAGAAAGTTTCATTTCTACCGAAGACGCACTCGCAAAGCTCAACGCCAACGAACCTAGTGCAATGGTCATTGACGATGCCGCTCTCGCCGACGAGTCCATCGCCTTGTTTATCAAAGAGAAAAGCATCCTGACCATAAACGAAAAGAACCAGCCTCTTTCTGCATGGGTGCCGCTGTTTGATACAATCCCCGCAAGCCTTATTCAAGAAGCGAACTACATCCAGCCCTCCTATTTCGAGAAGTTACAAAAATAAGCCATGTCTCTCCAGAAAATGGAACTCGCCCATCTCCCGCAAGTGCTAGCCCTACAAAAAGAGCTAGCCTTTCAGGATTGGAACGAACGTCAATTTATCTCAGAGATCAATGCAAGCTACGCCTACTGCGTGGTGTATACTGCGGATGAAATTTCTGTTGCAGAAAATAAAGACAGCAACATTCTTGGCTACGCAATTTTTCATCTCATGGGACCAGATTCCGAACTACTCAGCATAGCAGTCAAACCACAAGTCCAGCGGTCTGGCATCGGAGCTATTCTATTAGAAGCAGGATTTTCCCAACTGGATTTTTCCAGCGGAGACTGCTGCTTTCTGGAGGTTCGCGAAGGAAATCTTAAAGCCCGCAATTTCTACGAAAAGAACGGTTTTACTTTATTCGGAACACGCAAGAAATACTACTCTGATGGAGAAAACGCAATTCTCTACAAACGAGAACAAAGATAAGCGAGGTCTAATTTGTCCAAGACAATAAATAACAAGAAGTCTAAAAAAAGTAAAAGACTTTCAGCCCTTGCAATAATCTTTGTGCTAACCGCCGCAGCACTGTATACCATTATCACTTACAGCGGGCATTGGCTTGTAGAAGATGACGACTTTGACCATGTTTCTTGGATTGTTATGCTAGACGGACAATCTGCAGACCTGGAGCGCAATGACTTCGCCGCCAAGCTTTTAAAAGATGGCAAAGCAGATTCGCTTCTCATTTTAGGAAGGCGTTGCCTCAGAAACAGAAACAACGCAGAATTCTATGTAGACGATTTTATGGGACTTGGCACTTTTGACAGTTCAGCCATATTCATAGCACCCCATGACGACGCCTCTACTGTCGGAGAAGCCTACACCATCATTCCTTGGCTTAAGGCCCACAAAGCAGACACCGTGCTTTTATTAACCAGTGCATCAGCAACTCACCGCGTCAAAAGAATCTTCACAGAACTATCGGGAAACAAGCCGGTCTTTTTGACCACAGACATACATCACTACCAGTTTAACGCAGATTCCTGGCATACCAACCGGGAATCCCGAAAAAATTGGATTCGAGAGTGGCTTGCACTGGCACAATCCTACATAGATTTGTGGGATGCCGGGGTTCTTACTGCAGCAGATTCCACCTACTACAAATCAATCACTTCCCTAAAAAGCGTCAAACAGCAAAAGGACTCTGTAGTCGATTTGCAGACACTGTTACCCTCGATGGAAAAGAAGATTCAAGAAACAATCAAAGATGTATCTGTAGACACCGCAAAAGTTTCATTAGATTCCGAATCTACAGAAAAATCCATCTCCAGCACAAATTCAACTTCATCCAACAGCACAAAGTAAAGCAAGAACAGCGGTCAGCGGCGCATTCCAGTTAATCGCCACTTCGTTACTTGCAAAAGAAACCTTTTCGTCCGTGTAGGAATATCCCGGCAATTCTCCCGGATAGTGGGGTTCGCGATGTAAGTCCTGACGATCAGCATTGATTCCTCCCACAACTAGTCCCGGAATAGGTTCTTCAATTCCATCGGAATGACTGATGCGATGGTGCGGCATCTTGGGAGAGCTCCAGGCAGAACCAATAACAAAGCTTACATTTACAGGATTTCGACCATAAATAAAATTCAACTGTTCACGGCTCCAGTTTACCAAGGATTCGCCAGTTACTTCGCTTCGCCAAGTACGAACAACAAGAAGCGTCAAGGCATGGTTAGCCACGTCCCCGTTACTGCCCCATATAAATTTTCTAATGGAAATTCCATAGGGGTCCGCTTTCTGCAGGCGGATAATTTCTGCACAACAGCCTTCCAAAACGCGTCGGGCACGACCTCGTAATTCCGCATCAAAATCCTGCAAGGCTAAAGCAATCCAGCCGAAATTCTGAGTATCCCGCCAGTCAAGTCCCAAGTGAGGTACGTTCTTTTCCATATCCTGCAAGATTTGGGACCGCAGTAAATCTAGATCCAGCTTCGATGTCGTGTTTGAGGGACCCAATTCCCTATACAACATGGCACGAGTCCAGAAGAATTCGTCATCATAGCAGGAATCTCCATAACCGCCGCTACCTTCCGTATTGTGCGGCCAATCCGCATCCGGATTTTCAACGGCCCATCCATAGGCACGCAAGGATGCGTCAAGACACTTGTCCGCAAAAGTTTCATCAGACGTGCGGTAGACCCTGCTGGCAGCCGCCATACATCCGGCAAAGTTCAGCGTAGATGTAGTAGACTTTCCAAGAATCATGCGTTTCTGCATTTGGTCCGACTCTACCGGAGGAACAAATCCATCCCAATGTTCGGGAGTCACCTTAAAGAAGACTCCTCCATCATAATCCTGCATACGCAGGAAAAATTCCAATTCGCAACGAATCTCGTCCTTTAAACCATAGGGCAAGTCGAAGGTTCCCCCCTTGTTAATCACGTCTTCAACATGAGGTTTTTGAAAATTTCCCTCAACAGCAAGGGATGAGTCCCAAAGTTCGCAAGCAAGAAGCAGCGTTCCCACCGAAACACCGCCGTTCACAATATACTTTCCGTAATCGCCAGCATCGTACCAACCGCCGTGAGCATTCCAAGTTCCTTCACGATTCATGGAGGGATGGAATGTTATGCAGTCATCAAAATGAGCTGCGGGCCTCGCCCACTTTCCAGCAAATTCAGGGGTCAACTCTACACCACAACGCTGAAAATAGAAGGACTTGATATTGGCTTTCAATTGCTGGAGTAACCAACCTTCTGATATTTCAAATGTGTCTGATTCAAATAGAACTTTTTCTTGAGAATCAGAAGAACCCTCGCACACTAAAATCTGATAAACACCAGGGGTCTTTACCTCAGAAAAATCACCCATCCACAGAGTTTCGCCTGTATACTCACATACACCCTTAAACTCAAAAGTTCCTTCCTTAAAAGAATTTTTATAATTCAAAAGTCCTAGGGAATCTACCACTCGAAAATACAGATGGGAAGCAGAACCGTCCTGAATCGAAAAACGAGTCGGCTCCACAAAAAAAATCTTGGGAGCATCAGGAACATAACCCAAATGGTTATAGCGAATAGGAATATCGTGTCTTGGATCCATGACTCAAGAATAACAATTTAAGCCAATCTTTGACCGATATTTTTAAGGCTTTGCGTTTACTAAAGAAACCGACTACGCAGCAATTTTATTTCAGCAGCATAACCAGGAAGTTCATTGGGAGTTTCTAGGTAAAAGGGCAGATTTTTCAGGGAAGGATGATTAATAACACCCACTAAAGTATCCAAGCCAATAAAACCACCGCCAATAACCTCATGTCGATCCTTATGGCTACCCATGGGATTCTTGCTATCGTTTAAATGAATGGCCTTCAAACGATTCAATCCTATAATCTTGTCAAAATTTTCCAGCACATCGTCTAGATGATTAACAATATCATAGCCGCCATCAAAAACATGGCAGGTGTCCAAGCAAACGCCCATTTTATCAGATAACTCAACGCGGTCCAAAATAGCCTTCAATTCTTCAAAATTGCGTCCCACTTCGGATCCCTTGCCGGCCATCGTTTCCAACAAGACCATAGTCTTATGCTCTGGCTTCAACAAATGATTCAGCATAGAACTGATGTAAGAAATCCCTACGTCCACGCCCTGCTTTACATGACTTCCCGGATGAAAATTATACAATGCACCAGGAAAATGGTCCATCCGGAACAAGTCATCTTTCATCACGTCCAAAGCATACTGTCGCAAGCCTTCGTCTGCAGCGCAAGCATTCAGCGTGTAGGGAGCGTGGGCAAGAATCGGTCCAAAATGATTTTCTTCAAGCAAATCCACTAGTTTCGCAGCATCATCCTTGTCAAAAGGCTTTGCAGAACCACCTCGAGGATTGCGGGTAAAGAACTGAAAAACATCAGCACCAATAGAAAGGGCGGTCTTTCCCATAGCGAGAAAGCCGTCCGAAGAAGAAAGATGACTTCCAATATGCATTAAAAAGTATATTCCAGAGTTACAATGAAATAAATATCCTTGTACTGGTCCTGACGATTGTCGGGACGGTAATTGCACAAGGCACCCAAAGTCCAGTCGGTGTGCAAAGACTGCGTGTGGTGTAAGCGAACCGAAGCAGAACCTTCCACATCCAATTCCATCTCGTCCATACTCTTACCACCCACAGTTCTATCCAAGAAACTCTGTCTAAACAAACCATTCAAGGTCAAGTCCATAAAGTCTTCCATCACAGGGAAAGACATTTCATCAGACAAGCTCCACTCAAACTCGCTCATTTCATCGCGGTTATAAGTCTTGTAACGCGGCTTTACCGTAAAGGTATTTCTAAAATCTTCCAGAGTGGTCGTCAATGACACGGGATAACTCTGTTCAAAATAGTCTCCCCCATGGAAATAATAGCCAAGGATTCCAAAAGTTTCATCAGAGAATCCAAGATCCTTTATAAGCTTATCATTGACAAACTCAGAAAGATCGGTCCTATAAATCCACGTTCCACCCACCTTCAAAACATTCTTCGGGAACTTATAAGTAACACCAAGTTCAAATGAATGTTTCAGCAGGTTTTCTTCAAACTGAGAGGCTAAGAAATCTTCATCAGAAAGATTGTAATATTTAGCCCATCTAGCCGAGTCAATCTTTAGTGTATCTCCGTCTTCTACCACATCCATGACGGGCATGCCTTTTCTAGGCTTAAACCAGTCATCATCATAAATTCCGGAGTTCACGGAATAATTTGAATAAAGACGTTGAGATGTACTGCGAGTGCGGTAATTTACGGAATACTTCAGCGACAAAGCCCAATTGTTGCCAATATCAAAATTATTTCCTAGGTAGGCATCATGAATATACAGTGTTCTATCTTCATCCT
Organism: Fibrobacter sp.; assembly: GCA_045600425.1. Lineage (GTDB taxonomy): Bacteria > Fibrobacterota > Fibrobacteria > Fibrobacterales > Fibrobacteraceae > Fibrobacter. The sequence goes on from JAZRXW010000051.1 coordinate 8,558, forward strand.
GTTCATGTTTTTTTAGCCACTCGTCATCAGCGCCCGTCAAGCCCCAGGTGTTACCCTCTCCTAGTCCAAAGATATTATATCCATCACCATGATCAGCAGCGTTTTCTATGTTAACCGAGTAGCCAAAATTCAATTTCCAAAAATCCGTGATTTTCTGTTTCAGGTTACCGCCATACAAGCGGGTATTCTGCAACTGGTCAGGAGAGCCCGCACTATAGAATCCACGACCCACATACCGTAAGAAGCCTTCAATGAAGGTCTTATCATTAGACCATTCGTAACTTCCTGCAACAGCCCAATTACGGTGATTCCAATAATCAACATGAGACGGATGATTGGACGTAATTTTCTGTTCCTTTGCCACGCTTTGAGCCTTAGCAAGTAAGGCTCTCAACTTGTTTTTCATCCCAGAAACAGTCATCATGGAATTGTCACCAAAAATGGACTCCAACTGAGCCTGGGTCAATCGATTAATCTCCGTTGGATTTTTCATCAACTTGTTTAACAAGCCAAAATTAGAAGCATCCAAACCCGCTTCTGCAAACACTTGATTCATCGCTCTAATAGCAGCAGCATTTGCAGTATCAGCCACACCAACGGCCACCTGACCATTCAACTTAATATCACCGGGATACACCAGCCAATTTCCATCGGCAAAGAATGTTCGTGACGAAATCAATGGAGACGACGTATTTCTATCTGAGGACATGCCATCACGAAGGAACGGATCATCCATATAATCCTTGCGTCCAATAAAGCCTAACGTACCATTAAAACGTCGGTGCATATTCCAACGAATCTTTCCACCCAAAATCATTTCCTGGGCTTCAGCCTCGCCGTCTTCTATACGATCCTGATAAATGATGGGGTCTCGTTCCCCCACCAACTTCGGAGCATGAACCTCTCCACCAAACAAGGACAATTCAAAAAGAGGCTCCTTCGCCGCATTCTTGAAGAGGCTTAAATCATAGGAGGCTCCAAAAGAATTTACTCCATCCAGATAAAGCTTACCGCCATTGGAATAAATATCACCAAGAGCAATTCGCTGGTATGCGTCCGTGTAAACCGCCTGCAAAAAATGAACGTTAAAAACATTCCATTCATCGCTAGACACATCCATGGACAAATCTATGGTCTGCCCCGTAGGAGATTCCATCGCCACATTAGCGATCCAGCTAGCAAACAATCCCGGAACTTGGAAATAGTTTTTAAAGCGTTCCCCGTGACGAATGCTATCTGCACCAAAAATTTCTTGATTGGTATAATTATGTCCCATTAAAACGCCATGATATCCCATTTCCAACACGATGTTTCCAGTCACCTTCCAAGACGAATCCACCATATCATTGACGGCAAAAAGTTTCGTTTCGTCTGCGAAAGGATTAGAAGGTTCCTCCCCAAGAGAAGCCCTCAGCTTAGAAACGTCACGAATAATCTTATGGGTATTATCGCCAAGGGAACGCATCATCGCACTAGAGGGCACCTCCTCTGAAACAATCGCCACCTGATTTTGTTCGATCACCAGATTGCGGGGCTTCAAAGAAATACTTCCCACATCCAACACACCAACTTCATTATCGTTGATGCGAGAAGCCTGAATGTTAAAATCAGATCCGTCATCGGCAAAAATTGCCAAACGGTTATGTTCCAACGTAGAGCTGGTTACATTTACAACTGCCCCCTGAGCAGTCCAAACAGCCACATTGGAGCAGTTTGAAATAGAAAGCCACTGAGCATCTAAAAAGCCGTTTCGAACATAAATAGCCGCACGGGAAGAATTTTCAATCGTTACATCGCTTAAATCCAGGGAACCGCTTTCCACAGCAAAGCCGAATTGGGCATTTTCAACACGTAACCCTTGAACCTCGGATTTCTTTTCACCAGTAATGGAAACACCATTCCAAACAGAATTCTTAGCCTTAAAAACTACAGGATCACGAGCCTCGCCAATCACGGCAAGCACACCTCTCACATCTAGCCCCGCACCCTCATAAAATTCAAAAACAGATCCCGCCTCAACAACCATCGCCTTACCCTTGGGCACCACAACAGTCTCCGTAATCTGGTAGGGAGAGCCGCCTTTCTTTATAAAACCAGTCATCACCTTTTCTTGACCGACATCCACATCAACAGCAAAAGCACTCACATGGAGTGCTGCCATAAATAAGGCGATTAGAGTAAAAACTCTAGAAACCATTAATTTACCTCATATACTTTTTTCGCCTTAGCCTTGAATCCACTCTTGTGAATTACTTCAACCTCAATTCGGTTTGCGGCACCGCGATAAAGTTCTACAGGAATTTGATAATCTAAGCCTTGAATTTGAGCAAGAGTTTCCTGTAATATAATCTTTCCGTTTTGCTTTACAGTTACCTTATGTAAAAAATTCGGATTATTTTCCGGTGAACGGATAGAGAATACCAAAGTCTGCATCACTCGATCAGCCATCCCCTTTGGTGGGGGCGGCACTCTCAAAATTTCCCTAGAAGCCCCTTGAACATCCACTTTGAAATTTTTTAGCGGGAAACACCCCATCGTTTTTGTTTCTTCATTCTTATTGCCAGCAAGGTCCTCCACCTTCACGGAATACTCGTGAATACCTGGCCTCAGTTTAAAGCGTTTCTGAACATTATGGGTAACCACATCTTCCGCCCCTGGGGTCCCATCCATATCCATGGAGAAAATGCCCCCATCATTTTGCATATCGCCAATAGAAATGTTAGCAACACAACGTAGGGAATCATAATGCGACAAAACGATAGAAGGAGCCTTACGATTTACATCGCTACAAGCCTTATTTACAGATACATCAATAGTCTGAGTAGAAGTCTTTCCGCCCCCCACAAAAGATAAAGTAGCCTTATCCTCAGACCACAAACCATTTTCATCAGTCACAGAAATCTTCTGGGCAAAAGAATGAGCAACGCCATCGGCCGCTTTAACCAAATTACTGGACTGATAGCTATTTCCCATGGAGATTACCAAGGAGGCATTTACGTCCGAAGCCCTATAAAAGCCTTCAATAATCAAGCCCTGTTCGCAAACCTCCGCAGGAGAAGCCGATGTCACTATAAATCCATTGTCAGGAATATTTGAAACCATATTCTGAGACTCGGCCTTCATCTCCTGCTGGAATACAGAATCAGCCTTCTGCACATCAGCAATCAGTTCATCCATCTTCTTGGAATGATCCGACAAAAGCTTTTCGAGCTTGTTTGCAAACTTAGGATGCCCAGAAGAAGCTAGCTTCAAAACAACTAAAGAGTCTTTTCCGAACGTGGTTTCACCAGCAACGATGGAGACCGCCTGATTGCTTCCTTCGGGCTTGATTTCAAGTTTACCCGTCTTTAGACCAGCAAAAAACACACCCTCGCCACCAATGGAGCCTTCCGTTCCACGAATTGATGCTGTCGCAGTTCCTGTCTTAAATATGAACTTTGAGTTTTTTTGCTGCAATTTATGTACAGCAAAATTTATATGCCCTTTCTTAATATTAATCTGGGTTTCAAAACCACCCTTTCCATTGGGTTCAATAAGCTGAGCCAAGTCAACTTCTGCATTTTCGGCAATAGAAATGGAGCTACCATCCGACAAGCCAAATATTACTTCAGAAGCAACGCCTGTTCGAACCTTGTCGGACTGGTAAATATTCGCCCCCACACGCAGCGTTGACCAATCATTTTGGCGAACCCTTTGACGGTCCACATCTCCCATCGCAGAACGGACCTTTCCTGCAGCAGTTGCAGAGAACGCCAGGGTGGGAATTAAAGCAATAACAGCAATGCTACGAAATAGAGAATATTTGTTAAACATAGACCCTCTATACAAACCTATTCCCCTTGAAAATATTCTTTTTTTCTAAGAAAGGAACTCTGTTATTTTTTTATGATGATTTTGAACACAAGAACGTCAAGAACAAGTAAGTCTTTAACCACCTGCAAGCTTGACCGTATATCCCTTTTTCTCCAGTTCCTGTTTAAGGATATTTCGTTTATCCCCTTGAATCTCGATATTAAAGTCCTTGACAGAACCGCCAACACCGCATTTTTGTTTCAGCTGCCGCCCAAGTTCCTTCAGTTCATCTTCATCCAAAGGAATACCGGTAACAACGCTAGCCATTTTTCCGCCACCAAGGCGTTTCAGCATAATGCGAACGGTACCATCCCCCTTAGGGCGATCCGCTTTAGGTTTTTCCTGTTTAATTCTACCTAATTTCGTAGAGTAGACCAATGTAGAACGATCTTCAATTCCCATAAAACTCCCGTTTTTTCAATAAGATATAGAAAAAGCAGGCTCGGAAATCCGAACCTGCTTTTAAAATTCAGTCAAGAAAGCTTACTTATTTCTCGGACGCTTGTAACCGAAGGCCTTCAGCATTTCTTCAGACTTCTTGATGACATCGCCCTTCTTCTTTGCAGAAGCGGAAGCATCCTTCACCGGAGGCAGCGTACAACGAAGTTCGTTACGGATATCGGTTTCAACCTTGTACAGGTAAGCTCCAGTTGCAAGAGCTCTACCGCTTTCGGTACGAACTTCACCATTCTTATCCGGTTTCATTTCGATGTACATATTCAAGAGACCAGCTTCATTGGTGTAATCAGGATCGTTCAAATCCTGCTTGAAGCGATAGTAATCCACAAAGTCACCGATGGTGGTGTAAATCCAGACCTTCACATCCATTCTAGACTTGTAGAGGTTGACGCGGCTCAAATCACCATCAAGCTTGAATCCAGATTCGCAGTAGTTCTCCACGTATTCTTCCACAGAGATCTTTTCTGCATTCTTGGCATCCACGCCATCCAGAGAGATAAGTCCATCAGAACCAATCAGGTCATCAAAGGTTGCCATACCACCAATAGCGGTATATGTAGGCATCTGGACATCCACAACGAGAGTGGGGCCAAGATGCGGTGCATCTTCATCAATATTGGGATACGGAGCCTCGCCACTACCCTTTTCGGTACCATAGCTACCAGCGGTCAAGGTTTCCACTTCCTTACCGGTTGTTGGGTTCCTAATGCTAACAGCGATGGTTTCGCCTTCCTTCGGCGGATTTTCCTTATAGTATTCTTCCACCTTTTCCATGGTGATTTCAGTAACAGGAACTTCACGATCAATAGCAACATCCTTAGCATCCTTCATAATCACGATAACAGAATCGTAGGCGGCATTACCAGCCTTATCGCGGTAGAAGCGAAGAATCTTGTTATAACCCTTTTCAAGACCCTGCATAGTCAAGGTATCCTGCTCAATACCGTTAACAGTCCAGGTCACCTCTACGTAATTTGCGCGAATGACCTGCATATTAGCCGGGTAGAGAATTTCAACCTTGGGACCAACCTGGTCAAGAACAATGAACACGGATTGAGTTGCAGAGTTACCGAACTTGTTGGTGTAAGTGTAGGAGACTTCATAGCCTACATCACCTTCACCGTTCTTCACAATGTTACCCTTTTCATCAACCGTGTAGGTCACGACCACGGAATTACCATTGGCATCAACATAGTCGTAGGTCACCTTGAACACGCCGACGTTCACCGTAGTCTCGCTAGAACCGTTGGAATCGCCCTTGTTGGAAGAGCTGCTACCACCCTTACTGGAGGAACTGCTATCGCCCTTACCAGAAGAGCTAGAACCGTTACCCTTACTAGAAGAGCTGGAAGAAGCAACAGAACTAGAGGATCCAGGAACAACAATCTTGTCTGCGACAGTCAGAGTACCGTCAGCACCAACATTCAGCACCTGACCGGTAATAGCGTCAGCCTGATAGGAAACAGTCACTTCTCTACCGCCGATAGTCATTACAGAAGAAACGGTAATAACCTCAATAGAATCAACCTGACCCTTTTCATCCAGAACCGGCGTTTTGACAACTTCACCGTTCTTGTCAGTCACATAGGATACTGTAACCTTTTTACCGTCCACAACTTCAGTATAAGAAACCTTAACCTCAGTTCCGTTAACCGGGGTACGAGTTTCACCATTTGCAGGATTCGGATTCAAGGTCAACTTGCCCTTTTCTGCAACAGAAGTTACACTGGAGAGATCAGAGGTTGACACCTTCACGGTATCCAGATTCAGCTTCACTACGAAGGAAGAATCCTTCTTGGTCACAGGATCTTTAACGGTTACAAGAATATCGTTCCTGGTGTCGTTCACATAGATACTTGAGTCACCATCACGAACAGTTTCTTCAACGGTGTAAATGTTTGCGTCATCCAGAGAACCTGCGTTAGCAGTAACCGTAACAATCGGAGTGGAGGTACTTACAAAGACAACCACAGTATCGACACCCGGCTTGTCCGTTGTAGGATCCTTGAATTCCTTGATGATGGTATGAGGACCTTCAGTCAATACGGTATCCTGGCAAACTTCCTTGCTCTTGATTTCACACTTGGACTTTGCACAAACTTCACGACCTTCGTTCCAGCAAATCTTGATAGTATCCTGATTCGTGAATACGGAATCCGGCTTCACGTAGACAGAATCGCCATCGTCAACCAAGGTAATTTCAACCACAGACTTTTCGTCCACGTTGCCAACCTTGATAGTAACCTTAGCGGTATCGCTGTAGGTTCCATCGGTAACTTCAACCACGAGTTCGTATTCTTTCTTCTTTTCGTAGTCCAGGGTGTCCTTCAGAATCACTTCGCCAGTCTTAGGATCGACCTTGAACACAGAGGTATCACCACCCACAATAGTGTAGGTCAGTTCACCAAAGTCATTAGACTTGGTGTCAGGATCGCTAGCAACAAGAGTATCGATCACAGAGTTAGGCTTAGCATCTTCGGAAACTGTAATAGTCTGATCATTGATGGTGGGAGCTTCATTCACATCGGTAATGTTAATGACGATTGTGGTATCAGAAGATTCGCCCTGAGGATCAGTAACCTTCACCTTGATCTTGATGGTTTCAACCTTTTCAAAGTCAAACTTGGTGCTGTCCTTCACGAGAATCTTGCCATCTTCGGTAACTGTCACATAATCGCTGGTACCCACCAATGCGTAGACTCGTTCGTCCTTGTTATCAAGATCATCCAAATCTGCAGAAGTAATCGTTCCGATGACTTCCTTGTTGTTCGGATTTTCCGGAACATCAAATTCAGTAGACGTGATGTACGGAGTTTCAGGAACGTTGTTCAGCTTAATGGACATGGTGTCCACAACGAAGAGCGTAGGATCGTTTCTATCAACAACCTTCACGATAAGGGAGTAAGCAGTATCGTTGGTTTCATAGTTGAAAGGCACCTTCGTGGTAATCAGACCAGTGGAATCAACAGCAAACTTGTCAGTATCACCGTCAATCAACACGACCTTGTTATCACGGAAGCTGGGATCCTTGGTATCAAGGTCGTCGCCCCATTCAATCTTGCCGACTACAGAACCAGCTTCGTTATGTTCGTCAAAGTCAAATTCCTGCTTTACGATAACAGGAGGTTCATTCACGTCCACAACCTTGATGACACGGAAGATATCATCAGTCAGACCAGTGGGGTCAGTAACGGTAATTACCAACTTGTGGAGTTCGTTAACCTTTTCATAGTCAAGATCAGCACCTTCAGCAACGGTCAGAACAATCTTGTAATCATCGCCCTTCTTCACCAGAGAAATGTCAAACAGGGAGTCTGCACCGGACTTGTTGGTGGAAACGAAGGTGGGAATCAGCTTGGTAACTTCATCCTTGTCTTCATCCTTCACCAAGTATTCCAGAATTACAGTACCTGCAGGAGAATTTTCCTTCACGTTGATGTAGATGGTATCCTTTACAGCGTAACCGCAATTTTCAACACAGTCGCTGGGAGGAGGAACATCCGGATGTCCACAATCAGCGATGGTAGCATCGCACTTGTGGCAATTTTCATCACTTTCATCGCATTCCGGATCAGGAATAATTTCCGGCTTTTCATCTTCGTCAAAGAGATTCAAAGTGACTTCAACGGTATCCACCAGGCAGTTTTCGGTGTACTTACCCGTAGTAGCATTCTTCAAGCAGTTCTTAGCTTCAACTTCGAACTTGAACACAGGGTTCGTTTCAAAGTCAAACTTGCTTGCATCCGTTACAACAACCTTGTTAGAGTCCATCGCCATAGGCATATTGGGAGTAACAATGGTGTATTCCAGATGGCGGAATTCATTATTCTTAGAGTCAGGATCCATAGCGACAACAGTTGCAACCACATCGCCGTTCTTACGAAGTTCGCCAACAGCGGGAACATCCGGTTCATCGAACTTGGGAGCTTCGTTCACGTCATTGATTACAATGGTCTTTTTCACAGAATCCGTTCTGCCATCCTTATCGGAAACCACAATAGTAACCACGAAAGAAACCTTTTCACCTTCAGACTTAGCATAAAGTTCATAGTCCAACTTGACGGAATCCTTGACAGAAACCTTACCGGTAGCCGGATCAATGGTAAAGATTCCAGAAGCATCAGTCATGGAGAAGGTCAGCTTGTCACCAGCATCGTCGTCAGAGGCGGTAAGATTCTGACCAGCAACTACAGAACCCTTAGCCACATGTTCATTGATGTTCCAATCCTTACCATCATCAGCAATGGTAGGCGGTTCATTCACGTTGGTCAACGTAATGGTAATTTCAGCAATCTTAGGTTCCTTAATCACACCATCGGTTACAGCAACATGGATAACGAAGCTAGCTTCGTCGCCTTCAAGATTCAAGCGTTCAACATCCTTGCCCACAAGAATCTTACCGTCTGCAGTAACAGTGAAGGGAACATCATTAGTCTTGTCTGCATCGGTATTTTCAACGATGGAATAGTAAAGAGTACCAAAGTCGGCGTTCTTTGTATCCGGATCGGAGGCAGTCACCTGACCCACGAAATCACCTTCCTTAGAGGAACCTTCTTCGCCAATTCCGGTGAATTCGGCAACTTCAAAGGAGTCATTCTTGGTAGAAGGATCTTCGTTAACATCATTGATAACAATAGTCTTCTTCTTAGAAGCAGTCTTTCCATCGGCATCGGTAACAACGATGGTCACATCGAAAGAAACCTTTTCCTTTTCGGATTTGGCATACAGTTCATAGTCAAGCTTTACGGAATCCTTGACAGAGACCTTACCGGTAGCCGGATCAATGGTAAAGATTCCAGAAGCATCTGTCATAGAGAAGGTCAAAGCATCACCTGCGTCAGGATCAGATGCAGAGAGGTTCTGACCGGAAACAATCGTTCCCTTAGCCACATGTTCGTTGATATTCCAATCCTTGCCATCATCGGTAATAACGGGATTTTCATTCACATTGGTCAGGCTGATAGTAATAGTTGCAATCTTGGGTTCCTTAATTACACCATCGGTCACAGCAACATGGATAACAAAGGAAGCTTCGTCACCTTCAAGATTCAGACGTTCAACATCCTTACCCACGAGAATCTTACCATCTTCAGTAACGGTAAAGGGAACGTCATTGGTCTTGTCTGCATCGGTATTTTCAACGATAGAATAGTACAGAGTGCCAAAGTCGGCATTCTTCGTATCCGGATCGGAAGCAGTTACCTGACCCACGAAATCACCTTCCTTAGCGGAGCCTTCTTCGCCAATTCCAGTGAATTCAGCAACTTCAAAGGCGTCATCCTTAGTGGAAGGATCTTCGTTAACATCATTGATAACGATAGTCTTGTTGATAGAAACGCTTTCGCCACCTTTATCTGTAGCGGTAATCGTCACCTCAAAGGAAACCTTTTCCTTTTCGGACTTGGCATACAGCTCGTAATCAAGCTTTACAGAATCCTTAACAGAAACCTTGCCGGTGCTCGGATCAATGGTGAAGATTCCAGAAGCATCCGTCATAGAATAAGTCAACTTGTCACCCGCATCAGTATCGGATGCAATAAGGTTCTGACCAGGCACCGGAGTACCCTTAGCCACATGTTCGTCGATGCTCCAGTCCTTGCCATCATCAGCAAAGGAAGGCGGTTCATTCACATTGGTCAGATTGATGGTGATTGTAGCAATCTTGGGTTCATCAATGACACCATCGGTTACGGCTACATGAATAACAAAGCTGCTTTCCTCACCTTCGAGGTTCAGACGGTCAGCATCCTTACCCACGAGAATCTTACCATCTTCGGTAACGGTGAAGGGAACATCGTTGGTCTCGTCAGCATCAGTATTTTCAACGATGGAATAGTAGAGAGTACCAAAGGCAGGATTCTTTGTATCCGGATCAGAAGCAACAACCTGACCAACAAAGTCGCCTTCCTTGGAAGAGCCTTCAGCACCGTTTTCAGTATATTCAGCAACTTCAAAAGTATCATCCTGAGCAGTCGGTTCTTCATTAATGTCAACCACCTTAATCATGGTGGTGGTGGAAGCGGTCAAGCCGTCCTTATCAGTAACAGTAATCGTTACATCAAAGAGAACTGCGGAAGAATCCTTATCAAAATGGGATTCATAGAGAGTTTCGTAGTCCAAAAGTTTTTCCACATCCTTTACATCCTTAACAGTCAGCGCCACGTAAGTCTTACCATCTGCAGCAGTAGCGAAGGACACGTCAAAAAGATCTGTTGCAGAAAGAGTTCCACCTACAGGATTATTGTCCACAAGTTCAACAGTAGCTCCCCCGTCCTTACCGAATTCGCCCGAATCCTGGTCAAACAAAGGAATCTTGTCAAAGAGTTCGCCTCTCGGAGAATGTTCGTCTACAGCATAAGAGCCGTTAACATCTCCAAATTCAGGAGCTTCGGGCATATCCTTCACATTTACAGTTACTAAAGCAGTATATTCATACTGACCATAGGAACCATCTTCATTCTTCACACTATCCTTCACAAGGACGTGGAAGGTATACTGCGGCTTGGTTTCAAAATCAATCTTTACAGAAGGATCATCACCAATTTTCAGAACGCCGGTTTTTTCATTGAGATAGAAAGGCACATCATTGGTTTTGTCATCATCCTTATTCTCAACAATTACATAGGAATAAGTTTTCCAAGCCTTAGTTGCAGACAAGGAGTCAGGGTCAACGATGGAATCCTTGATATTGCCAAATCCCTTAGGATAGGTGCCGTAAGTATCACCTTCAAAAATAGACCAAACAATGTCCTTAACGATATGTTCTTCATTAACGTCTGTAACGTTAATGGTCAAAGCTCCAGTAGAGGTCTTTACATTAGAACCACCGGTCGTAGAAGCGTCGTCGGTAACCTTCACGTTAATGGTGTAAGAGGTTACGCCAGATTCAAAGTCAAGCTTAGAACCATCCTTCACAGTGACAACACCGGTCTTACTATCAATTGCGAAAATGGAAGAAACCGTTGCATAGTTTGCGTCGGCCTGGTCAAACGCATAAGTAAGAGCGTCACCATCTACATCAGTTGCAACAAAGGTGTCTACAACAGAACCATTCTTTGCGTTTTCTTCAACAGACATTTCCTGATTTTCAGCAACGGTCGGAGCGTCATTGACAGGATCCACGTAGACAGAAATCATGCCAATATCATTGTCGTTTTTAGAAATAGATGTATTGCCTTCGATATCCATCACAGTGAAAATGAACGTGGTGTAAACCTGATCACCGCTAAATTCATCCTTGCCATTGATGTACTGGAAATCACCATTATCCAAGTGTTCCTTAGTAATGAAGGTACCTGCAACAATAGGTTCTCCTAACAAGGTGAGAGTACCTTTTTCCGGAAGGGTAGAAATAGTAATACCCTTCTGTTCAAACAGTCCCTGATAGTAGAATTTCTTAGTTGCAAACGTATAAACAGCATCTTCCTTCATGCGAATAGAATCGGGTCTGGTAGACGGATTCTTCTGAGCGTCCTGAAGTCTCAGGTCAAAGTAACCTTCACGCACGTTACCATCAAGCACAGCACCGCTCAAGTTCATCACATGAAGACGAATCATTTCGTCAGGTTCAACCTCATCATCAATCTTCACATTGATGTGAATGCTCTCATTTCTGCTATTAACATCTGCAGAGTCGGTACCAGCCCAAATAACGACCTGAGCGGCCTTGCCTTCAGAACAAAGCGGGAACGGATACGGATTCACTTCAGATTGATCAATAGTAATATCATCTGCACTAGCAACGTTAGAATACTCGCTAGTCAAAAATTCAAAGCAGTAGTCAAAGTAAACGTTGACCTTAGTCTTTTCACTTAGCTTAACCGGAACGGGAACGAATGAATCATTTTCCTTAAAGACCAAAGAAGCAAAAACTTCGGGAGTGAAACCAAGAATAGGAGGATCGAACGGAACGTAGCGGAAGCCAGAACCATCAAAGAAAGCATTAACGTCAATGACATCAGCGAGCAACTGACCAGCCAAAGTCATAGACTGTCTTACAGTGATTGTACCCGTAGAAATAAAGGTTCCCTGAATAACATCGCCCTTCTGCATTGCAGCCCAGTCAATATTCTCCGTCGTATAGAACAAAAGATTTCCGGCGTAATCGGAATTCTTGACAGGAGTTGCAGAACCGGACACCCACTGGAGTTTTTCATCATCATACACAGCGTCCCTGTCCATATAAGACACGATAATCTGGTTATGAGAAGGAATACCACCCTTGAAGCCATTGGTGAGGAAAATTCTAGTCAGACGACCACCATAGGGCATACGAATTTCAAGAAGGTTTTCGTTCGTAAACTGGATATAGTCGATGATGATATCGTATGTACCAGCACCCTTCGGCACATCGATAGTCGGATGACCGAAAGGATATGCAGCACCCTTGAGCTGGTCGCGGTTATTATTTGTTTCGATAGCCGGATAAACAACAGCTTCGTTAGCACCAAGCTTCGGGATTCTCAAATCAGTGTTAATCTGCGGAACAGTTGAAGGACAGTTTTCGTACTCCGCACCCACAAACTGATGGTCAGGATCGTTATGAGCCTTGAGGTATTCATTATTCGCTTCACCCCTTACACACTGCGTACCCAAAATAAGGTTTGCAGAACCACGCCAGTTGGCTTCCTGGTTGATGGTGATATTCCCAAGGACACGGACCGGACCTGAGGTCAAGGAGTCATTTCCATCACTCATGATCAAGTTACCACCAACAAGCACCGGACCACCGATAGTATGCTTGTTGTTACCATTATGCAGGTCAAGGTTACCATCCGCGGTACCAAACCAGCCAGACTTATCCGGTACAAGGATTTGCTGACCAGAGAAGTTGATTCCATGGGCACCAAACATTTTGTATTTCATCAGGTCTTCCCAGAAGCCCTGCTGCTTGAAATCATCGATACCGTCAAAGTACAACGGAGCAACATCCGCTGCCCAGACAGCAGGGACCGCCATAGCCAGTGCCATGACAATTTTTCTTATCCAACCTTGTTCAAATCGCATATTCCATCTCCTTAGATGAAAAACGAACAAATCATACCAAATATTCCAACTTGGAATAACGCCAACCACACCCTGTTTCTTATGAAAAATACTAAAAAAAAATTACACGTGCAATAATCCAGCTTAGAATAGGCGAAAAAGTGTGGTAAAAGTTCCCAATTTCTCAACACCTAATCAACATATGTGATAAACGTCACGCCATTCTGAGCTGATAAAAAATTTTTACCCAAACCTCAAGGGCAATTTCTCCCCAATATTTCTGTTTTTCAAGCATAAAAAACAATTCCTGCAGTTTTTTATCCTGCCTTTTTTACAATTTTTCCTAAAAAAATCCTCTTCTTATTATCGTTTTCACTCTTGAAAAAGAAAAGAGTATTATCTACATTTTCGGTCCCAGGCCCTGCGCAATGACTATTTGCGGGCAAATCGCCAGGGCGAAAGCAGCAACGGACTTGCGAGTTTTTATGTGCTCAGGTAGCCTGGGATTTTTATTAACCCGTCGGAAATTAACCGCGGGTTACTTTTTTTATTTTTAGATAGTACATTCCCTCACCCATCATCATTCATCATTCATTATTCATTATTCATTACTCATTATTCATTATTAATTGTTCATTGTTAATTGTTCATTGTTAATTGTTAATTCTTCATCTTTCATTTTTCACCATGATTCTCTGGACCATTCGCCATACAAAGCCTTACAACCCAAACGACCTATGCTATGGTCGTCTGAATTTCGACGTTTCCCCCACTTTTGAAGAAGAAAGCGACAACGCTCTCAAGGCTCTGCTAGCCGCAGACGCAAAACCCACAAATCTTTTTGCAAGTCCCCTCCTAAGGTGCATGAGACTTGCTGAAAAAGCTTCAAAAGCTGTGGGACTTCCTATCGAAAAACGTGACGAATTATTGGAAATCAATTTCGGTGATTGGGAAGGGAAAAAACTCACCGAGGTACCCAGAGAGCAAATGCAAGCCTGGGCTAAAGACTTACGAGGATACCGCTTCCCCAATGGCGAAAACTTTCATGACATTGACAAACGGGTAGGAACTTTTCTGGATTCCCTTGACGACAACGGAGAATACCTATGGGTTAGCCACGCAGGTGTCATTGCGGCCTTGCAGCACTTCGCCTGTGGACTTTCCGATGAAATTTTTGTAGAGGGAGCGTTCAGCTATGCTATGGTAACTCGCTTTGAATTCGAGCGTAATGCAGAAGGACATTTCCGAGGATCATTTTCAAAAATTCATGACGGTATTCAAATGCAGCCACTCAAAGTCGGCTAATCACTAGAAGTCAAACGTAAACACAGCCTGAGCACCACCGGATAAAACCGGCAGAACTGCCATGTGCATAGGATTGTCAAAATCGCTTAGCAAGGCGTCCACGGCGGCATCTGCCACGGCGTACAGATAAAGTAACGCACTAGCCCAAATATACTGGTTACGATTTTTCCTGTAGTAAGTAACACGTTCGGCTATTTTATCAAATTCTTCGCCAAATACATTTTCTTGTTCAGCAAGATGCTTACGGTCAAGGTAGTATTCTACCATATTCTGAGAAGTCCAAATACTTACGCCCGACCCAATTAACGCCATATACAGCAGTCCTGCTTTTCCAAATTCCCTATTGTACATTTGTCCTGCACCAGGTATAATAGACCACAGCAACGCAGTTGTCATGCTTTTTAACTCTACACTCCGGTAATTGTTATTGTACCATATACCAAAGGCATCTAACATTCCATACAGATGCAAGCCATAGAGCCAAGCCGTCTCTGCTTTACGCAAATCTTCCTGTTCCATTTTCTTATCGCTATAAGAGCGAACTCGGCTCGCATGTTCAAGCCTTTTATTCTGATAAACTTCAAGGCTATCCCTTGAAGGTGAATGGATCATCAAATTCGTATAGTACGACACGGAATCCTGAAACGGACGTGCCTGTTCAAGAACGCGGTCATACTGGAACGACTTGTTAAACACTACTTCGTAGAAAAGAAGTGCTTCTATACCGGTAATAAATCCGCCACGAACATAGTGTTCTGTATAATAATGACCACCACCGGGTAAAATGCTTAACAGAAGCGTTGTCGCTAGGGAGTTTCGTTCCGTAGGGATATCCCACTCATTTACAGCAAGCGTATCCAGGGATTCAATTCCTGTTTTACCTTTTTCCAACGGGCTACCCGCAAAAGCTGGCAACGCCAAGGCACAAATTGCCAGAAGCATCTGGATAAAGGAAGGAATTTTCATTGGCGGTAATATAGCAATAATGTTTCTTCAAATTTATTCTCTAGGTCAATGTGACTATAAAATTGTATTTTTTCAGCGTTTCTTAGTCAACGTCATTTTTTGACACTATCAGTTATTATATTTGAGACATCAAAGGAAAAACAATGAACTACGAAAACATTCAAGATCTTGCAACTGCCGTCAAGGAAGCTCTCGAAAAAAAAGGCGAAATGATGGCTACAGCAGAATCATGTACTGGCGGACTTATCGCTAGCAGTATCGTAGATATTCCCGGATCATCCTCTGTTCTTGCAGGCGGTATCGTAGCTTATCAAAACGAAATCAAGGAAAAACTTTTAGACGTTCCTTCTGAGATTCTCGATAAGTATGGAGCAGTCAGCGAGCAAACCGTAAAAGCAATGGCCGAAGGTGCTCGCAAGAGATTCGGATGCGAATGGGCAGTGGCAACATCTGGTATCGCAGGTCCTGGAGGAGCAGAACCAGGCAAACCTGTTGGTACAGTGTGGATAGCTGTCGCCTGTAGTTTGCAAAATGAAGCTTTTTGCGAAATTTTTTCCGGAGACCGCAACAAAGTGCGAGAAAAAAGCGTTTATAAAGTGCTACACATACTGCTAGAAAAGCTAAAATAGACAAAAAAGCACTTGCACGAGTGAGCACTATTTATTATATTTAAAACAGAAAAAACAAAATGGAGTCAATTATGGCTAAGAAGACAAACACCACCCCGACCAGCAACCTTTCCGCAGACAAGGCAAAAGCAGTTGAAGCTGCTATCGCCCAGATTGAAAAGAATTATGGTAAAGGTTCTATTATGGCTTTGGGCCAGCAGCCCATCGAAGATATCCCCGTCATCCCCTCCGGCTGCATCCAGCTGGATATGGCCCTTGGCGTCGGAGGCTTCCCCCGCGGTCGTATTATTGAAATTTATGGACCGGAATCCTCTGGTAAGACCACACTGACTTTACATGCCATTGCCG
This sequence comes from Fibrobacter sp., assembly GCA_045600425.1. Taxonomy (GTDB): domain Bacteria; phylum Fibrobacterota; class Fibrobacteria; order Fibrobacterales; family Fibrobacteraceae; genus Fibrobacter. Next base: position 25,102 of record JAZRXW010000051.1, read on the forward strand.
AAGCCCAGAAGCTCGGTGGCGTAGCCGCCTTCATCGACGCGGAACACGCTTTCGATGCAGTCTATGCACGAAAGCTGGGTGTAGATATCGAATCCCTCCTGGTTTCCCAGCCCGATACAGGCGAACAGGCTTTGGACATTGCAGAAACCCTGGTCCGTTCCGGTGCAATTGACATTATCGTCATTGACTCTGTGGCAGCTCTTGTTCCTCAGGCTGAAATCAACGGAGAAATGGGCGACAACCACGTAGGCTTGCAGGCCCGACTCATGAGCCAGGCACTCCGTAAGCTTACCGGCATTCTCTCTAAGTCCAACACCTGCATGCTGTTCATCAACCAGCTGCGTATGAAGATCGGTGTAATGTTCGGCAACCCCGAAACTACTACCGGCGGAAACGCACTGAAGTTCTACGCAACTCAGCGTATTGACATTCGCCGTATTGCCGCTATAAAGGACGGTGAAGATGTTATCGGTAACCGTACTCGCGTCAAGATTGTGAAGAACAAGGTTGCAGCACCTTTCACCCAGTGCGAATTCGACATTCTCTACGGCTGCGGCATTTCTCGCGAAGCATCCATCCTGGATTTGGCAACCGAATTGGATATCGTCCAAAAGAGTGGTTCCTGGTTTAGCTACAATAACGAACGCATCGGTCAGGGCCGCGAGAACACCCGTCTGTTCCTAAAGGACAACGCAGAACTCTGCAACGAACTTGAACAGAAGATTCGTGAAAGCATGAAAGACGTGGAGCTTTTCAAGCTGAACGAAAGTGATGCCCTTTCTGCAGATGACATTGAAATCAGTGCCGATGAAGGATAACAAGTTCTTCAACAGGCTCTAATTTTTAGGAGCTTCCTATAGCCAAAAAACTCCAGTCTTTCCTTTAGCCATTGGGATTGACTGGAGTTTTCATTTTTTATCTTTACGTTATGATGCTAAAACGTTTTTTCCTTTGTACCATACCGCTCCTTTATACAAGTGTTCTCGCTCAAGAATTCACCCACTGTACCCGACCGGTTGCAGAAAAGCCTATAAAGGCAACTATCGAAGGTCGTTTTACCAACATCAAAAAATCTTTAAGTAGCGTCTCCATCAACTGGAATCACAACCCCGCTACGCCAGACACTTTTTTCATCAACATTCCAGAAAAAGAGAAGCTCTCCTACATTACTGCTGGAGATTATCGATTTTTAGTGTATAACAATAGCGGAGCAAAGCGACAAATTGGTGGTAGACATCTTCGCGAATCTATTGGAGATACTCCTTTAAAGTACGAATTTCTAGAATACCTTGCCAATGGCTGGACGCAGTGTCCGGATTCCACAACCAACGACCCCCGCATCTTTACAACGGCATTCCCGGAGAGTCAATCCACACTGCAACTGGACACACTTCCTCTCCCAAACTTGGTGTCTGTTAAGAGATTTGGAGGAGATTACCAAATTTCAATTTCCGAATGGAGTGATTTTTCGGGAGTATCACTACCTGCAAAGATGGTTTTCTCAGGGACAAGATTTGTTGGTGAAATAAAGTTTGATGCAAAACCCTAACTGTTCTTGCATCAACCGCTAGTCGGCATTTTTATGGAACGGGAAAGAGAAATAGCCGGCATATTCCACTTGTAACAGAATACACTGAGCAAAGGATCCGTCATAAAAACGGTCTTTCAATCGACGCCATCCGCCAATTTCTGCAGTAAGGCTTCGCATTCCATTATTCCAGGAAAACTGACCACCAACAAGGATTTTGGCATAGCTTAAGGCTTCTTTTTGAACAGTATTCTTACTGCGCAAATATCCCGTACGATACCCAGAAGTCTCATACAGCAGCGCAAAGTTATCGTTGATATGCCACCTTCCGTAATTTTCAACTACCACGAGAAAATCTCGGCTGAAAACAGGAATATTACGTTTGTAATCATAGCTCTTCCCATCGTAGTCCGTACTTATATCAGAAAGGATATAATGCACAGAGAAACCAAGAGTAGACCCTCTGGGGAAAGTATAACCTAAAACAACATTCATATCAATAAGCTGGGCATAGTCAAATTCTGCATCCTCGGAATAGATGTTATCAACAATGTAGTCTGCGTTCCATGTTTCAGCAATCCTCCCCTCGCCTTTTACATCAGCAGTCACCATTTCAAGATTAGACTTGAAATAAAGATAACTTTCGTAGGTCATATTCAATTCGAAAAACAGCTTGGTCGCAAGAGGACGAATTCCCATGCCAACGACATAACCGCCGTAGAAGGGAGTCAGTTCCACAGCCCCATCCATTCGCCAGTAAGAAGGAGTCCGCCCAAGTTTTTCACCATAGGAAAGGGTATCCAGTGGTTCTACCCAGGTGTAATGCAAAGAGCCATATCCTTGGGGCAACCACTGCCCCCAAACCACTGGAGTATTCCCTGAAATCACCCAGGAAAGATTTGGGCCATAACGAAAACCCGCAAGAGCACCATTTTCAAAACTCCGTGCGTAGATGGTCACAGCAACCAGCAAACTCAGTACAAAAAAACGTATAATCCTACAAAACAACGTCATTTCAGTGTAAAATTTAAATTATTTTTGACACATTCACCATAAAGTTCTTATTTTGTGGTCATCAATTTCTGAGGAGATTATATGAAGTTGTCCCATTTGTGTGTGCTTGGCATTAGCGCCCTGATGTTCTGGGCATGTGCCAGCCGCTATTCTTCCCCGATCCTTGTAGAACGCGGTTCTGCATACGACCATAATTTCGAAATCGACTGGCAGGTCATTCAGGAAGGCCTGGGCATCGACAAGCGTCTCAAGGACGTCTTCAAGCAGGGTTATATTGAAGAAGGCATGCCTCAGGACATGGTCCACCTTCTGTGGGGTTCTCCGGACCACGAATCTGCCGATGGCAAAGTTTGGGAATACTACACCCGCGAAGGAAAGCTCATTACCCGACTCATCTGGAAAAAGATCGACACTCCTCGCCTGAAGGGCATGGAAGACGAGAAGGTTCTGGACAAGATTGAAGGAGACCGTTACGGTGGATCTCCGGCACCGACTTCAAAGCGTTCTTCAAACTACTAAAGATTATTCGTTTCTCATCTAGAGAAATCGCAGTTCAAGCCCCTAGGAGTACAAACCTAGGGGTCTTTTTTTGGGGCGGTCTTCCCCTGGCGGTTGTTTTTTACTAAATTTCCGCTCGTTAAATTTCTAAACCTCTCAAGGAGTTAATTATGCGTCAGTATATCATTGCTGGTAACTGGAAGATGAACAAGACCGTTAGCGAATCCGTTCAGCTCGCTAAGGACATCGTTGAAGCCGTCAAGGACGTGAAGAAGACCGAAGTGGTCATCGCTCCGACCTACCTCGCCGCTGCAAAGGTTGCAGACGTGGTTAAGGGCACCAACGTGAAGCTCGCTATCCAGGACATCCACTGGAAGGACCAGGGCGCATACACTGGTAAGGTTTCCGTTGACATGGTTAAGGAAATCGGTGCAGAATACATCATCATCGGTCACTCCGAACAGCGTCAGTACTTCCACGAAACCGAAGAAACCGTGAACCTCAAGGTCAAGAAGACTCTCGAAGCTGGCATGAAGCCCATCATCTGCATCGGCGAAACTCTCGACGAACGCAACGGCGGCAAGCTGGAAGCAGTTCTCTCCACTCAGGTTAAGGGCGCTTTCGAAGGCGTTTCCGCTGAAGACGCTGCTAAGTGCGTTCTCGCATACGAACCGGTTTGGGCAATCGGTACTGGCGTTACCGCTACCGACGAACAGGCTCAGGACACCCAGGCTTTCGTACGTTCCGTTGTT
>JAZRXW010000052.1:0-3683 GCA_045600425.1 Fibrobacter sp.
CCGAACAGTGGGCAAGTGAATTTCTCCGCCTGTACCCGTCAGCTAATATTCTTGTGGCAACCAAGAAAGATTTTGAGCCGAAGAACCGCAAGAAATTCTGCGCAAGAATCGCCACCGGAACGTATGATGCGGTCATCATCGGTCACTCGCAGTTTGAAAAAATCCCTGTTTCCAAGGAGCGGCAGGAACGTCTTCTGTCCGAACAGATCGCAGAGATCGAAGACGGAATCGAAGAACTTAAAAACAGCCGCGCAGAGCGTTTTACGATCAAGCAGCTTGAAAAGACCCGCAAATCTCTGGAAGCAAGGCTTAAGAAATTGCAGGATGATACTCGCAAAGACGATGTGGTGACGTTTGAACAGCTCGGCGTTGACCGTCTCTATGTAGACGAAGCGCACAGTTTTAAGAATTTGTTCCTTTATACGAAAATGCGGAATGTTGCCGGTCTCTCCACTTCTGACGCGCAGAAATCCTCGGATATGCTGATGAAGTGCCGCTATATCGACGAGATGACGGATAACAAGGGCGTTATTTTTGCCACCGGTACTCCGGTATCGAATAGTATGACGGAGCTTTACACCATGATGCGCTACCTTCAGCATGACACGATTCAAAGGCAGGGACTATCCCATTTTGACTGTTGGGCTTCGACCTTCGGAGAAACCTCCACGGCCATCGAGCTTGCACCGGAAGGGACTGGCTATCGCGCACGAACCCGATTTGCAAAGTTTTTTAATTTGCCTGAGCTCATGACGTTGTTTAAGGAAGTCGCTGATATAAAGACAGCCGATCAGCTTCATCTGCCAACTCCTACGCCGATCTATCACAATGTCGTTGCACAGCCCACGGATGTTCAGAAGGAAATGGTACAGCAGCTCTCGGAGAGAGCAAGTAAGGTTCATGCCGGTATTGTAGACGCTTCGGTCGATAATATGCTCAAGATTGTGCGCTGCTAAGCGCAAAAGTGTATCTCCCCCGCAGGGGGACATTATTAAAAGTGAATAATGGGAACAACCAACCTACCTGGCGAGGAAACTCAAAGGGGACAATCGCATGTTGGTAAAGCGGATAAGGAGTTAATCGCAAGGCTTCGATGCTCCGCAAGTTCCGTGTCCTATGGTTAAAGCTATATTGCCTGAACCTTAGTTCTGACTTGGTGCATAGCATCGCCCACCGGAAAGCGATTGATACCGGTGTCATTGTATGCTCGCTGTTGTTGATTTTGGGCGAGTAACTTTTTGCAATGAAAGAGCGCACAGTGAGTGCGAATAAAGGAACGAAAAAGGAACCTAAGGGACGCTCGATACGTACACTTTTGACGAATGGCAGGATTGCCTAAAGGGGGCGACCCCCATGGCAACGGAGTCACCGTAGTAGTCAGAGCAAGGGAAAGCCTTGTACACGGCGAAGGGTGACAGGTAATTTAGACTTAGTTAGAAAGGAGTAGGTGCGTGAGATGCGTACAGCCCAAACTGTTTTAACGGTCATTCAAGAACGTGGAAAACAGCACAAACCCATTGAAAGAGTTTACAAGCTCTTATTCAACCGGGATTTTTATCTGAATGCCTATGCGAAGTTATACCCGAATAACGGCGCAATGACCAAAGGCGTTACGGATGAAACGGTTGACGGTATGTCAATTCAGAAAATTGACAGAATGATTGAACTTCTAAGAGAAGAAAAATACCAATGGAAACCTGCAAGACGTGAATATATCCCGAAGAAAAACGGAAAAAAACGTCCTCTTGGTATTCCTACATGGGGAGATAAGTTATTGCAGGAGGTAATGCGCGAAATATTAGAAGCGTATTACGAACCGCAATTCAGCAATCATTCCCATGGTTTCAGACCCAACAGAGGATGTCACAAGGCGTTGCAGGAAATTCAGGTATGGAAAGGAACTCGCTGGTTCATCGAAGGGGATATATCTAAATACTTCGACACGATTGACCATGAGGTTCTTTTACAAATACTTGGGAAAAGCATCCATGACGGCAGATTTCTTCGTCTTATCTCCAATATGCTGAAAGCAGGATATTTGGAAGACTGGAGGTTCAATTTGACAATCAGCGGAACTCCGCAGGGTGGGGTTATCAGTCCTCTACTGGCAAACATCTACTTGAATGAATTTGACCAGTGGATTGAGAATGTGATAATTCCCCAATATACAAAGGGAAAACGGCAGAAATCCAACCCGGCATACAGCAGGATAAACGCTGAAATCAGCAAGGCACGTAAAAATGGCGATCTGCAAATAGCCCATAAACTTGAAGTAGAACGCCGTGCAATACCCTCCGTTGACACGAAAGATGAAAACTATCGCAGGTGTAGATATGTCCGTTACGCTGATGATTTTCTTATCGGTTTCACAGGCTCGAAAGCAGATGCCGAAGAAATCAAGGCGGCAATGTACAATTATCTTAAAAACGAGCTTCATCTGGAATTATCACAGGAAAAGACTTTGATTACCAATGCAAGTAGTCAGGCTGCGAAGTTCCTTGGGTATGAAATCAAGGCGCAAAGAGCTAATGACTACATTGACCCCAAAGGGCGCAGAGGCGCAAACGGAGCAATCGCTCTGCTTGTCCCCGCAGAGGTTATCGAAAGCAAATGCCAATCCTTCAAGTGCAACGGAAAGGTTACCCATAGAAATGCGTTGCTCCAAGATGACGACTTCTCCATTGTACAGCAGTTTCAAGCAGAATACCGCGGCTTGGTTCAGTACTATATACTGGCTCAGAATTTGTCGTGGTTTTCTAAATTGTACTGGACAATGGAAACTTCCTTGTTAAAAACATTAGCCTGTAAGCACAGATCCTCCATAAATAAACAGCGGGAAAAATACAGAACCACAACTACAAATACGGCTGGGAAAACTGTTTCTTGCCTACAGGTAGTTGTACCGCGTCCCGGGAAGAAACCACTGGTTGCAACCTGGGGCGGTATTTCCCTTGTTCACAAACGAAGAGCGGTCATCGAGGACAAGCCTTACAAAGTGTATGGTGGACGAACAGAGCTTGTAAAAAGGCTGATGGCAGATACCTGCGAATTGTGCGGAAGCAAAGAAAACATCGAGGTACACCATATTCGTAAACTTGCTGATGTGAAGAACAAAGGGTTGTCTGATGCTCCTACATGGGCACAAATCATGGCAGCAAGGAACAGAAAAACGCTCGTGGTATGTCGGGAATGCCATGTAGCGATCCACAACGGCACAATTAATAAACCACTTTCTTGAAATTAAATTACTGGGGAGCCGGATGATGCGAAAGTATCAAGTCCGGTTCCGTGGGGGGATAACGGAAAAGGAGCATTGCTACCTCGCCGGTATCCTACCCAACACCAGCGACGGACGTAAGCTCGGTCTGGATCAGCGTATCATCAACCCCATGCTCCCCGATGAACAGGGTACGAAGGTCAATCAGTGCGTGGACAATATCCTCCAGTATTGGCGGGACGGCGAAGCGGATAAGCTGACCCAGCTCGTTTTCTGTGATATTTCCACACCGAAGGGCAGAACCGCCCCGACAAAGGCTGCGGCGAAAGCGTCAGCCGGTGTGCTGGACAGCCCGGAGATTCAGGCATTGCAGGACGCCATCCCCGTGGAAGAAAACACGGACACCGCATTTACCATTTACGACGATATTCGTCAGAAGCTCATTGACGGCGGTATGCCCTTCGAA
>JAZRXW010000053.1:0-50336 GCA_045600425.1 Fibrobacter sp.
CCTGGTCTGCATCTCCAACTGCGACAAGGTGACCCCGGGTATGCTCATGGCTTCTATGCGCCTGAACATTCCTGCCATCTTCGTTTCTGGCGGTCCCATGGAAGCTGGTCACGTTACCACCAAGGACGGCAAGGATCGCGCCCTTGACTTGATCGACGCCATGATCGATTCCGCCGACAACTCCGTCTCCGACGAAGAAGTTGCAGCCATCGAAGCTAACGCCTGCCCCACTTGCGGTTCCTGCTCCGGCATGTTCACCGCAAACTCCATGAACTCCTTGACCGAAGCCCTGGGCCTTTCTCTGCCGGGCAACGGCACCATCGTGGCTACCCACTCCGAACGTAAGAAACTGTTCGAAGCTGCCGGTAAGCGCATCGTTGAACTTTGCCACAAGTACTACGACGAAGGTGATGAAAGCATCCTGCCCCGTAGCATCGCTACCATGGACGCCTTCGAAAACGCCATGCGTCTGGACATCGCCATGGGCGGTTCCTCCAATACCGTGCTCCACCTGCTGGCCGTTGCACAGGAAGCTGGCGTTGACTTCACCATGAAGAACATCAACAGCCTCTCCCTGAATACTCCTTGCATCTGTAAGGTTGCACCCACCGTTCACAACAGCCACATCGAACAGGTGAACCGCGCTGGCGGCATCATGGGCATTTTGGGTGAACTGGACCGCATGGGCCTCATCCACAAGAACGCAAAGACTGTTCACGCCGCAACCATGGGCGAAGCTCTCGAAGCTAACGACATTATGCGCGGCAACGCTTCTGAAGAAGTGAAGCAACGTTACCTCGCAGGCCCCGGCCGCAAGTACAACATCGTTGCCTTCAGCCAGAGCACCTACTACGAATCTCTGGACATCGACCGCGCTACTGGCGCAATCCGCGATGGCGAACATGCCTACACCAAGGACGGCGGTCTCGCAGTTCTTTACGGCAACCTGGCTCAGGACGGTTGCATCGTGAAGACTGCAGGTGTTGACGAATCCATCTGGAAGTTCACCGGTCCCGCAGTGGTGTTCGAATCTCAGGAAGACGCTGTCAACGGCATCCTTGGCGATAAGGTGAAGGCTGGCGACGTTGTGGTTATCCGCTACGAAGGTCCTAAGGGTGGTCCGGGTATGCAGGAAATGCTGTACCCCACTTCTTACCTGAAGAGCCGTCACCTGGGCAAGAGCTGCGCTCTCCTTACCGACGGTCGCTTCTCTGGTGGTACCAGCGGTCTTTCCATCGGTCATGCTTCTCCGGAAGCTGCCAACAAGGGTAACATCGGCCTGGTGGAAACTGGTGACGTTATCGAAATCGATATCCCGAACCGCACCATCAACGTGCAGCTCACCGACGACGAACTGGCAGCACGCCGCGCCGCCATGGAAGCCCGTGGTGCCAAGGCATGGCAGCCTGTGGCACGCGACCGCGTAGTTTCCAAGGCCCTGCAGGCTTACGCCGCCATGGCAACAAGCGCAGACAAGGGCGCAGTACGCGACCTGTCTCTCATCGGCGTCAAGTAATCCAGCAATCTGCGACGCGGAACTCGCCCGCGTCCAACCTAACTAAAAATCCCGGCGGAAGTTCTCCGTCGGGATTTTTTATAGAAATACCTTCGGCTCAACCATGTCAAAATGCAAGCATTTTGCCGCGGCATTCGCCTCGGGATTTTTTTTAGAAAATACATCGGCTTCGCTCAGTGTACCTTCGGCAACGCTCAGCGTGCTTCTGTTTTAATCGCTCTTACCGTTTCTTGCCGGAGCCGCTAAACATCTTTAGCAGTTCCCCAACAATATCGTCCCACATTTCAAGGACAACCTTGCAAATAGCAGGATCGTACATCTTGCCGATGTTCTTTTCGATTTCGTTTCGGCAGAAGTCCAGGGACATGGCATCACGGTAGCAGCGGCGGCTTGTCATTGCATCGATGGAATCTGCGATGGCAATGATTCGAGCTCCCAGCGGAATGTCCTCGCAGGAAATTCCCTCGGGATAGCCGCGACCATCAAATCGTTCATGATGGTGAAGCACAATCTGCACCAGTTCCTGAGTGTGGTTGGACTGCATCAAGATTCTTGCCCCGATGACAGGGTGCTGCTTAATTATCGCAAACTCCTCGTCGGTGAGCTTACCCGGCTTGCCGAGAATAGCGTCGCTCACGCCAACCTTTCCAATATCATGAAGTAACGCCGCATCCGAAATCAAGGCCAACGTACTTTCGGAGACACCCAGCTTTTTCGCAATCATTACAGAGAGCGACTGCACGCGATCCGAATGATGGGCGGTATAGGAATCCTTAGCTTCCTCGATGGAAATAAGGCAGGAAACCAATTCCCGAAGGTTCTGGTTTTCACCAAAGTTCCCGACACGGTGTGCCACGGACTTATCCCGATACATGTTCAAGTCCGCATCCATTTTCCAGTCACTGATGGACTTTTTCACTCCATACTCGTTCTTGAGACGGCTTTCGCCTACGGCCACAGACAAATGATACAAAGCAGTCTTGTTGTATTCCTCAATGGACTTGGTCAGGGCGGCCTGCATCTTGTACATTTTCTCCATGTTTGCATCGACCAGTACAACGAATTCATCACCGCCAATTCTAAAACAGTGACCACTGGCTCCAAATGCGCTGGTTATGGTTTGGGCAGCCGCCATAATCAAGGCGTCCCCAGCCAAATGTCCAAAGGTATCATTGGTATACTTAAGACCGTTTACATCGATCATCAGCATAACCCAATCCGACATGGGGTTTAAATCAGTCTCTATCTTTTTTAGGAGATTATCAAAGGACAGTCTGTTTTCAAGTCCAGTCAAGGAGTCCGTAGTGGCAATTCCTTTCAACTGCTGGTTATACACCTGCAGTTTGCTGTTCATCTCCTCCAACTCGAAGGAGGTTTCGCGAATAAAGGTTGCCATACGGGCTGCCAACGGCAACTTTAATATAGGGGACGGCATCTTCTGGTATGCAGAGGCCTGCAATCCCTTGCCGTACCCTTCACGCATGGCGGCAATGACAAGCGTAATGTTATGCTGGTTCAGGTGTCCCTTCTCCCGCAAGAATTCACCATGGGAGAAAAAACCTGTACTTGAGGCAATACTCTTGAAAGGTAAAATTTCGTAGGTCGGTTCCTGGGTTCCCCAGAAAGCCTTTCGGGCAGCACAGGAGAAAATGTGGAGAGTATCAGGGTTAAAGGACTTGATACGGTCGCTTTCCTGCCGGACAGCATCTACAATGGTCTGAGGTTCACCATAGGACAGTCGAATGACAGATCCCACGTCCACATCGGAACTCATGGTCAAGGAGCCATCGGGATTACTGGCCGCAGGGGCTCGCACAATCGTCGTTCCATTATGTTCGTAAAGGACAGGAAATTCCAGGGCATTTTCGAAAAAATGTTCATCGTTGTTGATGTTCAGGTACTTCCGGTAAATTTCGTAAGCAGGCATCCCGCCCATTTCATAGAGGATCTGACCATCGGCCTTTGTCACATGGAAATTGCGTCCGATGGGTTTCCAACCGCTGACCTTAAAAGATTCCACATAGAAATCAGGACCGCCCATGAGCATGACCAGCAGGCCATGGGGCATGAACCCTCCCACAGAGGAGAACACGCAGGAACTGTTGCTGGAAAGGTCCGTAGAGCACACGATTCCCCCAAACATCTGGATGTCTGGCCTGAGGTTCTTCATACCATCGCAGAATTCCGTCGTAGAAAAATCTGCGATAGTGCGGTACATTTCCAGAGCCTTTACCCAAGAATTTTCGTTTGCACGCACCACCAAGTCGGCCGCAATATCATGCACCGACGTTTTCTCCATGTCATACTGCAAAATTTCAAACTGGGTGCTGGGCTTTTCAAAAAAAGTCACTGACACCGTAATTTCTGCGGATACATCACAGTCTACAATATTCCCGCTGGTGGAATGTCCAAACCAGGGAACTCCCGGAAATACACTCTCGATAGCTTCCCAAACAGGTTCTAAACGTTCTTTTTCAAGAACTGTGGAAAAAATCTGGAAATACATGGAAGGAATAGCCCCTGTGCCGGACAGAACCGGAACGAGCCCGCTAAAAACGGTAAGGTTATTCCTAAACTCTTCTACACTCTTGAATACAAAGGTACGTTTCTGCATATATTCCTAATTAAAGCACCAACTATACTCTAATATATACTCAAAAAAGTGTTGTATATTTACGCCAAACAAAAATTTCTATCCTCCAATTTGTATTTTTTGATTATGATCAAGACATGGTTTACTTTTTTCTATTCCATTTTAAAATATGGTATGGTCCAGCTGCTTTCCTGCACAAAGGGTTTGGCAGCTCTTTACATCTTCAAGGAAGTCTGCGGCAAAAAAGCCCTGGCCTACATAAAATCCCTCAACTGGATTGTACTTTTGGGCATCGCCGCCTTCTGCATCGCACTAGCCATCGTCAACAACCTGCGTGTCGATGACGCCAAATCCGTTGACTGGATTGGTTCCCAAGATGTTCTTGCAAAGCCCGCGGAGGTTCTATAATGACTTGCGCTTGCTGTAACTGCTGCAAAACAAAGACTATCATGTCCGGGGCCCTGCTTCTGGTCGCCACGGTCCTTGTAGCTATTGGCGTTGCCGAAATTTCCTTTCCAGAATCATTCTTGACATTTACTGACCAGGATTGGCTAATTGACTTATGGCCCAAGGCTTACCGCTACAACATCCACGTGGGTCTTGCAGCCATCGTAATCGCCACCGGTTTTTGTGTCCCCGCCTATTTCTTGCAGAAAAATTTTGCAGTTCGTGCTTTGGAGACTCTGTTTCGCCTGGGCATTGGCGGCATGTTCATTTTCGCCAGCATCTTTAAGATTCAAGACCCCCATCAGTTTGCAACGCTTGTAGCCCAGTACCAGTTTTTCTCCGCCCTCCATATCGACGGCATCAACAACTTTTTCGCCCTGGTCTACCCCCAGTTTGAACTGTGGTTTGGCCTTGCCATGATTTTCACCCCTTGGGTCAGAGAATCTGCACTGGCAATTTTCTGGATGTTCGTAAGCTTTATTATCGCTTTGGCTTGGGCCCTGTGGAACGACCTGGGCATTACTTGCGGTTGCTTTGAACTGGAAGGCGCTCAGGACAAGGCAGAAGCCTGGACCAGCCTGATTCGAGATTTAATATTGATTTGGCCCACCCTGTGGCTCGCTTTCAGGAAGAACAGGAGCCTCATCAAGGTCTGGACAGAAAAGAAGTAACTGCTTAGGACAAAGCAGCTAGCACACGATTCTTAAAAGATTCCATAGAGCAGCGGGACAACAGTTCCGCTGCTTTTGTTTCGTCCACCACTTTTTCTCCGGCGATTACACGGTCAACGACCTTGGCGTAGGCTTCTGCGTCTGTAGGCGGATCGATAAGCGGGGCGACACCTTCCAGATTTTCCTTGACGGCAGAGGTTGCCGCACAGAGGGCAGGAGTCCCGCAGGCAATCGCTTCTATAGGAGGCAAGCCGAAACCCTCCAGCAAGGAGGGATAAACCATCAGGTCGGCGTGACGGTAAAAGTCCCGCAGTTCCTCGGCGTTGAAACGTTCAAAATGAAAAACGTTATAAAGTTTCTTTACGTTTATGATTTCACGAAGACGTTCCGAAAGTTTCCCCACACGGACAAAGGCCACATCGGGGCGAAGTCTTGCGGTTTCAAAGTACGTGTCGATGTTCTTGCGAGGTTCGTCCAGACTAACATTGAGGCACATGCCATCAAAGTTTCGCATACCGTACTTGCGGCGGAATGCCTTTCGTTTTTCAGCTGTCACCGGTTCTGCGGGCTTGTTAAACAAGTCACTGTCAATGGGGCAACCAATCACAGTTCCAGGAGCTTCGGCCATCTTGGGACCAAAATGCCTTGCCGCCTCCCCTCGGGTCCAGTTGGAATTATAGACAAATGAATCTGCCTTGACGGTAGCCTTGATATAGAAAAGGTTCAGCAGGATGAACTTTGGACTGGTCGGATACAAGGTCTCCGCAAAGGTATCATGGACAAACATCACCGTACGTCCGCCGTTCTTGCAGGATTTCAAGGCGGACTTTGCCACCGGCACCAAAAATCCAAGTTCGGGACGAATGAAAAATATAACATCGGGCCTAACCTGCTTTGTCACCTTTTTCAAGGGAGCGCGGAAAGAAAAAAATCCTGTGTAAAGAGACTTTGCCCAAACCTCGTGAGAGGTGTAGCAGTCAGGGGAAACCACAGCCGCAGCACCTTCAGCCGACTTGGCCGCCTCTGGAAAGAACTTGGGCGTTTTCAGCCAAAGCACGTGGGCTTCAAATTCAGGAGTCACGGCCTTGACCAGGTTCAGGGTCAATCGCCCAAAACTGGTACATTCATTCTTATCGCAAACAAAAAGGATTTTCTTCGACGGCATAGGTTCAAAAATAAAAAATCGTTTTTTCTATATTCAGCCTATGGCAAAAATCTGCATCGTCCTAGCGACCTACAATGGAGAAAAGTATCTGTCCAAGATGCTAGATTCCCTTGTGTCTCAAACAAGACCTGCGGATTTAATTATTGCCGTAGACGACGGTTCCAAGGATTCCAGCGTCCAAATTCTGGAAAGTTTCAAGAATCGGCTGCCCTTGCAGATTACAGCATTTTCCCAAAATCAAGGTCATCGGGCCGCTTTTTCCAAGGCATTAGAGATAGCCCAGCCCTTGTTGGACGACGAAGACTACATTTCGCTAGCAGACCAAGACGACGTGTGGCTCCCCCACAAGAACGAAATTCTTCTTAAAGAATTTGAAAAAAACGATACGAATAGCGAAACGCCTCTCCTTGCTTACGGAGATGCTCAGGTAGTGGACCAAAACGAGAACATCATCGCGTCTTCCTGGAGAAAACACTCCCACATCCAGACAAAAAATTCCATTAAGCAACAAATTGCAGGAATCAACAACGTCACAGGATGCCTCTGTATGTTCAGGGCAAGCCTTCTAAAACAGATTTTGCCCATACCGTCAGAAGTCACCGTTCACGACCGCTGGATAGCAATGCTTGCCCACCAGTACGGTACCATCAAGGTTATCGACTCGCCTGTCATCAAGTACCGCATCCATGGCGGGAACGCTGTTGGCGGGACAGCTACGCCCCCCATGAGCAAGACGCTATCCACTCAAATCCGCTGGACAGAGATGATTATCGCCAACAGGACTCGTCTAAACCTGAGCGACGACGAAGTAAATTTTGCCCAGAGGCTATTGCACCTTACCAAAGGACGACTACGGGAACGTACGCTGTTTCGCAAAATTCCCTGGATCATTATAAACCGCAAGGACCTGTTCCTAACAGCCTCTCCGGTGCAAACCGCCAAACGAATTTTCTTTAGTGCCATAGGGCTTCCCCTGGCTGCAAAAATTTTTGGAAAGAACTAATGCGTATCGGTATTGACATCAAGTGCCTTCGCTACAACAACAGCGGCATTGGACGCTACCTCAGCAGCATGCTGAATGCGTTGCAAGCCCTGGATCACGAGAACCAGTATGTCCTGTTCTCTCCAGAAGAGATTGACTACAAGATTGAAAATCCCAATTTTTCCCGCTGTATAGTGCCGCCTGTAAAGATTTTGGGAAAGCGGTTGCCAGGAATTCTTTGGCAACAGACGAAGCTTGTAAAAGCCATCAAGGCAAACCACATTGATATTTTCTGGGGACCGGAACAGACAATTCCCACAAAAGACTGCGGATGCAAGCGCGTTCTTAGCGTTATGGATTTCGTGTACAAGCGACATCCCGAAACCATGCGAAAGTCGGTGTACTGGATTAACAACACCATCGGTTCCAAATCCATCCAGAAGGCAGACCGTATTGCGGTCATTTCTGGATTTACCAAGTCGGAGCTAATGCATTTTTATCCGGAAACTCCTGATGAAAAAGTGATTGTTACGCCCTGCGGATCAAGCATTAAGGACTATGACGACAGCTCTACGCCATTAACCCGAAAAAGACAAATGCTGTTCGTGGGAAGCTTGGAGCCCCGCAAAAATCTGAAGAATCTGGTTGCCGCCCTTGAAATTCTAAAAGAACGAAACATTGAAATCCCTCTCTACATGACGGGCCCCAAGGGCTGGAAGAACGCCGCCGAAGTAGACCTGCTGAAAAACTCCCCCGTGGCAAACAACATCCACCACCTGGGCTTTGTCAGCGATGAACAGCTGAAGGAACTTTATGCCACCAGCTACGCCGTGGTGTTCCCTTCCTTCTACGAAGGTTTTGGCCTGCCGGTGCTGGAAGCTTTATCCCTGAGAACCCCGGTGCTGACTTCTAAAGATTCCGTCATGGAAAGTATTGCTGAAGACTGCGGTATCTACTTTGACCCCGCCGACCCCAAATCCATTGCGGATACTATCGAAGAGTTCTTTGCAAAACCCGAGCCCTGGAAATGGCTTGAAGGCAAGGAAGCCTCTCGCGTAAGAGTGCTGGGGACATACCGCTGGGACAAATCGGCCCAGATGATGCTGGACATTTTTAAGGAACTGCACCAGCAGAAATAGGAAGGTCAAAGTGAAGACTGCGATTATACTTGTGACATACAACGGATGGGCTTTGACAGAAGCCTGCCTGAAGGATTTGCAGCCTTTAATGGCTACAGAGGCGTTTACAGTAGCCATCGCAGACAACTGCAGTACAGACAACACTGTAGAAAATCTCCGCAGTCAATTTCCTTGGGTACATGTCTACCCGCAAAAAGAGAACCTGGGTTTTGGCGCAGCCAACAATGCAGCCATCCGCGGGCTCGCCGCAGAAGGAATCGATTTTGACTCCATCTGTCTTTTAAATAACGACACCCGCTTTGAGGCATCTGCCATCGTCCAGCTGCGTAAGGAATTGGACCGCACCGCGGAACAAGGCTGTACCGCCGTCATCGTTCCCACGACCATAAACGCAGACGGCAGCAGGCAAAACAATTTTTTCGCAGGCCTAGGTCCCGACGGAATCGGCTCACTCAATTTTTTCCTGAACGCCTTCCGCGGGGAATCCAGCGCAGCCCACGTTCTAGATGGAACTCCAAAGCCCGCAGTTTTGGGAATGTTCAGTAACGAAGACTCATGTGCAGGCAAGAACCGCACCGACCTTCTGGAAACCCACTGGGCCAGCGCCGTCTGCTGGATGCTTTCACGCAAGTTGTGGGAAACCGCCGGAGGCTTCGACGAGAATCTATTCATGTATTACGAGGATGCGGACCTGGCATTACGACTGCGTAAGCTTGGAGCAAGATTCTTCATCAGCCAGGAAAGCGTCATCACCCATCTGGGGGGAGGTTCTGCCAAGAACAAGCTGAGCCGAGCCTTACAGCACGACCGTTCCCAGCAGTATGTATTCCGCAAGCTTTTCGGGATTCGAGGTCTCCTGCTTTCAAAAGCATTCCGTTTTTTCCGCAGTCTTGTTCGTATACTTACAGCTCTTCCCCGCTGTGTCATAGGATCCCACGTCAAGGAAAAGCGGGAATACGTACGACATCATTTCGCCTTGTTGAAGGAGGCTTTCAAATGAAAATCGTAAAGGTAGTTTTAGCTTTCGCCGCCTTCGCCTGCGCCCACCCGGATTTGCAAGGTCCAGCCCACATTAGCTTTCAGGACAGTTCCCGGAACTATGTGGTGAATATCCGCGGGCAACTGCTGGACTCCTTGGCCGTTACCAATCTGGATAACGCCCCCACTCATTACGACAACTCCATGTCGGTCCGCCTGTTTCTGGACGGACACTTTACAGATGCGTTCCAATTTGCCGCCCGAGTGAAGGTCAGTACCGACTTTACCAACCGCGACATTGCAGACCATTTCTACCATCCCAACGAAGGTATTCCCTACAACAAGCAGAGCGATACCAAGCGTACCTGGGACTTGTTCGCCGCCCATGCCAGCTACCAGCTTGCCCCGGTAAAACTGATGGCCGGATTTGACTATCTGGAAATGGGCCCCGCCCGCCGTAACCATGTAGTCCTTCGCGGGGAACAAAACATTTACCGTCCCTGGCAGGATTCTAGCAGCCGCATTCCCGATGCAGCACCAACGCCTTATTTTGGCTACCAGTTCGAAATTGGCCCTGTGGTTTATTCCCAATACGCCATGCAACTGTTCGAGAAGAAGAATGCCGGCAAGTATCTTCACACCCACCGTCTGGACTTGAATCTGCCCGCCAACATTACCCTGGGACTTTCAGAAACATCCCTCTATGGCACCACCGTAGAGGCTGCAGGAACAAATCCCAATGCCGATGCAGATAGCTCCGGCCGCGATTTTGAATGGGCCTATGTCATCCCGTTCATTCCTTACGTATTCCAGGAACACTTACAAGGTGACCAGGACAACATCGGCCTGGCATTTGACTTAAGCGTAAAGACCATTCCCCACTGGGAATTCTACGGCGAGCTTCTTTGGGACGACATGAAGTCCCCCACTTCCATGTTTGACGATAGCTGGTGGGGCAACAAGTGGGCCGCCTCTGTTGGCGTGGCTCGCGACAGCCTTACTATCGGCAAGACTCTCTGGAACTGGTACGCTGAATACACCCGCATTGAACCTTGGGTCTACACTCACCATAAGGGCGGTGCCTACACTTATGCCAGCTACGCCCAGAGCATGGGATCCGACTTAGGCCCCAACAGCCAGGAAATCTATACAGAACTTAGCGGCAGCTACCGTGTGGAATCCGGTTTCCTAAAAGACGCTTTAATCCGCGGTACATTGCTTGCAAGTGCTGTAGCCAAGGATACTGCCTTCGGCGGAAATCTTACGGACGTCCATACCCCGGAAAGCGCCATTGACAAAAAATACCTGAATGATGAAACAACATTCAGGTACTATGAATTAGGCGGCAAACTTGAATTCTATCCCTTCCGCTGGATGAGTATCCGCGCAGGTTACTCCAGATTCTTCGGCGATTATGAAGGATTCAGAGCCTACGGCTTCGGTTCTATCCAGTGGTAAATTAGCAGCATTTGGATTTCTTTTTGGGAATCAAGCCCACCACAATCAAGAGAGCAAGAACTGCAGCACAAGTGTAGTCGAACCAGCCCAAGCCTTCTCCATGGCAGGCAGCGCCATTCATCGTGATGGAACTGAGGAAGGTATCCATCATGAAGGTGTCCACCACCCATCCAAAGAAGAATGCGCCGGCAGCAATGCTGAACAAGTAGGCCGCAAGGGTGCGCTTGCCAAAGGTCTTGCCCACTACCACCATAGAGGCGATACTTGTAGCAGGACCTGCCATCAATAACACCAGCGCAGCTCCAGGAGGCAAGCCTTTTGCCATAAGAGCCAATGCCAGAGGGATGGAGCCTGTAGAACAGGTGTACATAGGCATGGAAATCAACAGCATAGCGAACATGCAAAGAATTGGGTATTCGCGGATGGACATGAACAGTTCATCGGGAACAAAAGCCGCAATCAAAGCACCAAGCACCAAGCCTACCAACAGCCAGCGAGTGATTTCGGGGAGCAAGTCACCGAAGCCGTACTCAAAGGTTTCCTTCAGTTTGCTCACAAAACCGTGGTTATGTTCAGAGGAATGTTCCTCGTGACAGCAGCAACAACCATGCTCTTCTTCGTGTTCCTCGTGGCAACTGCAACAGCCGTGTTCTTCCTTATGGCCGCAGCATTCGTGTTCTTCACGTTCTTCGAGGCAATGATCTTCGTGATCATGGTCGCAACCGTCGTGATCATGATCGCCACAGCCGCAGCCGCCGCAACCGCAACTTTCCTTAGGAACTTCAATTTTCGAAAGGTCTTCCTTAGCTTCTCCGCGGGTCACAAAATTCGTGAGCAACCCGCCGAACATGGAAGAAACAAAAGCAGCCACCGGGCGAAGAATTGCAAAGGGCAATCCCAATAGCGAGTAGGTCGCCAGAATGGAATCCACGCCAGTTGCCGGAGTAGAAATCAGAAAACTGACGCTAGCGCCCTTGCTTGCCCCTTCCTTACGCAAAGCCACAGCCGTAGGAATCACCCCGCAACTGCAAATAGGCAGCGGTATTCCAAACAGAGCTGAAAGAAATACAGAGGAAAAATTCGGCTTGCTGATTTTTGGAACATACAGAGAGCGAGGCACCCACACATGCAAGATACCGGCCAGCAAGAAACCTAAAAGCAGAAAGGGAGCCATCTCTGCAAAAAGTTCCAGCAACTCAGAAAGAAAAATCGTTACGTATTCCATATTTAATCCTCCAGGACATGGGCCATGCCCTGATTGAAAATCATCTTCACATGTTCATCGGCCAGGGAATAATAAACCACACTACCTTCCTTGCGGTACTTCACCAGATTGGACTGTTTAAGAATTCTCAACTGGTGAGAAATGGAGGACTTTGTCATCCCCAGTAAAACAGAAATATCGCTGACGCACATTTCCGGGCGGCATTCGCTGCCGTGACATTCCCCGTGGCAATCATGATGTTTCGTTCCCTTTCCATGAGCCTTATGTTCCACCATGTGGTCTTCAGCCTTCATCAGAGCGCAAAGAATTTTCACGCGGGTAAAGTCGCTGAAGATTTTAAAAGTATCTGCCAAGTCCATAAGTGATTCGTCTACGGGCAACATAGGGCGAATGGCATTCACCACTTCCTCATGAATCACACTGCAATCAGAACCTTCGAATTCCATTTCTTTTTCAGCCATTTTCAGTCTCTTTTTTCATGACACTCTTTTATTGAAGAGTTGAATAATTGTTCAACTATTAATATAAAACAAAACAGACTCTTTTGCAAGGGGAGCGATGTTTTTTCAAAGATTTTTATAAAAAAAAGGAATTCACCTTATCGATGAACTCCCTTATACTTGCGATCCTTTTTTGCTTTATTCAAATAGGGCTTTAATTTCCGCATCTGACTTCACATTTAGGGCCATCGCCTTCCATTCTGGATCCAGCATTTTTCGGGCCATGTTGGCAATAACGGTCGTATGAGCCGTTGCGGACTCCGCCGGTGAAAGCAGCAAGCACATAAACTGAGCTTTTTCATCGCCGCGAGTTTTTGCGCCAGTTATTCCAGCGGGGCACACCACGAAGGCCATCAGCGGTTCAGCAAGCCCAGGAACACGTGTGTGGGGCAACAGCAAACCCTCCCCCATATAGATTCCCTGCTTCACACGTTCCACAATTCCTGCCCACGTCGCGTTAGCATCGAATTGAAGCGGACCATGCACCAGGGCATCGTACGCAAAACCTAAGGCACGACCAAAAGTTTCGCTGCTCGCATAGAATTTTGTATAAATTAAAGCCATAATCACCTAAGTGCAATCCTAACCACCCGATGATCAAAAAAAAATTACGAATTAGATTATTCTCATAATTCGTAATTCATCATTCGTAATTAAACCAGAGCCTTCTCCATAAAATCAAAGACTTCCGGGCTGGTCGCCTTGGCAATTTTCTTGAATTCGCCGAACAGCACACGAAGCTGGGACTTGCCAGGTTCAATGTACTTTTCGAACTTTTGAATGCCCTTGACCTTGGACAGGAAGCAGTAAGCACCCATGGCCTGCATCACACGCTGAAGACTAGCCTGGATAAAGGCTTCCCAGGCGTCTTCCTGAGTATAGGTCTTGACGCCTCGGAAAGAAGTGCGCCAGTACTCAAAGAAATCCTTGATTTCGGTCAAAGACAAGCACACATAAGGATCCCACAGAAGAGAAGCCAGGTCGTAGAACATGGATCCTCGACGAGCGCCCTGGTAGTCCACAAAGGCGATTTCGGAATTGGGCTTTACCATAATGTTCTGGCTCTGGAAATCACGATGCATCAAAACCTTGGGCTGTGCATCCACTGCGATCGCAATCATAGAGTAGAAATTACGGACAGACTCAGGAATTTCAGCAATACCCTTGTGTGCTTTCAAGAAGTTCTCGGTAAAATAATCCGTTTCCCACTTGAGGGCGGCAAAATCAAAACGACGAAGCCAAATTTCAGAATGAGAACTGAACAGAGAGCGAGAGACCTCCTGCCACTTCACCAGAGCATCAATGACTTCGGGATACAGAATACGGACATTTCCAGAACGAGTGCTGTGACCTTCCGGCAAAATATTATCCAGCAGGTTGTGTGCCCCCAAGTCTTCCTGAAGTACAGACGCAGATGCATCGTCCACAAAGTAAACGCGAGGTACCGGCAAGCCGAAATCCCTAAAGGAAACTGAATAATCTACGAAACGCTTGAAATCTTCGTCAACAGATGCGGAAACCTGAAGAACACAGGAACGTTCGCCACTTGCAATTCGAAAGTATTTACGACCCGAACCAGCACCGGCAATATTGGAAACTTCAAAATTGGCATCATAGCCGTGAGAGAGCAAAAAGTCTTTAACTGCAGGAGAAATCATTTCGTTATTCATAGTAAGGAATATATATAATTATGAAGAATGAAGTATGTACGATGAAAAATGATTTATTCGTTTTGAATCATATTTTCATTCTTCACTTTTCATATTTCATCCTAATTGAACTTGATTCTTGGGTCTACTACCGTGTACAGGATGTCACTAAACAGGCGGCCTACCATTGCCATAAGACTGCTCAAGAAAATCACTCCCATGACCACATTGTAATCACGATTCACCATGGAATTGTAATACAGCAAACCCATGCCATCGATGTCGAAAACCTTCTCAATCAATAATGCTCCCGCAAACATCAAGGTACAAATTTCGCTAAGGCGTGTGGCGATAGGAATCAATGCATTACGAGTGGCATGTCGCACCAGAGCCTGCTTGAAACTCAATCCCTTAGCCAAAGCCGTTCGCATATAGTCTCGACCCAATTCCTCCAAGGCGGAATTTTTCATAAGGAAAGTGAGGAAGGCAAACTCCCCAATCATATAGCAGAAGATGGGCAACACCAAATGATGTCCCAAATCCAGAATTTTTTCAAAGAACCCGAAATCTTCAAAGTCGTCAGAAGTTAAACCTCCAAGCGGGAAAACATCAAGATATGACCCACCCGCCAGGAAAATAATCAGCAGAATACCCAAGGCGTATCCAGGCATCACATAGCCAGAAAAGATAACGCCGGAGCTTAAGGAATCAAGCTTGCTTCCATGGCGAACGGCTTTCCAGAGACCAAGAGGAATACAAATAAGATAGCTTAAAAAGAACGAGGTAAAACCAAAGAACAGCGAAATAGGAAAACGGCTAGAGATGACCTCCCACACAGGAAGCCCATAGGTATAGCTATTTCCAAAATCCAGATGAAGAACGTTCCAAAGCCAAGTCAAGTAACGCTTCCAAGCCGGCTGGTCAAATCCAAAGTAGGCCTGGATTTGAGCAATCTGATCTGGAGACAGAGCCTTAGACGCATCTACCCCGCCCTTCATAGCCGCGGCAGACTGGGCTCGTGAAATCATTTCTTCCACCGGACCACCAGGCAACAGCTGGATCAGGATGAAGCACACCAATGAAATCCCGATGAGTGTCGGGACCATCAGCAGCAAACGTCTAAGGATATAGGAACGCATATTAGCGACGAGGTGATAGCGGAAAGGTTAAAGAACTTAGCTAGGCGGCTACGCCGCTCTTCATCAACGAGGCTTAGCCTCGCATTATTCTTCTATAAACTTTATCCTTTAACCTTTAAGCTGATTAACGCATCTTACCGGAGCGGAGGACGTCCATCATGTTGAAGGGCTTTGCAGTGCCAGCGGCAATCTGTTCGGCCAGGAAGTTCACAGCATCCACAGTACCTTCGGCGTAGATCTTACGGCCGCAGACATTGTGCTGGAATTCGAAGTGAACGGTACCGTCGGCACTGTCCAGATTGTAGGTGTGGAATGCGTGGCCACCCAGGTATTCTTCGGGCACGCCCATACGTTCCATCTGGCTCTTTTCGTCGCGGACCTTTTCGATATCGTCCGGAGTGTAGCTGAAGCCCATCTTCTGGAAGGAACCTACCACAGCGCGTGCAGTACCACTGGTGTCAGCCTTGGTCTTCTGGTGGCTTTCCACTACAGACAGCTTGTAACCGCTAAAGGCGGTGGGGAATTCAGTAGCCAGCCATTCGATCATGGTCTGGAAAGCCACAATCTGCTTACTCATGTTGGGAGCAATAACGCTGGGATGGTTTGCATCGGCCACAAGCTTCAAAAGGGCATCGCGGTCACCGCCGGTGGTTCCCATAACAAAAGGAATCTTGTGCTTTACATAGAAAGCAGCGTTGTCGTTTACAGCGGTGGGATGAGTGTAGTCCACGCAGATGAGGTTCGGGTACTTTGCAAGCACTTCGCCAATACGTTCTTCACGGTTGCTGGGCTTCAAAAGCTGAATGGTCTTGCCGGCCACCTCAGATTCATTTTCGACAATGATTTCGCCAGTCAGGGAATAAGGAACCAGTTCCAGGCCGCGCTTTACGCAGGTTTCGGCCACAATTTTTCCCATGTTACCCGGAATACCATTAACCATCACTTGTACGGACATAAAAACTCCTGTTTTATTATACGAAAAACAAGATAGATATTTCCATAAACTAAAAAGAAAAGCCCCGCCAAAAGACGGGGCCTTTAAGAGATTTTTTGGAAAATCAAATCTGGTGACGCTGGCGAAACACCACCAAATGCTCCTTGGCTCGGGTCGCCCCCACAAGAATAATGTTAGACATATCATGAGGAGCACCCGGATCGTTCTTGGAAGGTTCTACGTCCACAAGAATCACCACACGCTTATCCAATCCCTTGTAACGGTAAGCCGAAACAATGTTGATTGCAAGACTGTTCAATGAATCGCTAACATCGCTCCACTGGAACTGATCGTCATGAATTTCTGAAAGTGCAGACTTCGACTTACTATGAATAGAGACAACCAAGATATCCTTAGGCTCTACCCCCTTCTTGCGAAGGCGAGCGACCTCTTTACGTAACAGTTCCACCTGTTCTTGCGGATCCGAATAAACTCTCACATCCACATCACGCCCATCTACGGTATCTTCGTAGCACGGGATGCGAATTGCAGTTGTGTCGTAAACCCACTGGAGAATTTTCTTTGTGCTGCGATAGCCTTTCTTCAAGACCATTATCGGCATTTCATTGATGGTCTCATTCCCTAGTACTGGGCGGTTCTTGTATATCGCCTGATTTGAATCATAGAAGAATCGGACTATTCCCTTCTGAGGCTCCTTCAGTAACTGCAAGGCACTGTCTAGCCAACCGTTTTCAAAATCCTGCCCCTCATCGATAATCAAAGCATCAAAGAATCTATCCTTCTTTTTTCCACGTAGAGAATCAAGGGCAGTTTTCATTGCTCCAGGAAGTGCAGCAAAGTACTCGCTTTTCTGCGGCTGCTCCGTAGGTTCTTTGCGAGGAATGCTAGGAACTTTTGCTAGACGTGCATACTTGGCGGCCACCTTCATAAAACAATCCGCCATCACAAACGATTCATCCAAGCCTTCGTTCTGGAAATTCTTTTTCATTTCGTCAGCCAGCAAATCGTTGTAGCAAAGGACTGCCACCCGCATCCCCTTTCGAGCCAAGCGTCTAGCCTCCCATTGCACCAGCAACGACTTGCCAGAACCCGCAACACCTTCAATCCTCATGCGAGGGTTTCGGGTAATGGAATCCATCAGCATTTCCTGAAAAGCGGTGGGACGTAAACGGGCCGAAGCTTGCATATCCCAAAGTTCCGGCCAGGAAGGTTCATCAAAACATCCAAGGAACGCCACAAGCTGATTGAAATTTTCTTCAGACAGCACATCATTTGGGAAAGGACGATCTCCGTGGGACTTCTCTTTCGTTTCAAGAATCTTCTTCACCTTGCGTTCCAAGGTGTTATAGCTCTTCAAGTCCGACTTGAAAATAGCACGCTTCGGCTGCAAAGCATTGCTGCCTATTTTTTCCATACCATCCATGTCGGGGAAACAAACCGCCCACTGGACACGAACCTTATCGTATCCACCCCCCTCTTCTGCTCTGGGGAACATGTCACTAAAACGATCGTGAAGGGGATGAATCAAGGACTGCACCTGATCCACAGGAGAACGGTCCATTTCCTTGCCGTTCTGCTTCCAGACATAGCCGCATTCCGAAACCTGAGATTCTTCCGTTGTAATCTTGCCGTCTTTACATTCAATGAGAAGCATACCATACTTGGGATGGTACAAAATGCAATCCACTTCGCGATCAACATGAGCCCTGCTACGACGAACATCAAAATTCAGATGGACGTTCATCCAAACGTTCCACTGGTCATTCAGGCAAGCTGCCACATCATACAAAGTTTTTTCAGATCGGGATGTAGATGAATCCGACAAGCGCTTACGAATTTCAGACATAGAATTCCTTTTTTAAGGGAATATAAATTTTTTTAAGAAAAGTTAAATACAACTACAAAGACACTAAAAATTATCCGATAAAAGTTTCTGCAATTTGGACTTCAAAAGTTCATAGCGTAGGCGTTTTTCTTCCTTGGCGAAATGAACGTCCCGAGACTGCAAGGGATTCCCTTCGTAGCAAAGTTCCGCGGAGTCCGAAGAATCGCTAGAACCGTCGCCGAGGTCGTCGCGGAACTTGGGATCAAACTGCTCGCTGGTCAGGTCAAAGAGGAACTCCCCCACTACATTGTAGCAATGGAATCCTCCATCCGGCAGAGGAATGCCATACACGTCTCCGCCAAGAATATCCTGCACCAAGAACGCGGTTATGGAGCATTGGCCGCAAGTCTTGTTTTCGCGGGACCACTTTTGACGAAGGCGGGGCGCGCAAGTTTCAATGCACCAGATTTCAGAAAGCAGGTCGTAAAGGTACCGCACTTTTTCAGGTGCACCTTCCCAACCGTAAAATTTATAGGACTTTTCCGACACAGCGAACCTTACAAAGCCAGTTTGTAGATTTCCATGGTGGCGGCGGCGTCCAGATCCATGTAGCCGTGAAGAACTTCGCCCTTCAACTTGTGGAGGCGTTCGTTGAGAAGTTCCAGGTTGGGGTTTTCTATGCCGAGTTGCGCGAAAGTCACCGGCATGTGGAGTTTGTCGTGGAGCCAAGTCTTCATGGCAAGAGCCGCCGCCATGGCGTCAGCAGCCTCGTCACCGGAGTCGGCAATGCCCAACACGCGGTGGCCCAGCATGGCAATCTTGTGGGGATTACGCTTGGCGCCGTACTGCAGGAATGCAGGGAAAATCACCGCAAGGCCTGCGCCGTGGGTAACGTCGTACTCCGCAGAAATTTCATGTTCCATGGCGTGGCTGTTCCAGTCTTCCACGCGGCCGATGGAGCAAGTGTCGTTGTGAGCCACGGTGCCGCTCCACATAATGTTGGCGCGGGCTTCGTAATCGTTGGGATTGGCAATAACACGTTCGGCGCATTCCATAATGGCCATGAGCATACCTTCGGCAAGGCGGTCGCCAATCTGCACGTCGGGAGTATTGCTCAGATAACGTTCCAGAATGTGGGCCATCATGTCGCTGACGCCGCTGGCCGTCTGCCATTCCGGCAAGGTCATGGTCAACTCCGGATTCATCACCGCAAACTTCGGGCGAAGCAGCATTGGGTAGCGGATACCCACCTTCACCTTGGTGGTCGTATTGGTAATCACCGCATTGCCGGAGCCTTCGGAACCTGCAGCAGGAATGGTCAGCACAACACCCAGAGGCAACGCACGAGTTTCCGTGGCTTTCTTCTTGCCGTCCACCACTTCGTAAAGATCCCAGAAGTCACCTTCGTAATAGTAGCCCACAGCCATAGCCTTGGCCGTATCAATGACGGAGCCGCCACCTACGGGCAGCAAAAAGTCCGGCTTAAATTCGCGGGCAATTTCAAGACCCTCACGAACCTTGGTGTCGATGGGATTCGGCTGTACGCCGCCCATTTCAGTAAAGGCAATTCCAGCGGCAGCCAAGGAACTCTTGACGCGATCCAGAAGGCCGGAGCGCACAACGCTCCCGCTACCATAAATAATCATGACGCGAGACGCACCATGCTTAAGGCAAAGGTCCCCCACCTGGGTTTCCGTGGCACGACCAAAAACAAATTCTGTAGGACTGTAAAAAGTAAAGTTGTTCATGGAAAGGAAATATAAGTTTTCATTTCTAACAATGAAACTAAAAAACTTCTATTTCCTCAATTTCCTACCAGCAATAAAATTTTTCACAAGACTTGATAAGATCATCCAAAAGCCATAATCAAGCAGGCCCAAAAAAGCAAGCCATTTCATGGGCGAAATTAAAAAGGCTATGGCAATAAGGGTACCGCCAACAAGAGGCACCCCGGACGAATAATGTCCGCTTTTCTTGCTAGAAATCAAGGCACCATAGGTCATCACCAAGAAGAACAGACCTAATCCGCCAATTACCATTGTCAAAGCCCACTGATCCATTGCCCAAAAATAATTAATTCAAGGTTTCCTGGTTATAAAATTTTCCTTCATAAGTTCTGTGACCCGCCGCAAAGCCATTTCAGCATTAGTTTATCTAAAAACATGGAGTCCAAAAACTCGAAAAAACGAAACAAATACAAGAAATGCGACCCCATAGGAGCCGCATTTTAAAAGTTGCTAGATCCTTCGCTAACGCTCAGGATGACATCTGAATCAAATTTCGCTTTAGAACAATTTTTCGTCGAGATGCTAGCGAGACAAAGAACGGCAAAGCGCAGCGTACTAATCGTACGTAAACTTTGCCGTGATGCCGTATCGCGACGTATATCGACGAAAAACTATACCTTCAATTCGCCAGCGTCGATATTATTCCAATCGGCGATAGCGTCGATAGCCGGGCGGACTTCTTCGGTCACGAACTTCACGACCTGGCCAGGAGCGCGGCCAACGAACTTGCGGAGGTCGAGGATTTCCTTCAGCTTTTCTTCGGTAATGCCAAGCTTCTGGAGCTTTTCGTTCTTGAGGACGCGTTCCAGCAAGTCGTTATCCTTGCCCTGTTCCTTAACGACGCGGCCAGCTTCCTGGCTCATCACGCGGATTTCTTCGTGGAGTTCCTGACGGTCGCCGCCATTCTTCACACCTTCCATGATGATGTTTTCTGTGGCCATGAACGGGAGTTCAGCCATGATGCGCTTTTCGATAACCTTCGGGTAAACCACCAGGCCGTTGGTCACGTTTTCCGCGATGATGAGCATTGCGTCCATAGCGAGGAATGCTTCAGGAATGGCGAGACGCTTGTTGGCGGAGTCGTCCAGAGTACGTTCGAACCACTGGGTAGCCTGAGTGATGGCTGTGCTATTCACCTGAGCCATGACGAAACGAGCCAGAGAGCAGATACGTTCGGAACGCATGGGGTTACGCTTGTAAGCCATGGCAGAGGAACCGATCTGAGTCTTTTCAAACGGTTCTTCAACTTCCTTGACACCCTGCATAAGGCGCATGTCGGTTGCAAATTTGTGGAGGGACTGGGCGATGGAGCTGAGCACCTGGTTTACGCGGTTGTCCCACTTACGGGTGTAGGTCTGACCGGTGATGGTGAGAACGCGCTTGAAACCAGCCTTTGCGGTAACGCGGCGGTCAAGTTCCATGATCTTTTCTTCGTCGCCGTTGAACAGGTCCATAAAGGAAGCCTGGGTACCGGTGGTGCCCTTAACGCCGCGGAACGGCAGCACTTCGATAAGGAAGTTCACTTCTTCCAGGTCAATGAGCAAATCCTGGAGCCAGAGGCAAGCGCGCTTACCCACGGTGGTGAGCTGAGCAGCCTGGAAGTGAGTTGCACCAAGCTGAGCCATATCCTTGTATTCCATGGCAAACTTGGAGAGCTTATCCATAACGCGGCAGAGGCGCTTACGGACGATGATCAAAGCCTGCTGCATCTGAATGAGGTCGGTGTTGTCACCAACGAAAGCGGAAGTTGCACCCAGGTGGATGATGCCCTTGGCCTTGGGGCACTGCACGCCATAAGCGTAAACGTGGCTCATCACGTCGTGACGGCGGCGCTTTTCTTCTTCTTCAGCTACTTCGAAGTTAATATCGGTAGCGTGGGCCTTCAGTTCGTCCACCTGTTCCTGGGTAATGGGCAGGCCAAGTTCCTTTTCGGATTCGGCCAGGTAGATCCACAGCTTGCGCCAAGTCTGGAACTTGTACTGCGGGCTAAAGATGAAGCTCATTTCCTTAGAAGCATAACGCTGAATCAGCGGGCTTTCGAATTGATCACGCATGATTTATCCTTTGGGTCGAACCCGATTTATGTTTTCGGGGGTAAATGTAGAAATTTGATAAAAATTTTCCTAGATTTCCCAAAAGTTTTCAGGAGGATTTATGCTCAAGAATCTTTTCATTCTAGCATTTGCAGCAATTACCCTTTGCAGTTGCTTTACACCCAGCCGCACTCAGCCCTCGGTGAAAGAATACACCATGCAGAATATGGGACGCGTGTATGTAACCAGCAGAACCATCCATATACCGACACCTCTCCCCCTCAAATTTGAATTCGGCGGTGCCTGGGATTACCGAATCGACGCATTCTCCCTGGAAAAAGAATTCTTCGCATTCACCGTCATTAAGAACAATACAAGAATCGGTATTCGCGGCGCAAGAAAAGATTATTTTTCCCAGGACACGACATTTACCTCACCCTTCGACGTGAGCGACGAGGAATTCGTCACATACTACCTGAACTGGGATATGGAATACTGGAAAAACCTGGTAGCAACGGCCACCGAACAACATAACCACGAAATCAACTACACCGCCGGCGAAGTCGTCTACAACGCAGAAAAGAAGTATGGCACCATCAGCCGAAGCCTCCCCGACAGCAAGACTTGCACTCTGGCCAGCGTCCAGCAAGGCGCCTACATCTATATGATTACAGGAACCACTTCCATCGACGACTCCGACGATATATGCGAAGTCATCACGGACATCTGGGAAGACCGCGCCGAATTCTAGTCCAGCAAACGAAGATCCGCAGAAACAAAAAAGACAGTTAAGTTAAAGTTCCCTGGCAAAATCAGCCATGGGCTTGCGGGCGTCATGACGGGGGCTTGGGCCTCCCTGTTCAGGATCAGCGTAACCCACGTCCAGAATGCAAGCCACCTTCATGCTTTTTGGCAGGTCAAAGGCTCGGGCCACTTCCTCGGCATTAAATGCACGGGCCCAGAGGGTATCAAGACCCACATCCTTTGCAGCTAAAGCCATGTGGGTGGTCACAATACTTGCGTCCATGTCGCCGGCATCAAAGTCATCGTTATAGTTCTTGGCTTTCCAACTGACATTTGTGTCGTAGCAAACCACAAGAACCAGGTTTGCGTTATAGGTCATACGAGTAAGTCCGCGAAGCTTATTCAAGGCTTCTTCAGATTTCAGTACCAGAACCGTTACCGGCTGGGCATTGGTTGCTGTCGGAGCCAAACGGCCTGCGTCCAGAACCTGCTGGAGTTTTTCAGGTTCAACCGCACGGTCACTAAATTTACGACAGCTGTATCTAGATTTTACAAGATCTAAAAATTGCATTTTTACCTCGGATTTTTCTTGAAAAATTCAAAAGATTCCCGGTCTTCAGTTTCAAAACGTTCCAAAAAAGAATGTGTTCCTCCATTAGCCTTATAACCGGGGAAAGTTTCAATACATACCGCGTGAAGACTATTGAAAATACTCTTTTCAATATTGGGATTATCCCTTTTCAGTTGTTTTATGAGATTCTTTACTTCTTGACGTTTGCTATTATGAACAGATTCCTCATTTGCACATGTTTCAGTAAAACGGCAAGCACATTGAAGGAACTCAAGATTGTTGTATTTTTTCCAATTAATGATGTCCTGTTCGTGGACACAGTAAAGGGGGCGAATCAAGGTCATGCCATCAAAATTCTGGCTGTGTAATTTTGGCATCATCCCTTGCAGCTGAGAACTATAGAACATAGCCATTACGGTGGTTTCAATAACATCTGAAAAATGGTGTCCTAGGGCAATTTTATTACAGCCCAAATCCTTTGCTCGATGATACAAATGACCGCGTCTCATCTTGGCGCAGACATAGCAAGGGGAATGTTCAATTTTATTGGCGACATCAAAAATATTAGTCTCAAAAATTGAAATAGGTATTTCTAGCAACTTGGCGTTATATTCAATTTTTGCACGGTTAGCTTCGTTATAGCCGGGATCCATCACCAGATACTCTAACTCAAAAGGATAATCGCTGTGACGTTGCAACATCTGCATTAATTTCGCCAACAGCATAGAATCCTTGCCGCCAGAAATACAGACAGCAATTTTATCGCCTTGTTCTATTAGTTTATATGTTTTAATAGCAGTAACAAATGGAGTCCAAATTTTTTCGCGATAAGTCTTGGAAATACTACGTTCCACTTGCTGAACAAAAGTCAATTCTTTAGGCATCCAAAATTCCAGCTTAATTCAGTTCAAAACCTATCCCTGCTCGTCTAACCAGCGTTGCAAAATAATTTGAGCAGCCAGCTGGTCTATAATGGCTTTGTTCTTCTGTTTTTTCTTCTTGCTAAAGTGAGAGGTACACTGCTGGGCCTGAACGCTGGAATAGGACTCATCTTGGGTATACACGGGCATACCAGGGAAACGGTCTTTCAAGTCCTGAACAAACTTTTCCACTACCACGTTTTTTCCATCAGTGCGACCATCGGGATGATAGGGCATTCCTACCACAAAAGCATTCACCTTATTGACCTTGACCAGTTCGTCAAGGCGAACCCACAAATTGGTGGTTTTCTGGTCAATGGTTTCTCGAGCAAAGGCAAATTTCAGTTCGGAATCTGCAAAAGCAACACCGACGCGGTGTTCACCATAGTCAAGAGCAAGATAGTTCATGGATTCGATTTACTTGATAATTGAAGATTAACAACCATAAAAATATCAATTGACCTCCCCACTATCAACAACCCGTCGTCAAATTAATATTGAAAAAGATCATTCTTCCCACTACCTACTTCCCACTTCCCACTTCCTACTAATTACTAACTACTAACTACTTCCTACTAACTACTTCCTACTAATTACTAACTACTTCCTACTAATTACTATATTTGCCCCCACTATGAGTAATACTAAGATTGATTTATGGGTCGGTGTCGACGTCGGTTCTACTACAGTTAAGATTGCCGTTGTCGATCCGGAAACCAGCAAGCTTTTGCACTACACCTACCAGCGTCACAATGCAATGCAGGCCAAGAAGGTGTACGAAGTTCTTAGCGAAGCCCACGGTCTTTTCCCGGGCAAAACCTTTGGCGTAGCTTTCTGCGGTAGCGGCGGTCAGCCCTTCGCCGAAGCAACACGAGCCTTCTTTGTTCAAGAAGTGGTGGCAAACGCCCTCGCGGTCCGTGCCACTTATCCTGATACTCGTGTGGCCATTGAACTTGGCGGTCAAGATGCCAAGGTGGTATTCTTCGAAAAAGATCCCACCACAGGCAAGCTTATCGCTAGCGACATGCGAATGAACGGTGTCTGTGCTGGCGGTACAGGAGCCTTCATTGACCAGGTGGCTGAACTCCTCCGCATTAAGACCGAAGCTTTCGAAGGCTTTGCCAAACGCGGTCAAAAAGTTTACGAAATTTCTGGCCGTTGCGGTGTTTTCGCCAAGACCGACATCCAGCCCATGCTGAACAATGGTATTGCCAAGGAAGATATCGCCCTTTCTTCTTTCCACGCCATCGCCAAGCAGACCATCGGTGGTCTTGCCCAGGGTATGGAAATCAAGCCTCCCGTCATCTTCGAAGGCGGACCTCTGACCTTCAACCCGACCCTCGTTCGTGCTTTCAAGGAACGCCTTGGTATTACCGACGAACAGGCCATCGTCCCCGAGCACTCCGAAGTGCTGGTGGCTATGGGTGCAGCCCTCTCCGTAGGCTCCATGTTCCAGGGAATGGAATCTCAGTACCGTCAAGAAGGCTCCCTAGACGCACTAATCCACTTTAACGAAACTCGCCAGGCTGAACACAAGGCCAAGGCTGCAGCCGACCTGTTCTTCCAGAACGAAGCCGAATACAAGGGCTTCCTTGAAGAACACAAAATGGCAAGCAACCACTACCCCCAGCCCGCCTCCGGTTCCGAGCTCAACGTCTATTTGGGTATCGACGCAGGTTCTACCACAACCAAGTTCGTCCTACTGGATGAAAAAGACAATGTGGTTGACGGTTTCTACGCAAGCAACGACGGCGAACCTCTGGCCGTGTTGAAGCGCGCCCTTAACGAACTGACCGACCGTTACGAAGAATACGGCTGTAAGCTGAATATTCTTGGCGTAGGTACCACCGGTTACGGCGAACAGCTTTTCGCCAAGGCTCTTCACGCCGACTACCATACCGTGGAAACTGTGGCCCACGCAAACGCAGCCCAGCGACTCTGCCCCGACGTATCCTTTATCTTGGATATCGGCGGTCAGGACATGAAGGCCATCTCTGTTACCGACGGTGTGGTCACCGGAATCATTCTAAACGAAGCCTGTTCCTCCGGTTGCGGTTCCTTCATCGAAACCTACGCACGTTCCCTGGGCATCCCCATGGAAAAGATTGCAGAAATGGCGTTCAACGCCAAGAGCCCTTCTCAGTTGGGTTCTCGCTGCACGGTGTTCATGAACAGCTCCATCATCACCGAACAGCGTGACGGCAAGCAGCCCGAAGACATTATCGCAGGTATTTGCCGCTCCATTATCAACAACGTATTTACCAAGGTGATTCGTATTCGTAACTTGAATACCTTAGGCAAAAAAGTGGTAGTTCAGGGCGGTACCTTCAAGAACAATGCAGTGCTTCGCGCCTTTGAACAATATACGGGTCTCAAGCCCATCCGTCCGGAACGTCCGGGTGAAATGGGTGCAATCGGTATTGCTCTTCTCACCCGCAAGTTCATGGAATCCAAGCGTGCCGAAAATCCTGATTACAAGTCCAGCTTTATTGGCCTCGAAGCAATGAAGACTTTCAGCTGGCACAACCAGCCGGGTCAGCTCTGCCAGTATTGTACCAACCACTGCTCCAGAACCATCGTGACCTTTAGCGATGGCCAGAGTTTCGTTACCGGCAACCGCTGCGAACGTGGTGAAGTGACTGCAGATCCTAACGATCCTGCAACCAAGAAACTGATTGCAGAAATCAACAAGAAGATGATGGCTGTGCCCGACATGATCAAGCGCACCAACCAGCTTCTGGTGAAGGACTATGCTCCTCAGATTTTGCTTCCGCAAAACGGCAAGACCATCGGTATTCCCCGCGCCCTGGAATTCTGGGCAAGTCTCCCCTTCTGGAAGGCATTCTTCACAAGCCTCGGCTATACTGTCGTTGTGAGCCGCAGTTCCGACTACAAGATGTTCGAAGCAGGCCTCCATAGCGTGCCTTCTGACACCGTGTGCTTCCCCGCAAAGCTGGTCCATGGTCATGTACTCTCCCTTGTGGACAAGAAGGTGGACCGCATCTTCTTCCCCATGATGGTTGCCATTCCCAGTGACCACACCAAGTTCGACGCCACTGCAGTTTGCCCTGTGGTCCAGGCCTATCCTAACGTCTGTAAGAATACTGACGATCCGGAACGTAACTTCAACATTCCTATGGATCAACCCATCTTCCACTGGTTCAACGCAAAGTTGCGCCGTTCCCAGACCATCGACTGGTTCAGCCAGAACTGGGGTCTGGACAAGAAGCTGATTTCCAAGGCTGTGGACGAAGGCGAAAAGGCTCTCAACAACTACCGCACCACCTTGCTGGAAGAAGGCCAGAAAATTCTGGACGATGTCCGAGCAAAGAATTCCTTTGCAGTTGTGATTGCAGGCCGTCCCTACCATGTGGACCCGCTGATCAACCACAACATTGCAAGCCACTTTACCGCCATGGGCATTCCGGTGCTTACCACCGAATCTCTCCCCGGCGTATACGACCAAGATATCCCGAACCACACCCGCGTGGAAATCAAGAACACCTTCCACCTGCGTATGCTTGGCGCTACCATGATTGCCGCCAAGGATCCCAACGTGGAACTGGCTCAGATCGTGAGCTTCGGCTGTGGTCATGACTCCATCTTGACCGACGAAATGATGCGTATGCTGCACCGCGATTCCAACAAGGAAATGCTGATGCTGAAGTTGGACGAAGGCGACGCCCGAGGTCCTGTGGGCATTCGTATCAAGAGCTTTATTGAAACAGTGAAGGCCCGCCGCGCAGCCAACCTGCCGGACAAGCCGGAATCCAACGAACCGCTGTTCACCACTCCCTTCGTCAAGGAAGACAAGGAACGTCGTACCATCTTGGTCCCGAACCTTTCCCCTGCTTTCAGCGTGCTGGCTGCAGCCTACATGCGAGCCAAGGGTTACAAGGCAGCTAGCCTCCCCGTGGCAGACAAGCGCGCCATTGAGCTGGGCAAGAAGTTTGTCCACAACGACATCTGCTTCCCCTGCCAGGTGAACATTGGCGAAAACCTCCTGTGGTTGGAAGAACATCCCGAAGTCAAGCAGAGCGAAGTTTCCGTCGGTCTCTCCAAGAACTGTGAAAACTGCCGTGCAGTGCAGTACCCCGTCCTCGCCCGAAAAGCTCTGGACGAAGCCGGCTACAAGGACGTTTCCATCATCACCACCGGTACCGACAACAAGAACATGCATCCGGGTTTCCAGCTGGGTCTGGACTTCCGTCTCCACATGCTGTGGGGGCTCGTGACCATGGATGCCATCGAAATCATGTACCGTGCACTGCGTCCTTACGAAGTGAACCCGGGCGACACCCAGAAGGTTTACGACGAATGGATGCCCAAGGTCATGGAACGAGCAGCCATCCTTTCCAAGCTGGAACTGGCTAAGCCTACCGCAGTCATTAAGCTGTTCCGCGAAACCATTGACGCATTCAACACCGTCGAAATTACAGAAGACCGTAAGAAGGGTATTCGCAAACCCCGCGTCGCCGTGCTTGGTGAAATTCTCATGAATTACCACCCCAGCGCCAACGGTTTCATCGAAGAATACCTGATGAACAATGGCATGGAAGTCTACCTGCCGGGTATGACCGACTTCTTCCGCGTAGACGAAATCGTCCGAGCAGAAAAGATCAAGCGTGGTTTCTCCGCCAATCCTATTGAAGATCGAATCATCGGTGGTGCAACCGCCAAGGTCTACACTCACGCTCTTGAAGTCGTTCGCAAGGAAATGGAATCCCGCTTCAAGCTTTACGAACATCATGCAGATTGCTATGAACTGATCCACATGGTTGGCGACATTATCGACCCCACTTACAACACCGGCGAAGGCTGGCTGATTCCGGGCGAGATTCTGTACAATTCCAAGCATGGTATCAACAGCCATATTATTCTGCAGCCCTTCGCCTGCTTGGCAAACCACATTTCTGGCCGAGGTCTCACCAAGGCTGTGAAGGAACGTTGTCCCCATATTCAGGTGCTGTCTCTGGACTACGATCCGGATACCAGCTTTGCAAACATCGAAAACCGCTTGCAGATGCTGATTATCAACGCTCGTGAACTGGAAAAAGCCAATAAGGGTTAAAGGTTATAGGTTAAAGGATCAAGATTAAAGAAAAATGCTAAACGTATCTAATGTAAGTCTTCAGTATGGTAGTCGCGTCCTTTTCAAGGATGTGAATCTTTCCTTCAAGCCCGGTAACTGCTATGGCGTTATCGGCGCAAATGGTGCAGGCAAATCCACCTTCCTCAAGATCCTATCTGGCGATCTGGAACCCAACACTGGTGAAGTCACCAAGAATCCTGGCGAACGTATCGCAGTCCTTAAGCAGGACCACTTCGCCTACGAACAGAACACCGTTCTGGAAACCGTCATGATGGGCTTCCCGGAACTTTACGAACTGGGCAAGAAGCGCGACGAATTGTACGCCCTCCCGGAAATGACCGAGGAACAGGGAACCCAAGCCATGGAAATCGAGACCCGATTTGGCGAAATCGGAGGCTATGAAGCCGACCATGATATCGCCGTTCTCTTGAAGGGTCTTGGCATTCCTGAAGAATTCCACTACAACCTCATGGCAGACCTGGACGGCAACCAGAAGATTCGCGTGCTTTTGGCACAGGCCCTCTTCGGAAACCCCGACATTCTCCTGCTTGACGAACCGACCAACCACTTGGACCTGGATACCGTCGCCTGGCTGGAAGATTATTTGGAACGTTTCGAAAACGTGGTGATCGTGGTGAGCCATGACCGTCACTTCCTGAACACCGTCTGTACCCACACCTGCGACATTGACTACGGCAAGATTAACATCTACGGCGGTAACTACGAATTCTGGTACGCAGCAAGCCAGCTGGCCCAGAAGCAGCGTAAAGACCAGAACCGCCGTGCCGAAGAAAAGATTGAGGAATTGAAGGCCTTTATCCGCCGCTTCGCATCCAACGCAGCAAAGGCTAAGCAGGCCACTTCCCGTAAGAAGCTCTTGGACAAGATGACCGTGGAAGAAATGCCGGCCTCCAGCCGTAAGTTCCCCTGGGTCAACTTCAAGATGGATCGCGAACCCGGTAAAATTGTTCTTGAAGTCAAAAACATGGATATCGATGGCGGTGACGGCATCGTCTGCAAGGGCCTAAACTTCAACCTGAACGCAGGCGACAAGGTTGCCCTCGTTGGTGAATACGGCACCCTCAAGACAGCATTCTTCCAGATGATTGCAGGTGAAATCCCAACTGCGGAAGGTGTTATCAAATGGGGAAACACCATTACCCACAACTACTTCCCCAAGAACAACGATGCTTACTTCCAGAGCGAACTTTCCCTGGTTGACTGGCTCCGTCAGTACAGCAAGGAACAGGACGAAACCTTCATCCGCGGCTTCCTGGGCCGTATGCTCTTCACCGGCGAAGAAGCCCTGAAGTGCTGTAACGTCCTTTCCGGTGGTGAAAAGGTCCGCTGCATGCTCTCCAAGATGATGCTTTCCAATGCAAACTGCTTGCTGTTGGACGAACCCACCGCTCACCTGGACTTGGAAGCCATCACCGCCCTGAATAACGGTTTGACTGCTTTCCAGGGTCCCATCATCTTCTGCACCCAGGACCACGAATTTGCACAGACTGTCGCAAACCGCGTTCTGGAACTGACACCGGATGGTGTTCTCGACCGTTCCATCACCTTCGATGAATGGTACGAATCCAAGAGCAAGTCCAACAAGAAAAAATAATTTCGCAACCTCCTCAACCGAGGCAAACGATATTCAAAGGAAGCTCCGCACCCTGCGGGGCTTTTTTATATATGCGCATGAATCCAGCGCTGGTATAAGAAAAAGCGGCCCCTTTGGGACCGCCCTTTTAGATTTATTTCTCCCGATATCAAGATCATTATCGGGTCATCAAGACTCTGTTACTGAACAGCACTTGGTTACCGCTTTCCACCCGCACATAGTAACTGCCCTTGGCGCGAACCAGTTCCTTCATAGGAATGCAGACGGAACGGCTGTAACTGCGAGAATGAAGCATCTTACCCGCCATGTCAAAGACGGAAACCTTGGCGATAGAACCCTTCAAGGTCAACTCCAGGTTACCGTGAGCATAAACAGCTCTAGCGCCAGAGACCATCGGGGCCGTCGCAACCTTCAAGTTTCCGCCGGATTCAGAGGAGCCCATATTCCAGCTGCTGGGGGCACGTACCGCAATGCCGCGACCCGCCGTACTCATGTACACAACGCCGTAGGTGTTCATGTCGCCCATGACGAACTCGCCATTAGCAAGACCGCCAAATTCATGACCGTCATCGTTGACGCGGGTCCAGGTTTCGCCCTTGTCGTCAGAGCCAAATACGCCCGTCACGCCGTCAATAGTTGCAAACACATAAATCGCGGGATAGCCGCCCTTGGTCTTGGGTGCGCCAAAGCCAACGGCCTCGCAATAACCAACGCCCTTCACCGCAGTCCAAGTCTTGCCCCCGTCAGTAGAGTGCTGCAGGCTTCCGCCTACACCCAAGCCCGTCGCAGGATCCTGCTCCGCAATAGGTAACCACAGGTCTCCCTCGTAACCAGGAATAGCACGGAACTTCTTGAAGGCACTCTTCCCCGGCGTGCTGACCGCAGCAAAAGAGGCTCCCTTATCGGAACTCTTATAGAAAGTTCCTTCCGTCTTGTTGTAAGCGTAGAAAACGTCTGCATTTTCGGGATCGCCCACCACAAAAGACTTGTTATCGATGCCCGTCACCTTGGTATAGGCAGCATTGCTATGGCGATAAACGTCGGTGCTTCCTTCCATAGGAACAAAGAGAGAAACTTCACCGTCAGTAGAAATGGCGGCAGTACCGTTGGCAATCTTCTGGTCCAAATCGCTATAGGTGCCTACGGTCCATGTGCGGCCGGAATCGCTGGAGAACTGCAGAGGTTCAATAGGCACATCATTATACTTGCCTTCGTACTTACGAGCGTTGGCCACCTTCACGAGCTTACCGGCCTTATATGCGAAAGCCAATCCCTGGGTGGTTCCCAGCGGAACAGCAGTACCACTCACGTCAGTCATGTGACGATACTGCGGGAACTTGGAAATATCCTCATGACGGAATCCGTCGTAGTCGCCGATAATGGAAATCATGGGACCGCCCGGAATGCTGACCACTTCAAAAGGCACCGTTTCTTCCACACCGTGAGCGCTAAAATGCCACACCTGATTCATGGTCACTTCATCAGAAGACCAGGAATTTTCAGCCTTCTTGACTGTGTAATCATTCAGGTTATCCGTACGGAAAATTCCGTTACCCGATGTCACGAAAACGCGGTCATGGTCAAAGGGGTCCATGGCAACGCTACCGGCCCAGTGAATGGAACCGTCATGCATCCAGCCAATGCCATTGGCATCCATCTGCTGGGTAGTGGGATAAACGCCGCCTTCCATCCAGTAATAACGGAAAGAAGCAACCCAGGTTTCGCCACCGTCTGTAGTGTGGAATATGTTGGAACCCCAACGGTCGCTCCAAATATCCTTGCCGTCCTCCCCCTTCTTGTACCAGAACTGAGGACCGTTGTAACCTTCCGTAGTCACCACCATTTCCTTGTCGTCATTGGGATTAATGGTAATGCCACCGTATGGTGCAATATATTCGTACTCGTCGGTCTTGGAGTAGTCCGTCATGTCGTACTTGGCCTCGCCCTTTCCATCCAGATTGTCTTCCGGAGAGACGTCGGTCCAGGTACCCGTCTTCAAATCGCACTTCAGTACGGCACCGCGACCAAAGCCGTCCCAGATGGGGCCCCAGCCTTCGTCCCAGCCCATAGAATGAGGGCCGGCACCGTCAGCGAAAGTCACCACCATGGAGTTGCCATCATTGGTAATCACCGCACGCTGGGGCATCAGGCGTACAATGCCGCCACCTGCTGTCGTACGCAGTTCATCGGGAATGGGCAAAGCCTTCCATGTCTCGCCCCCATCTTCCGACTTAAACACGTTTTCAAAAGTCTTGTTCTTGGTGGTTCCTTCACGCAAGAAACCCGCATATATCGCTTTCGAGCTGCCGGGGGCATATTGCACAAAGCTAAAGCCGGAACCGTTCCAGGTAGTATCAGAACCCGCCGCCTTCGTCCAAGCATCCACATGACTCCAGGATGTTCCGTTATCTTCGGACTTCCACAGGCCCTTATTCTTGGAGCCGTAGAACATGATTTTTGAGTCATTGGGGTCAATAGCTAAAGCTTCACCGTTACCGCGGCCCATGCCATTACCATGAGCGCCAAAACGTTCTACCTTAACGCCCTTGGTTCCATCCACATCCCAAGTGTAAAGCACTTCCCAGGAATTTCCCCGATCCTTACTGCGTAAAAAAGCGGTGCGGCCATTGTTCCAGTAGCTGGTACCGGTCATCATGTAAACCACGCCCTTTTCCTGAGGGTCAACTGCAATGGCTTCTACACCCAGGAGGCCACGTTCTGTAATATCCACCCAGTCCATGAGGGAAACCCAACGGGCGCTGGATTCATCCCAGCGGTAGGCGCCACCAACGTCCGTACGTGCATAGAACAAACCCTTTTCCAAAGGAGAGGCCACAATGGCGCTGACAAAACCGCCACCGCCCATGCTCACAGCACTCCAGCTATATTCTGCAGGAGTAGCCAAAGTCTCCGCGGCCATTGCCGAACCGACGGCGATAACAGAAGAAATCAAAATAGAACCGAAAGATTTTTTCATAAACACATCCCTTAATAATCCAAAAACAAGGAATCTAAACGACCCTTGACACCTATCTTAAAATATTATTCCTATTTACAAAACGTACCTAAAAAATTTTACCATCGTTCCAAAGCCTTGAGCATTTCACAACGGCTTTTCTTTTATATATCTCAAAGAAGAATCGCATATACACGAAACGAAAACCCCGAAAGTTGAATTCAACCTTCGGGGTTCGCATTAATATTGCCTTTAAGGCTATTGCGTTTTTGGACTAGGGATTACTTTCTACCCTTCTTGCCCTTCTTATCTTTCTTGTCGTTTTTCGGTTCTTCCTTCTTGGGCTCTTCCTTCTTAGCGTCAGCCTTCTTCTTGTCGTTACCACGAAGGTCCTTCATCTTGAAGCTAACATTAATTTCGGCAGTTGCCACATTGGAGGAGGCACCTGTAGGATCCTTCACCTTATAGGTGAATTCGTCCAGACCAGAGAAGCCCTTGTTCGGCTTGTAAGTGAAGGAACCATCCTTTTCGTTCAGGGTAATCTTACCGTTGCGAGGCTTCTGAACAATCTGAACGCCCGTGGGCTTTTCGCCATCAGCGTCAGTCACGCCAGAATACAAACCTTCGGAAGCGGCAATTACAAGTTCTTCACCTTCCTGAGTCATGAAGTTACGATTGGGAGCAACCGGCACGTCATTTACAGGAATCACAGTAAAGACTGCACTCTGGCTTGCACTTGCGCCCTGGGGGTCGGTCACAGTAAAGGTAATCTTTTCAGGCTTACCATTCCAGTTCTCGTGGGGCTGCATCACTGTCACGGTCTTCTTGTACTTGTCGTACTTCACCGTCAGGAACTTATTGCCAGTGAAGGACCACTTCAATTCTTCAAAGCGATGATCCTTGTCGCGGGCAATCTGCTGCAGGTTGAATGTTGCAATCACACCATCCTTGTCATCTTCCTTGATGGAGTAACCTTCATCGCGGAAGGGCTTCATGACCGGAGCTGCGTTCACGTGCTTTACAACGAACTTAACTACAGACTTGTCAAAGGCGCCAGCCGGGTCCTGAGCCGTAAAGACCAAGGTTTCTTCGCCAAACCAGTCAGCCTTCTTGGGACGGACGGTAGCTTCGCGATTTCCGTTGATTTCAACAGCAAGATTCTTAGCGCCAGTGACCTTCCAACGGATTTCACTTGCCTTATGGTCGGGGTCAGTTACATATTGATCCAGCTTAATCACCTTGAAGCCCTTTCCTTCAAAGGTTTCCTGGCCCGGAATTTCCTTAACGACAGGCGGGTCGTTAATAGGACGTACAGTGTACTTCACCTGGACAGAAGCCTTTTCGCCGGAGGGGTCAAAGACATTTACGGTCACGACTTCAGAACCATTCCACAGCTTGTTCGGAGTGGTGCAAGTCAGCACACCCTTGTCGCTGATTTCGAACTGTAGTTCGTGCTTTACAGGAGGTTCTACAGGTTCAGCCTTCTTACTCTTAGCAGGTTTCTTCTTAGGAGCAGGAGCATTCTTGGCAGCCTTGGAAGCCGGAGTTTCGTTATCAAGGGTCCATACCAGTTCTTCCAGTTTGTTATCCGGGTCATTCACCATCTTGCTGAAATCAACCGGCGGGAAGCTCTTCTTTTCGTCGATAATCTGGTCAGGCACCTTCTTCAGGGTAGGAGCATCATTCACCGGAGTCACTTCGAAGGTTGCCTTAGCAGAAGCAGTTGCACCTGCAGGGTCCTTCACCGTGAAGGTGAGAGTTTCCTTACCATTCCAGAACTGGTTCGGCGTGGTAATCTGGGCACGAGTGCCCTTGATGTCCACCTTCAGAGCCTTGTTGCCAGTAACACTCCA
Source organism: Fibrobacter sp. (assembly GCA_045600425.1). Lineage (GTDB taxonomy): Bacteria > Fibrobacterota > Fibrobacteria > Fibrobacterales > Fibrobacteraceae > Fibrobacter. The sequence goes on from JAZRXW010000053.1 coordinate 35,814, forward strand.
CTGGAGTTCGTTGGGCTTGTTATCCGGGTCAGATGCAACCTTGGACAGGTCAACAATTTCGAACTTTTCCTTTTCCTTGATCTTCTGACCGGCAATGCTCTTAATAACAGGAGGATCGTTAACCGGAGTTACTTCCAGAACAATCTGGGCAGAGCCCTTTGCTCCTTCCGGGTCAAAGACATCCAGCTTGAGCTTTTCTGTACCACTCCAGTACTTGTCCGGAATGGAGACAACCAACTGCTTCTTGGCATTGATGGAAGCCTTGAGGAAACGAGGTTCAGAAAGTTCAAACTTCAAAGTTTCAAACTTGTGGTCCGGATCAGAAACATACTGAGCCAAGTCGATGGGAGCAAATTGAGTCTTTTCTTCGATGGACTGAATGGGAATGTTCTTCACAATCGGAGCATCGTTCACAGATTCAACAAGGAAGTTAACCGTGCGAGAATCCTTGGCGCCTTCAGGGTCGGTAACAGTGAAGGTCACGTTACGTTCACCATTCCAGTATGCGTTCGGCAGCTTCACGCGGGCAATACCCTTGTGATCCACTTCAACCTGGAATTCATCAACCGGTTCTGCGGGAGCTTCCGCTTCTTCCTTGGCACCCTTCTTGGCAGGCTTCTTCGCAGGCTTCTTGGCAGATTTCTTAGCAGGCTTTTCAGCAGCAGCTGCAACAACCTTAGAAACCTTCACCGTCCAGGTCAATTCATTATTGGCGTGGTCCGGGTCCTTCACAAACTTGTTCAAGTCAATTTCCTTGAAGGTTCCCTTCTCCTTAATTCTCTGGGGCGGAATATCCTTCATGACAGGAGCATCGTTCACAGAGGTGATTTCGAAGTTCACAATCTGAGAGGCAGCAAGACCTTCACGGTCCTTCACCATCACAACCATGGCTTCCGGAGCACACCAGAAGTGAGGATCCGGGGCGGAAACAGTCAGAACGCGGCTGGGGGAAACTTCAGCCTTCAGCTTCTTGTTGCCAGTAACGGTCCAAACAAGTTCATTGGGCTTGTTATCCGGGTCCTTAGCAAATTCGTCCAACTTTATCTGCTTGAAGGTTTCACCTTCCTTGATCTTCTGGTCAGGAATCTTCTTCACGAGGACCGGAGCGTCGTTCACGCGGGTCACTTCGAAGTTCATCTTGATGTTTGCTGCAGCACCTTCAGGGTCAGTTACAGTAAAGGTAATGACTTCCTTACCGTTCCACTGGTCATGAGGCACAGAAACGATAGCGGTGTTATCCTTACGCAGGTCCACCTTCAGGTTCTTGTTGCCAGAGACGGTCCACTTCAGCAGAGAAGTCTTGTGATCCGGGTCTGTTGCCAGGGTGCTCAAGTCAATCGTCTTGAAACGGCCACCTTCACGAATGGTTTCGCCCTTAGGAGCCTTGTCAGAAATCTTCGGGGCATCGTTAATGGAACGAACTTCATAGTGAGCAGTCTTGGATGTCTTTGCACCTTCAGGGTCAGTGACATTAAAGGTAATGTCTGCAGCACCATTCCAGTACTTGTTAGGAATTGCAATAACCGCCACCCGCTGACCATCAATCTTTTCAATCTTCACCGCCAGAGTTTCACCCGCAGGTACAGCGGCTTCCGGTTCAGACTTTTTCTTGGACTTCTTGGACTTTTCGGCAGGTTCGTCGGAACGAACCTTAGAAGGCTTCACATCAAAGCTCCACTTCAATTCACCCTTCTGATGGTCCGGATCGTTAACCAAATCATCCAGCTTGATCTTGGCAAATTCCTTCTTTTCGTCGATGGACTGATCCTTCAGTTCACGCACAAAGACAGGAGCATCATTTACAGATTCTACAGTGAAGGTGACAGAACGGCTATCAGTAGCACCTTCAGGGTCCGTTACGGTGAACTTCACAGTTTCTGCACCATGCCAATTGGGGTTCGGCTGAGACACAGTCACATTATGGGAGGCATCCATAGCCACCTTCAGTTCCTTGGCACCTTCAATCTTCCACTTCAGCTTGTTCTTCGGATGGTCAAGATCGCTAACATATTCATCCAGGTTGAAGGACTTGAAGGAACCCTTTTCCTTGATGGTCTGGCTAGCAATATCCTTCATGACGGGAGGATCGTTGATAGACTTCACTGTAAAGGCGGCCATAGCCTTTGCAGAAGCACCTTCCGGGTCCGTTACAACAAAGGTCAACTTTTCGGAACCATTCCAAAGAGCATTGGGAGTCTTTATGGAGACTTCACCGGACTTGGAAACATTCACCTTCAAATCCTTGGCGCCAGTGACTTCAATCTTAAGTTTTTCGAAAGCATGATCCGGATCATTAACGATGCTTGCCAGATTGAAGGAGGTAAACTGTTCTTTTTCATTCACAGTCTGGTCTTCAATCTTACCAATCGTAGGAGCATCATTTACAGAAGCCACGGTGAACAGAGCGGTGCAAGAAGCCTTGCCGCCATCCGGGTCAGTAACCTTGAAGGTAATTTCCTCGGAACCATTCCAGTACTTATCGGGAATAACAACCTTAGCCACATTCTGGTCGTCAACGACAACAGTCAGCTTGGGAGTGTAACCCTTCGGAGCACCCTTAGCCGGCTTCACATCAAAGGACCAAGTCAACTGTTCGGGCTTGTGGTCCGGATCGTTTACAGCGTCCTTCAGGTTAATGGGTGCGAATTCACGCTTTTCCTGAATGGACTGATCCTTAATGGGCTTAGCAAATACCGGCAGGTCATTGACAGATTCCACGGTAAAGGTTACAGAACGCTTATCAGAAGCACCTTCCGGGTCGGTCACGGTAAAGGTAATCGTTTCAGAACCGTTCCAATACTTATTGGGAACATTAACCGTTGCAACCTTGTTTCCATCAACAACCACCTTCAGGTCCTTGTTGCCAGAAACAGTCCACTTCAAGTTCTTCTTGTCATGGTCAAGGTCTTCCACAAAGTTGTTCAGTTCAATCGGCTTGAACTCACCCTTTTCCTTGATGGTCTGGTTAGCGATGTCCTTCATAACAGGAGGATCGTTAATGGACTTCACGGTAAAGACTGCGTCGCTCTTTGCAGAGGCACCTTCCGGGTCGGTCACAGTGAAGGTCAACTTTTCAGAACCATTCCACATCTTGGAAGGAGTCTTGATTGTTGCAGTTCCGTTCTTGTCGATGTCAACCTTCAAGGACTTGTTACCGGCAACAGTCCACTTCAACTGGCTAAATTCGTGATCAGCGTCTGCGGCAAGTTCTGCCAAATTGATAGAAGCAAATTCAGCCTTTTCTTCGATGGTCTGGTCGGGAATTTTCTTCAAGGTGGGAACGTCGTTTACGGACTGAACCGTAAAGAGGGCGGTAGAAGAAGCCTTGGCCCCTTCAGGGTCCGTTACAGTAAAGGTAATTTCGTCAGCACCGTTCCACATCTTGTTGGGGATGTTGATCTTAGCCACCTTCTGGTCATCGATTTCAACAGTGAGACCAGCTTCCTTACCCTTGATGGTAGACTTCACATCTACAGAGAAAGAAAGATCGCTGAGCTTGTTATCCAAGTCACGAACCATTTCACCCAGCTTGATGGGCTGGAACTGGCCCTTTTCCTTAATGGTCTGAGGTGCGACCTGCTTTACAAATTCAGGCACATCGTTAACGGATTCTACAGTGTAGGCAACGGAACGTTCATCGCTTGCACCTTCCGGGTCGGTAACCTTGATGGTGAGAGTTTCAGAGCCATTCCACTGACCACTGGGCGGAGTAACCTTAAGGATTCGGGAACCATCCACAACCACCTTCAGGTCCTTATTGCCAGTGACAGACCATTTCAGCTTAGACTTATCGTGGTCCAAATCTTCTACAAACTTATCAAGTTCAACAGGCTTGAACTGTTCCTTTTCCTTGATGGTCTGTTCTGCGATATCCTTCATGACAGGAGGATCGTTGATGGACTTCACGGTGAGTTTCACCTGAGTCTTGGCAACGCCACCATCCGGGTCAGTTGCGGTAAAGGTCAAAGTTTCAGAACCATTCCAGAGTTCGTTGGGAGTCTTGAAGGAGACTTCACGAGTCTTCTGGTTGTAATCAACCTTGATATCCTTATTACCGGTAATTTCCACCTTCAGCTTGGAAATATCGTGATCAGCATCCGTAAGGAATTCTTCCAGGGAAATAGAATTGAATTCATTCTTTTCTTCGACGGTTTGATCAGGAATCTTTGCAAATGTGGGCAAGTCATTGATGGACTTCACAGACAAAGTCACTTCCTGCTTTACAGAAGCACCGTCCGGGTCCGTGCAAGTGAAGGTCACCACAGCAACACCATTCCAGTAGGTGTCAGGAATTTCGATAGAAGCTACATGTGCTTCATCAATCACCACATTCAACGTACCAGATTCAGGTTCCTTACCCTGGTGCTTTACATCGGCTTCCCAGGAAAGGTCCTTCTTTTCGTGGTCAGCATCCTTGATGTAGTCGTCAAGCTTGATTTTTGCAAACTGCTTCTTTTCGTCGATGGACTGGTTGGGAATGGCCTTCACAAATTCCGGAGCATCGTTTACGGAATTTACAGTGAAAGAAGCTTCAGATTCAGCACAGGCCCCTGCCGGGTCGCAAACCTGGAACTTCAATGTTTCATAGCCGTTCCATAGTTTATTCGGAATCATGATACTTGCAAGCTTACCGCTTACAGAAACCTTCAGGTCCTTGTTGCCAGTAACGTTCCACTTCAGCTGTTCAAAGGAATGATCAGGATCCTTCACCAGCTTGTCAAGTTCGATAGCCTTGAAATTCTGCTTTTCATCGATGGTCTGTTCAGGCACATCCTGAACAAATTCAGGAGGATCGTTAATGGATTTTACAGTGAGGGTGAACTTAGAACTGGCAGAGGCACCTGCAGCATCGGTAGCCGTTGCAACGAAGGTTTCAGAGCCATTCCAGTTTTCATTAGGAATTTTGATGTTGGCAGAACCATACTTGTCCACCTCGATCTTCAAGTCCTTACCGCCCTCGATAGTCCACTTCAGCTTGGACACATCATCGTCTACGTCGGTGACATAGTCGGCAAGGTTAATAGATTCAAATTCGTTCTTTTCATCGATGGTCTGGTCAGGAATCTTAGTCATGACCGGAGCATCGTTGATGGGATTCACCGTGAAAGTAGCGGTCTTGGAATCGCTGGCGTACTCACCATCTGTAGCAGTAAACTTAATCTTTGCTGCGCCATACCAGTTGGGATCCGGAATAATGACGGAAGCCACGCGGTTCTGGTCGATTTCCACATTCAAGTCGCCATCAGCCTGCTTACCAAAAGGACTAATGTCAAATTCCCAAAGGAGCTGGTTCTTGGCATGGTCAGCGTCACTGACAAAGTCGTCCAAACGAATCTTAGCGAACTTCTGACCTTCATCAACAGTCTGGTCCGGAATCTGAGCCACCACCGGCGGATTGTTTACGGACTCCACATTGAAGTTCACAGTCTCAGAGCTAGAAGCACCCTTGGAATCGGTTACCGTAAAGGTAATGTCTTCACTTCCATTCCAATACTGGTCAGGCGTTTCGATGGTCACCACGCGGTCGTTGGAAACCGAGACCTTCAGTTGCTTGTTTCCGGTTACAGCCCACTTCAGCTGTTCGGGCTTATCAGCATCGTCGGACACATACTGGTCCAACTTGATGGGAGCGAATTTTCCGCCTTCATTAATGGATTCCCCCGGAATTCCATTGATAGATGGGGCTTCATTCTCAACAGGAGCCTCCCCCGCTTCTTGAGCAATACCTAGTGATGCAAGCAGTCCTGCCGAAGCCAAGACCGCAGCTACTGACCAATTTTTTCGTCTCATTTATGATCTCCCGTAAATTCCATCCACAGATTCAATTCACAAACAAATAAAACACGCAATTAATGTTGCGCTGATTACACCGCACAAATATAACGAAAAAAAAAGCCTTTTTTAGGGAAAAAACGCAAAAAACGTCTATTTTTCAAGAGGCACCCCCTTGACAAAACCGATACATTTTCATAAGACGTTGACTATCAACAAGTTACGATTTTTTACATCAATTTTGTCTTTGACAAAAGATTTGTTTTTTCAATAAAAGTCATTTGAGAGCGAAACAAATACTCCCGTTTTTTCCCTAGTTCACGAAAAAGGAATCAGAAAAGTTTTGTAAATTTTTTGTAAAACCAGTGAAATTTTGAGTTCAGCGACTCCTTACAGGGGGCAAAAAACAAGACAAGATGCCAATAAAGAGCTATTTTGTAGAAAAACAAAAATTTCTTAACAACAAAAAGGTAAAATAATGAAATTCGTATTCCTTTGCGATGCCAACTACCTCAAGGGTGACATGGTCAACTTCGTGAACAACTTCCCCACCAATCACGAACTGGTCACTATGACTTCCGATGAATTGCTCCAGTCCAAGTCCATCTTTGACGGCACCTTCGCTATTCTTGCAGAACGCGCCACCTGGCAGAAGAATTTCAGCCTGTTCCGCTATTTTGGCCTGCTCCCCCTGCTGGAAGTGCTTCCTCTGGGCGTTGTAAGCCGTTCTCGCCGTAGCGAACCTCTCAAGGGCCGAACCCAGAACCGCAACCAGGAAATCTATTTCAACCCCTCCTCCTCCGCAGAAGAACTCTACCTTCAGGTGGACAAGTTTGTTGCAGCCCCCCCTGCAGGATTCACCTATCCTCGCGGCACTGCAAAGGCTTAATCCTATCGGTTATGCAAAACAAGGTCCTCGAGAACCTTTTCCAGCAAGGCGGCCTGACTCTATTCACCTTTCCTGGCGAAACAGAGTTTCATGGCGAAGCCTTGCAAAACGTTGCGCTGGCACTGAACGCCGGCGCTCGTTTTTTACTCGTGGACTTTTCCGGCAAACTGATATCGAACAGCAACGGCCCAATTTCTACCCAAGATTTGCTTAGCCGCCCCATAAACAAAAAAGAGCTGGACCAATTAAACGAATCGTCGGGATGGATTATTTCGGGAGGAAAATTATTCCCCTCTTCAGACGATGAATTCAGAAGCCTGTATCACAACTTGAAAATTCTCCACGAAGCGGTTCCTCAAGTGGTGGGACTCCTTCCCGTGGAATTGAAAGAGGAAGAATGTCGCTATATTCCGCTAATCTGCAGGCTATTGATTCTAGGCGGCAATCATGTAGACGAAGCGGCAGCACTCATCGAAGACTCCCCCAGCTTGCAGCAAGCGCAAATTCTTTGGCTGCTGACCAAATATCCCGTTTCAAAAAGATTTCCCAAAGCAACCAAGACGTTATCCAAAGGTTCTTCTAAAACCAAAGATATCCTTGCGCTTACCACCCCTTCCGGAAATTGGCTAAACAAGCCCAAGGAAACAGCAGAAGCCATACAGACGCTCCACAAGATTTCCATTCTAGAAAAAAATCCATTGGACGGCGTTCCCAAGCAGTTTAAGAAATTCTTCTTCTTGTTCTTGATTGTAGCTATTGCGATTCCATTCTTCTTTGTTACAAAGCAAGATCCCAGCGTATCCAACACGAGAAACCGTACCCACGAACGAGACGTCATCACCACGGCTCCTTCATTCGAGTACACCTTTGACGGCAAGGAAACTTTGCAAAGAATCGCCAAATACGGCATCGGACGATTCTCCGCCATGCTTGCCGACGACAAGATGGTCAAGCAATACGCGGACATCACATTAGACGAGAATGGACTATCCCACGAATCCTGGACAACGGCAAGCCCCACCATACCTCCGGCAGGAACGACCCTTAAATTTTCAAGACCAGATTTTTTTGAATCTTCCGCCACTGATTCTATAGGAGCCGCCTGGAAATACTGGACTTCCATTTACTCAGACAGCATCGCCTACTTTACTGAATTCTACCACGAAAATCAAACCTCCACCGACCGCAAGCATCCCGCTATTGACGTAGCAGGAAAATTCGGAGCAAGAATCCTCGCCCCCTTCTCTGCCAAGGCATGGACCAGCAAGGATGAACGAGGTGGAATTATTATAGGTCTTGTACACGACAAGCAAGTCATTGTATTTATGCATTGCGATAAACTGCTGTATCTTGATGGACAAGAAGTCATGGCAGGCGACCCCATTGCAACAGTAGGCACTTCAGGACATACCTCCGGTCCTCACGCCCATATTGTCACGGGAGTAGTCAACAAGAACGGAGCAAAAAGGCTAGGGAACATTCGTTACGACGTAATTGACCCCATCAAATGGTATTACGAATTCAAGCCCAAATCGCTGAAATAATTTGTTCAAAATTCCTATCTGAATGATATTGAAGACGTTGAGAAAATCACAACAACGGCAAAGTGATTTTGCTCACAAGCAAACTAACGAAAAGCACAAATATTTTCTGTTTTTTTGCTGTTTTTGGCATACCGTAAGCTAAATGTTACAAAATACATCTCGCCAATTTATCAACATTTAAGTAACTTTTACAACGGAATTAGGGATTTGGGTAACTTCAAGATAAAAGGAAAAAAAATGAAGTTTAGTGTTTTGGTAATTTCTGCTGTTGCCGCCACCCTTCTCGCCGGTTGCTCCGGAATCAAGACTCCTAAGGCTGAACTAGCCGCTCACGATTCTAGCCACAACATTCCCGCCATTGACGAAATGATCGTCTCCTTGAAGCAGGAGTACATCAACAAGTGCTATATGCCCGTCGCAAAGCGCAATCCTCCGGAGAATGAGTGTCAGTCCAAACTGTTCCAGATGCTAGAACGCCAGTACCACCTGGAATACCAGCAGGTTCATGTTGACCGTGCCGCCAACGAACTGTTCTTCAAGGATGTGGACCGCGAAATCACAACCCTCTCCAAGCAGGATCCTGAAGTTCGCAACGCTATCCGTAACGGCTTCCGCAACAACAACGAAGTGTTAGCCTACTACCGCGAAGCCTATAAGTTCGACACGAAATAAAGACCGCTCACGCAGTACATTAGGTGAAGAACCGACGCTGTGCGTTCGCTCTCGCAAAAAGGACCGGTTAATACCGGTCCTTTTGCTCACGGTAGGACCGGCGTTGATCACTCGTCTAGACAAGAACCTACGGTCATCAACACCTTATTCAAGAACACAGTGCGTACTTGATGGAGGTTGCTTTTGCAGACAAAGACCTTCGTATTTAACGAGGGTCTTTAATGTTTTTAACAGGTCTTTCGCAAAGCTTAGAGGAACGGGGTGATTGATTGGGAGCGACTCCGGAAGCGAAGCGGACGGGTGGAGCCGAAGGCGGAGCGGAGCGGACAAGCAATTACGCCGGGACTCGCTGTTCCTACAAAGAACAGATCTTTGCAAAGTCTAATACATACCTAAAAGCGTTTGCTTTTGCAAGAAAAGACCTTCGTGTGAACAAGGGGCTTTTTATGTACGGGGTTTGGGTTGATCTATATGTGATGTTTTAAAATTTCCAGAGGTTTCATGTTAGAACCACCAGGAACATCCAAACCACGCTCCAACCATAGTTTCTTTAGCTCATCATAAGGAGCATCATATAGCAAATCAAAGTCCCAGGGGTCTTTAGCAGATTCCTCAAAGCTCTTGGTTCCATCTTCACATCTAAAGGCAACCGTACGATTGCCATAAGTCAAATATTCTATCCTAAAGCAATGATAAAGGGAGTCGTTGACGGTCACGTCGCAAAACGGCCTCATCGTTCCGTTTTCCGGGGCATTTCGACAAATCCTTATGTTAGTCTGAACTTTAAAAAACGCCACCTTTGCAACAAACCGGAAATAAGTCTTAAGCGAATCTTCTTGAGAAATGGCAAATGTATCTTTCTTAACAATCCCACCTTGGAGTAAATCCTTCAATAATTTATCTATATCCTTTTCAACATCCCTTCCCGTCTTTGAGGGAACAGGCTCTTTTGAAAAGAATTTAGTCCTCTCTAGTTGTTTTTTCAAGTCTTTTTCAAAACTTGAATCCGGTTCTGTGGAATGGAGAATTTCAACTGTCTTTTTCATCGCCTTACTATCGTAGGCCACCGAGAAAATCACCTCAAATTCAGAGGATTTGCGCGACGTCTCGTAAACATTCCCTAAATCGCTAAATTTCGATGCCATACTTATATAAGCATTTGACGTGGGAACATCCCCTGCAAGAGAACTCACCCATGCGTACATTGACATCCCAGGGTGGATACTTTTTAGAGCGTATTCCATTCCAAACGGGCGTATATCTTTAAATTTCTCGGGTCCCTTTACGGAATCCATCTTCCATGCTTCAGCCATTTGCCTTTCCATAGAATCCAAAATCATCCAGAGGGAGTCCGTCCTGTCAAAGGCGGGATAAGAATTGACAAGTCCGGAATCCACTTCCACAATAAGACCTTCTTCCTGATGATTTGAAAGGAACCAGAAGAACATCATGGGCGGTACCGAAAATATAACTACGGTCCATAACCACCAATGTCTCATAAAAAAACTCTTCACAACCCTAATCCTCCATGCAAGAACACCCCGCAAAAAAAAAGATGATGTCCTAAAGATATAAAGAAAAAGGGACCTAGGCTTAAGCCCAGATCCCAAAATCTTTTTTTCGGATTTTTATTTTACTTCAAATACTTCTTGAAGATGTTCAGCATGTTGCCGTGCCAAGAACTTCCGGTAGAAGCTTCGAAGCCACCGCAATTCTTGTAGCACCAGTACTGCCAAGACATCTCGTACTTTTCAGCCTGAGCTATAACAGCGTCGGTCCAGGCTTCGCGCTTGGAGTCGGAAATGCTACCGCATTGACCCTTATTGGCCACACCGAATTCACCCATGTTCATAGGCACAGAACCGCCATTCACATCCGGGAAATAAACCGCGATGGAATCAGCGTAGCTCTTGAACTGAGAAGCCATAGAAGAAATACCATCGCTAGCGTTGGCATTGCAGTCATATCCATGTCCCTGATGAGTGAAGGAATACGGATCATAGTAATGACCAGAAACAATGATATTGCCATCTTTCGGGAGATCCAGGTTCTGAATCTGAGCGAACTTAGCGTAACCATTACCTTCAAACATAATGGTCTTACCCTTGGAAACGGCACGGATAGCGTTGTAGCCGGTGGTCATCAGCTTTTTAACCTGGTCCTTGGACATATCGTGAGGTTCATTGAAGATTTCAAAGACAACCGCATCATCCGGGAAGGATTCGAATGCCTGAGCCACCTGAGTCCATTCGCTCTTGAAATCATTCAACTTGCTATCGAAGGAACCATTGCCAGCAGCATCGTAAACCGGCTGGTTATGGTGGTTGTTAACAATGACGGTAAGGCCAGCATTAATTGCGAGTTGGACATCCTCCTTCACGCCGTTAATCTTGTTGCTCATGCCAGTGTACCAGCGAACAGGAATACGGACAGAATTGAAACCGGCAGCCTTGACAGCGGCAAAGTCGCCATCACCGATACGGTTACCCCAGCCACCGTCATCGGAACCCGGAGCATCCCAGGAGTTACCGAAGTTCACACCGCGGCCAAGTTTCTTGTTCATTGCACGACCCTTGGAGTAGTCAACTGCGGGATTAACGGTCTTTACCCAAGTGTTGCCAAGACAGATGAAGGAGGCACTGCCACTGGTAGCAACCGCACGATTATTTGCGGAGGTACATGCGGTAGGAATCTGAGAAGCGGCAATATCGTCAGCTGTTGCCACAGACCAGAGATTCTTCTTGCAAACATACTGTTTGCCGTCTGTGTAGTTAACGATCTTGCCAGCCTTAGAATCATCGCAGGCGCCATTTACTTGAGCCACGGCAGCACTCTGAACAAATGCAGCAGAAGCAACAGCCCAGCCACCTTCCTTACAAGCGAAGACCTTATCCTTGTAGGAGCTGTTGGGGTTTCCGTTAGCCTTCACTTCGTTCAAGTTGGCCGCATTACAGCTACCCAAGTTGTACATAGCGGCCCACAAGTATCTCTTCTGCGTAGTGTAAGTCATCACATCAGCATCTCCGTTGTAGGCGGAAAGCAGAGAAATGCTGTAATCCACGTCCATGTCGAATGCGGCATCACCGATGGTAGCCTTGTTAGCATTGTCATCGAACTTGCCATCAGCAGCAATATCCTTTGCAGCTGCGTTCAACAAAGTTTCTGCAGTAGCAGCGTTTGCGTCAAGAGCGTCAGTCAGAGCCAAAAGATTTGCGGCGGCATCGTTGTAAACATAGAGGGAAATATCTTCGAATGCCGTAGAGTCAGTCTTAAAGCCAAAGGCCGCGTAGACTTCCATTTCAGCACGTTCCTTAGCCGCGGTAAAGCTCATTCCCATCTGGGACACAAGATATTGGATTCGCGGATAGGCGATGTGGGTCAAAACGTTAACGTTAACCGTCTTGCGAGTTCTCAAGTCAGACAGAGCCTTCAGAGAATTGATGGAAGCACCTTCACCTGTGGAGAAGTTGAAGTAAGCACCTGTAGCTTCGAAGCTTCCGATAGCAGATGTTAGAGTACCAGAAGCGGTATAAGCGCCCAGGCCGTTTGTTACTGTGGTGGAAATGGAGGGAGCACCCAAAGCCATGGTCTTAGCATCTGCACTGGATATGACCACTGCAGCGCCCTTTACCAAGGGACCAAATTCAACAACACCTGTTACAGCAACATTCAGGGAACCGACGGAAGAGGTACCGTCATCCTTCTTGTCTTCTTCGGTGATAGGTTTGTCTGCAATATTCTCGTTAGGATCGGGATCAACTGCAGGAGTCTGACCCTGAAGCGGATCCGTTGCACTGCTCATGCCCGGATTAATAGGATCTGTTCCAGGGATTGTGCCGCTGGAACTAGAAAGGAGGTTTCCATTTTCTGGAATCGGAGACGGAGAAGATGCATCGTCGGAACATGCCGCAAGCATCAACGCGGGGACAACAGTGGCCAAGCCTAAGAGTGATTTTTTCATACAAAAGCCCTTTTTTCCAAAATTTACACATAACCCCGCGATATATATAGATAATTATTTCTTTTTTTGTATACATCTGTTACCCGCCCATGACAAACGTCACACGAACAGCCCCTTCTTCATCTCACTTTTTTATTACATAAAAATTACAGGTACTTTTAGTTTCTTTTTTTGAGTGCTCGGGCCAGAAAGTTCAAAAACAAAAGAACCGTGTTTTTACTATCTTTGACCACGAATTTTCGAAATGGAGTTCCGTTACAGAGCAACATTTCACTTGCTGTTTTTGTTAAAAACATAATAAACACGAGACACACAATATGGGTAAAAGTCTATATCAAAAGATTTTCGAAAGCCACACTGTTGCTAAGCTCCCCAGCGGCCAGTGCCAGCTTTTCATCGGTCTCCACCTCTGCCACGAAGTGACCAGCCCCCAGGCTTTCGCTTCCCTTCGTGAAGATGGCACCAAGGTTCTGTTCCCCGAACGCACCTTCGCTACCGTTGACCACATTATTCCCACCACTTTCCCGGAACGTAACCGTCCCCTCCAGGACGGCATTTCCGAAGAAATGTTCTCCCATATCGAAAAGAACACCGAAAGTAACGGCATCAAGTTCTTTGGCCCCAAGACCTGCGAACAGGGCGTGATCCACATTGTCGGCCCGGAAGAAGGCGTGACCCAGCCGGGTATGACCGTCGCTTGCGGTGACTCCCATACTGCAACCCACGGTGCATTCGGTGCAATCGCATTTGGCATCGGCACCAGCCAGGTGGCAGACGTTCTCGCCACCCAGACTTTGGCCATGAGCCCCCTCAAGACCCGCCGCATCAACTTCACCGGTAAGCTGAAGCCGGGCGTTACCGCAAAGGACGTTGCACTTGCCTACATCGCAAAGCTTGGCGTGAACGGTGGCGTTGGCTACGCATACGAATTTGCAGGCCCGGTTATTGAAGCTATGAGCATGGAAGGCCGTATGACCATCTGTAACATGGCTATCGAAGGCGGCGCTCGCGTTGGCTACTGCAACCCCGACGAAAAGACCTTCGAATTCCTGAAGGGCAAGCCATACGCTCCCAAGGCTGACAAGTGGGACGAAGCTGTCGCCTACTGGAAGTCCGTGGCTACCGACGCCGACGCTCAGTTCGACGATGAAATCGAAATCAACTGCGACAACCTGGAACCCATGGTAACCTGGGGTATCACTCCGGCACAGGCAATCCAGCTCAACGACAATATGCCGAAGATCGCAGAATTCGAAGGCTCCGAAAAGAAGGTCATCTCCGAAGCTTATGAATACATGGGCTGGGAAGAAGGTGGCAAGATGATTGGCACCCCGATTGACATCGCCTTCGTCGGTTCCTGCACCAACGGTCGCCTTTCCGACCTTCAGGCTGCAGCAGAAATCATCAAGGGCCACAAGGTTGCCGACACCGTCAAGATGTGGGTCGTTCCTGGTTCCATGAAGATCAAGGTGGAAGCAGAAGCTCTCGGTCTCGACAAGATCTTCAAGGAAGCTGGTGCAGAATGGCGTGAAGCCGGCTGCTCTCTCTGCCTTGCCATGAACCCGGATAAGCTGAAGGGCCGCCAGGTAAGTGCATCTTCCAGCAACCGTAACTTCAAGGGCCGTCAGGGCTCCCCCACTGGCCGTACCATCTTGATGAGCCCCGCCATGGTTGCAGCAGCTGCA
>JAZRXW010000054.1:0-30864 GCA_045600425.1 Fibrobacter sp.
AACTTCGCGCTTGTTGCCGTTATGGGCCTCGATAAACTTCATACTCTGCACGAACATACCGCCCGAACCGCAGCAGGGGTCGTAAATCTTGCCTCGGTAAGGTTCGATCATTTCGGCGATAAGGCCAACGATTGTTTTCGGGGTATAGAATTCGCCCTTTCCCTTGCCTTCGGCAATAGCGAACTTTCCAAGGAAGTATTCATAGACTCGGCCAACGACATCCTGTTCCTTGTCCTTGATGGTGTCGATGCCATCGATGTCGCTAATCAGGGCGGCAAGCTTTGCCACATCCAGCTGGAGGCGGGAGAAATAGTTGTCAGGGAGTGCACCACGGAGGCTCTTGTTCTTCTTTTCGATATTGGAGAGAGCCGTGTCGATAAGCAGGGCGACGTCGGCCTGGCGGGCGTGTTCTACAATAAAGCTCCAGCGAGAAGTTTCTTCCAGATAGAACACATTGTCCTTGTTGTAGAATTCGGGCATTTCAAGGTACTTTTCGCGACCGGCAGCCTTGAGTTTTTCGCGCTGTTCCTCGAACTTGTCGCTAGCAAACTTCAAGAAGATCAGGGAAAGAACCACATGTTTGTATTCAGCCGGTTCAACGCTTCCGCGCAACTTGTTAGCCGATTCCCAGAGGGATGCCTCTACAGACTTTTCAACAACAGCCTTCTTGGTCGTTTTCGCCACTTTTGCCATGTATGTACCTTAAAATGAAAACCCTAACCCGTTGGATGATTTATGTGAGGAAATATAAGATATTTACTTCTCGGCAATATGACAATGACCACATTGCATGATCGTTTTGACGATTTAAGATTGGAAAAAAAAACTTGATGCCGACAAGTGCTTTTATCGACAAAATAGACTCTCTGAAATTCGCCTAGCATATTATGGACTGGGAAATGACATTTTACCATAATTCGAATCAAATAATTTAACAGAAAAAGAGCACCAGAACTTTCGCAATGGGGTTCCCTACACTACCCTTTTTCTAAATCAACGCCGAAATCGACGTCGCAAGGAAGGGAACGTAGAGAACTTCATCCTTCAAACTCCTTACAAGCAATTCACGATAACATCCACCATGATTTCCTTCTCTTCGGGCCTAGACTCCGCAATCATAATGGTGAGTGCAACAAGCGTTGCGTCATCGATGGTCTTTTCGCCATCTTTATAAAGAGCGCCGTTCCTATCCAAAAAGTAAAGGAACATGGTGGCGGCAATACGCTTGTTCCCGTCCCAAAAGCTGTGATTCTTTGTAACAAAGTACAAAAGATTAGCTGCCTTCACCTGTAACGAAGGGTAAAGTTCTATTCCATCAAAAGTTTGATAAATATCGCCAATGCTCCCCTTGAAGGAATCGTCCTTTTCCTTGCCAAAGACCTCCGATTTTTCTGAAAAACTCATCTGGTCAATGACCTGCCGACACTCCTCATAGGTCAAAATATAGGTGGGTTCATCCCCTTTTGGCCTCGCAAGGGTCTGATGATCGTAAGAATCCAGCAATTCAAGAGCTTTTCCATAATTTTCGACCACGGAAAGGACTTGCGACGCGTCAAGGGAACTTTTTGGACGCTTCAGGAGTTTTACCACCTGCCCCAAATCCTGCAAACGCATTTGGTTTACGGCGTACCCCTTCAGCAGGTATTCCTTCAAGACGGTATTTGCCCAGCGCCGGAACATGACGCCCTGCTTGCTTTTGACGCGATAGCCCACGGAAATGATAACATCGAGGTTGTACAGGACCAGTTCAGAAACTTGCGTTTTTTCTTTAATAGCACCATGAGGAGTGGTATGTGCAAATTTTGCACATACCACTTTGGGATCAATTTCCCCTTCTTGAATGGCATTTCGAATATGGCGGCCAATTACAGTACGATCTTTTTGAAACAATTGGGCCATTTGTTCTTGCGACAGCCAAACAGTCTCGTTTTCCAAACGAACATCAAGCTGTGTTGAGCCGTCGGACATTTCATAAATAAGAACGTTTCCTTTATTTTCCATATTTGTCTCCTATGATTGTTTTTTTTGAGTTCAATTTTGAAACTTTTTTTGCAAAAAAAACACCTGAATTTTTATCAGGTGTTCAGGAGACTTTTCGTAACGCTCGGGAGGAATAGTAGCTTATTCAAGAAAATTGGCAAGGGTGTTTAGGTAAAGGTTTTGTAAATGTTTCCACCCCCATTTCCTGCTTATTTCTCCCCCATTCTCGTCCACCAAATCTTGAAATTGTTCCATCTTTTCTATCTTTACGCCCGTAAAATCCATGACTAAGGAGTCTTTATGGGCGGCTTTTGTGGCGTTATTTCCAAGAACGATTGCGTAACGGATCTGTTCTTCGGTACTGACTATCACTCTCATCTCGGAACTCATCGCGGCGGTCTGGCCGTTTTGAAGGCCGATGGCAACTTCAATCGTTCCATCCACAACATCCAGAACACCCCTTTCCGCAGTAAGTTCGAAAATGACCTGGCAAAGTTTGCCGGCAACATCGGCCTGGGTGTTATTTCTGATACGGACCCGCAGCCCCTGGTCATGACCTGCAAGCACGGCACTTTCGCCCTGGTCACCGTAGGCCTCATCTCCAACATCGAAGATCTTAAGAACGAGCTGTTCCAGAACAACTGCATGCAGCTGCAGTATTCCACCACCAGCGGTATGGTTGGTCCTACCGAAGTGGTTTCCGCTCTGATTGCCACCCAGGATTCCATCGTCGCTGGCCTCAACTACGTCCAGCAGAAGGTGAAGGGTAGCTGCTCTGTTCTCGTGATGGACAGCAACGGCAAGTTCTACGCCTCCCGCGACAAGTGGGGCCGTACTCCTATCATCGTGGGTAAGAAGGACGGTGCCGTCATTGCCGTGCAGGAAAGCTGCGCTCTGCCTAACTTGGGCTACGACCGCCTCCGCGACCTGGGTCCGGGCGAAATCGCCGAGCTCACACCCGATGGCATCAACACTCTGGTTGAACCGGGCGAGAAGATGGCTATCTGCTCCTTCCTGTGGGTTTACTACGGTTATCCGGCTTCTGCCTACGAAGGCCGCAATGTGGAAATGACCCGCTACCGCTGCGGTTCCGCCCTTGCAAAGCGCACCCCCACCGAAGCCGACGCCGCTTGCGGTATTCCCGACTCCGGTACTTCCCACGCTCTGGGCTATGCACACGAAGCTGGCATCAAGTTCGCCCGCCCGTTTGTAAAGTACACTCCCACCTGGGCTCGTTCCTTTATGCCTCAGGACCAGCGTCAGCGCGAACATGTGGCTTCCATGAAGCTGATTCCCATTCCGGGTCTTATCGATAACAAGCGCCTGGTGTTCTGCGACGACTCCATTGTCCGCGGTACTCAGCTGGGCAAGCAGGCCGAAAAGCTTTACTCCATGGGCTGTAAGGAAACCCACATGCGTATTGCATGCCCGCCCCTAGTCTACCCCTGTAAGTTCATCAACTTCTCCCGTTCCAAGAGCGTGTACGACTTGATTACCCGCCGCTACATCCGCGAAAAGGAAGGCGAGAACGCCGATCTGGACAAGTACACCAATCCGGATTCCCAGGAATACAAGGACATGGTGGACTACATCCGTCGCAACCTGAACCTCACTACCCTCGCCTTCCAGCGCATCGACGACCTTATCCAGGCAATCGGACTGCCGGAAGATCAGCTCTGCACCTTCTGCTGGACCGGTAAGGACTACGCAGAAACAGGAGACTGCTACCATTGCCCCTGCCACGCTGACGAAGAAAAGAAGTAAAGCAAAAAGGTTGGTAAGTTCGTCGAAGTTCGATGCGCTTATCGAAAATCCGGCCATCTGCAGTCATTGCGGGGGTCGGATTTTTTTATGGAATGAATTTTTTATATTAGTGTACAATATGGGACATAAAAATCATGCTAGGCTTTGCGGGGTGGCCCCCGTTTTACTGCTCGCCCTTGTTTGTGCGGTGTTTATCGGCTGCACCGCGATGCAGAAGTTATCTGCAGCCAGCATCATCAAGAAAACCGAACTCAGCATCGATTCTGTCGCTGCCGATTCGCTTACGATTTATACAGAGCTTTTCCCCAAGAGCAACGGTTTTCTGCCGGACCCGCAGGTGGTGAATTTTGTGCAGAACTTGATGCAGGGGATTATCGAGCAAGAAATCGGCAAGGTGTACTTGACGGTCTCCATGAGTGCCAAGAACAATCACACAGACACCTTGTGGCTAAAGGCCCTGGATGCAACCCTCAAGCTCGATACTCTGGCCATGCTACCTGTGGAGCTGAAGGATTCCGTAAAGCTCGTTCCCGGGGACAACAACTTTTCTGTGCAGACGGCTATGCCTATTGACGGAAGCATTTTCCACCTGAAGGAGGTGGATACTCTGTACTTTGCCGGCCGCCTGGATGTCACCTTGAAGGGCGATGGCGAAATTGTCCCTCTTGAATTCGATATGAAAAAGTCTGTTTCTCCCGAGGAGAAAAAAGCGATTTCAGACAAGGCCAAAAAATATGTAATGGACGAGCTTCTGGGTAGTTTTATCCAGATTAGGTAAGAATTTTAAGAATAAAAAAGGAAAATCATGAGTCGTAATTTTGTACCCGAAAATTTTAATGTCGACGATGTAAAGCAAGTCGAAGCCTTGTTCCGCCAGCTGCTGGACGAACAAATCGCAAACACACCCGAGGCTCTCCGCGCCTGGATCATGAAGTGGAGCGAGCTGGGTTCCGTGTTGCAAGAGGTAAGCTGCCGCCGCTATGTGGCCATGACCGTCAACACCAAGGACGAGGCCGCTGCCAAGGCTTATGAAAGCTTTGTAGAAAACATCGATCCCATTAGCAGCGAGTACGATGACAAGCTAAACAAGAAGGTGATGGCTCACCCTGCCAAGGACCTGCTGAAGGACGAATTCGGCGTGTGGTTCAAGAGTATCCAGGTGTCCCTGGACTTGTTCAATCCCGAGAACATCCCGCTGGAAACGGAAGAGGTCAAGTCCATCCAGGCTTACCAAAAGATTACCGGCGGTATGAGTGTGGAATTTGACGGCAAGACCCAGACCATGCAGCAGATGAACGCCTACTTGGAACGCACGGACCGCGACCTTCGCGAAAAGGCTTGGCGCGCCACGTGGGAACGTCGCATGCAGGACAAGGAAGCCCTGGACAAGTCCTTCGACGAGCTGTTTGCCCTCCGCAATAAAATTGCAAAGAACGCCCACTGCAAGGATTTCATCGACTTTATCTACATGGCAAAGCGCCGCGACTACACGCCCAAGCATTGCAAAGACTTCCACGAGAGCGTAGAAAAACTGGTGCTTCCCCTGCTCAAGGAAATCTACAAGAAGCGTGCCGCACAGATGGGTCTTGAAAAGCTTCGTCCCTGGGACTTGAGCGTAGATCCGCTGAACCGCGAACCGCTAGCCCCTTACCAGAGCGGTGACGAGCTAATCGAGAAGGTGGACCAGATTTTTGAAAGTATTCATCCGCAGGCTGGCAAGTGGGCCCGCCAGATGCAGGCTCAAAAGCTTATCGACCCGGATTCCCGCCTGGGCAAAGCTCCCGGCGGATACCAGATCGGTTTCGACGAATCCCGCCTCCCCTTCATCTTTATGAATTCCGCCAAGACGGACCGCGACATCTATACGCTGCTCCACGAGTCCGGACATAGTTTCCATCAGTTCGCCCTTGCAAACCAGCCTATCCTCGCCTACCGCGACGTACCTTCTGAATTTGCGGAAGTGGCCAGCATGAGCATGGAACTGATCGGCATGAGCAACCTGAAGCCTTTCTATGGTAACGATACCGCCTCCATCGCTCGCAGTGCAGGTGGCGAACTGGAAGACGTAATCTGGCTGTTCCCCTGGGTGGCAAGTATCGACAGCTTCCAGCACGAACTGTACAGCAGGCCTAACCACACGGCAGCCGACCGCGAGGAAATCTGGACAAAAATCATGGACCGCTACGACGCTGGCGTGGATTACACCGGCCTTGAGAAGTTCCGTAACAATATGTGGCAAAAACAGCTTCATTTGTTCGAATGCCCGTTCTACTACATCGAATACGGCATTGCCCAGCTTGGGGCACTCCAGGTGTGGGCAAACTTCAAGAAGGACCCGCAGAAGGCTATCGACGACCTGTTCAAGGCCGAAAGCCTGGGTTACAGCGTGTCTGTGCCCAAAATGTTCGAGACTGCAGGCATCAAGTTCGACTTTACCGCAAAGACTATCGAGCCTCTGATGCAGACTGTCTGGGATGAATTGGCTAAGTTCTAAGTTTTTTCAAAAAAAATGAAGAAAAATGCGTCAACACCCTTGACAAGGTTCAAAAATAAATGTATAATTGGCGCACATCCTTGGAGGGATGGCCGAGTGGTTGAAGGCGCACGCTTGGAAAGCGTGTTTACCTCACGGTAACGAGGGTTCGAATCCCTCTCCCTCTTCTAAAACAAAACTTCTGAAATGTTTTGTATAAAGCATTTCAGAATTTTTTTGTAGAAAGATGTTTCTAGAAACAAACCTTAACTTGAGGTACTACAAAGATGGCTGACGATCAGAGAGTTTATCTTGACGATATTTACGCAAGTGAAGAATGTCAGGGTTCTGTTTTCCGTGCTGTTGTCATGATGGCTCAGGAAGCACGCTTCATTAACAAGCAAGCCGGTCAGGGTTATATTCAGTTGACCAAGAAGCCCACCACCATCGCCATGTACAAGTTCAAGGAAGGCAAGCTCTCCATTTCCGACAAGAAGGTTAACGCTTCCGCTGTAGAAGAAGAAGTTGTTGAACCCGAAATTACGGCGGAAAATGCGGCACAGGTTGCTGAAGCAGCTGCCGACGCATTCGGCGAAGTCTAGTACACCCTACAAAAAAAAGACTTTAAAACAACCCCGAGTTTTTTTTTCGGGGTTGTTTTTTTATGCAAAGGGCGGGGCCTTCCCCGCCCTCCGAACTCCATTCCTTCGTTCGGGTAAAAAGAAAACCGCCGGTCTGGAGTTTGACCGACGGCTTTTTTTTGTTCTATGATTGAAACTTATTAGAGTTTGGCTTCCTTGATGCGGAAGGCGTCAGGATAGGCAACGGCGGCACACCCGTCGCAAAGCATACGAAGGCGGGTTTCGCCCATGCTATTGACGCGAATATGCTGACCGCACTGGGCGCACTTGGCCAAGTACACCATGGAAACCGGGGCGGCCTGGGCTGGAACGGCAACTTCTTCACCCTTGCGCTGGACCGTGTTGCGGAAGCAGATCTCGCCGTCGGTGTTGGTAAACACTTCGCGAATAATCTGGCAGTCAAAGCTACGACCCTTGCGATTCTTGAGGCGGGCTTCAAAGCTGTTGCCTTCGGTTGCGCAGCGAAATTCGTCCCAGTCCTTGGTATGGCGGTAAAGGTCGGTAACGTAGTGCCACTTTACTTCGGACTCTTCAAAACCGAACATGCGGCAGAACCGCTTGTTTGCACCTAAGAGGCGACCGTGGACGTTCACCTCGAAACAGGCCAGGTCTATGGTATTTTTTTCGATGGTTGTCATAATGCACCTCCTTTAAGATTGTACCTGTACAGTACATCGGCTGAAGTTATTGCTTTTACACCCAATCGCACATCGTCCAGCTTAAGGTTAAGGTTTTCCTTACCAAAGAAAATCGGTTCGTCGGAATCTTGCAGGCGGCCGAAGGAAACCTTCTGTTCGCCGCTCAGCTTTCCGTTGACATACATCTTGATGGTACCAGAAGCGAAAACTACAATCACATGGTTCCACTTGTTAAAGTCAAATTCGTCGGCAGCCACCACGGCGTTCTTGCAGGCAAGACTATCGCCGGAGCCTTCGGCCAGGAAGAACGCCAGACGCGGTTCCTTGGCACCGCACTCGCCGTTAATCATGGCTAAGCTAAAGACATCCTTTTCTTCTGAGGAGCCAAAGCCCAATTTGCCCATGATGTTTCTACGGAAGTTCTTCTTTGTATCCAAGGAGTCTACCTGCAAAAGGAGTTCCAAGGTAAATTGGTTTACACTGTCCAAAATTCCGTTGTCGTTTTCCACTACGCCAAACTGGTCTGCACCATCTAGGGCAAGTGCCTTTCCGCTGACGCCTTCGACAAGTTCCGCGCCGCCATAAAGGACGACTGCATCGGACTTACCGCGGGCATCGCCGGTAGACTTCTGGGAACCCGAAACAGACACGTAGTCCATGGACCACCAGCTCATGAGGCCGTATTCCGTAGAAAGCGGCAACTGTACAATGTTCTCGCCCTTTTCAGAGTTCCAGTTCGCGCTGAAATCCACATCATAGACATCCGCCAACGGCGAAGGTCCAGAAATAGAGGAACCCTTGGCAGAGGCTTCTACCATAAAGGCGGCATCCAAGTAGCGGGCCGGATCCGGGGACTTGACCACAATGGGATACTTGCCCACGGGAATATCCTTGATCTCGAAGTTTCCGAGAGAATCCACCTCTACGGTCCAAGGCGTACCCGGCAGAGAAATGCGGATGTCGCCAGACTGGGCGGAGGAATCCAGGACCACGCGGCCTTCCAAGGAGGTGGTCTCTTCCAAATTCAATTCTAGTTCCAGCTTCTGGCCCAAGTATTCCACCGTGCTATAAACGGCGCTGGAATCCAGATTTGCAGAAATGCCGTAACGGCCCTGACGCTTTAGCGGGAAAGCGAAACGCCCCTTTTCGTCGGTGGTATCCGCATAGGACAAGGTGTCCACATCCACATGCTGGGCGGTCATAACGACGCGGGCGGCCAACTTGCCGTTCTGATCCGTAAGAACACCGGCAAGAGTGTTGGTCTCTTCGCTAATGCCGCCAGCGACGTCCGGAGACTCGGAACAGGCGGTAAACGCAAAACCCAGGAAGGCGGCTGCGGAACCTGCACAGAGGAAATCAAACATCTTAGACATTTTTATCCTCCATGGCATAAGACTTGGTCAGCGGGAACAGCTGCATATTCAGGCGGTACACACGCTCTTCCCCAGAAGATTCCATAACGATAGCACGAATACGACGGCGGAAATCAGCAATTTCCTGAACAACCTTGTCGTAGGCTTCCCGAGAGATGCCCATGGTCAAGCCACTAATATCACGCTCGTCCATGGGAACCACATCCAGAGACTTTACCGCAAGTTCGCCCATCTGGCGGTGCATTTCGCGAACAGCCAGGGAAGCCACCTCGATGGAACCGGTGGAAATAGCCTTGCGGGGCTGCGTAAAGTTTCCGTCGGATTCCTTCTGGAGAAAGCCGTTTTTTTCCAGAAGCTTCAGGGACTTTTTCACCTTGGCGGTGTCGGCATCGAACACGCACTGGCTTGCAATTTTTGCCGCGGTGGGAGCCTTCATGTTGGGGGCAAGCTCGCGAACCACGGGATTCAGCCAGTTTTCGTAATAATCGTACTGTTCCTCCCCCACGACGGCGACGGAATTTTCCTTGGCCAGCTGACGAAGTTCCGCAAAAACAGCTTTTTGCTTTTCCGTGTTCTTTTCTTGATTAAAAGACACCAGCAGGCGGAAATACTGCAGCTCAACGCCAACAAGACCCATGGCAGAAGCGACACGTTCCACGCCCACCTCGCTCAAGTTTGTCTTGCCATCGCAAACCAGCTTGAGGAACACCGGAGAGGAATATCCGGCAGCCTTCGCAAAGTCACGCCACGTAAAACCAGAGCGAAGTTTACGCTCCGTATAGAAGTCGCGCACCATAAGGCGAAAGTTGTTGTATTCCATCACAGGTTTCATTACACAACGTAATATACAATTCCTCGTGATGAAAGTCAATAGGCTATGATACAAAAAACTTAAATTTTCTAAAAAATCACCAATTTTTAAAGAAAAACACATTCATTTTCATTAAAATCTATGATACAAACATTCAAAATGATATGATACGTATCATGAAAATTGGATTTTCCCTCTTGAAAAAAGACGGCTAAACGCCGTCCTGATCAGAATTTTTCAAAAACAGTCTTGAAAGCTTCGTAATTGGTGATTTCTGACCCACAGTAAAATACGGCAAACTCGACTTCGTCAAAGGCGTTCCTGTATTCCTTCATGAGCTGGGCATAGACCGCGGCAACCACCTTCGGGTCGTTACGGAAGGCCCCGCATCCAAAGGCACCTAGCACAAGGCAGTCGGCACCATTTGCGATGGCAACGTCCAGAATCTTGCGACCGCGGCTTAGATGAAGTTCGACCAGATCTTCATCCGGAAGTACGGTATCGAACCTGAGGTTGGGTGCGGCACAAGTTATGACATCAACCGTAAGCCACTGGTCCTCGGGCAATCGCTCCGGATGGTTTTCATCTGATTTAATGACTTTCACTTCGGGAGTGTAAATGCAAGCATCTGTATAGAGACGGTTTCGACGTTCCCTATGGAAAGAGTAGAACTGGTTCCATAAAGTCTGCTGTTTCAGCACAGGATACAAGGTGGAACAGCGGCAGAGGCTTTCTTCCTGGGCGGAACTCCCTCTCTCGACTCCTCCCCCTGGCGATGTAGCCGAGGCGAAATTCAAGACAGCCACCCGCTTTCCCGGGTTGCGTTCAGCCAACTGCCTCGCCCCCTGAAAAGAACGATTTCCCGTTACGACGATTTTCATTTCCTTACCACGGTTCTTGTCTACCGCGGGAATATCGGAGACTCCATAAAAATGTGTTCTCGATTTTGAATTCTCCACCGTCCTATTTAGTGAAGGATTCTCTCGAATCATGAGTTGCGTATCTTTAAATACATCTACGAGGCGCTGCGCCCTTTGTTCTCGGGTTTCCGTCACTGCGTTACTCCCCGTTAGAAAATCGACAAAGGTCTTAGGCAGGACCACATTCTCCAAATGGAGCGTTCCGTGGAACAAGGGGGCTATATCAGAAACACTGAAACCTGCAATGCCACAACCGACAGGCGTCACAAGAAACTTGAGTTGCGGATTTTTGGCGGCGTAATCCACAAACTGGTCGACATAAGGGAGAATGTTCTCGACCCCGCCGTGCATCGTGGGAATCGCGTAACATTGCCCCTGGGGGCCTACACCTATGCCCCAAACAGCGCCAAAATGATCGAACGCATAACGTGCAGCCCCGCCCACGTGCTGCCCCAGAAGGTTGCTGCCAAAGACAAAAATTTCATTTTCTGCCAGGGAACTGATTTTTTCGGGAGTAAATTCTTTTGTACTCATATAATCTCCTGCGAAATTATATCGCAGCCAAATTGAGATTTGTCAAATTTTTCTTAAGAAATCGATGGATAAGCCAGCGGGTAAATAAAAAAGAGCGCTGGTTAGGGCGCTCTCCTTCTTTGTACGAGTTTCAATCCTTACAAGTCCTTGACCACCAGGATACCGCTCTTTTCCATCTTAGGATATTGACGCATGCCTTCGCCGCCCTTACCCTTGTCCAGAACTTCAATCAGGTCGCCGGACTTGGAATAAAGATGAAGTTCCCAAGGACCGTTAGGCGCATTGAAATAGCCAGAATTCTTCTGGACGTTACGCTGGAAGGTTCGGTTCAGACGGTCAGCCACACTGCGGGCCTGAACGAGGGAAATGTCGGACAGCACCCAGGAAATAGGAACGCCGCCCATGTCAAAAATCAAGAGGGCATCCGGGTCGGTGTCTTCCTTCATGGTGAACTTCCAGCTAAAGTTCTGCCAGCTGGTACTCAAGTCAAGAATACGACCGTTTGCATAGGGAGTATATTCGTCGGAATCCTTCTTGATATTTACGTTCAATGTGCGAGGCTTATCGGCCTTGGCACGCATGCTAAAGACGTAAGTCACACCATTACGGAGAGAAAGTTTCTGCTTGAACTGCAGGTTCCAGGAATCCTTGCCGCCGTTCTTGATGTTAAAGCGGGCGGTGCCTTCTTCTACCTTCACTTCGGCCTTGCCGCCCCAGAAGTCGATCGTCCAGCCAGACAGTTCTTCTGCGGCAGAGAAATTACCATTCTGAATCAGATTGTCGCCAGTGGACAAAGAACCTGTGGAGAAATCCTTATTCTGGATGAAGTTGGGAATGACACTGGTGTTCTGGATGCCATTGGGGCTGTCCAGGCAAATTTCCTTACCCCAGGGGACCAGAGTGTTCAAGGAACCATGGACAGTCATGTCCATTTCGGGACTGTCAAAGTTACCCGGACCCCAGCTCCAAGCAAGCCAGCCGATGTCCAGGCGTTCTGCCTCGGACATAATCAAGCGGTATGGAATCTCCTTGGCTCCGCCCACGGCAACAGGTGCGAATTCGCCAATGACCAGCGGGAGCTTTTCCTGTACGGAAGCCTCGAGAACGCCCTTTACACGGTCTTCTACCGTGGCATAGCCGGTCTTTTCGGCATCGTGATGTTCGGAGGGCCACCACATGTGAATGGAGAACAGCAAATTATGCTCAGGATCGGCCTGTAACAGACGGGGCCCCACCTTCAAAAGATTTTTTTCGCTTTGCCCCCACATGTCGGCGTCAATCATGATAGGAATGCGGATTCCTGCTGCACGCATCTTTGTAACGATGGTGTTGTAGGCAAAGAAGAATTCGTCGGGATCCTGAACATCGGCACCAGGTTCGTTGCCCACGTTGATAATCAGATACTGCTGATGATTGTTAATCATCTGCAATGTTTCTTCGCGGAGCCAATATTCCAAAGCTTCGGGTAAGCGGTCCCAGTTTCCCGTTGTATCGTGAATTTCCGGAATAGGAATCATGCCGTTAGCAATGCAAAGGCTAATGATATTGTCCAAATCGCTAACACGACCGCGAGTATTCCACACGATTCTCACGCAGTTAGCGCCCGTCTTTGCGATTTCGGGGATAGTCTTCCCTTCGCGGTCAGTCCAGATAAACATATGGTTGACACCGCGAAGGATAGTCTTTTCGTTATCCTTGCTATACAAAAAACGGTCTTGTACAAAAAACCCGGGTTTGACCGATGCCATGTTCATATAAAAAAATTCTCCCAATTTTCAAAAATAAAGATACAATTATTTAGATGTGAATGACATTTTTTTTGCATCTTATACAAAAATGTGACGAGAATTTTTCAACGAATTGACTTTTGTGCGGTCAAGACTCGCTGGGAATTGGCTTTCGCCGCTTCCGAGGGCAACAGAATGCCTCCGCTGTAATTTTTTACGAGGGAAAGGGGGCGATCCGAAAACAGTCCCGGAGACCTTCCCCCAGAGCGGTCTATCCAGGGAGTTGCATAGGCCTCCCGCTCCGGAAGGTGCTTCCAGTAACGGACAGGGAGGCACCTCTTGAGAAGCTTGGGATTTTCACGCTCCTTGATGGAAACAGCCTTGTAGTAATCCTTCCACAGCTCCATCATGGTGTCCGGCGGGATGCTGTTTTTTAGGGATTGAAGGTCCGGAATAGTGATGGTATTCACCTCCCGACCATCATAATGGATTCCGTACTTTCGCTTGGAATCATAAATCGCCCAACGCTCATTGGCAAATCGTGCCCGAAAATGAGATGTCAGCAGGTTCACGATGTCGTATTTCGGTTCGATTTCCGCAAAATAGGTTCCGTCTTCCAGCCTGTTGAAGCGGACCATCCCCCGCATATCCCCAAGTTCAAGACTGACGCTACGGGCAATCGTATACAGGGGAAGCATCTCTTCTGATGTCGGGTTCTTGCCGTAATGAGGATTTATTCCCGAGAAAAGCTTACGAAGGTAGGCAAGAATCTTCATCTCGACCCCAGCCTCCTCGGAACGGAACGCCATTTCCAGCAGGTTCAGAACCTCTTCGCTGGCGGAATTCACGATGGCACGCTTTAAACGGCGGGCGGATTCCACAGAAGTCTCGATTCTGAAGGGCTGCATAAACAAGTCCGTGGCCACACCTTCGACCCTATCGGGAATGATGTCGCCGACTACAAGACGCTGGCGGTAAACTTCAAAGACAACGCTTAGAAAACCGTCAAAAGATGAATCATATTGAATAGAAAGCATGGGTAGGATTTAGGATCTAGGATTTAGGATTTAGGGGCTAGGAACAGGTCAAGCTGTACCGGTTTTGACTGCTGGATTAGCAAGGGACGCACCATCTCGGGATAAAGCTTGCGGAGGCTTGCGGGAGTATCGGGATGATAGATGAAGTACTTCGCCCGCTTTAGGACAACGCCCATCTTTTTCAACTGTTCCAGACGGATTTTTCCGTAACGGCGGCCAGATACAATAAGCTTTGCCGACCTTACGCCAATGCCAGGGACACGCAGTATCATTTCGTAGTCCGCAGTTTGGATATCGACAGGGAAAAACTCCGGATGGCGAAGCGCCCACCCGATTTTGGGATCCAGTTCCAAATCCAGATTGGGATGCTGTTCGTCCAGAATTTCGTCGTAGCTGAACTTGTAAAAACGCATGAGCCAATCGGCCTGATACAGCCTGTGTTCCCGGACCAACGGGGGCTTTGTGGTTATGACGGGCAACCGCTTGTCCGCATTGATGGGAACGTAGCCAGAAAAATACACCCGCTTCATCTGCTGTTGCTTGTAGAATCCGTTTGAGAGCGTCAGAATCTGAAAATCAGTCTCCCCCGACGCCCCCACAATCATCTGGGTGCTCTGCCCTGCAGGCAAGAACCGCGGAGAATACCGGGAAAAATTTCCGCCGGCATTGTATTCCAACTTCCGCTCCGCCAAATAGTTCATCGGGCGGTATATGGATTCATGGTTCTTTTCGGGAGCCAAGTACTGCAAAGACTTATCCGAAGGGATCTCGATATTCACACTGCTGCGGTCGGCGTACAGCCCCGCCTCGTGAAGTAAACTTGGGGATGCCCCCGGAATAGACTTTAGATGGATATAACCGCCGAACTTATGGACCGTCCGCAATTCCTTCGCCACCTTCACAAGCTGCTCCATAGTATAGTCGGGAGTGCCAATAACAGCGGAACTAAGGAACAAGCCCTCGATATAGTTCCGACGGTAAAACTCCAATGTCAGGTTAATCAATTCCTTGGGAGTAAATGTGGCTCGGGGAATATCGTTGCTGCGGCGATTTACGCAATAGGCACAGTCATACTTGCAGGCATTGCTCAGCAGAACCTTCAAAAGAGATATACAGCGACCGTCAGATGCCCAAGTATGGCAGATTCCCGCCTGGCATGCGTTACCCATGCCGCCTTTTATGGCGGAACGGTTTGAGCCGCTAGACGAGCACGACACATCGTACTTTGCCGCATCAGCCAGAATATTTAGTTTTTCCCGGACATCCACAAAGCTCTCCACAGAGCAGAACAACTGCTTTTTGTTTCACTTGCACTTATGTACACTAATTTAAAAATAAAAAACATAAGAAGCAATACCTCAGACCTTAAAAAACATGTTTTTTTGTGCACTAGTTGTGGAGATGATGTATATCTTGGTCGTTATAAAAAAAGCACCCTCCGAAAAACGATTCAATTGATACAGTATATTTATATTAACGTTTCAAAATCTTGTTATGAGTTTAGAAGGTTTATAATTTTCTCACTGGTGTAGGAAAGGAATAACAATGAATCTTAAAAAGACCTTAACGATTTTAGCAATGGCAGCAGCGGCAGCAAACGCACAATACAAAGCCTATTCCGGTGCAGAACTTTATAGTCTTGAAGAATGGATGTATGGCAAGTACGAAGCCCGCATGATGATGGGTGCCACATCTGGTACAGTCAGTTCCATGTTCCTTTACGCCAACGGTTCTGAAATCGCCGATGGACGCCCCTGGGTAGAAGTGGACATCGAAGTCCTGGGTAAGGCACCCGGCAGTTTCCAGTCCAACATCATTACCGGTAAAGCCGGTGATCAGGTTACCAGCGAAAAGCATCACACTGTAAACCCCGCAGCAACCGCAGCCTTCCACACCTATGGTCTGGAATGGACGCCCAACTACGTCAGATGGACTTTGGACGGTGTTGAAGTCCGTAAGGATGTTGGCGGCCAGGTCGCAAACTTGACAAAGGCTCAGGGCATTCGCTTCAATCTCTGGTCTTCCGAGTCCGAAGCATGGGTCGGTCCTTTTAATGAAAACAACCTGCCTGTATTCCAGTTCATCAACTGGGTAAAGCGTTACAAGTACACTCCGGGTCAAGGTCCCGACGGATCCGACTTCACCCTGGACTGGACCGATGATTTTGATTCCTTTAACTCTTCCCGCTGGGGAAAGGGTGACTGGACCTTTGACGGCAACCGCGTCGATTTGACCGAGAAGAATATTTACTCCAAAGGCGGCATGCTGATTCTTGCCCTCACCAAGAAGGGACAGGAAATGTTCAACGGTCAGATTCCCGTGGACAACGAACCCAAGCCCCAAAGTTCCAGCAGTCAGCCCCAGCCAGAGTCTTCCAGCAGCCAGAAGCAGCCGGAATCTTCCTCTAGCCTGCCTGTGAACCCTCAGTCTTCTTCTTCCGAAGCGAATCCTTGGGTTCCCCAGCCGGAATCTTCTAGCAGCCAGGTCAATATTGACGCAATTAAGCAAGTCCGTCAGCAGAATTTGCAGATGAAAAAACGCGGAACCTTTAACGCCAAGGGCGAAAAGGTCAACAAGGCAAGTGCAAGCCGCTACCGCGTAGATTTCAATCTCTAAGAAGCTCCAACCCCAAACAACCCAACCTGTGTAACACACGTTACACAGGTTTTTTGTTATCTTAAGGATGTGAAAAAAAGAATTGTACAGACTCTCCTTGAATCTAAGCACGAAGACGGCGACAGACTGCCTTCTGTTAGAACAATTATCAAAGCTTACGAAGCTTCCTCCGGTACTGTACAGGCAGCCTTGCTAGAGCTGGCTAACGAAGGAAAGATTTACAAGATTCAGGGAAAGGGTTGTTTCTGGGGAAAGGCCCCCGCATTACGGGAACCGCTGCAAATTCGACATTCCGCCATAGAACGATTGTCGGAAAAATTCAATCGAGATTTGGAACGCGGCTTTATCAAGATGACCGCCCCCCTCCCCTTAGGTAAAGAACTTTCCATCCGTTATGATGTTTCCCAGAACGTACTGCGGAAGTTTTTAAACCAGAAGGTAGAAGAAGGCTTGCTGGTTAAAACCGGACGACATTACAGTTTTTTCCAGAAGGACGAATACAGAAGGGCGCATCTCCTAAGCGAACTGATTTTTGTGACCCGTTGTAACAGCTGGGGCGGTTTTACAGCCGAAAGTGAACGTGAACTTGATTTTTTGCGGTTTGTATACAAGACGGCGGGTAAAAACAAGTACAAATTAATTCTGCTTGGTTTTAATGACGAAACAGGAACTCTAATTGACAGAAGCGGAAAAACTTGCCGCATGCAGGATTTTCCCAATGCGGTAGGCATTGTCATCTCAACCCTACTGGTCCAAAAGATCAAGCCCCTGCTGGAATATTTCTCTACCGCAAAAATACCTGTTGCAGTATGGTGGGAACATCCCGAGGAAAACGTTCCCAAAAATTATCTGGGAAAATCCAACTGGACTTTTTTTAACTCCACCTTCGGGGAAAATCCAGGTCTGGAAATGGGACGCTACCTAAAGAATAAAGGGTACAGCGAAGTCAACTATTTTTCGCCCTACCATAACAGTTCCTGGTCCCAGGACCGCATGTCGGGAATTGAAAAGGCGGGTCTAATCGTCCATCCATTCGTCGACGCAGAATTCGCAAGCCCATGGGATTATAAGGAAATCGCCCGAAAGAATGTGGAAAAACATTCTGTTGAAATCTTCGCTCGAAATCTGGAAAAAGAAAAGCTTAAGGAACTATTCCGCAAGGCTGAAGCGGAACATTGTGTGGGCAACGGGATTGCCTGGGTTTGCGTCAATGACGAAATCGCAGGATTGTTTCTGGAACTCTTTGAAAGCGATAAAGAAGACTTGAACAATCCTTATGGCGAAACGGATCCGCCGTTTTTTTGCTTTGATAATTCCGCTGAAAGCTACCTGTTGCGACTCCCCTCCTATGATTTCAACACGGAGGCTCTGGTGGAACACATATTCTATTACCTGTCCAACCCGGACGCCTTCAACGGCAAAAAGAAAATCCACCACATTTTAGGCAATGTTGTAGAGAAATGATCGAAGGTGAGCGTCGCAGAAAAATACTTGTATTTTTCTATAACCGAGCCGAGAGAATTGCCCTCGTAGAGGGTAAATAAAAAGACCCCCAAAAGGGGCCTTTTTTACAACGATTCCAATTATGAGTTATAAGTTATAAATTACAAGATTTATAATCGCAGCTTCGCCGCCTTATTTTTTCTCGTAATTCGTAATTTGTAATTCGTAATTATTGTAATTAAGAACTACTTGTTTTGGCCCGCTGCGCGGGCTAAATGCTAGCCTCAGTCATATCGGCATGCAAGCATGCCGCTGCGACATTCGGCTTACGCATTTTTGTTGACGATCAAAGTCTTTGCCTTGAAGGTCTTGCGGTCGATGACCTTGACCATCAGGGATACCTTGTTGTCCTTGTCCAGGGCATTCCAGTACTTCTTCAGGTTTTCTTCGGCGGTGTCGAAGATGGGCATCAGCTTGGGAGCGCCTTCGAAGCTGGGAATGGGCTTGCCATCAGTCACATAAGTGCTGATGAAGTGGCCAAGACCCGGAAGAGCCTTTTCGAATTCAAAAGTAGCACGTTCGCAGCCAGCGTCTTCGCAGTTGTTGCGGGACTTGAGGATGCTTAATTTGTACAAAGCCGGCTGAGCGTTCTTGTAGTGGATACCAGAAATTCGCGGGGTGAAGTTGGGTGCGTCGTCTTCGTACTGACGAGTAGCGAGTGCGCTTTCGAAAGTGCCGCCCAGCTTGATGGCGTCATAGATGGTGTCGGTCTGGTCGCCGTTGGTAATGATCTGTACGTCGGCAGTGTGACGAGCCGGGTAGTAGATGATCAGGTGCGGGTCGGTGAGCTTGGATTCGTCGAAGGCCTTGGTCTTCATGAAGCCAGTCTTAGCTTCCATTTCAAACACGCGGTTACGGCTGTTGACGCTACGGCCCATGATCCAGTAGACCTGCACGAAGGACTTGCCGTCCGGGCTAGTGCCAAGCACAATACCGCGGCCAGGATAAGGATTCTTGGCAAGAGCCTTGAAGTTTTCTTTTGCTTCATCATTGTAAGACATAATGTACCTCAAATAAGGTTATAGGTTAAAGATTATAGTTTAAAGATTTTAGCTACACGGCTTCGCCGTTCTTAATTATGCGCGAAGCGCCTAACCTCGCCTTTATCCTTTCTCCTATAACCTTTCACCTTTTTGGATTGTAATTATTCATCAACACCATCGCCAGGGCCACGCAGAACATCACCACGCCACCAACAATCACCTGCTGTCGATGGTTGTATTCTCGCTTGATGTAGCTGGGATTTTCTTCGTTCAGTTCCTGCAAGGTTGGGCCGGCAGCAAGCTTTGAGGAATCAACACCCAACGCAGCAGCAATTTCGTCATCCGTCATGTTCAACGTATTCACATGGGCGGAATCATAACGGTCTAAGGATTCTGCTGCAGATGAAACCGCCGGCGTCAGTACGACGCAGGCGATTGCAAATGCGAGAACTGCAGAAACCCGACTGAACGACACTGTTTTACTCTCCACGTCATGCCGAGGACGCCCGGCATCAGCATTGCGAAAGCTGATGCTGACATGCGTCAGCATGACTTTGGAATCAATTATTCTGCAGCCAGCTTGTCCAGGATTTCGTTCACCATACCCGGGTTGGCCTTGCCGCCAGACTTGCGCATGGTCATACCAACGAGGAAGCCCTTCAGAGCAACCTTACCAGCCTTGAATTCAGCGAACTGGGCAGCGTTTGCAGCGCAGACTTCGCGAACGATGGCTTCGATTGCGCCAGTGTCAGCCACCTGCACAAGACCCTTTTCCTTAACGATGTCTGCAGGATCCTTACCGGTTTCAAACATGTCAGCAAAGACGGTCTTTGCAATCTTACCGTTGATGGTCTTGTCTTCGATCAGGTTCACCAGGGCGCAGAGCTGTTCGGGCTTGATCTTCAGGTCAGCGAGACCGCCTTCCAGATCCTTCATCTTGGCCAGAAGTTCGGTAATGACCCAGTTAGCCAGGACCTTGCCGTTCTTGCAGTTCTTGGAAGCGGCGTCGAACCATTCGCTGATGTCGCGGTCGTCGGTCAGCACCTGGGCGTCGTATTCAGAAACACCAAGTTCGCTCATGAAGCGGGCACGACGTGCGTCCGGCAGTTCCGGAAGGGTGCGGCGGATTTCTTCCACGAAGGCAGGATCGGTAACGAGGCGTACCATGTCCGGTTCCGGGAAGTACTTATAGTCGTGAGCGTCTTCCTTAGAGCGGATGACGATAGTCTTGTCGGCGTTGGGGTCGTAACGCTTGGTGCACTGTTCCACTTCCTTGCCAGCGTCCAGAGTAGCGGACTGCAAGTAGTATTCGGCGTTCAAAGCCTTTTCAAGGTTAGTGAAGCTGTTCAAGTTCTTGATTTCTGCACGGGTGCCGAAAGGAGCGTCTTCGGAAGCACGGAGAGAAATGTTACCGTCGCAGCGCATATTGCCGTTTTCCATGTTGGCGTTGGAAACGCGGGTGTATTCAAGAGTCTGCTTGATCTTCTTCAAAACAAGAACAGCTTCTTCCGGGCTACGGATGTCCGGTTCTGTGACGATTTCGCAAAGCGGAGTGCCGCAGCGGTTGGCGTCGAAGTGAGAGTCGGTGGGACTCATGTCATGGATCAGCTTACCGGCGTCTTCTTCCATGTGGATACGGGTAATGCCCACGCGCTTCTTGGTGCCATCGGCCTTGATGATTTCAAGCCAGCCGTTCTTGCAGATGGGATGGTCGTACACCGGAAGACCGCCAGTCTGGGTGATCTGATAACCCTTGGGAAGGTCCGGATAGAAATAGTTCTTACGAGTCCACATGGCGTTCAGGTCGATTTCGCAGTTGAGAGCGAGACCCAAGCGAATGGCGTATTCCACAGCCTTCTTGTTAGGAACAGGCATGGCTCCGGGCATACCCAGGCAAACCGGGCAAACGTGCTTGTTGGGGCTGGTGTTCACTTCAATTTCGCAACCGCAGAACATCTTAGTCTTGGTGGCGAGCTGGCAATGGATTTCGAGACCGATAACGGTAGAGTAATTAGGCATTGTTACTTTAACTCCAATAAATTTTTACGGGTTAAAATGTAGAAAACAACAAAATTCTTTTTTTGTTCTTGACGCAGGAAGCCCCCTCATAAAAAGAAAAAACGGTGTCATAAACTCCGTTTTTCTCAAGCCTCCTTGAACACCTTCCGTTTTTAGTCATTTGGGATGGTGAAGTATGTATCGTAATAGATAAAGGGGCGCTTCTTCTTTTTCTTGAACTTACCCTTTCCACCGCCTTCCAGTTCGGAAACAAGATCGTTAAGACCACCCATTTCAACCTTGTTGGAATCGTCCTGTTCTTCCTCCCCTTCCTTTACCTTGAAGTAGGGAATCACCAGGTCAAAGTCATCCTTGTCAGCGTCCTTTTCGAAGTTGAAGGAATACTCTGTTTCTGTGTTGCCATCCTTCACACGCTTGCTGGAAATGCTTACGCTCATGAGGCGAGCGTTCAAGGAAACAGCATCAAACTGGACTATCATATCCAAGGCATATTCTTCCAGAGGCAGAGTCGTCTTGGAGAAGCAGAAATCACCAACGCTGTTGAATACACCATCCAGCTCCACGCCATACTTCATCAGGTCACGAAGCATAATGTGGGTGGCGCCATATTCCATGGCCTTAAGGGTGAACTTGGACTTTACCATGAGCTGATGCAGCTTCAGGGAATACTTGTCTAAGCGTGAAGTCAAGTTCATTTGCATTTTAAATTCTTTTGCCATATCAATTCCTTATTTTTCCAAAGCAAATATAAAAAACTAACCTTGATCAAGGCCTGTTCGACTGCAACATTTTTTAGGAAACTAAACTTCGTCCAGAGTCACTACGGCTATATCCGTAGCGCTTGCGAAATTCTGATTTTCGGTAAGAATACAATCTGCTCCGTTCACAAATGCGGTAGCCAAACACTGAGCATCTTCTTCCGTCAACTTGTGATTCGTTCGACTTGCAGCCGCAAAAAGTTCCGCGGCTTTCACGGCGATTTCGCCATTCATTTCACAGAGTTTGACATTCTGGGAATTCTCGAAAAATTCCCGGTACTGGCGAGCAAGAACACCTTCACCAGCCACGCACGCCTTCCGGGAAAGTTCAAACAAAGTAACGCACGAAGTCAACAGGGTGATGTTCTTCTCGTAAGCGAAGTCCAGCACTTCGGACACCACCGGGTAGTAGTCCGGATGCATCTGGAGCAAGCGCACCACCGCACTTGTGTCCAAAAAAAGAATGCGAGATTGTTCAATGCTCTTGTTCATTATACCAAAAGGCCTTCCCCGCACTTTCGTATAGAGAAGACCGCCTTGTAAAGTTACTCGTAGATTTCCATCTGGGCGATATCTTCGCGCATGCCTGCACGAACCATCTTAAAGCGTTCTGCCTTGGGATAGAAATACCAAATCATCCATTCACCGCTCATGTCGGTGCGTTTGGTCTTAATCACAAAGGGCTTTTCACCCTGGAAGAAATCTCGCTTATGGGGAATAATGTGTTCAAAGGGACGGTATGTGTGAACCACATCGCCGGCCTTACGTTCAATGAAGCCGTTACCGCCCTTACTCCAGGTGATGGTCACCTTGCCGTTTTCGTCCTTTTCATCTTTGCAGGAGTCAAAACCGCTATCACACCACTTGAAACGTTTGTAGGTAAAGGACTGTTCAGGCATGCTGAAAGACACGACGACGCGGGGATTGCCCTTATAGGTGTTGTACTCGCCTTCCAGGCGGTATGAGCCCACATTATATGCGGCACAACCACGCTGGGCCACCTTCACGCGACGGTTCGCTATAGCAAGATCCACCGTGCAGTCTTCTTCACTATAGGTCATACGGATTTGACCGTTGTTATCGCGGGCATCCACATTGCTGGCTTCCAGTTCTGCACGTCCACTTTCGGGACCATTCTGAATAATAACGGTAAACTGGCGGGGGTTGGTCGGAGATTTCTTGAGGGTGACGGTACCTGTAGAGGACGCATAAACACCGCTCAGGTCCTGGGATGCTTGCTTGAATCGGGCTAGGTCGGCACGCTTGACCCAAAGGTCCCCAAGTTTGCAGGAAATCGGCATATACTTGGGATGTTCCGTGGGTTCCACCTTTTCCCAGTAGACCACTCTTTTTTTCTTGACCTTGAACTTGGGCTTGCCCTTCTTGTCCAAGACCTTCTTACCCTTTTTCATCACATAGATGGTATCCATGTCAAAACGAACTTTTTTCACGGAATCTTGGGGAGGAGGAAGTTCGCGGATCCAGTCAGACTGGATCAGGGAACCTACAGGATTTGATTCATCGACTTCGCCACGAATCATTCTAAAAACATTCAGGGATTCTTGAGAAAGTGCACTTGCGGCAAAAATAAGCAACAAAGAAAAAACAATTTTTTTCAAAATAAACCTCATTTGTCGCCAAAGTTAGCTTTTTAAAGAAAAAATGAAAGTAAAAACCGCATACAAAAGTTTTTTTTACCTTACATCAACATTTTTTTACTAAAATTTGTATGTGGAATTAGTGAAAGGAGTTCCAAACTATGAAGAAAATGTTTTTAGCCTCTTGCATCATGGCTGCCGCAGTGTACGCTCAGGATGCAGCCCCCGCAGCAGAAGTTCCTGCTGAAGAAGTCGCACCGGTTGCCGAAGCTGCAGCCCCTGCAGAAGAAGCCGCTCCTGCAGCTGAAGTTGCAGCTCCTGCCGAAGAAGCTGCTCCCGTAGCTGAAGCCGCTGCCCCTGCAGAAGAACCGGCACCCGCAGTAGAAGCCGCCGCTCCTGCAGAAGAAGTTGCAGCACCTGCTGAACAGCCCAAGAAGAAGAAAAAGCGTAAAAAGAAGAAGATGATTGAAAACGCCGTGATGTCCGTTAACCAGATTAACTTCGACATCAACGCCGACTTCGAATTGGAAGCTGGCAAGGTATTCTGGACCAGCGAAGACGACGATGCCGCTGACAACCTGGAAACCTGGAATGGCGAAGCCAACTTCGCTGTTTTAGCTGAAGCCGACGATTTCAAGGGTAAGATCGCTGTTGCCTTCTATCCTGGTGACCTGAACACCGACCCCAACAACGACGGCAAGGACTATTTCTCCTTGGACGAAGCATGGGCAATGCAGGGCACTGAACACTTCACCTTCAAGGTCGGTCGTTGGGACAACACCGACAAGAGCGGTGACTACTTCGGCGGCTACGTTGACGGTTATGTCAACGGCTTCCTCTCTACCCAGGATCCTGAAAACCAGTTGCAGTTCGGTTTCTCCCCCACTGATAACATGGATATGTACATCTCCTTTATCAGCGGCTCCGCCCACTTGAACAAGGGTGACCTCCGTGCAGCCTTCAACTTCCACGGCCTTGCCGGTCTCGAAGACATGAAGGTTCAGTTGGCTTACCGTAGCAACCTGTTCGACGCTGTCTACGATTCTGACGCAGACATCAAGCACAACATTTCTGCAAAGTTCAACCTGCCCCTTGGCCAGTCTGTTGCAATCTTTGCCGAAGGTGCTCTCATGGACGTTGCTGACGAACTGATCATCCCTGTTACCGGCGGTATCGCATTCAACACCAAGGTTGTTGACCGCATTATCCTGGAAGCAGAATACGTCGGTGACCGTTACAAGTATGACGATTACAAGACTCCGGGCAAGCACGTGAAGGACGTTCTCGGTGCTTTATACATCGAAAAGGCTTTCACAGACCGCTTCAGCCTGTCTGCTGGTCTGCATAGCTTCGGTTCCACCAGAGACTACATGCTCTCCGGCAACCTGGTCGGAAGAATCAATTAATAAAGAAATCGTTCGTCGTTCATTGGGTTAAAAACCTCCGGTCACGAACGATTTATTCAAGAATACAGAGCGTACTTGAAAGTGATTTCAAGATTTGAAAAGCACCTGGCTCATGTCAGGTGTTTTTAATTTAAGAGAATCTCACCGTTCATTGGGTAAAGGACTTCCGGTCACGAACGATTTATTCAAGAACACAGAGCGTACTTGAAAGTGATTTCAAGATTTGAAAAGCATCTGGCTCATGTCAGGTGTTTTTAATTTAAGTGAATCTCACCGTTCATTGGGTTAAAAACCTCCGGTCACGAACGATTTATTCAAGAACACAGAGCGTACTTGAAAGTGATTTCAAGATTTGAAAAGCACCTGGCTCATGTCAGGTGTTTTTAATTTAAGTGAATCTCACCGTTCATTGGGTAAAGGACTTCCGGTCACGAACGATTTATTCAAGAACACAGAGCGTACTTGAAAGTGATTTCAAGATTTGAAAAGCACCTGGCTTATGTCAGGTGTTTTTTGTTTAGGGAGTTTTCGTCGTCTATTGTGTATAAAACAAAAAGAACCTCGGCTTCGTAAGAAGTCGAGGTCTTCGTATATATGCGGTTGGCGGTCTTGTCTAGACCGTCGCTCTATCAAAAATTAGAGTCCCTTACGGTCCAATTCCATGATGAGAGACTGGAGAGAGTCTTCGACGCTTGCACGGAAGTCGGAAGAACCGACGCTGCAGCTGGCAACAACATCTGCACCCTTGGTAATGCGGATGATGGCAAAACCTGCTTCCTGGGAGAAAGAAACACTGAGACCCTTATTCAAAACTTTTTCCAAAAGATCGCGCATGGGAAACTCCTTTATAACGCATAAAACAAAATGATGCCCATAAATTAGGTTTTTTCCATGGAAAAACAAGATATTTTTCGTTTTTTAAAGAAATTCTTCACTTTTTGGTGATTATATTGTAGCCGATGCTTGATTTTCACCTTCATCTATCTCGTTTTTTAGCCCCCAAAGCCATTGCCGGAGAACTTTTGGAGGCGGGAGTACAGTTTAACAACATCGCCTGCGAACCCTGGGAATG
This sequence comes from Fibrobacter sp., assembly GCA_045600425.1. Lineage (GTDB taxonomy): Bacteria > Fibrobacterota > Fibrobacteria > Fibrobacterales > Fibrobacteraceae > Fibrobacter. Next base: position 25,854 of record JAZRXW010000054.1, read on the forward strand.
GGAAAAATCCCTCGAATTAGGATTTGCAGGGGCATTTGGCATCCACCCCATGATTGCCGCCAGAAGTAGCCGGGAAGATCTTGAACGACTGGAAGAAATTCTGCATTCCAACGAGGATTTCGCTGTGGGCGAATGTGGCTTGGACAAGCGTTTCCAAGGATACGAAGAAGGGGGAATTCAAGAACAAATTTTAAAAAAGCAGGTGGAATTGGCTTGCGGCTTGAACCGTACTTTGCAAGTCCATTGCGTAGGGGATTATGGACGAATCCTGCACATTATTCAGGATGTCTACGCCGGCAAAAAATCAGATTTCTCATCCATTCCTCCGGTCGTTCTCCATCGCTTTGGCGGAGACATCTCCGCAGTTCGTTTCGCCATAAAAACGCTGGGTTCCCAGGCGGTTTTCAGCCTACATCCGGATTCCTTCCGGAAAAAATCCACATGGACCGCCCTTAAGGAAATTCCTTCAAGCCAAATCAGGTTCGAAACCGATGCCGACGACGAAAGCTGGACTGCAGCAAAAATCATGGCGGCACTTCGGGATGTTCAGCGGCAGTACGCGGACTTGTTCTCTAAGCTGTAAATACGTTTACTTCTTTTCCCCGATACCAGCCAGCAAGGGATTCTTAGGCTGGATGGTTACGGACTGAGCCTTAATAACCGCAAAGGAACGGAACTGCTTCAAAGCGTTTTCTGCAAGGGTCTTTGCAGAACCCTTCCCTAGCTCGATAACGACCTGCATGGGAGAGCCCGCCAAAATTCTCATGGGGTAAAGGGCCAGGCCATACATTTCACTGATGACCCTAACGTCAGGAGGCGGGAACTCGGCGAATGTAGCCGCTAACAAGCCCTTTTTCTGTACAAGCCCCTGGATACGGAGGCGACCTGCAAGTAAACCGATTTCCGTCACCAGCATAAGCATCTTGGCGGCGTCTGGAACAGGGCCGAAACGGTCCTCCAGTTCTTGAGAAATATTCTGGATTTCTTCTACACTGGTCACACGGGCGATTCGCTGGTAAAGGTCAATTCTTGTGAGTCCATCCTGGATGTAGTCTTCGGGCAAGAAAGAGTCCACACCCAGTTCCACACGAGTCTGAATAGGCTTTTCGATATCTCCCCCACGAAGCATTTCCACGGCTTCCTTCACCAGGCGGACATAGGTTTCAAAACCGACTTCCGCAATGAAGCCGTGCTGTTCTTGCCCAAGCAAGTTTCCGGCCCCGCGGATTTCAAGATCTCGCATCGCCAACTGGTAGCCACTTCCCAAGTCGGAGAACTGTTCCAAAGCCTTCAAACGCCGCATGGATTCAGCAGAAATTTCATGAGTAGCAGGAACCACCAGCAAAGCCTTCGCAAGAACACTGCTGCGGCCTACACGTCCACGCATCTGGTACAGCTGGCTAATGCCAAAGTGATGGGCATTCATAATGATAATCGTATTGGCATTAGGGACATCCAATCCGGACTCGATAATGCTTGTGCTGATCAAGATGTCAAACTTCTTCGACAAGAACAGGTCCATCGCATTTTCCAGGTCGCGGTCTTCCATCTGACCGTGAGCGACACCGATGGTAGCGTTGGGAACTAGAGCTTCAATTTCATCAGCCAAGGCATAGATGCTTTTTACGCGGTCATTGACCACAAAGACTTGTCCCCCGCGGGCAAGTTCATCTAGAATGGCGTTCTTGATAATTTCATCATCCCGCTTCAGCAAGGTCGTTTCCACCGGGAGGCGGTTTACCGGAGGCGTATTGATGAGGGAAATATCGCGAACCCCCGTCATACTCAAATGAAGGGAGCGAGGAATCGGAGTCGCACTCATGCTTAAGGAATCCACCGTCAGACGCAGCTCACGAAGTTTTTCCTTCTGCTTCACGCCAAACTTCTGTTCTTCGTCGATAATGAGCAAGCCCAAGTCCTTGAACTTGTTCTTCTCGGAAAGCAGTGCGTGGGTCCCGATGAGAATGTCAACTTTTCCCTCGGATACCCGCTTGAAAATATCCTTCTTTTCCTTGGGGCTCTTATAGCGGTTTATTAAGGAGATGTTAACGCCAAAACCCGCGAATCGATCAACGAAATTCTCATAATGTTGGGCGGCAAGAATGGTGGTGGGCACCAGCAGCGCCACCTGCTTTTTGCTGACAACGCACTTGAAGGCCGCACGCATGGCGACCTCCGTCTTGCCAAACCCCACGTCGCCGCAAACCAGACGGTCCATAGGGCGACGGCTTTCCATATCCTGCTTAATTTCTGCGGTAGCCTTCACCTGGTCCGGAGTAGGCTCGTATTCAAAAGCGGTTTCGAACTCTTCCTGCAGTTTTGTGTCCTTAGGGAACGCAAAACCTTCAATCATCTCTCGCTTGGCGTACAGTTCCACCAGTTCTCGAGCAATCTGGACGACCTTCTGCTTGACTCGCTTCTTCAGATTTTCCCAGCTCTTGCCACCGAGACGGTCAAGCTTGGGCGGCACATCGGAATTTTCCAGGCGTTCAATTTTTAGCAGGTCCGCCACAGGGAATTTCAGGCGGTCGCCGCCTTCGTATTCCAAGATGGCGCAGTCCACCATGCCGCCATTCACTTCCACACGGACAAGCCCCATATAGCGACCTACGCCGTGATCTTCATGGGCGACGAAATCCCCGCGATTCAAGGATTCAATCATCAAGGCACCCGTTACGGAGCTTGAAATTTTCCTTTTTCTTGTTTTGTTTGAATGACGGTTGAAAATTCGAGTTTCCGTCAGGAAAGCAATTTTATCGTCCTCAAGCCAAAAACCTTCGGAAAGATTTCCTTGGATATACTCTTCAATGGGAAGTTCGCCAAAAACTTGTTTTAAACGGCTTAGACCACCCGCGGTGGGAGCCACCACATAGACTCGCCCACCCGAGGCTGAAAATTCTTCAATCTGCTGATAAACAGAATCGGTACCGTTGGATGAAAAATCTTGTACACGACAATGAAGTTCATGCCAGTTACCATCGTTCACATTCACTCTGGACAAGTCCATGGAGCTTCGTCCCGCAAACTTGCGGGAAAGTTCCCCTAGCTTCAGCCAAATTTCTGCCGGAGGAATAATATCTGGCTCAGACTTTCTAAGGTCCAGGTAATCGCTTTCGCACTTCAGAAAATACTTGGAAGCAGTCTCTGTCAATGCGGACAATTCTTCAAAAACCAAGGAAGCGCCGGGCAAATAGTCCAGCAAATTGGAATCCAGTTTTTCGTACTGTCCACGTTTCCACCACAAACCGCTCCTATCGCCGTTGTATTTTGCCAAATCTCTTTCGGGAATGACAAACTCTCCCATCGGGAAGAGCTCAATGCGGTTCATCTTTTCCACAGAACGCTGCGAGAAAATATCAAAACTGCGGATTGATTCGATTTCGTCCCCAAAGAACTCAATGCGGATAGGATGGGGATACAGAAGGCAGTTCACATCTACAATGCAGCCGCGGATGGAAAACTCCCCCACGCCGCTAACCACTGGCTGCTCCACAAATCCATGGTCCATAAGCCAGGGGCGCAATGTCGACGGTTCAAATACGTCCCCCACTTTTAGCACCCTTGAATTTTTCATCACGGAACCGGGTGCAGGCAATCGCATCAAGAAGGCATCAAGAGGACACACGGTTATAAAAGGAGATTCGCCTTTTTCTATGTCTCTAAAGAATTTAAGTCTTTCTTCCAGGATTCCCTCGAAGGGAACTTTTTTCTCATAGGGTTTTAAGCCAACCGAAGGGAGAAAGCGGACAAAATCTTCACCGACCATGCTTTCCAGGTTTTCGACCCATGCCTCTGCACTCTTGTAATCTTTGGCGATTACGAGAATGTGTTCCGGATGTTTCTGGAAACGAGCCGCCACCATCATGGAGGCCGCCGGAAGGGACGCACCGTTAACATGTATTGATTCTCCTTGAACCTTCAGGAACAAGGATAAAGACGGAGCGTTTACAAATGTCAAAAACTCAGAAAGAGATTCCATAGGCCCAAAGATAGTTTTTTAAAGAATGAGAATAAATTGAAAAATCAAAAAAGTTACTTTTTGTGCAGTGAAAGTATTGACATTTGCCCAAGAGTGCACTATATTTATATTAGCTAAAATAACGAGGTGCACAATGGAAAAACCAAATATCATTAAGCCCGCCTTCAATAAAGAAGATTCCGCTGATTCTCAGGTAGAAACCAGCTCCCGCAAAGAACTGACCAAGCGTCAGGAAGAAATCCTGGACTACATCAAGAAGTATTCCAAGGAAAATCGTATGCCGCCCACCGTTCGCGAAATCGGCATCCACTTTGATATTTCTTCCACCAACGGCGTTCGCTCCATTCTCGGCGCCCTCATTAAGAAGGGCTACATCAATCGCTCTCCGCGACTGAGCCGTGGTATCGAAATCGTCGACACCGGTAACAACAGCGAAGACGTAAAGGATATTGTCCCCAGCAACACTATCGAGATTCCTATTGTCGGTCGCGTTGCCGCCGGTACCCCCATCCTTGCCGTACAGAATCTCGAGGGTACTGTCACCATCGACCGCGATTTTCTCGCCTGCCGTACTGACGTATTCGCGCTTCGCGTCAAGGGAGACTCCATGATCAACGCAGGCATATTTGACGGCGATCTGATTTTCGCACGCCAGCAAAAGACTGCCGACCGCGGAGAAATCATCGTTGCCCAGGTGGATAACGAAGCTACCGTCAAGTATTACCATCCCTCCGAAAACCATGTAGAATTACGCCCGGCAAATCCCAGCTACAATCCTATCATCGTCAAGAAGGACAAGGATTTCTCTATCGCCGGACGCGTTATTGGCGTGATGCGTAAGATTAGCTAATGCTTTTTTAGTCATTAGCATAAACTTGTGCCCTTTTAAAAAAAAAAAGGAACCCACCGGCAAAGCCGGTGGTTCTTCATAGACGGGCAAAGCCCTATGTTACGGCACGCGCTAACACGCGTACGCAGTCTGCCACCTGCGATGGTCCTTACCCGGCTACCCGTAAACGGGTTATTTCTTTC
>JAZRXW010000055.1:0-27013 GCA_045600425.1 Fibrobacter sp.
GGCCGGTAACTGCGTCATGGCTCAGCTCCTCATCCGCGACGCTTCTGCAAACGCAGAACTGTTCGGCAAGAGCGCCAAGGTTTACCTGAACCTTGCTGAAGCAGAAGTGATGAAGCACTCCAACTTCATCATGAACCTGACTGCAGAACAGATCGCTGACTACCAGAAGGCTTAATCGCCGCATGTCATTCTGAGCGCAAGCGAAGAATCTAGCAAACTTAAAAAGACCTCGACTCACACGAGTCGGGGTCTTTTTTTGTACGCCGCATATTTAAGTAAATATCCGCAACTAATTTAATTTGCGGACGTTTACTTGACAAAAATAATAAAATCAGGTATATTTTCTTACAGGAAAGGTTCACATGTTCTACAGTTACGAAGATTGCATATCCAATTACGGTTCCAACCACTTTCTTGAGAAAGCGGTTCGTGACGGAAACTTGTTTAAAGTAGAAAACGGCATTTATTCAGATTCCTCCACATGGCGGGAACTGGCCTTGATTGCCTTCAAAAACAAAGACGCAGTCTTCACTATGGAGAGTGCATTTTATTATCACGGTTTAACCGACGTCGTTCCAGAACACTACACTTTAGGAACCGACCGCGATTTCACAAAAATCCGAGACCAAAGAGTACACCAGTATTTTTTTCCAGACAATCTTCTAATGCTCGGCGTCGAAGAAAAAGAGGTTAACGGAGTTTCAATAAAAATCCACACAAAAGAGCGACTGCTAATCGAACTAATACGTCGTTCAAACAAGTTGCCTTTTGATTATTATAAAGAAATCATGGGCAACTACAGGAATAAGATTTTTGAACTCGATGAAGAATGGCTCGAAGACAATGTTCCTAAATTTCCTGGATCAAAAAAAATAATGAATGCAATCAGGCTGGAGGTTTTCTGATGATTAGTCTTGAGGAAGAAATTCAGAAATGCGTAAATCAAGGATTCGCAGAAGAACAGGCTATTGCTAAGGTCGGACAGGATGCCATTCTGTATGCAATAAGCCGAAGCCATTTGAGCGAGAACATAACAGTTAAAGGTGGTGTTGTCATGAGAGAATTATCGCATAACAACCGCCGCGCCACGCAAGATATAGACATTGATTTCATTCGTTATTCGATTGATGAAGATTCCATAAAGTCATTTGTTAAAACTTTGAATAACATTGATGGCGTATCCGTTTCTTTGGTCGGACAGATGGAAGATCTAAAGCAACAGGATTATCACGGTAAACGAGTGTTCTTGAAATTGTCAGACTCCTTTAACTTTGAAGTAACTAGTAAAGTCGACATTGGAGTTCATAAGCACATTGACATTTCGCAAGAAGAGTTCTGTTTCGACATTGCTTTGCAAAATGATTGCGTAAGCCTTTTAATAAATTCAAAGGAGCAGATGTTCTCCGAGAAATTGCGATCCATATTAAAGTTCGGAATTCATTCAACTCGCTACAAGGATGTTTTTGATTTATACTGGTTATCCCAAAACATCAACAGAGAAAAACTGTTGAACTGCATGAACGAAATCATTTTTTCTGACGAAGGAATGAAAGAGAATTCAATGGCAGATGTCGTCAAAAGAATTGAAAAAGTTTATGGAGACAAAAACTTTAGAAGGCTGGTCGCGCGATCAAAAAAGAACTGGCTAGACATTGATGACGATGTAGCTTGTGACGGTTTAATTAATTTTCTGCAAGCACTGCAAGTAGAAAAGGACATGGACACCCTATGGTCATAAACACTAGAATACTACAAAGCCGGCGAATCCTTGCTGCGTAGGACATGCGGGCAACCACGGCAGGCCCTTCCAGCGTGTCATTCTGAGCGCAAGCGAAGAATCTAGCAAACTTAAAAAGACCTCGACTCACACGAGTCGGGGTCTTTTTTCGATAGATAGTTAGTTATAACGAATCAAGCAAATCATTAAAAAGCTGTTCGCCAATATGTCGTCCGCTAGAACGCAGAGCATCTACAACACCGCGAAGAAGCACAAGGTCAGCCTTTATTCGATCCGTAAGAATCAAGGCTTCGCTTTCACCGAGATCAAGCCCTGTAGTACGTCTAAAAAGAGAAACCTCATCCGGATTGACATCCTGAATTCGAATGAATTCACAGCCCCGGACTTACACCCCCAAAAAGTTTTTGAAGCAAATCTAATCGGTTGATTTTAAGAAGCGTTATAAGAGGAGTCGTATCAGATACAACTATCATACTTGAGCGGCCTCTTTTGCAACAAGGCGCTCGTATGTGGCAACATCCTCTTCAACCTCGCTCCAGGCCATATCAATATAAGGAATACCTTCCTTGGCGTACAGTTCAATAAGTTCCCACTTTGTGATGCCAAGAATTTCGGCTGCTCGACCATGGGATATGGTAAGGTTCTTTATAAACGGATGCAACATCATCGCTAACTGAACAAGTCCATCACCCGACTCGCTCGTAATATACGGTTCCATCGCCACGGGAACCTGAAGCTGAACGGTTGTCATTTCCATAGAAATACCTCACCACTCAATATACAATATTATCGAACACAGCGCAAGACGCACGCATTCCTTACGACCGATAACTGCGGAAGCTCTTTGGAGGCGATAAGGCCGGTGAAATCCTGGCTGCGTAATGAAACCAAAAGACCTCGACTCGCATGAGTCGGGGTCTTTTTGCATCTTTTTAAAAACGCCTTCTAATACCAATCTGTAAAGGAGAGTCCCGGAATATTTTCAAAATGTTTAGTGTTATGAGTTACTAAAGTCAAATTGTTCACCATTGCTGTTGCGGCAATCAGCAAATCCATATCATCAACATTTTTGCCAGTTTTCTGTAGCGCAGCTTTTATCCGCCCAAAACAAGACATTATCTTCGAGTCAACATCCAGCATCGGGAAAATGGACTTGATTGCCTCAACCGTCTTCATATTCTTTTCACGATTAGACGATTTTTCCGCACCAAAAACAAGTTCGCCATAAGAAACAACAGAAATCAGCATCGTTGAATCCTGATTGCGAATAAAATTCTCATTCACATTTCCAACATTCTTAAGTCGGTAAATCAAAATATTGGTATCAATCAAAAAGGACATTGCTTTCTCCGAAACGAACAGACTGGTTAGCGCTTCTCATATCGGCAATGATTTCTTCTGCACTGCGAGGATCGTCCATAGAGAGTTTTAGAAAACGTTGTGCAGCATTTTCTTCAACATTCTTTTTCTTTGACTTTAAAGAGGATACAATAAACATAAGAAGATCAAGTTGATCTTCATACGAAAGTTCACTGATTTCTTCTGCTAGAGCATTACTCATACAATCCTCCTTGCGATTCATTCAAAGACAAATATACACAAATCGAAAGCAAAGAACAAGTCAGCCACCTTTTCAACCAATCCCGAGAATACCTAGCGGAATGCTACAAGGCCGGCTAGATACTGGCTGCGTAATGAAACCAAAAGACCTCGACTCGCATGAGTCGGGGTCTTTTTTGACATTCAATGTTTCGCGGGAAGCGTCGACTTACTTTAATCCTTCAAGCAACGGACGGAAACTGCAACGGTAAGCAGGGCGTTGGATTCGGCAATTTCATCCTGATTGCCAACAACACCCACATCATAATAGGCATCATCGGAATACATAGTGCGGGACATGTAAAAGCCGGCGTTCTCGTGGTCGCCAAAGATGTACACTCCGCTGGGGAGAGAGGCAAATCCGTAGGAGTCCGTATCGTCTGCGGTTAGCGGGAAGTTTTCAACATTCCAGGCACCAACTGCACGCAAGGCCTTGCCTGCAACGGCAGCACCCCCGACGTACTCAATCAGCACGGTCCATTCCGCTTGAGAAGGCATGTGCCAACCTGCAGGGCAAAGACCTTCGGAGTATTCATAAAGGCGACCATACGTTTCGCATTCCGACGCATCATCATTGTAACAATGGCTGCCGGCACTTTCGTAACGGAGGTTTTCTGCCATCCAGACCTGGGTGCCGATTTTCGTAGTGCGGTAAACCGTACCGTCGCGTTCATCCACAAAGGTCTCGCCAGAGGCAACGACACTACTGGAAGAAGTAGGCTTGTCCACTACGGACGAGGAACTTTCCACGCCATCTGCGGAAGATTCCGGACGTTCGGTAATGTACTGCTTGTTGTCCTCTACGAACTCGCCATAAAGATCGCTCTTTTCCACCGGCTGCTCGGCGTAGCCCCAGGAATTCAAGTTGGTGTAAATGCGGTCCAGGTCAGCATCTGCAACCCAGCCAGCGATTTCACCCTTGACGGACTCGTCGTTCCACTGACCATCCTGGGCAATGTCCATAGAAACGCCCGCAAGCCTTGAGCCCAGTTCTCCGGATTTCAGGTCGGACTGCAGCATCATGGAAACAGCCAGCAGTTCCGCATCTCCGGTACTACCGCCAAAGACATTCAGATTTTCAAAACCTGCAGCCGGCGGAGTCATGCCGAAAGCGGAACTGATTTCTGACTTGGATTTTTTCTTTGCGGTCGCAAACTCCGAACCCTTTTGAACAAGTTCATGGACGCGGTCGTTTTCAATATGGGTCAGCACGTTGATGTTCACGGAATCCGTTTCGGTCAGGTCCACCAGGGCGCTCAGCGAAACCGTGCCGGAGGAAACTTCGCCGGTCACTTCGTCGCGGTAATAGCCCAGCGCCTCGAACACAGCGTACTGAGAAACCAGATTCAATTTCTGGAAAGCGAACTCGCCCTTGTCGCTGGATATCTTGGTCGTAAAGATGCGACCCGTAGGATTCAGGGACTTGCCTTCCAGCTCATAGACCGTCACGGCGGACCCCTTCACGAAAGGCCCCTTCTGCGCCACACCCGCAACATCGCGATCCTTGATGGCCACGATGCCGGAATCTTCGGTGCTGCCTCCGGCGGTTTTATCCCCGTCGGAACAAGAAGTGAGGAACAGAACCAAAAAACTCCACACCAACGTACCAAAAATATACTTGCTATTCTTCATCTTCAGTCTCCCCTTTAGCCTTTGCAGTATCTTCCTCGGGAGCGTCCAGGGAACCCGAGAACGCCTCTTTCAACTGAGTCAGCGGGAACAAGTGCAAATTCAGACGGTAAACGTTTTCCATGCCGTCGTCTTCGGTGGCGATGGAGATAATCTTCTTGCGGAATTCCGCAATTTCCTGATTGATGCGCTCGTAAGCCCTCTTTGTGAGGCCAAGCGTCAGGCCCGACATGCTTCTCTCGGAAAGAGGCAGCGACTCCAGAGCCTCCATGGCAAATTCGCCCATCTGCCGCTGCATCAGGCGGGCCGCCACGGGAGCCGCATCCGTAGAACCCATGGAAATGGACTTTTGCGTCTGGTGGTAATTGCCCTCCTTGTCCTTGGACAGCAAGCCCGTCTTCACCAGAAAATGGAGGGATTCGCTGACCTCCGCTGCAGAAATTTCGGGGCGGCAGGCGCGTGCGATTTCCAGAGGTTTCGCCCCCGGCATGGCAGGAGCAAGCTCACGAATCACGGGATTTTTCCAGGACTCGAAATACGTGAAGGAATCGCCCCCAAGCACCTTGACCTTGTGGACCTTGGCAATGGACTGAAGGTCTTCCAGAGCCTTCTTCTTGTCCACGTCCTTTTTCGCATGATTAAATTCGACGAGGATCTTGAAGTAGGTCAGTTCAAAACCTGCGAGCCCCATGGCGGCGCCCACACGTTCAATCGCGTTTTTGCCCAGGTTATAGGTACCATCGCCAATTTGCTTCAGGTACACCGGATTCGTGAATCCAGCAATCTTGGCAAACTCACGCCAGGAAAAAGCACTGGTCTTTTTCCGGAACGCATAATAGTCTGTAATGTACAGGCGGTAATTCAGATATTCAATGATAGGCTTCATGGAAAGCATATCAACAAGATACAAAAATTTTAAAATTACTACAATACAAAAAGGGGAATGCAACAACAAAAACAAAAATTGGTTTTTCGTTTCAGGGCATCAACAAAGCAATTTCGAAGAATACAAGAATTATTATAGCCATATATGGAAGAAGAAGGCTGGGAAAATCGACCCTTGTCAAGCGCGTCCTTCGGGACAAGGACATCTACTTTATGGCCGACAAGTCCGAGCAGGCGAACCAACGAAAACTGCTCAGCATTTCCATTTCCGCAATCTACCCAGATTTCGATGCTGTCACCTACCCCAATTGGGAAACTCTTTTCAACGCATTCAACCTGCGCTGCGAAAAGGGAACCGTCCTATGCCTAGACGAATTCCCCTATCTCGTAAAATCCGACGAGACCCTCCCCTCCGTGTTACAAAAACTGCTGGACCAAAAGACACTGAAATTTCACCTGATTCTTTGCGGATCCTCCCAGCAGATGATGTTCGACAGCATCCTTGACGAAAAATCGCCCCTTTACGGACGCGCCCACGAACTCCTGAGACTCAAGCCTATTTCGCCGGCATACATGCCCGACGCACTCCACCTTTCCGCCACGGACGCCATCACGGAATACTCCATTTGGGGCGGAGTCCCTCGCTATTGTAGGCTTCCATTGGGAAAAAATTTGCCGCAAGGCGGTCAGCGGGCAAATCATCGACGGCGTTCCCTTCGGTGCGGTCTCCCGCTGGTGGGGAAAGATTTCCAAAAACGAAAGCATGGAAATAGATGTCATTTCAGAGAGTCTTGACCGCAAGGTGCTCCTTGTGGGGGAATGCAAGTGGACCAAGGGCGAAAACGCCGGGATGGCGACGGAAACGGAATCACTTACCAGCCACATGATGTTTTGGAGATGCTAAAGGAAGACGTTTTAAAAAAGGCCCTCGACGAAATCGCGGGCACAGACAATACATAAAAATTTTAGCAAAGTTACAATACAAAAATTTCTAAATCAAGGTCAAATAGGGAGTCACAGTAAACCCTGTACTTAGATTTTTACCGATTCGTCTTCGGTAGAACCACCGGAGTTTCCGTGAGCATCCGCTGGTAAGGAGCCTATTTTGCGTATTGTAAATTGCATATAAATCTTGTTTGAAGAACTTAAAACTACAATATAACAAAGGACTAAAAACTTTTAAATACAGATTTTAGACCATATTGTTTATTTTGTCATTTTTTACAATACATTTTGTATTGTAAATTAATTTTAACATACGCCAACTATCGTTTGCGTGACATAATGAGGGCGACAATCGCCCTTATTTCAGGAATTATGCGATTTTCCACTCACCCAAGGTGCGTTTTTCGGCATCGAAGGCGACGCCAATCTTGAACAGCTTTTTTGGGGAGCCATCGGCAGTCTTGGTCACGGTATAGGGCACCAGATAGCCCTTGTCGTCGATTTGCTTGAGGGCATCCTCTGCGGTGCCGTTTGCATCCAGCTTAAACTCGAAAACATAAACGCTGTCGGCGGTTTCCACCACGGCATCGGCGCGGCCTGCGGCGGTACGTTCCTCGCAACGGACAAGATACGGCGTCGCAATGCGGAAAATCAAGTAGAAAATTGTTCTGTAATGATGTTCGTTCTGCTTTTCGGTGTCGTAGGGAATGCTCGCCATGAACGCACGCATTTCCGTAAGCACAGTTTCAATGTCACGAGCCTTCATCGCAGTCACAAAGTGGTCCAAGAATTCGGAGGTGTCCCGATTATTTTTTGACGAATACGAATATGTCAAAAGTTTCAACATTCCATCGCGAACTTCGTCATTGGGGAATTGCAATCTGAACGGTCGAACGGCACCTTTATCAAAACCCTTGATCGTCAAATATCCGCTCTGATAAAGAACCGGTATCGGAGTGTCGGCTGTTTCCGTCGGAGTATCAAAAGCATCCTGCTGCACGGTAAAGCCACGGTCATATTCCTCTGGGCTCAAACTGTAACGAGCCATGGCTTTTGTCAAAACAGTCGGCGTGCCGGAAGCGAACCAATAGTTTTCAAGCTCCAGCTCACTCAAGGAATTTATCAAGCTGAACGGGTTGTAAATGTCCGGGGAGTTCTTGCTAAAGTGGTAGCCGTCATACTGGCGTTGCAAAGCCGCGACTGCTTCATCATAGGTCATTCCCTGCTTGTCAGCAAGGGCCTGGATTTCGGGCTGCATCTGGGTCAGCAGCTCTTCCTTGGTAATGCCACAGATGGCGGCATAGTCATCGTTCATGGTGATGACTTTCAAGTTGTTCAGTTCACTAAAGATGCTGAGCTGGCTGAACTTGCTGATGCCCGTGAGGAACACAAAGCGGAGAATGCCGCCAAGGGCCTTGAGGGGCGCGTAAAGGTCTCGCATTGTATTGCGAACTTTTTCTAGCAGTTCCGCATTATGCATTGCTTCTAGCACAGGCGCGTCGTACTCGTCGATTAACACGACAACCTGTTCAGCAGTCTGTTCATTAGCGGCCCGAATTAAAGCGGATAATCGGCTCCCCCACGCTTGGTTTGTCTTGTCGTTTTTGATTCCATAGCGACTTTCGTAAGGCGCCAGGATATCGTTCATGTTGGCTGCAAAGCAGTCTGCATCCAGATTTTTTACCGTGCTCAAGTCCAGCCGAATGACCGGATACTTCTTCCACTCGGTCTCCAAGCGTTCCATGGCAAGGCCCGTGAACAGTTCCTTGCGCCCTTCGAAATAGCATTGCAATGTGCTAATCAAAAGAGATTTTCCAAAACGGCGCGGACGGCTGAGGAAGTAATACTTGCTTGTATGAGTCAACTTGTAAACAAGGTCCGTCTTGTCTACATAAAAGAAGCCTTCGTTACGAATGCTCGCAAAATCCTGAACACCAATTGGAAATCTCTTTAATGCCATATTTTAAATATAACATTTTTCACAACAAATTTTCCACTGGCCCAAGGTGCGCTTTTCTGCATCAAAGGCGACGCCAATCTTGAACAGCTTTTTCGGAGAGCCGTCTGCGGCCTTGGTCACGGTGTAAGGCACCAGATAGCCCTTGTCGTCGATTTGCTTGAGGGCATCCTCTGCGGTGCCGTTTGCATCAAGCTTGAATTCAAAAACATAGACTGCGTCGGCGGTTTCCACCACCGAGTCGGCGCGGCCTGCGGCACTGCATTCTTCCGTGCGAACGAGGTACGGAGTGCACAACTTAAAAATCAGGAAGAACAATGTCTTATAATGGTTTTCGTCCTGGCGTTCGGCGTTGTACGGAATGCTGCTAAAGAAGGCTCGCATCTGCAAAAGTGCGTCTTCAAGCTTGCCAGCACGCATGGCGCGGGTAAAGGCAAGGACAAACGATTCGTTTGCCACCACATCTTCAAAGGCGTAATAAGGCATCAAACTTCCACAGAAGCCGACCTTGACTTCTTCATTTGGGAATCCCAAAACATATTCAAAGCCATCAAAATTTCGAATAGTCAAATACCCGCTCTGGTAAAGCATCGGGATCGGGTTTGTCGCCGTTTCCGTAGGCGCATCAAACATGCCAAGCGTCGCTGGGAACCCAATATTGAATGTTTCCGGATCCATCTTGAACTTGCTCACAAGCTTTGTCAAAACGGTGGGCGTACCCGTCGAAAACCAGTAGTTTGCAAGTTCCAATTTGCTCAGGGAATTTATCAAGCTGAACGGGTTGTAAATGTCCGGTGAGTTCTTGCTAAAGTGATAACCGTCGTATTTTTTCTGGAGTGCGTTGCAAGCCTCGTCGTAAGTTACGCCGTTCTTATCTGCAAGAGCCTGGATTTCAGGCTGCATCTGGGCAAGCAGTTCTTCCTTGGTAATACCACAAATTGCAGCATATTCATCATCCATGGTGATGACATTCAAGTTGTTGAGTTCGCTGAAAATCGAAAGCTGGCTGAACTTGCTGATGCCTGTAAGAAATACGAAGCGAATGATACCGCCAAGGTCCTTGAGAGGGCTGAACAGCTTGCGCACTTCTTCCTTGAGAATCTGTTGCAGCTCGGGTTTGTCCATGCTGTCGAGAAGCGGTGCATCGTATTCATCCACTAGCACGACAGGCTGCATGCCGGTCTTTTCGTAGGCAGCCTTAAGAATATTTTCTAGGCGAACGCCCCAGGCACGACTTTTTTCGGTCATGACTCCGAACAGTTTTTCAAATTCAGAAAGCTTGTTTTGAAGCGTGTCGTCAAGATCTTGCGCAGTAATATACTTGTTGCCTGCAAAGCTGATCTTGAAAACCGGATACTTTTTCCACTCGGCCTCCAGGCGTTCCATGGCAAGGCCCGTGAACAGTTCCTTGCGGCCTTCAAAATAATATTGCAGGGTGCTGATTAAAAGGGATTTCCCGAAACGGCGCGGACGGCTGAGAAAGTAATATTGACTTGTATGGGTCAACTTATAGACAAGGTCTGTCTTGTCTACATAAAAGTAGCCGTTATTGCGGATTTGAGCAAAATCCTGCACACCAATTGGGAATCTCTTTAATGCCATAGTTTAAATATAACATTTTAAAACAGATGAAACAATAACGGGATATTGAAGATAAAAAATCAAGTGCCCGTTTTGACACTTGATTTTTTTGTTATCCTGCTCCGTTAATTTGCTGATGCATTGTTACAAACGGATTCGTCGGAGGAGTCGCGGAATTGGATTGGGGCCCCGACCCCAATTCAATTCTGGTCCTGGAGGCAACGCACGGAGCCTCCGTAGTCCTTGTAGTAGTTGCCGAGGCCCGCACCGCTCGCATCCATGTACCAGTAGTCGGCGTAACTAGCGTAGGACTCAGTAGCACTCCAGAAGTTAGCGTAGGAGCCAACATCGTCGAAGCCGCCAAGGAAGTAGCTAGCAGCAGGGAGCGCAGTAAAGCCACTTGCGTTGGTAGCGCTCGGCCAACCCGGATTGCCGATTGCCTGCTGGGCCGCGTAGCCACCAGATTTCGAGTCCATTGTACTCCATTCACTACTGGTCGGAATGTGCCAGCCCTCGGGGCAAATTCCACGGTGGGGACTCTGGATCATTCCCGCAGGTACACTTGTTGACTGATAAGTCTTGTTGATGTTCATGGCGGCCGTCCAGGTATAGTAACGACCCATAGTTTCGCAATTTTCCGGTTTATGGTTGTTACACCAGGAGTTTCCCTTTAGGTTCAAGGTTGCAACAGAGTCCGCGTACTGCAGATTTTCCGCCATCCAGACCTGGGTTCCAATGGTCACCTTCTTGTACCAGCGGCCATCGCGAGCATCCTGGAAGGAATCCAGTTTAGGCAAGGTCTTTTCCAGGTGGACCTTCCAGTTTTCAAGGGTATATTCTTCCCAGCTGGCTCGATGCCAGCCCTTTTCGGTACAGAGCCAGTCAATAGTGTTGGCAACCTCACCATTAACGGCGATGGTATCCACATCGAACATTACATTGCCGGGGTTCTCCCTGTCGCACTTAGTCTTGGCGTTTTCAGCACTGATATTTGTCTTGACCCAAGCATTGGAAGCGCAGCCATATACCACATTGTCAAATGTGGCGAAAGTTCCTTCGGTGGACTGGGTACAGGCATTGCACACGCCATCCAGATAACAAGCCTCGTATTCGGACTGTGTAGCCTTACGCCACTGGTTAGCGTCACACACATAATACCAGGTATCGGCTGTTCCCGGAATTACGGAACCGTCATTGTCTGCGTTGCAGGTCAGCTTGTAGGTATTTTTCTGAACATCGTCGCTTATCAGGTTCCACTTGTTATCCTTGCACATATAGTAGTTACCGTTCTTGGCGTACTTCATCTCACCCTTGGCTTCCACCGCCTTGGTGCAGCCGTTCAAGCCCAAAGTGCAATCCGTACTTTGACCGGTACGCCAGCCGTTATAGGCGGGAGCAGTATCATAGACATAGCAGACATTCGTATTTACGGAACCCCACTGGGCAAATCCATCGTCACCTTCGGTAAGGTTTGCGATATCCACCACGGCGCTGCTGATCTGTTCCCATCTGCGGGTTTTCTCCTGGCACTGGTAATAGCCGGAGCTGTCAGCACCTGTGTATTTCACAATCTTTTCGTAGGAAATTTCGGTGCAGCCTCCATAAACGGATTCCGGCTTGGAGGCTGTACGCCATCCGGCCTTGTGGTCAGCCGTGTACTTGCCGAGGCCATCGTAGATGTACACCTTTCCGGTCACTTGACCATTCATAGTTTTGCCATCGGTTCCCGCCTTCCAACCGTAGGTGTCCTTTTCGAAGTCAGTGGCAACGCGCCAATTATTTTCCCCGTTTGCATTTTCTGTGCAGATAAAGCGAACCTTGGTCTTGGTCGTGTCCATGTATGTCTTTGCGTAATACTTGCTGTTGGCGTTAGCGACAAAGGAAATTGACCCTGCCTTGGCAGCGTCACATGTACCAAGCTTCAATTCTTCCACCCAGAAATTTCTGATGTACGGTTCAAACTTCGGGACCATAGAACCAAGTTTCCAGGCATCCACCTTGCCACGGATGTCAGCCAGACGGCCGCTGGTATCGGCGGCCATGGCCCAGTCTGCGATTTCAGCCTTTGTTGCAGCGTCTTCCCACTTACCTTCTTTTTCCATGGCAGTGGAGACGCGGGTCAAGAGTTCTGTCAGCTGAGAAACGCTGCGGTCACCCTGGAACAAAATGGAGAATGCCAACAGTGCGCCGTCTTCGTCACTGGAGCCAGCGATCGAGAGGTCTTCGGAATTGCTGAAGTTGGAGTTGTCAATGTGAAGAATGTCGAAGATTTCCTTCTGGGCCTGTTTCTTGGCCTTCTTGACAGTGAGACCTTCCTTCGTTACCAAATAATACACGCGTTCGTATTCCAAGTGAGTAAGCAAGTTGATGTTGACAATATCGCGCATGCTTACGTCGGTTATACCGAATAGCGTCAAAGGGGAACTGGAGTTTTCGCCAGTGACCTCGTTACGGTAATAGCCATTGGCTTCCAACATCACGTACTGGGAAACAAGCATTCGGGCGGTAATGCGGAATTCGCCCTTGTCATTGAGGATCTTGCCGTCGAAGTTGTTTCCGGTCTGGGTCAGGCTGCGGCCATCGCGAAGTTCCTTCACCAACACCTTGGAACCGCTGAGGAACGGTCCCTTCTGGGAAGCACCCTTCACGGAGTCAAGAGAGATTGCCACCTGTTCGGAGTCGAGGATGATTTCATCACCACCGATTAGCGAACCGTCTTCACCCAGTTTCATCACAACAGACTTGTCGCCACAGGTAATGGTCAGTGCACCATTTTCGTTAGCTACGGTGCAACCAGCACCATCTTGACCATTTTCGCCAGGCTTGCCATCGGAGCCCGCATCGCCTTTTTCACCGGTATCGCCCTTGGCACCGTCAACATCGTCCTTACCATCAACGCCGTTCAGCACCACGCCAATAGAATCGCCGTTGCAGATAATCTTGATGCCGCTATCGTCCTTCAGCTTTTCCGTAGTGCAGGCAAAGTCCCCACCCACGAAAACGGTATCGTTCTTCGATACAAAAATTGTATCTGTGGTCCCCGTACCCGCGCTTCCCATGGTTGCGTACCACTTGCCATCGGAACAATAACGAATCGTTCCATCATCCTTGACGATGATTTGTTCACCTTCATTGTTGGAGGTACACTTTGGCAAATCCTCGACGGAAGAGACCATATCAAGGCCGGTCTGGTTGATTTGGGTTACATCGTCGCCACAGGCAACGAGTCCGGCAATGGAACCTGCTATACCGAGGGTACCAAAAATTTTAACGATTCTGTTGTTCATATTTTACTCCCTTACGCAGCGGACGGAGGCGTAGTATATTTCGTCAAGTTCTTCGTTATTAAACCATTCGTCGGAATTGCCTTTTAGCAGCAAGACGTACCTGAAATCCATGCTGGATTCCTCGGAAGTCCACCAGTAGCCGGCATTACCCACCATTGCGCATTCTGCATCCTCGTCACAGATGCCAGCGGGAAGGCCGTTGAACTTAGACTTGTTGGAGCCGTTTCCCGGTTCGCCGTTCCAGCCGGTCAGGGATTTGAGCCAGTTGCCAGCCAGTTCGGAAGTCGCTTTTTTCAGATAATCGTGAAGGTTGTCCAGGTCGGTCTTTGTGGGCAAGCGCCACCCATCGGGGCAAACTTCCTTGGCTCCCGCAAAATTGTACATCAGGCCGTAGGTGGCACAGTCGGGATCGCCGCTCAGGGAACAGGCGTAGTTTTTTTCGGGAATGGCATCCTTGTAGCGCAGGTTTTCCGCAGTCCAGCAAAGCTTGCCGATCTTGACGGTGGCATAGTCCACATCGCCGCGGGTCATCGTGGAATCGCCACAGGGAAAGCCCGCTTCGCTGGAACTGGATTCTTCGGCGGGCTCGGGGACCTTGGAGGAGGAACTGCCGGGATTGTCAACCGCGGAGCTTCCTGCAGATTCAACCTTCTGCGAAGAGCTGGACGGATTGACGATCACCACATAGGTGGTATCTTTTTTGCTAGAGCTTGACGAGTCATCGTTCTTGACGCTGGAGCTGGAGACATCGTCCGATTTCACGCTGCTGGAGGATTTTGAGCCATCATTTTCATTGCCATGAGAATCGTCCTTAGAGGAACTGGAATCTATGTTTGCGGTAGCGTCCTGCATCAAGTCGATGTCATAGTTGTCATAGACGGAACAGGAGGCGAGCAGGAGAGTGGCCACGGAGAGGACCGCTAGATTCCCGGTCATCCCCGTCAAGCGAGGACAGGCGCCGGGAATGACACGGGAGATTACTTTCAAAAAATTATTCATTGTTAATTTTTCATTGTTCATTTTCAACCCTCCCCTTACAGGTTCCAGAACAGCGTGACATAGCCGCCGTTGCCGAGGTTTGTTATCACATCAAAGCCGGCTTCCACGCCGAACATCCCGAAGTTGTAGAACACGCCAGTCTTGAACTGCATCCATTCCTCGGAATCCGTTTCAGGGATGGCTATGACCGCGGTCTCGCGAAGGCCGAAGTCCAGGTAGCCCAATTCCAGCTGGGCCACAGGCGCAAAATAGACGCGCTGCAGACCGTCGCCAAGACCTGCGCCCACATAGACGCCCGCACCGAACGCCACATGGAATTCAGCCTGGTCGCCAAAGCCCACGCGCAGGCGGGCAGCCGCAATCAAGTCCGGCAGGATCATCAGCTGGTTTTCGTCCAAGGCAAAAGCCTTATAGTTCTTGTCGCTGAAGGGCGCAAACGCAGCAGACACACCCACCCAAGGCGAGAAATGAACACCGCGACGGTTCTCGACAGCGGATGCAGCCTCCGCAGCCTTGGCGGCCTGTTCCGCGGCATAGATGCTATCCAGCGCGGCCTCGTCCTCCTCGGGACCAAAATCCACGCCGGCGTTGTTGCCCTGGTTTTCCCAGATCCAGCGGCCGTTCAGGCGGGCGGACTTTTCGGCAAACTGCACGGAGCCCTTGAACTTCTGGGGTTCGCCGCGCTTGATGACCACAGGCTCGCCGGCGACCTTCACGGCCTCCTTCTCGAAACGAATCTGCACAGGACTTTCCGCGGCGGGGCCGCCACTGACACGGGCATGGAACAACTTGACGCCATTCAGATAGTAGGCGCTGCGCACCGGCTTCGCGATGTCCATATAGACCGTGGGGGCGCCAACGTCCGAAGTATCGGTCTTATAGACTGCCAGGGACCCATTGCTGGCAAGGTCCGCATTTAAACTTTCAAGACGTTCCAGGAAGTAGGGCGCAAAACCCTCGCCGTCCTGACGCACCACCATTTCGCGGCAGGTCTCGCCCCACTTCTGGGCAATTTCAAAAGAATGCCTGCGATGGTTGGGTTCGTACTGCAGGGTAAAATCATAGTTGGCCTGGAAGCCCTCGCTGAGAGGTTCCAGGAACACGCCGCCCTCCAGATTCAGGAACTGGTCCTTGCTTTGGGCGAAGCTGTAAAGCGCATCCACGCAGGCGTTAATCTGCAGCTTGCGATCCTCAAGCCCCCGGGCAGTCTCCATGTGGCCCAGCCGCACCTCGCCAGTAACCTTCATGTACTGTTCCTCGAAGGCGGGCAGTTCCACCCGGTAAAAAGTCCAGCACTCGTCATCCATCACGTCGTTGATGCTGATGGAGGAACAGCGGTCATTCATGGCGGTAATCCGGTTGGTCCGTTCCAGCAGGGAATCAAGCCCCTCGTTCTTGCCCTCCACGGAGGCCTTCAACTTTTCCAAGTCCGCCTGCCGCTGGTGAAAAATCGCCGGATCCTGCACGAAGATGGACGCGGACTGAGTCGCAGCCTCGTCTGTAGACTCAGCGACAATTTCGTTCGCGGACTGAGATTCCACCGGAGATTCCGCAGACAGGGACTCCGCAGGTTGTGCAGGAACAACATCCGTTAGGTCATCTGCAAATGCAGAAGGAACCGCCAAAGCAGAAGCAATGGCACATAGTCTTAAAAGTGATTTCATATTTTGAGTTTTCATAAGATTTTTTATTTAAAAGACAAACTAACCCATTTTCTTTTTCACTGAAGAGTCATACTCCAAGCCAGTCAAATCCGATTTCAAGAAATCATCTCCAAGCATTTTAAAAAGAACATTAACATTACCTTTATCAACATTTATATCTTTTTTAGATTCTGACAAAAGCGTCTTATATAAATGATGATGTCCTATTTTATGCACCAGTCTTTCTCGAGGTAATTTTAACACATCAGAATCTTTGAGTCTTGAAAGTTTTCTCTGATATTTTTGAAGATTTTTATTCGTAAAGAAAACATCAAAATTTGATATTAATTCAAGATTTTTTATGGATTTCACAACTTCTTGTGCAATTTTATTTTCATACTCCTCAAACTTCCAATATTTCACAAGAAGTTTCAAGTCTGCACAATACAGTTTACCCCCTACTATGACGGCATCTATTCTATCATCAACAAACAAGACTCTTTTACCAATTTTTTTGAAAACATCATCCTTATCAAAAAAGCCCAAAAAACCGGAACGCCTACCCAAAAGATCAAAAGCGTATTTCATTTGAAGGAAATAAACATTCTCTTTTGGGCTCAAAGCAAATTGAATAAAAAGAGCTTTTAATTGATTTAAATTTTCCTCTGAAAAATACTCTCGTTCAACATTTGATTTTAAGAAATTAAAAGGCATCCAATCTTGGCTAAATTCAACACAATATAAGGCATCTTTATCCGCAGTTTCAAATGGAGAAGTCGCATTATCCTTGTGCGTCAAAAAATTCTTTTCAAAGATTGGTTCAAAATTCTTAAAGACATCATCTTTTTCATCATCTTCCAATTTTAATTTACTTACAGTTCCGTTCGTTGTATAAACTAAAATTGAACGATTTGTATTTTCGCTATCAAGAATCTTCTTTATTTTTTCAAAATCACCCATTCTTCATCCCTCATTTCACCATATATATGTCATCACACAATTCAACAAACTTAGGAGATGTCTTTCCATCTATATCTTTTCCAAAAGCTCGACATTCCACATTGCCTTTTTGAAATTTATAGACCCTATAACCCAAAAGGCAGAAAAAAGGATTCGCGTAAAATGCTTTTGCATCATAAATCAGCTTTAGTAAGATAAGACTCGAAAAAAGGAAAATCAAAAAAGATCGAATGGAGTTTACATTCGTATAAAAGAACGGAATTAAACAGGAAACAAAAAAAGTTAAAATTTCCCAGCGTTCGGGTTGCAGTTTATATTCTTTTGATTCCCCTCGACAAGAATATTCCGCCTTTATTTGAAAAAAAGATATGACAGATAAAAAAAGCCAAATTACACAAATCACAAACAAGACTAACGGTATCGTGTCAATTTGCTTAAAAACAAGATTCCCCTCAGAATTTAATTGAACAGGAAATAGCCTTACGACAAATGCTAAAGGCAACAAAGATGCAGTTTGAAGGGTCAATCCTATTTTGAAAAATTTCTTCATAAAAGTTTTACGCATCGTCCTTTACCTCTTTTTCACTAGCCCATGTTTCAATGGATTTGGAGATAACATCCAACACAGGCTTCTTTTCAGACAGAAGACATTCCACATATTCTTCCAGTTCGTACTCATTTTTATTTTCTACACAAGGTTTCAAAACAGAATGCCAACGACCCGCTCCTTTGAGCATTTTGTTGATTATTGATTCATATCCCTGTGTTTTCAAATTTTCATCAATACAAGTTCGTAATTCAGAGTGATATTTTGAAGGTGCGACAGTCACACCAAATCTAACGATGTTCGAGCTACCTTCATTTCGTTCTATTTTCAACTCAAAAACGATTAGCGAATAATTTGGCAAGTGTTGATTATCAACACCATTATCCTTTTCATTTTCTACCCTAAATTTTTCCAACATTTCAGGCAATTGCTTTGGTAAAAAACGAATTCGTTCCCAAGAACATTCTTTTGCAAGAATTTTATAACCCTTACTTTCCAAAAGATTCTTTACACCCTCATTCAAATCACAGTGATTCTTTGCGTACTTGATGACTTCATCTTCTTCATTCAATGCATTCTGTGTCACTAGTTCCACTAATTTTTTTGAATTTTTTAGCAGAATTTCATTACAATTCAAAACCTTTTTTTCAAGGTTCTCTATATAATCCGTAATATAACGGACACTCCTATCAGATATCCAATCCTTTTTTCGATCAAGAATCCATTTTAATTTTTTGTATATAGAGTCGTAGCCCAAAGGAATATATATAGCGACCATATTCTCATCTTGGGGAAAATCGCCTTCAGGTGTTAAATAGATAAAGTAATTTTCAACTTTTTTTTGAGGATAATGAGAAACACATTCACGACCTCTCTCTATCGCACCATAATAATCAGATAGCTGATTTTTAGAATCTTTTGTCCAAATCTTATTTTCTATCGTCAGTGTAAATCCACCCAAACCATTTTTAGGTTCATAAGTAATAAAAATATCCAGAAACTTTGTGTTTTCTGAGTTACTCTTTACAGGTTCCTCTCTATATACGGACACATAGCGCCAATCCACTTTTTCAATTAAGTCAATTTCAATAAATTTACGCTCAGCATCTTCACATATACAAGAAAGTTCATACAGGAACCATTTCAAGAAATACTCATTCAAGCCATGGGATTCTTTTGGATCCAATAGCCATGCCAAGAAATTGGAATGTCGAATTTCGCGTTCTTCTATTTTCAGAATGTTAAAGATATTCGGTTCATTCAACGCTAATCTTAAATTCTCGTATTCTTCTGTTCTACGAATTTCAGCCAATGACTTCTTTTTCATAATGAACATTCCTTTTTCTACTTAGAAGCATTGTTACAGACGGATTCGTCGGAGGAGTCGCAGAGACAACGGACCGTCAATTGATAATTCTTAGCATAATCAAACGCTTCATAGTAGTTTTCATTCATATAAAACTGTTCTGCATCCAACAAAGCATTAAACGCACTGTATTCATCATACTCGCTACTACTCCAATAAAAGGAGACTGCCCCTACAAAATAAGCCCCCCATCCACCGGCATGAAGTCCCGAAGGCAAAGCAGAGAAACCTGTTAAATTCATTGCATGCTTCCAGCCATAATGATTTATAGACTGTAGATCTTGATACGAATTATTTTTTATAAGAATATCCCACTCTTCTTTTGAAGGGATATGCCAGTCTGACGGGCAAATTCCTTGGTGAGGATTTCCTATCAACCCTTCAACAGAATAAGATATCGCATACGCCCACTTTGCATCAACATTCATAGCAGCTGTCCAAGTGTAGTAGCGACCACCCTTCAAACAATTCTGGGAATCGTTCAAATAGCACAAACTACCTCCTTTCAAATACGGGGTAGCAACACTATCCGCGTAATTCAAATTTTCGGCCATCCAAACTTGATTGTCAATCTTAATGGTTTTGTATACACGACCATCACGAGCATCTTTCAATGTACCATATTTTAAATCCGAGTTGAACCAGCTCCTTTCGTCCACAGCAAAGTCATAGAATATAGTTGGGCGCCATTTCTTTTCATCACAAGTCATTGTATCACCTAGGATTTCCCCTTGCAACAATGTCGTACAAGCTCTATTAGCCTGTTCCTCACTAGCACTGGTATTACGCCATTCACCATTTTCACAGGCATATCTCGTGCTTTTCTTTTCTATACCATACACTAAATCACCTTCCTTATACACCTTCTCACCTTCCCCATCCAAAGTACAACGATACAAGTGGGTGTTGATATAAACATCATCTGTAATTTCAGACCATTCATTATTGGCACAGTTATAGTAACGACCTTCACTTGACTTTCGCATTTCTCCCATACGCTTTGCGGTGCAACCCATCAATCCCAGGGTACAATCACTTTCATTGCCTGCGCGCCAGCCCTTATATTCGGGAGCATCATCCCACACATAGCAGATGCGTTCAAGATTATCAACAACTCCAACGCTATCACCCCAGCGAACGTCACCATCGGTACTATCAGGCCAGTACTGAGTATCGATAATCAGGTAATTCGTATTGCGATTCCAAGTGTGGGTCGTCTTATCACAGGTGTAATAGTAGGCATAAACCTTGTCAGTACGGATGGAATCGTAGAGTGCTTCGCGGCAACCGCCGTGCTGTTTTTCGACGGATTCAGCAACACGCCAGCCCTTGATACCATTGAAAGAACCCAACTTGTCAAAGACATAAACGGACTTCGTTACGGCACCATTTTTCAAAGCACCGTCTGTGCTATCCTTCCAGCCGTAGGTGTCCTTCTCAAAGTCGGTGGCGATACGCCAGCGGATATCTCCGTCATCGGTTTCCGTGCAGATGAACCGGACATCAGCCTTAGTCTTGCCTTGAGTGGGCTTAACAACAGTCCCCACTTTCACTGTGTCACCACAGCTGCCAAGGCCATGTTCCACACGCCAGAAATTTCTGATGTACGGTTCAAACTTCGGGACCATGGAGCCTAGCTTCCAGGCATCCACCTTGCTACGGATATCAGCCAGACGGTCGCTGGTGTCAGCGGCCATGGCCCAGTCTGCGATTTCAGCCTTTGTTGCAGCATCATCCCATATGCCTTCCTTTTCCATAGCAGTTGAAACACGGGTCAAGAGTTCCGTCAACTGAGAAACGCTGCGGTCTCCCTGGAACAGGATGGAGAAGGCAAGCAGTGCGCCGTCTTCGTCGCTGGAGCCAGCGATTGAAAGGTCTTCGGAGTTGCTGAAGTTGGTGTTATCAATATGGAGAATGTCAAAGATTTCTTTCTGGGCCTTTTTCTTGGCTTTCTTGACAGTGTAACCTTCCTTGGTCACCAGATAATAGACGCGCTCGTATTCCAAGTGCGTCAGCAAATTGATATTCACGACATCGCGGCCGGTGACATCGGTAATGCCGAACAGCGTCAGCGGAGAATTGGAATTTTCGCCGGTGACTTCGTTACGATAATAACCGTTTGCTTCCAGCATTACATATTGCGACACAAGCATACGAGCCGTGATACGGAACTCGCCCTTGTCATTCAAGATTTTACCATCGAAGTTGTTACCGGTCTGGGTCAGGCTGCGGCCATCGCGAAGTTCCTTCACAAGAACCTTGGAACCGCTAAGGAACGGTCCCTTCTGGGACGCACCCTTCACAGAGTCCAGAGAGACGGCCACCTGCTCGGAATCGAGGACAATTTCCTCGCCACCAATCAGCGAACCGTCTTCTCCCAACTTCATTACAACGGACTTGTTGCCACAGGTAATGGTCAGCACACCATTTTCGTTGGCAACAGTACAACCGGCACCATCTTGACCATTTTCACCAGGCTTGCCAGTTTCACCAGCATCGCCTTTTTCGCCAGCATCGCCCTTGGCTCCGTCAACACCGTCCTTACCATCAACGCCGTTCAGCACCACGCCAATGGAATCGCCGTTACAGATGATCTTTATTCCGCTATCGACCTTCAGCTTTTCCGTTGTGCAGGCGAAGTCACTACCCACAAAAACGGTATCGTTCTTCGATACAAAAATTGTATCTGTGGTCCCCGTACCCGCGCTTCCCATGGTTGCGTACCACTTGCCATCGGCGCAAACGCGAGTCGTCGCGTCATCCTTGACAAAGACCTGGTCCCCCTCGTTGTCGGAGGTGCATTTGGGGAGGTCGGCCACCTCATTTACAATGTCCATGCCGTTCCGTTCGACAATGGTCTCCGTGGTGGAGTCGCCACAAGCAACAAGAAAAAGCGCGCACAGAGACGCACACAGGGGGAAAGACTTCTTTCCGTTGATGATATTCATGCCAAAACCTCCGCTAGGGAATTTCTAAATCCCAGTCGTCGTAAAAAACGCAATAAATCTAATACACGCATTTAAAATTTAAATCATTTTTAACATTTTTACAACATATTTATATAATTACATATTTCACAATACAATATAGCCAAAATAAAGGCCTTTTTAGGGCTTTTCAATACAAGAATATGCCGATTAAAAAAAATTAAGGCATAAAGTCAACATCCTTAAAATTCTTCTGTATTGCGATAAATTTCAAAAAATCCCGACCATCAATGAGGTCGGGTCTCGTCTTGAACACCAGGCCGTCATGAGACGGTCATGGCTATTTGGAGACAATCAAGGGCCACCACACCAGCTAGAGACGCCTGTCCCCTCCCGTTTTCTGAGACAGTGTTGAAACTGAAGCCAGCATAGGTTTACCAGTGCAGTTGGGGAGATTAACCAGTGTAGCGGCGGTGTCAAACGGAGCCGATACAAATTCTAGTCCTGGAGACAACGCACGGAGAGTCCGTTGTTCTTGTTGTTGTTGCCAGCAGGGAGAGCGGAACTACAAGCCGTTTGAGCGCAGTCGCTATTAAGAGGTTACAGAAGGTTGCAATCGTCAAACAAACCCTGGAAAAACTTGCGGTCACGAATCAAGTGGATACTTGATTCATTGTTGCTTTCCATGGCGTAAATTTCGTCTATAAGCAATATTTATAACCAATCAAAAAAATTTCACCCAGAAGAACTTTCGCAGCACCGCTGCGTAGTTCTTCTGGGTTGTTTCAAGGCTTTGCTTCGCTAAGCCTTGACTAGGCTTCCCACCGACCGTGGGTGCCTAGTTAGTCCTGGAGACAACGCACCGAGTAGCCGAGGTGCTTGCCGATGACGCTGCCGACGCCCGCGGAGTCGTCGTAGATGCGCAGGTTGTAGGCGTTGCTGCTATTGAACTCCGTAGAAGACCAAAAGTTGGACTTGTAGCCCAAATGGCCGAACTCCTCGTGGCTGCTAAGGTAGTAGCCAGCAGGGAGAGCGGAAAAGCCGTACCTGTCAGCACCATTTTTCCAACCGGTGGATCGCAGATTATTGGATCGCTCCTTTTCATCTGCCCCCACATTAATCAAAAGCGTTTCAAATTCTTCCCTATTGGGTAAATGCCAGCCGCTGGGGCAGGCATTCATGGCTACCGACCATGTGTAAAGGCGACCGTACGCTTGGCAGCCGACAGGCTCATTGTCATAGCAGTAACTTTCATAAGTTGGATAGTTCAGGTTCTCGGCCATCCAGGTCTGGGTGCCGATTTTAACGGTCTTATACACTTGGCCGTCGCGAGGGTCGGTCATGGTCCCCTTCTTGACGCCGGAGGCGATATGACCATCGTCTGCAGCAACCGAGTCCGAACCGGAACAGCCAAAGATGGAGGAGGCAACCGCCGCTAGCGCTAAAAATTTTCTGACCATTTTATACCTGCAATTTGAAATAAAACTTTTTCAAAAAATAATCATTTTTTCATTAGAAATCAACACAAAAAATTGATTTTTACCAAAATACAGAAATAAAGACTACTTGTACATAAAAATAACAAAACAGCAATACAATTTGTATTGCAAATTCGACCTATTTACCTGTTTTAACGATTTTATCACCGCATTGCCAAGAAAAAAGGCATTCCCCTTTTCCAATCAAAAAACATAAAAACGTATTGCAATAAAACAGAAAAATTGAATCCTTAAATTATAAAACTAGAAAACAGTAAAAATCACACCATCATATTGCAAAGAAACACTTTTTTATATATCTTGGCAAAGCAATCCTAGTGTATTGTTCTTAACGTCCTAAAGAAAACAAGTGCATTAAGTATTGTAAAAGAGCTAGTTTACAACAAGATTCAAGAAAACTTTATAACATGTCAAATACGCAAAACATCGGTCTTTCCAAATCAAAGTATACATCATTCTGCCATTGCGCCAAGCAGTTGTGGCTCAAAAAATACAAGCCTGAAGTCGAAGATGTGACCGACGATTTGCAAGATCGCTTTAATGCCGGAAACGAAATCGGTGACTTAGCCATGGGCCTTTTCGGAGATTACGTCGATGTTACCACAAAACAACAGGTAGAAAAAGACGGCAAATCCGTAGAAGTTTTGGACCTGAAGAAAATGGTCGAAAAAACGCGAGAACTTCTCGACGGAGGCAAAGAAAACATTTGTGAAGCCTCATTCTTCTTCAAAAACAACTACTGCGCTGTAGATATTCTTCGTAAGGTTCCTGGCGGCTACTCCATTTACGAAGTAAAGAGTTCTTCTGACGGAAGCAGCTTTGAAAAGAAAATCACGGAATACGCACGAGACATTGCATACCAGAAGTTTATACTGGAAAATAACGGGCTGAATATCGTCGGAACATATCTTGTGAACATCAATCACGAATATGTTCTCGAAGGCGACCTTGATATTCAAAAACTTTTCAAGATACACGATTTCTCGGAATACGTCGCCAAAGAATCCGATTCGGTTAAAGATCAGATCGCTAAAGCCACAGAGTGTTTGGCAAGCGAACAGGAACCAAAAATTAACATTAGCGAATCCTGTTCCAAGCCCTATTCTTGCACCTTTTGGAAATACTGTTCCAAGCACCTGCCAAATCCATCCGTATTTGATTTGTACAATTCCAAAAGCAAATGGAAATATTATAATCAGGGCTTGAGAAAGCTTTCTGAAGTTCCCACTGCAAAGCTAACGGGAGTCACAAAGCTTGTAACAGAATGTCTTCTCGAAAACAGGGAACATATCGACAAAACAGGAATCAAGAACTTCTTGAATTCATTGACATATCCCTTATACTTCTTTGATTTTGAATCCATCATGCCGCCCCTGCCAATTTACCAGGGAACAACTCCATATCAACAGATTTGCTTTCAGTATTCCTTGCACTATATTGAATCTGAAAATGGCGATTTAAAGCACAAGGAATTTCTGGCTGAATCCGGTTCTGATCCTAGCAGGGCTATTGCGGAAGCGATTTGCAGAGACATTCCTAAAAATTCGATGGTCCTTGTGTACAACGACTCTTTTGAAAAGACTCGCCTCTTGGAACTCGCAAAAATGTTCCCGGATTTGGCAGAACATCTTTTGAATGTTAGGGACCATATCGTAGATTTGTTAAATCCTTTTAAGGACGGCTTATACTACGTACCAAAAATGGGAAGTTCCTTCTCCATAAAGAGCGTATTGCCGGCCTTGTTCCCTGACAATCCGGAATTGAATTACCACAATCTTGACCAGATTCACAATGGCGGCGAGGCTAGCGGCATATTCCTGAAAATAAAGGACATGTCTCCAGAAGAAGCTCAAAAAACTCGCGAGAACCTGCTGAAATATTGTGGTCTGGACACCTACGCCATGGTCAAGGTTGTTGAAAAGTTAAAGGAAGTTGTAAAGTAGGCGAATGATAATGAATACCTAGAAGTGCGTGGTCTTTGGAAAGCGTTGAATTGCGACGCAAACTAGACACGCTTTCTATGGGGTTTGTATGGGAATGTTTTAATAGTGAGGTGGCGGGATAATGGATTTTATCGGCAATATTAAAGAAAAATTGAAAAAAGACTTCCATATAGTACCTGAGAAACCCAACGGTGATGATCCACATGAAGTATTTTGGTTTACGCCAACCGAGTCTCCTGAATGTAATTGGTTTAACAAGAACGGGGGGATAGGAAAATATAGGGGGAATGGAGCCTTTGGTTATTTACTGTGCAAAACCGATAACGTATATGAGGTTCAGTTACGTTACGGAACCAATGGGAAAATTTTGGGGACCGATTTATACGAGGAGTACAAAGACAGTAGTAAAAAACCTGAAAAGCATAACATAAATATGCAAGCTCTGGAAACAATATGTCGCGATATTTATGGTTGGAATGTAAAAAAATACTCACCTGCAGTAAATAACATGAAAGCTCTACAAATTGTT
This sequence comes from Fibrobacter sp., assembly GCA_045600425.1. Taxonomy (GTDB): domain Bacteria; phylum Fibrobacterota; class Fibrobacteria; order Fibrobacterales; family Fibrobacteraceae; genus Fibrobacter. Next base: position 26,035 of record JAZRXW010000055.1, read on the forward strand.
GTCGCAAAAACTCAAAATGAAAATGCAGGGCAATTTGTCGAATGCGTAAAACAATGGCACGACAATAATTTCAATAAATTTATCGAATTAAAAAATAAAGTAATTGAGTATGTAAAGCAAGAGATGACAAAGGAAGAAATTATCATGGAAGAAAAAATGAAAGAGTGGTGGAATATAATTAGTCAAAAGAAAAACCTTATTCTTCAAGGTGCTCCGGGAACAGGCAAGACTTACAGCACTGCAGAACTGGCGTTAGAGATTATTAATCGTCAAAAAGAAAATTCTAATTCCAACAGTACACAGCAAACATCATCCAAAAGAGCCGAAATTATGGGAAAATACAACGGCTTATTAATAAAAAAATTTGTTAAGTATGAAGATGTTACGAAAAAAACTGGTGATGTAACCGTTGAAAAAAAGTTTGGTGAAATTGCCGATGACAACCGGATTGCCTTTGTTACATTCCATCAATCCATGGATTATGAAGATTTCATTGAAGGCATTAAACCCGTTTCAGTCGGCGAGAGCGTTCATTACCCAGTAAAGTCCGGTATTTTTAAAGCTATCGCCAATAAGGCGAAAGAAAATCCTGACAATAATTATGTTCTTATCATTGACGAAATCAACCGTGGTAATGTTTCCAAAATTTTCGGTGAATTAATCACGCTGCTTGAAGCTGACAAACGAACTTGCTGGAAATTGAAATCCAAGGAGCTTCCCAAAGAGCAAGACAAGTCAAAAGAAAATCAACATACCACTAGTGTCCACTAAAAATTTAACTTAAAAACAGGCTGTCAAACAAATCAAGTGTGATTTTGTCTTCCTTTTCCGATTTTTCGGTCTTGCCGACCGCCAAAAGCTCGCAAAGGGGAGTCTTGTCCGTTAGGGATATTCCGAGAATTTGAAGAATTTCGTAGAGCGATCTTTTTAATTTTAGGTCATGATGAACAATCGCCACAAGGCAGTAGGAGATTATGGC
>JAZRXW010000056.1:0-16091 GCA_045600425.1 Fibrobacter sp.
GGCGCTGAACTTAGCGGCGCGAGTCGGGTCCTTGGCGAAGAGTTCCTTCATGTGCCAGGTCTTGGCAACTTCGGAGTGGGCTTCGAGAGCCTTCCATTCCATAGAATCAGTCAGTTTAGACATAGATTAATCCTTTCCGCAGAGCGGGAGTTGTAATTACGCGTGAAATTTAGAAACAATTAACAATTAACGATGAACAATGAACAATGAAAAATGAAGGATGAAGGATGAAAAATGAAGGATGAAAAATGAAATCATTTGCGCTGCATCATCATTGAACCTCTAGGAGCGAAGCTCCGACCTCATACCTCAAGCGAAACGTACCTCAATCCCCCAAACTAACGAAAAATGGTGTTTTTGATGAAAATTCGCCACTTTTTTTCTTGTCCATTATGGATAAATCGTCCATAAAACCTTGGCGAAATCCTGGTTTTTGATCTCCAAAAATGGGTAATTTATAGATGTAAGGGTGAGAAACCCTAAGTTGTTTGGTGAAAAGGATGGTTATTATGGAACAACGTTTTATAGAACAGAACAAGACAATCACAAAGCAGTATGGCCCCAAGGTCGAGGCCGTTTTGAGCGGTGTGCTTCTGTTTGCCGGGGCAATCCTGACTATCTGCACATTTGTGTAAAAATAGACTTTCGTACTCCTACAACATCCAAAAATCCCCGAAGTTGACTTCGAGGATTTTTGTTTTTATAGGCGATTTATTCTTGGGGAGGAGCCGGATGCTTGTCTTTCATTTTCTTGAAGTGTTCCTTGTGGAAGTTCCGCATCTTTTCCAGCTGTTCCTTGGAGAGTATCTTGGACATGGCGGCGACACCTGCGATGCGGTGTTCTAGAAGTGCCTTGTCTGCGTCCAGGATTTTGGCCTTTGCGGCGTTGATGGCTTCTTCGTTTCCGGAATCAAGAGCTTCGCCAAGGTTCTTTTCGGCTTCGAACTTGTTCTTGCGAAGTTCCTTGAAGGTGGAGTCGGACTGGGTGCGGTTCTTTTCCAGGGCGGCCTTCTGCTCGGGGGTGACCCGCAGGAGGGAATCCATCATTTCGTGATAGCGGCCTTTTTCGAATTTCCCCTTGTGTCCCTTCTTGTCGAAGTCTCCGTGATGCCCCTTCATGTTAGGCGGAGGCATTTTTCCTTCGTGAGGGGGCGGCGGCACCATGCCTTCCATAGCCATAGGGCCGTTGGCACAGGGGCGGTTGCATACGGATCCTGCGAAGAACCCGATGGAGGCTGCAAGCAGGATAAGGCTTGCAATGAAAAGTTTGACGGATTTGTTCATTAGCGGTCCTCCTTAAGTAGGTAGCTTAGAGTGGCGTAATTGTCTAAGGTTTCAAAGTCGTCTGTTTCCTGGTTGGCATTTCCCAGGTTGTCGTACCAGCTGGCCACCTCCGTAGGGGTCATGCTGCTGATGGAAATGCTTTCGGATGTTTGCGAGAAAGCTGTCATCAGAACGCTGAGGGCTACAAGAGCAATGCTTGCGGCTAGCGGGATGGCGCTCAATATGCGGAAGGGAATGATGTTTCCCCGCTTTTCTGTGAGGCAGGATTCATCGAATGGGGTTGCCATGGTTTGCGCATCCAGACGTGCGCAGATCTTGCTCCAGGAGTCTTCCCGAGGGGTCAAGGTCTTTAAGCCCGAAAAGTCCAGCCTGTCCTCGTCCTTGGAAATGTTGTTCGAAAAATCAATCTTATGGTCATTCTTAAGCATAAATTTTTCGCTCCTTCAAAAAGTTTCTTATAAAATTTCTTCCGCGGCTCAGGCGTGCCTTGATGGTGCCCTCGGGCATCTTGTATATTTCTGCCAGGTCCTTGATGTCCAAATCTTCGGCGTCTTTAAGCCAGAGCATGCTGCGGGTTTCTGCAGGGAGTTGGCTTAAGCCTAGTTCAAGGAGTTCCGGGTCGTAATCCTTCAGGATGGCAGCCGTTTCTTCTTTTCCTAGGGCGTTTTCCATAATGACATTCAGGTTTTCCTCTTCCAGCTCGTTATGGCGTTTTTGTGCCCGCAGTTTCATAAGGCATGTGTTCACCGTAAGCTTGTAAAGCCAGGTGTTCAGGGCGGATTCTCCGCGAAACCCCTGGATTGCCTTAGGCACATGTACGAAAACGTCCATGAGAATGTCTTCGGCCTGGTCTCGATCCTTCATCATGCGAAAGGCTAGGTTCAGCACGTTTTTGCTATGGTCCTGCCAAAGCAGACCCAGGGCGTCGCGGCTTCCAGCCTTAAGTTTCTGAAGAATAATTGTATCGACCATTTTCAAGCTCATTATACCCTTTGGATGTACATAATGTTCCGTCGGTTGCATCCCTAAAATAAATAAATCAAATTTTCTGAATGACACTTATATATGAGCTTTTGTTACATTTGTCGTATGGACGATTACGTTGTGCTTACACTTCCAGAAAAGCTGGAGGCTAGGGAGTTGAAATCCTGGCTTTCTAAGTGTATCTATGCACTGAAAAAATCGGATTTGGAGTTGGACGGTTCTTCTTTTTCGGAAATAACCCTGGAGGCCAAATCTTTTCTTGCGGCCATCGCCCTGGAGGCATCAAAAAGAGAACGTCGTATTCGTCTAAGTCATTTTTCGGACGAAATGAAGGCGGAAATTTCTAAAATTCGCCAAATTGAAATTCCGGAGCCGGATGCTCCTGCCTCTATGGGGGTTCTGGAACGCCTGGGGAAGGGTGGCTATGATTTTTTGGGGACCATGCGGACCTTGCTTTATCTGCTCAGCGAGTGTGTCTACTGGACTTTTCTGGGGCGTTTCGACAAGCGTAGGCTTCCGTTTAAGGGGGTAGCCAAGCAGTTGCTGCGCCTGGGCAGTGAAGCGGCGGGCATTGTCTTTTTGCTGGTTTTTCTCATCGGTTTTACCTTGGCTCTCCAGAGTGCTTCCCAGCTGAACGCCTTTGGTGCTGGCGAATATCTTTCTGTGGGGGTGGGCTTTTTGATGTTTGCTGAAATGGGTCCCATGCTGACCTCCATTATTTTGGCGGGCCGTTCCGGCAGTTCCATTACGGCAGAAATCGCAAGCATGAACGTGGCCGAAGAAATCAAGGCCTTGCGGACGATGGGGATTCACCCGGTGCAGTATCTGATTGTGCCTCGCTTCAAGGCTATGACCATTGCGGTTCCCGTGCTTTCCTTTGCGGCTTCCATCATTGGCTGCATTGCCGGTTTTTTGGTGGCTTTCTGGTTCTGTGAAATTTCTCCCCACAACTACTGGGAAGGCTTGCGGACTAGCTTGCCTTTGGTGCTTTTGTTTAAGAGCATCATTAAGTCCATGGTTTTTGGCTGGGTGGTTACCCTGATTGCTTGCCTCCAGGGCTTTAAGGCAAGTGGCGGTGCCGATGCTGTGGGTAAGGCGACTACGGTCTGTGTGGTTTATTCCATCGCAGGGATTATCCTTGCCGATGCTCTGTTCTCCTTCGTGTTCTACTAAGAGGTTTGAAAATGGATCCGATTTTAAAAGTAGAGCACTTGAAGGCCGGCTACGGAAACAGGGTCATCTTGAAAGATGTGAGCTTTGAGGTGGCCGCTGGTGAAATCCGTGTGATTTTGGGCGGTTCCGGGTGCGGTAAGTCCACCCTCTTGAACAATATCCTGCAGCTGGAGAAACCTCTCGGCGGGACCATTTCTTTTTTCGGGACCGAGTATCCGGCGACAAGGCTTATTCCCGACGATGTCCGCAAACGTACGGGTGTTCTCTTTCAGGGCGGCGCCTTGCTGACCAGCCTGACGGTGGCTCAGAACGTGGCGTTGCCTTTAATTAGGCATAAGCCCGACCTGCCTAAAAAGATTATGGACGAAATTATTGCGGACCGTCTGGAAAAGGTTCACATGATGCACGCCTTCAACAAGTATCCTTCGGAACTGTCCGGAGGTATGCGTAAGCGTGCTGCCCTTGCCCGGGCCTTGGCGCTTGAACCGGAGCTTTTGTTCTGCGATGAGCCTTCTGCAGGTCTTGACCCCATTACGGCCAGGTCTCTGGATGAACTGCTCTTGACTTTGCGGGACGACCTGAAGATTTCGGTGGTCATTGTGACCCATGAGCTTGAAAGCATCAAGACCATCTGCGATAAGTTTGTATTCCTGAAGGAGGGGGAAGTCCTGCTGGACGGAACCCTGGAGCAGGGGCTGAATTCCAGTATTCCTGAAATCCGGACGTTTTTTGATCGGAAGTGCCCTAGCGAAAGTGCTGGGACCAGGTATTTTCAATTTGATTTTGTCGAATAGTTCTTGGAGATTTTATGGACACCACACGAGCTGAACGAATAAGACTTGGGTTATTTATCCTGCTATGCCTGGTAGGTATTCTTGGCTTTGTAGGGTACCTGATTGGCGGAAAGATTCGTGAGCAGAAGGTTTCCTACTATGCCATTTTTGCCGAGTCGGTCCAGGGCCTTTCCGTTGATGCCCGTGTGATGTTGAACGGTATTGACGTTGGCCGCGTGAAGCAAGCCCAGATTGACCCCATGAACCTGGAAAAGGTGGTGGTATGGTTCGAGGTTAACCACGGGACTCCCATCAAGAAGGGAACTACGGTACAGATGACCAGCGGCATTTCCTTGACCGGAAACCGTTATCTGATTTTGTCTGGCGGTGAGGCTATGGATGAAAACCTGCCCGATGGTTCCGAGGTCCGGGTGGGCAAGAACCGCATTAATGAAATTACAGGCCAGGCGGAAAGCATGCTGGAGCGCGTGGAACTGCTTATTAACAACTTGAATACGGTGCTTTCTGCGGATAATGCCGGCAAGATTTCTAGAACCCTTTCGAACCTTGAGGCCGCATCTGCTGGCGGCAAGAAATTGGTGGACCACAGCAACACTCTGATTGCAAACAGCAACGCTCTTGTAAACAACAGTAACAGCCTGGTGACCAACAGCAGTCAACTCATTGGTGATGGTCGCGAGCTGGTCAAGTCCCTGGAATCTCCTATCCAGAATCTTGATTCCATTACCCAGTCCTTAAAGTCTATTTCTGCAGAAATCAACGAGGCCCATCTGGCTTTGGAACTGAAGAAGACTTTGGATGAAATTCACCAGAAGATGTCCGCCCTGGATACCAAGCAGATGAATGCGGATCTGGTCCAGACTCTGCATTCCATCGAGCAGATGTCCAAGCGAATAGACCTGTTCTTGTACAAGAACCAGAGTGCTTTCTCCGATGGCGTAAACCAGGTGAACGAAATCCTGGATAACATTAACGAGTTTAGCCAGAGAATCAAGAATTCTCCGTCTAGCCTGATTCGCGGCAATGGCGATTCTGGGAGGGAATAAAAATGAAGTTCAAGATGAAAAAACTTTTATTGCTGGTGGCTGTTATGGCTGCAGCACTTTCTTTGTCGGGTTGCTTTGGCGGGCAGAAGCCGGTACGCTATTACACCATGGTCTTGCCCGAGGGTAAACCTATGGTTTCTAAGCCGTTTCCTGCACGTCTGTTCGTGAAGAAGGCGACGATCGACCCTGCCTATCGCAGGAACAACATTGTCTACCGCGAGTCCGCCTATGATTTCATGTTCTATAACTACTCCGCCTGGGCTACACGCCCGGAGTACATTGTGGAACAGGCCGTTTCCTTCAGGATTGAGCAGGCGGGTCTCTTCCAGACGGTGGATAACGCCCTGACCGCAAAGCCGGATTATGAACTTGCCCTTCACGTTATCGCTCTTGAAGAAGTGGATAAGCCCGAGGGCCGCGAGGCTCATCTGGCGATGACGTTCACCCTCCGGAATACAGACGTAGAGGGAGAACTCTGGAACAAGCGTTACGATTCCCAGAAGTCTTACGAGGGTGAAGATATGCGAGAGTTCGCCACCGCCGTTTCAAAGTTGCTGGAAGCGTTCACCGATGACGCTCTGAAGGAAATCAAGAACGTTATGGAATCTCAGCCTGCAAAGCAGGCCGCCGTAGATCTTCCCGCTGCCGCCGAAATGTCTGCACCCGAAGAATCCTCTGAGGAATAAACCTGAAACTGCTGATTGTAAAAAGTATTTGATCTCTAGCTGTCATGATTAAAATTTTGTTAGACAAGTTGAAGGAATCTTTTGCGTCAGTGTTGCCCGTAACACTGATTGTCCTTGTGGTTTCCTTTACGCCCTTGGTTTCGCTGAGTACAAAGCAGATGATCGTCTTTGCGGTGTGCGCCGTGTTTCTGGTGGTGGGCATCGGGCTTTTCAATATGGGTGCAGACCTTGCCATGACTCCCATGGGCGAGCATGTGGGTTCGGGTCTTGCCAAGTCCCGCCGGGTGTTGCTGCTGGCTTCTGTCTGCTTTGTCATGGGCGTACTGATTACGATTGCAGAACCAGACTTGTCCGTCTTGGCGGAGCAGGTGAAAAACGCGGTGAATCCCTCCCTGCTCATCGCTTCGGTTGGCGTGGGGGTGGGCCTGTTCTTGCTGGTCTCCATTCTGAAGATTGTTTTCAAGCTGGACCTGTCCTCCATCATCATTTTCTTCTATATGGTTCTGTTTATGCTGGGGATGCTGATGGTGTCCTCGGGCAAGGAAATCTTTGTCCCTCTGGCTTTTGATTCCGGCGGTGTCACTACAGGGCCGATTACGGTTCCCTTCATTATGGCGCTGGGTGTGGGTGTGGCTGGAGCCATCGGTGGTAAGCACGCCAGCGAAAACAGCTTTGGCCTGATTGCCCTTTGCTCGGTGGGCCCTATGCTTGCCTTGATGGGGTTAGTGCTGTTTTCCAAGGGTGACCTGACCTACACTTTGTCGGAAGGTTCTTATTCTATTGATGCAAGCCTGGGGGCAAATTTTTTGCCTACTGTATTTGCGGTGGCAAAGGAAGTGTTGGTGGCCTTGGGGCTAATCCTTGTTTTCTTTGCGCTGCTGCAGATTGCGGTTCTAAGGCTTTCCAAGGCAAAGCTTGCACAGATCGGTTTTGGCATTGTGTATACCTTTGTGGGCCTTGTGATATTCCTTACGGCGGTGACCGTTGGATTTATGCCCATCGGTTTTGAGCTGGGGCAGCAGCTGGCGAAACTTCCCAAGGCACTTGTGATTTCTGGCTTTGTCATCGGAATGGTGGTGGTGCTTGCAGAACCTGCGGTACATGTGCTGAACCGCCAGGTGGAAGACATTACGGAAGGCCTTGTGACCAAGCGGTCTATGTTGATTGCCTTGTCTATCGGCGTTGGAATTTCCATCGGTCTTTCTATGATTCGCCTGATTTATGGGTTCCCCATCATCTATTACCTGATTCCCGGCTATTTCCTTTCCTTGGGGCTTTCCTTCTTTGTGCCGAAACTTTATACGGCCATCGCCTTTGACTCTGGCGGAGTGGCTAGCGGTCCCTTGACTTCCAGCTTTATTCTGCCCTTGGGAATTGGAGCCTGTGCCGCTGTTCACGGGGAAGAGGGTATACTGAGTTACGCCTTCGGAATTGTGTCTATGGTGGCCATGACGCCTTTGATTACTATCCAGATTCTTGGCTTCAAGGCGATTGCCTCCAGGTTCTTGAAAAACCGCATGATGATGCGTCGCATCCAGGATGCGGACGACGAACAGATTATTGACTTTATGTAGGGAACAGTATGGCTGATTTGATGAAAAAGTACATCCGTCGCTCTACAGCAAAAACGGAACACGCCCAGGTGTCCATGAACAAGCTGAAGGTCTTGATTACGGTGGTGAGCCGTGCCAAGGCGGACTTCTATATGGACCATATCCAAAGCTTTGGCGTGAATATGCAGATGGTTGCCTATGGCCAAGGTACCGCCCCTCAGGAATTGTCTACGGCAATGGGCCTTACGGATTCGGACCGTGCGGTCATCATGAGTATTATCGGCGAGGAACATCTGAAGGCGGCTCTCGAAAGCCTGGATGAAAAATTCAATACCATCGTGGGCGGCAAGGGCATTGCCTACACCATCCCCATGGCAAGCATTATTGGCAAGTCCATCTTTAACTTTTTAAGCGATAACCGCGATGCAGTGCGGAGGAATGAAAAATGAACGGATACAAGCACGAAGTCATCTTTTGCATTGTAAACGCAGGGTTTTCCGATACGGTGATGGAGGCTGCCAAGGAGGCGGGAGCCCGCGGGGGCACGATTCTCAACGCCCGCGGTACTGCCAATAAGCAGGCGGAATCTTTCTTTCATATCGCCATCCAGCCGGAAAAGGAAATCGTCATGATTCTGGTGGACGCTAAAATCAAGGATGCTGTTCTGCATTCACTTTACCAGAAGGCTGGTCTCGACACTATGGGGCAGGGAATCGCTTTTGCCTTGCCCGTAGATAACGTGGTGGGCCTTACGCCCTGGAAGAACGTGGACAAGGATGGAAAGACCATCAAGATGCCTGCCATTTAATTTTTTTTGAGGTCAAGATGAAAATGCTAAAAAAAATAACCCTTGCTTTGTTTGTTTTCTCCTTGTGCGTCTTTGCCAAAAGCCCGGATGGCAAGTTTGCCTTCATTCAGCAGGACTTGAACGATCTATCCAGTACAGTGGGCTCCAATCCGGATCTGGATGAGTTGATGAAGACGGCCAACCGCATTGGCATCATGAATGATCGTTGCCGCAGTATTTCTCTGACTGAGCCTCTGGATGAAGGGTGTCAGACCTTCTACAAAGTGACGCTGCCCGAATTCGAGAAGAAATATTCCCAGGTGACAGGAAACATCAGGATCGGTTCCATGCAGCTGAAGGATGGTGTCCAGAATCGAATCGCAAACATTAATGCCTGCGTGGACGCGTTGATGCCCTTCTTTGTTTCCCATTCATCTGTTCTGGAACTGAACGGCGACATTGTGGATGTTATTCCCTTGGACGACATGGGCGAAAAAATCAATGTGAAGTATAACTTCGAGTTGCGGCTTTCCAAGCCCGCTGTCAAGAGTCTTTTGGATATGGCTGGCTCATGGCTAGAACAGTGCGGCACGGTTATTATTGACAAGAGTACTGGCGAGTACATCCCCATGTTTACCAAGAAGGTAGAAGCCTTGAACGAAAAGATGGTTGCGGTAAGCCCCGTCCAGATTGACCCCAAGGTGGTAAACTCTTCCATCGGGGGAGGCCACAAGGCTATCGAAATGCAATTCGCCTTTAAGTCCAAGGATGTGGGCTATTACCGTTTTGGACAGGAAAAACTTTTTGCCGCCCAGAATGAAAAACGCTATGGGATTGTCTTTCTGGGTATGTACGTAGACTATCTGGGCGATGTGAAAAACGATGGCATCAAGCTAACGACTGGCGTAGATATGGGCTGCTTTAGGGACGGTCGTGTATACTCTGGGTGCGGCGCCTTGTCCTCCGTGTTTAGAATGTCCCAAAATCAAAAGTTCCGCGGAGAAAAGAAAACCCTCACCAGCAAGGGTGTCGATGGCACCTGGATCTGGTTCTAGGTTTTGGGGAGGAGCGGGTGAAAAAGATCTGTTTAAATTTTTTGTTTGGGCTTGTGCTTCTAGCTTTCTTTTACGGTTGCGCTCCGAGTGACAAGATTGTGGTCAAGAACGATTTTTCTAGCGGGCGGTACTATGTGCAAGTTCCGTCTATAGAGACGGTCACTCTAGAACTGCCATTTACGAAAGAAGATAAGTTTGTTTACCGCATTGACTCCTTTAACAAGGAACAAGGATTTTTTAAGGTCTCCATGACTGGCGGCAGCCAAGCTACAGGACCGGGACCTAGCGCCCTCTTTTATTTTCGCGGAATGCCTTTGAACTTGCTTCAAAAGGACAAGACCTTTGAACTTCCTGCAGATGCCTCGGATTCTGCGACGGTTATGTACTACCTGGATTGGGATGCCCAGTTTTCCTTTAGGAATTTTGAATTGCTGAGAAAAGGCTCTGTTACCGCTTTTAACTACGATGCAGAAAACCAGTTGGGTCTCATTTGCCTGAAGGGCCGGGATAATTACAGGGAATGTTCCGCCGCGAAATTAATGGGCGGCAAGCTCATTTATGTATTCCAGGCCAACAGCAAGAATGTCAAAGATAATCTTGAAGGTTTCGTGATGCAGGCCATGAAAGGCTTGAAGCGTTCCGGTTCTTAAACTAGGGAGAGTTATGAACTATCTCATTTATTTCCTATTTGCACTTTCCGGTTTTGCGGGCCTGATTTATGAAGGATCCTGGGCCCGCTACCTAAAGATGTTCCTGGGGCACTCCAGCTACGGTCAGGTGCTGACTCTTTGTATTTATATGGGCGGTCTTGCCATCGGTAGCTTTGTGGCGGGTAAGCTTGTGACCAAGACGAAGCGCCCGCTGTTGGGCTATGGCCTGGTGGAACTTGCCATCGGTATTGGCGGTGTGGCTTATCACCCGCTGTATAACTGGCTGACGGGAATTTTCTTTACCTCGGAGTTTACTGCAGGACTTAGCTCTCGCGGTGCAGAAATCGTCAAGGTGCTTCTGGCTACAGGCTCTACGCTGCCTATCGCTATTGCCGTGGGTATGACGTTCCCCTTCATCGCCGCAGGTCTCATGCGTAAAAGCGGGGCAGAAGTTTCGCTCCCTATGTTGTACTTCACCAACAGTCTGGGCTCTGCCATCGGGATTCTCGCCACCAGTTACCTCCTGATTCCAAACATCGGAAACCATGCGACCCTGTGCGTCGCTGCAGGAATTAACTTCCTGCTGGCCGCAGTGTTTAGCTTTATCGGGCTGTCGACCTCTCCCATTCACGCAGTCGAAGGCGACGACGTCGAGGAAGATCCCAACGAAGATTATGTGGCAAGGCACAACCTGCCCATGCCCCACAAGAATACATGGCTTTGGATTGCCGCCATTACAGGTCTTACCTCCTTCGTCTACGAAATCGTCTGGACGCGTCTGCTTTCGCTCTTGATGGGTTCTTCTAGCCATAGCTTTGACCAGATGCTTTCCGCATTTATTCTTGGGCTTGCGCTGGGCAGTGCCGTCAGCGGAAAACTCCTGAAAAAGGATTCCCTAATTGTACTATCCCTGGCACAGATTTTTATGGCTTTCTTTGCCCTGTGCACGCTGTACTTCCACCAGCCATTCTGGGCCATGATGAACGAGGCCAACCAGATTTTCAATCCGACTACGGATGGTTACGTCTGCTGGAGCATTTTTAAATATGCCTTGTCCCTCTTGTGGATGGTGCCTACCAGTTTCTTTGCAGGCATGACGCTCCCGCTGATTACGCTGATTCTTACCCGAGCCTTCAAGAGCGAAGCTCCCATCGGGAAGGTTTACGGCTGGAATACTCTGGGTTCCATCTTGGGTTCTGCTGGCGGCGGACTTCTGTTGCTCCCGCTACTCCAGCTGAAGGGTGCTTTAGTGCTGGCCGCCCTTCTGGATTTTGCCATCGGTTTCATCCTCATTGCCGTTTATCGCAAGCGTTGGCGCCATAACGTGATGTTCTATGTGGTGGCCGCCATGATGGTGCTGCCCGCCATCTTTGTGAAATTCGACCCCTCCCTTATTACCTCCGGTGCGTTCCGTGCCTACAAGAATCTTCATCCCGATGAAAAGATTCGTGTCATCGACGGAAAAACCGCGACCATCAGCTTCCACGAGTCCAAGGTCCACTATTACGTAAAGACTAACGGCAAGGCCGACGCAAGCCTGAGCAAGGACCGCGAATCTCCCATCTCCAGTGATGAACTGACCCAGGCCGCCACCGCCTTCATGCCTATGGCTGTCATGGATAAACCCTACGATGCCGCCATGGTGGGCTTTGGAAGCGGTATGGGCGCTCATTACCTTTTGGCAGACCCTCTGCTGAAGGACTTTGACTGCGTCGAAATCGAAGAGGCCATGATGGACCTCGCCAAGGGATTCTATCCCTGGAACAGCCGCGGCTACGACGACCCTCGCATTCACATCTTTATCGATGATGCGACCACCTTCTTCCATACCAACCGCCGTCAGTACGACATGATTATCAGCGTGCCGTCCAATCCCTGGGTCAGCGGTGTGGCGGGACTTTTTGCCGATGAATTCTACGCCAAGATGCGTCGCTACATGAAGCCAGGCGGACTTTGGGTGCAGTGGATCCAGACTTACGAATTTAACGACCTTATGTTCCTGAACATCCTGAAGGCACTGGACAAGAACTTCCCCTACGTAAGCTTGTACAAGTCCACCGATGAACCCGACATTATCATGATCGCCAGCGACCAGCCTGTTTACCAGAAGGGCATTGGACGCTTCAGCACGGATCCTGTGCTGGTGGAGGAATTCAACCGCATTCATCGCGAACCTGAATTCTTCGGCGAAAGAAATTTCCTGTTTACCAACAAGATGGTGTCCTCCCTGCTGGAGGGCGTGGAACCCAACAGCGTCTTTGTCCCCATGGTGGATAACCGCGCCGAGGAAGCCCGCTTTGTCCATTCCGAGGCGCATATCGTGGAAATGTTTGACTCCTGCGAAGTGTGCTGGCAGCAGTACTTGGCTCCCGAGGAATTTGAACTTCGCCGCGGTGCCCGCGTGACAGCCATGATGGCTGCTGACCATGATGTTTATCGCGAAAAAAGTTTGTTGGCTTACGCCGATTACTTGATGGCGCAGGCTAGTGCCGCAGTAAACCCAAGTTCCGCTGACAGTTCCGTTTCCGCAGTGAGGGATAGCACTTTCGCTGGAGAGGCCGCTTCTGTCGGCGTTGCTCTTAAGGACTCCACCGTCGCGGATAGTGTGGTAGAGACAGCCTTCCAGCAGGCTCTGGACAAGTCTGCTGAATTCCAGAAATTCCGCGACGAGTACGTGGAATGGATTCGCAATATCCCGCTGGAAGCTCGAGACACCGTGGAAGTGTACCGCAAGGTTCGTGAGCTGGTGAACGCCAACGCAGTTCCTCGCTCCTTCGTCGATGAGTTCAACATTGTGGAAGCCGCCCGCGCCAAGGATTACGCTAAGGCCGCCGTCCATATTGCGGAATTCTTTGACCGTTATGAAATGTCTGCCATGGACGTACTCTTCTTGAGAAATTGCGTCGTGCTGTCTTTGCTCGCTGGTGAACCTGAGTTGACCAACGCCATCTATCAAGATGCCATCGAGAACAACTTGGAATTCTTCGGCGTAGAACGCAGACTTATCAAGAGAGAAATCCAGAAATTAAGAGGAAAATGAAATGATGCAAGGGGCTCTGCCCCTATGGAACCCCGCCTGAAAAGTGCTTGGGCACTTTTCTAGGGTGAGGGGGCGACGCCCCCTCCACTGCTCCCCCAGAACGTGCAGATAAGTGCGTGGGGTAGTATTCTGGAAATTTATAGAGATGCAAGGGGCGCTGCCCCTGTGGAACCCCGCCTGAAAAGTGCTGGGCACTTTTCTAGGGTGAGGGGGCAAAGCCCCCTCTACTGCTCCCCCAGAACGTGCAGATAAGTGCGTGGGGTAGTATTCTGGAAATTTATGGAGATGCAAGGGGCGCTGCCCCTGTGGAACCCCGCCTGAAAAGAGCGTTGTCCCCTGAAACCCCGCCTGAATGAATTTGTAAAAAAAAACAGCCGGCTTTCTATTGAAAGCCGGGCACTTTTCTTCCCCGGATCCTTTAGAACAGATAGCTTATGCCTAGGGTGGTGTTGAAGGTCAGCAGGTTGGAGTCAAAGAATCGTTCTTCGGCTACTAGAGCGTCGTTCAGCAGGCTGGTGAAGCACTGGGTGACGCGCAGGTCGATGTGTACGAATCGGGTGAGCTGGTAACCCACGTCAAATGCTCCGCCAACTTCCATGCCGGAGGTTGCAACCGTATTGTGACGGGTAGATCCGCTGGTGACAAATTCAGAGGTCCCGGTCAGCTTAAGCCCCAGGTTCAATCCTGCTCCGACGAAAATGTCGTAATCTTCAAAAGTGTAGCGAACCACCAGCGGAATTTCAAACATCATAAGGTTGATGGTCGATTCGTTGGTATAGATTTCGTTGTCTTCCTTAAAATTGTACTGGCGGTAGTTGAATGTCAGTTCCGGTACCAGGCTCAAGTTCTTGATACCCAGGTTCATCTTCAACATAAGGCCTGCGCCGCCTTGAGCGCCGATTCCCCAACCGTCGGAATTCTTGCCAAAGAAGGTGTTGATACCGGCCTGGCCGCGAATACCTAGAAGCACCGTGCGTGAGAATCCTTCGTTACGTTGGCGGTTAATTTCAGACTTCTTGGTTGTTTCCGCCTTGTATCGGGCGTAGGCGCTGGCGTACTCCTCGTCGTTGGCGAATTCGCTGTCCGTAGATCCGTCGTAGGAACCGTCAGCTGCAGGTGCTGATTCGGCAGAACTTACGTCTGCCGCGGTTGCCCATTCGCCGTCATCGTCGTCAGCCTCTTGAGCAAAGGCATTAAAGGAAATAGCTGCCACCAGGGACACCAAAATAGGAAGTCTAGATAAATGCATAACAGAATAATAACAATTAGAACAAAAACCGCTTTCCCGAAAGATATTTTATTCATGCTAAAAACGTGTAGAAAAAAAAGTTTACCATTGAAAGGATGGGTAAAAACGCGGGCGTTGGAACGAATAGTATAGTTTTGAAATGGTTACATAGATGTTTTTGGAGCTATTCTTTTTTTTATTGCCTGCAAGGAGTTTAAAGAGTGTCTAAGTTTGATAAGTTATTTAAAGATTTTTGGAAACAGAAATGTTCTTCTGAAAATGATTCCAGTTGTGTAAAGCGTTCCATCACAGGCGATGGCACTTTGGACAAGGAACCGTATTCCACAAAACCTGTTCTGCAGATAATGAACTGGAACGCGTTTGGGTAGTGGGGTGGTTCTTGGAAATACCCACCAGGTATTTTGTCTGTAAAGATGGCGGCTGGGAAGTGACGGGCCGAACTGATTATGAATGCCCTCCGGAACAAGCGAAAAATCGATCACGATGGTTAATGACCGCGTGGCTGCCGTTAGTTCCTCGTAGGGAATTTTCTTTTTTCTACATTTTCGCCGTAAAATTTTATCAAGAGTCTTGCCTGTGGGCGAATCCTGCGTGTCATCCTGAGCGAAATGCCGTAGGCATGAAGTCGAAGGATCTAGCTTTCAGGTTGATTCGCAAGAGGTGTTAAACAATATGGCAAAGTATAATCCGCAAGAAATTGAAACCAAGTGGCAGGCTTACTGGGCTGAACATCAGACCTTCAAGACTGGCACCGACAAGTCTAAGCCCAAGTTCTATTGCTTGGACATGTTCCCGTATCCCAGTGGCGCAGGCCTTCACGTAGGTCACCCCGAAGGTTACACCGCAACGGATATTATTTGCCGCTACAAGCGTTCCAAGGGTTTCAACGTCTTGCACCCCATGGGTTGGGACGCTTTCGGCCTCCCCGCTGAACAGTACGCCATTCAGACCGGAACACACCCGGCAATCACCACCAAGAAGAACTGCGACAATTTCCGCCGTCAGATCCAGCGCCTCGGTCTTTCTTACGACTGGGAAAAGGAAGTGAACACCACCGATCCCAAGTACTACAAGTGGACCCAGTGGATCTTCAAGCGCCTTTACGGCACCTGGTTCGATGACGAACAGCAGAAGGGCCGCCCCATCGAAGAACTGCCCATCCCCGCCGACGTACAGGCACAGGGTGCAGCAGAAGTTCGCAAGTTCAAGGATTCCAAGCGTCTCGCTTATTACGCCGACGCTCAGGTCTGGTGGTGCAAGCACTGCAAGATTGTTTGCGCTAACGAAGAAGTTCTGAACGACGGTTCTCACGAAAAGTGCGGCACCAAGGAAGTGGAACGCCGTAACCTGAAGCAGTGGCTCATGCGCATTCCGCATTATGGCGACCGCTTGCTGAAGGGCCTCGACAAGCTGGATTGGCCCCAGGGCGTGAAGGACATGCAGAAGAACTGGATCGGCAAGAGCCAGGGTGCAGAAGTGGATTTCACAATCGCTGATGCAAACGGTAATGCTACCGAAAACAAGCTCCGCGTCTATACCACCCGTTGCGACACCCTGTTTGGCGCAACCTACATGGTGGTGGCTCCTGAACACAAACTGGTTCCGACCCTCACTACCCCGGAACAGAAGGAAGCTGTGGAAGCCTACGTTCACGCCGCCGCCCTCAAGAGCGACCTGGACCGTACCGAACTCGCCAAGGAAAAAACCGGCGTGTTCTCTGGCTCCTACGCCATCAACCCGCTGACCGGCACCAAGATTCCGGTTTGGGTGGCTGACTACGTTTTGACTGG
>JAZRXW010000057.1:0-67977 GCA_045600425.1 Fibrobacter sp.
GACCGCTGCAGTCCGTAAGTACTTCAACGAACACCCGGATCACTTCGACCCGCGTCAGTACCTGAAGCCGGCTCGCGAAAACATGCAGAAGATGTACGAACACAAGATCGTTGACGTTCTTGGTTCTAACGACAAGCTGTAGTTTTAGCGTAAAGCTTACAGATTAAAGCTTAAAGAGATTCCGGTAATTCCACCGGAATCTTTTTTTACCTCTCCCCCGCACCTCCCCCTTTCACCTTTAACCTTTATCCTTTAACCTTTCTCCTATCCCCTATGATCACCTGCCCCCACTGCGGCGCCGAACTTAAACCTGGCGCAACCTTCTGCCGCCACTGCGGTAGCGACAAGAATACCGGCTGGAAAGACGGTGCTGAATTCGCCGACGAAGAACTCCCCGACTACGAGGAAATTCTGGAGAATGAGTTCGGGAATACCCCCAACAGTCCTTACGCCAAAAGGAAGAAAGGTATGGGAGGCATTGTAGGAACCATCGCCGCAATCATCGTGGCCCTTGCCTTCGTAGCAGCAATGGTAATGCATTAATACTAGTTAAAAGTTTTGTTCAGAGCGGCAAGAGTTTCGCCCGCTTCAGCAAAGTCGTAATCGTCAACCTGCTCTTTAAGCTTTCTCAACAAAATTTCCTGATCGCCGTTAAAGGCAATGCCATCGATTTCATCCATAATGCGTTTACATTGTGTTGAAGAGCAAGTGTCCAAGGCCTCCCCTAATTCTGATGCAGCTTTTCTCAATTTTTCCTGAGCAAGAGGATCCTTCTGCTTTGTAACATCTTCGCTAGGAGTAGCAGCGTCGGCTAAAGCAACATTCAAGTCTTCAATCAAGTTTCCTAGTATTTCCAAGAACTGATTAAGCGAAGACATATTGCAATGCTTCTGGTTGAAATCACTTTCCAAAGAAGCCGCTAGACGTTGTAGCTGGAGAGCACCAATCGTTCCCCCCAAACCCTTAATGGTATGGGCGACTCGTTCTGCCTCGGCATAATCGGAATTTTCCGCCAAACGTCGTAAGTTAAAGCTATTTCCACCATAGTCCCGCACAAAGCCGCGTAACATCTTTAGATAAATGTTTCGACTGTTGTTGGCATGGTACAATCCCAAGGACGCATTAAAATCACGAACCCTCTGGAACTTGTTTATAAATTCAGCATCTTCGGGAGCAACCGCAGCAGTACCCCCTCCAGCGGCATCTGGCTTGGGCATTTCAGCAGCCACAGGCAAGAATTTCGCCATTTCTTCATAAAGTAAAGAGGGATCGATGGGCTTCACAATGTGGGCGTTCATTCCCGCCTGGAAACATTCTTCGGTATCCTTGCGGAAAGCCCTCGCACTCATAGCAAGAATCGGAACCTTCTTAAAGTATTCATCTTCGCGAGCACGAATTTCCTTAGTCGCGGTAAGGCCATCCATCACTGGCATCTGGATATCCATCAGTACAAGGTCGAAGGCATCCTTCTTCAGCATATCCAGGGCTTCCTGACCATTGTTGGCGATCATCGCTGAAAGACCTACGCTGTTCAAGAGAGAAACAGCCAGTTCCTGATTCATCTGGTTGTCTTCCACCAAAAGAATCTTTGCTTCCTTGAAGTAAATCTTGTTCTTTTCTTTTTTCTTAGCCTTCTTATAGGTCAGTTCATAACCCATCGCTTCCTGCAGACCGCTCAGCAACGAACGCATCTGCAAAGGTTTCGGAATACAGCTATCGTATCCCAGCTGAGACGCCCGAACAAGATCTTCTTCGCTAAAATGAATGGGATGCATCAGAATCTTGGGGATTTTTCTCATATTTTCGCCAAGACCGTGAACAAAATCAAAGCCATTCAAGATTGGCATTTCGTAGTCAACAATAAAGAAATCATAGGGAGCTTCGCCAGCTTCTTCGTGAGCCTGAATCAAGTCCAAAGCCTCTTCAACAGAGCCAGCCTCTTCCACAACGCACTGCAACAGGTTCAATTGACGACGCAGCACAGAGCACAGGTTTCCGCAATCGTCCACAAGCAGCACATTCTTGTTCTTAAAGCGATTCTCACCGATCCACTTGGGCTGAGCGGATTGGGCTGCGATTGGCAACGTAATCGTAAAGTGGAACTTAGAGCCTACACCAGCTTCACTGTCCACCATCAACTGCCCACCCATCAATTCCACAAGGGATTTTGAAATCACCAGGCCGAGCCCCGTACCGCCGTACTTACGGGTGGTAGAGCCGTCAGCCTGAGTAAAGGCGTTAAACAACCTGTTACGCTGTTCCGGAGTCATGCCGATACCCGTATCTTCCACACTAAAGGAAAGCTTTACACTACCGGCATTTTTCTGCAACATTTTTACGCTCAAGGTAATGCTACCCTTTTCCGTAAACTTAGTGGCATTGTTAATCAGGTTGGTAAAAATCTGAGAAATTCTTAAAGGGTCACCCATCAAGCCTTCAGGAATTTCCGGATCGATATCCAAAATCAATTCAATAGGTTTAGCCGCAATACGGACTTCCGCCAACGCAGCAACCTCACCCAGCACATCCTGCAAAGCAAGTTGAATAATTTCAAGTTCCTGTTTCTTAGCTTCAATCTTGGAGAAGTCAAGAATATTATTAATGATTCCCAGCAAGGACTTGGCTGAAGCCCCTATACGGTCCACAAAACCACGTTGGTGTCCATCCAGATTTGTTTCAGAAATCAGGTGTGCCATACCGATGATTGCGTTCATGGGGGTTCGAATTTCGTGACTCATGTTAGCTAGGAATTCGCTTTTCGCCTGAGTGGCCTGTTCAGCAATTTCACGAGCTTCCACCACTTCGGAAATGTCAATCATGGACAACATGTATCCCACCAAAGAATCCTGAACCTTCAAGGTACAAGCTTCTCCGCGGAACCAGGTATTCACCTGCGTTGCCACAGACTTTAACGCAAAAGATTCTTTCCAGACAGTTCGATTATCAAAAGTCGTTTTAAGGGAGTTCAAAACATTTTCTGGAAGTCCAACCGCACTCAATTCATCTAAGGAAAGACCTATCATGCTAGCCCAGTCGCAACCAAGGAAATCAGCCAGCTGTTTAGAAATGTATTTCACCTTGCGGGTTCTATCAAAAATAACCAAGATAGAGTGATCCGCAGACATCATAATGGTATCAAGAATCGTATCCTTCTGAATTCCGCTAGTTTCATCATTAATCATGAAAAGGAATCGCATGGCACCGTCATCTTCAACCAGCACCTGGAAGAATATGCCCCACCAAGCCACTTCCCCGTCGACACTCTTAACAGGCACAAGAATCTTACGTTCGCTGGCATGCATTTCGCCGCCCATGGCAACGCGGTGAGCAAACTTCTTGAAAGATTCCGCAGGAATATACTTGAAGAGAATTTCGCCCTTCAGTTCTTCTCCACCGTTGAGAAAATCCACCACATAGGCGCTGGCATGCAATATGTCAAAAGAATCATTGGTCAAGATAATTCTGAAATTGTCACTTCCCAGAAGGGTATCAAACATGGTACTTGAACTAACACTTTCGTTCAAGTCCTTCTGGATAAACCTACGGAATAGAAAATGAGCCGTAAATGCGGCTATGGACATAAGAAGGATTACCGCAAGCACCACCAACAAAACAATAGCGGACAGATGTTCTTCCACACCCGCCACAATCTTGTTCTGATGAGCCACATGGACCACGTAGAACGGCAAGTTCTTTAATGGGGTCACCATGTAAATTAGATTTTGACGATGGTCATTGGTTCGCTCAATACGAAGGATTTCCCCCACATGCAATGTGTCGTTGCTAAAGGACCCCGAAATAAACTCCATTAGGTTTTCAACAGTATCCTTGACGACCTTTCCCATATTCGTTTCATAAGGGAAATAGGTAATCAGGTTGTCATTATCGCGACCAATGAGCAAGGTAATGCCACCTTCTTCACGAGCAACGGCACCCATAGACCTACGTACCTTGTGTAAGTCAATATCTTCGGCAACAACGCCTATGAGTTTCTTGTTCTTTTCCCAAATCGGGTGAGACAAAGTCATCGTCATCTTGCTGACATCCCGCTTTATATCGGGACCAGTAAAGGCAAGACCCTTCTTACGCGATGATTCCAAATACCAGGCAGTGGTTCTAAATTCAGATTTGCCCTTTTCCAGTTTTGCACCGCGGGCAGAAACGAACTCGCCTTTCAGGGAACCATAATAAACATCCACAATACCATCGTTGGATTGCAGCTGACGGGTCAAGGCAGCCTTCATTCCAGATTCTTTATTCTGCTGGATCCTCTTTGTAAGCGAAATAAAGTTGTCCTCGTAGTCCGTGAACATTTTTTCCAGTTCAAAAACCACTTTATTCTTTAAGCTGCTTTCGGTATAAGTATACGCCGACGTAATAAACATCGAACGTAAACTTGCGTAAAAAATACCTACAAGAACAATGGATGCAATTAGGACAGGAATGGTATAGACAAAAGAGATACGGCGTCTCAAACGACGGCGTTGGGCATTTAAGGGACTATGGGCATGAGACACCGGCAAACACTCCTTTATAGGGAAGCGTCTTTAAACGTTTCGTAAATGCCGGGAAGCTGGCTTTCAATTTTCATAAAAGCGTCTACAACATCGGGATCAAACTGGGTGCCCTTGCCATCTAGGATTTCCTTTACAGCAACTTCATGAGGAAACGGCTCCTTGTACGGTCTACGGGAGACCAAGGCATCGTACACATCGGCAACGGCCATCAATCTTGCTCCCACAGGGATATTCTTTCCTGCGACCTGATTTGGATATCCCAAACCATCCCAACGCTCATGATGATTAAGAATAATTTCTGCAGCAATCTTGACTAGGGGGTGGCCGCTCAATTCGCGAGTGGCGTTCACCAAAACGTCATAACCCATCTGGGGATGCTTACTCATGATAGTCCATTCATCACCAGTAAGTCTTGCGGGCTTATGAAGCACTTCGTCAGGAATACCGACCTTGCCAATATCATGCAGTGGTGCTGCAGTCGCATAGTAGTCAATATATTCCTTGTTGGGGAACGCGGCCTTGTAATCAGGATGATTCTGCAAATTTTCTGCAAGCATCTGCACAAGAACTTGAGTTCGCTTAATGTGTTCCCCTGTTTCAGGATCGCGATATTCGGCCAGTGCGCCAAGACTCGTCAACATCACCTTTAATGTTTTACGCAAGTCCTGGGTCTTTTCGTCAACCAGTTCATGTAGATGATCTCGCTGGTGTTTAAATTCCAGCTGATTCTTGATACGAAGACGGACCAAATCCGGATTAAACGGTTTAATAATGTAGTCAACAGCACCTAAATCAAGTCCGGTCTGTTCACTCTTGGCATCGGCCTTAGCGGTAAGGAAGATTACAGGAGTATCCTCCACCAGCTTCAAGGAATTCATCTGGCGTAAAGTCTCGTAGCCATCCATCTCCGGCATCATAACATCCAAAAGGATAAGGTCAGGTTTGACCTTTTCCACCAGCGTCAGAGCCTTTTTTCCATTTAAAGCTACAAAGACATCATAATCATTGGACAAGATACCTTCCAAAACCTCAATATTGGTTTTGGTGTCATCTATAACCAAAATCTTAGCCCGATTCCTATCCATACCCCAAATATATGTTCAGTTTTTAAAATAAGACAACTTGATTTATTCCAATTAAGAATAAAAAAGGGTGTTTTTTGCCACAAAAAGCAATTTTAAAACATTTATGTAAGAAAAATCCGTAATCTAAATCACACAGACGTTTTATGGGGTCTACTGGTGGCTCTATTCAAGAGCCAAATCCCTTAAAAAATCACTCAGAAAAATACTTGTAGCTGGTCTTTTTCAGTTCACGAACCGAATGCAGAACAGCAAAATCCGGATTTCCTAGACTATCGACCGCTTCTGCCACAAAATTCTGAAGTTCTGCCTCGCTTTGGGCATGAAACATGGCATAAACATTATAAGGGAAGCCTTCAAAGGGCGGTCTCTCGTAACAATGGGACACGTGAGGGTTCGCCGCTAGCAGGGCTCCTGCCCGTGACACATCCACAACACAGGAACTGGACACGTCAAAACACACCATGGCATTACAGGAATATCCGGCTTGCTGGTGACGTAAAACCGCACCAAACCGTCGCATGCGCTTTGCCGCCAGGTCTTCATTTGCCTGAGCAAGAACATCCGTCAGATTCTTGTTTCCATCTTGGAGAACATCTCGGAACAAGTCCGTAAAAGGAGTCAAAGAGTGTGGAAGATTGCCGCTTAAAAGGCGAATCCGCGTCTTGTCTGATTCAGTAAGAACTGCAACCCCTGGTCTTGGCTGTTGTGCTGAAACCCCTTCTGTAAGCCCAGGAAGCCCACCCGCAGAATCTACCGGAGAAGTCTTTCGTCCCATAACCGTATTGATTTTAAACATCCTCTTAGCGGGCATGGAATGGACATCATGCAGTTTTGTTTCTGAGCAGAGTTTATCTATGACAGCTTGCAAGGCGGTTTCGTTTTCTGCGATAACAGTAAACCACACGTTGTATTCATGAGTACGGACGTAATTATGAGTAATGGCAGAAACACCCATAACAGCGGTTGCAAACTGTTCTAGGGCGGAATCGTCAGCAGCTCCGGTAGCGACCGTCGGAATCTTGCCCGCACAAAGCCGGCTTACCAAACCAAGACGTTTGGTATCGTACACTCCGCCAATACGACGAATAACACCAGAAGAACGTAGGGATTCGACGACTTCAAAGACCTGCTGTTCGTCTCGACTAGATTCTTCGCTACGCTCAGAATGACACTTACAAGTTTCAGAATGACACTCATTCAACTTTTCGGCAATAGCCGCATAAGGGCGTTCCACAATAGGGAACCCATCCTGAATGATATCAAGAATCCGCTGTTCTAATTCTGTCATACACCACTAGCGACTTAAGTCGCGACCTCAAAGAGAGCCGCAGGCGAACGCCCTCACACCTAAATCACCACTTCTTCGTCGGTCAGGTAGCAGGCCGGGTCCATTTCCCAGAAGTCGCCCGTCACAGCTTCGGCGCGGGTGCGGAAGTTACCGTTACAAAGGTTCAGGAAGGCGCACTTGGGACAACGACCCTTCAGCAAAGGCTTGCGGTCCTTGAGCCCCGCCATAATCGGGTTAGAAACGTCAGTCCAGATGTCGCCGAACTTGCGCTCACGAACGTTACCTAGGGTAATGTACTGGGTGAACTGGTCGGGATGAACGTTACCGATGCTATCGATGTTACCGAAGGCCATGCCGCTGCGGTTACCGCCGTTGCTCTGGATCAGTTCCAGAATCTTCTTGGCGCGTTCAGGGTCTTCACGCTTCATGCGCTGGTACAGGTACACGGCGTCGGCGTGGTTATCCACGGTCAAAATTTCCTTGTTCAGGCCACGCTTCTTGAAGTCCAGAACACGGTCGATAATCAGGTCCATGACCTGGCGACTTTCCTCATGAGTCAAGTCGTGATCCACAATGCCACTGCCACGGCCGCTATACACCAAGTGATAGAAGCAGGCGCGGTCGATATTCTCGGACTCGATCAAGTCAAAGATGGAGTTCAGATCGCGGTAGTTGTCCTTGGTAATGGTAAAGCGGAGTCCCACCTTCTGACCAGTTGCCACACAGTTGCGGATACCGCGGATAGCCAGTTTGTAGGCACCTTCCTTGCCGCGGAACTTGTCGTGAGTTTCTTCATTGCCATCCAGACTGATGCCCACGTAGCCCACGCCCATAGCCTTCAGCTTTTCAGCTACTTCGGGAGTGATGCAGGTACCATTGGTAGAAATAGTCGGGCGAATACCTTTGCTTGCCGCATAGTTAGCCAGTTCAAAAAAATCCGGGCGCAGCAGCGGTTCGCCACCGCTAAAAAGAATCACCGGTACCTTGAATTCAGCCAACTGATCAATAAGAGCCAAGCCTTCTTCATGGGTCAGTTCGTTCTGGTACTTAATGGCTTCGGAACGAGCATAACAGTGAACGCACTTCAGGTTACAGGTCTTGGTGCAGTTCCAAACCACTACTGGTCCACGGCCTTCGGAAACACCATTCTTAGCTTCGTGAGCCTTAGGAGTATAACGCAACTGGTCCCCATAATTGGGAGCATCCATCAAGAGCTTGGTAATACTAATCATAACGATTTATCTCTGGTAAACATTTTTTTCAAAGATAATAAATACACAAAAAATTTTCTCGTCCTTGCAGCACCTGCACCTATTAAAAGGTCATAGTCTATTGCTATATTAGGGAACGTGAGCATCACAAGAATCATCCCCGCCATAAAAGAAGTTCTTCAAGAACACAGATGGACCCGCCTTTTACTTGCTGTTTCAGGAGGAGTTGATTCTATTTGCCTAGCTCATTTTTTCGAACAAAATAAAATGCAGTTGGGAATCGAATGGCTGGGAATCGTCCACGTACATCACGGTCTACGAGAAATTACTGCCGATTTAGATGCCAATTTAGTTCGGAGCTTTGCAGCAAAGCTCCATACGGACTATTTTGAAAAGCGCTTAGACGGAAACATCCTCAAAGATAAAGGTTCCCTAGAAGAAAATGCCCGCAAAGCTCGTTACGAAGCGCTATTCACCTTCGCCCAAGAAAATCAGGCGGACGCGATTTTAACCGCCCATCACGCTGGAGACCAGGCGGAAACCGTTTACTTTAGGCTTCGCCGTGGAGTAAGTTTAGCAGGACTTTCTGGAATTTCGCCGGTCAACGGAATGGTTTACAGGCCATTTCTTAGCGTTTCACGCCAAGAGTTGGTGGAATACGCCCAGATACATCTTCTTGACTGGCGGGAAGACGAAAGTAATTCCGACATTAAATTCGCCCGCAACCAAATTCGTCACGAAGCACTCCCCCATCTAGAAAAGATGAATCCAGGAGCAAGTCACCAGCTTTGTCGTGTGGCACACCTTGCAGAAAAAGCCTACAGCAAAGTGATGGGAAAGGCAAGTTCCCTCTTTGACCCCATGGTTATTCCCCGGGAGGAATGGACATTTGACCACAAATACTCCCGCTACAGCAAGGTGATGGCTCTGGACGTAAAAAAGCTGGAATACCAATTCAAAAACATTACAGAAAACAGCCCTAAAGCATCACCTGGGGGAATCTCGGAATTATTCCGTCTTTGGCTTATGGAAAAAGGCTTTCGGCTACCATTACAGGAAAAAGGAACGTTCTTTTCCTACCCGTTTCCCCAAAGATCGCAGTGTAAAACCATTCTTATGGAAAAATGCCGCCATATTTTATGGATTTGCGATACAACTTGCCCTTTTCAGGCAAAGACCGAACTTGATAATTTGTATCTTAGCGTTGATAATTTTTCAAGTTTGGCTGGACAATGGCGTTTCCGTTTAAAAGGCGATACGTTATGGCCTGCAGACGAAAAAATCAAGGCCCGCAAATTGGAACACTGGCTGCGAGAACAGGGTATTCCCCAATGGATGCATGACAGTCTCCCCCTTTTTGCCTGCGGTTCAAGAGTTTTATTCGTAGAAGGTGTCCAGCAAGCGAAAAAAGTAGACGATCTAAAGAGAAAAACGATAAAGGCTAAAAAAGCCACCTAAAAGGACTATATGAGTAAAAATCCGGGTAAACCAACGCCCCCGTACCGCAGTAAGAATTTCATTATCTTGCTAATCATGATAATCCTGCTGTTCGTCATGTTCCCCTTGGCCTCTAAGGACGACAATACCGACATGACGAGAACAGAATTTCTCGCCATGATGGGAGATTCCACCCAGGTCATTACGGAATTGACCCTCCAAAAGACGAAGGATGGCATTATTATTGAAGGTGCCCGGGAATTGACCGCGGAAGAAGCTGCCGCCGCAAAAAATGACCAGAGCCTTTTCGCCAAGTTTTCCAGAGGGAACAACAGCAACCCCTCCAAGAAACAGTTCCGCAGCCACATGTTGGAAGTCACCAACGACCAGATTACCGCCTGGGAAGTGTTCAAGGGTGTTAAAGTCAAGGTTATCCATGAAGAATCTTCCTGGCTCGATACCTTGGTGGCCTTCATGCCGGCCATCCTCCTAATCGTATTCTTCTACTTCATGATGAGCCGCCAGATGGGCGGGGGCGGAAAGAGCCCCTTTGCCTTTGGCAAGAGCCAAGCCAAACAGCTGGACCAAAAGAAGAAAACCTACTTTAAGGACGTTGCCGGTTGTGACGAGGCAAAGCAAGACCTGCAAGAACTGGTAGAATTTTTGAAAGATCCCAAGAAGTTTGACGCTCTTGGAGGCCGTATTCCCAAGGGAGCCTTGCTGGTTGGTCCTCCGGGTACAGGTAAGACTTTGCTTGCCCGTGCCGTGGCCGGTGAAGCAGGCGTTCCCTTCTTTAGCATGAGCGGTTCTGATTTCGTAGAAATGTTCGTTGGTGTAGGTGCAAGCCGTGTCCGCGACCTTTTTGAAAACGGAAAGAAGAACGCCCCCTGTATTTTGTTCATTGACGAAATTGATGCCGTCGGTCGCCAGCGTGGTGCAGGCCTGGGCGGCGGTCACGACGAACGCGAACAGACATTGAACCAGTTGCTGGTGGAAATGGACGGTTTTACCGCCAATGAAGGAGTAATCCTTATTGCTGCCACCAACCGACCTGATGTTTTGGACAAGGCACTACTTCGCCCCGGTCGTTTCGACCGCCAAATCGTGGTGGGTCTGCCAGACCTGAAGGGCCGCGAAGAAATCCTTCGAGTACACTTGAAAAAGCGTAAGGTTCCTCTAGCCGATGACGTCGATATTAAGGCAGTGGCAAAGGGAACGCCTGGACTCGCCGGCGCGGACCTGGAAAACTTGGTAAACGAAGCCGCATTGATGGCCGCCCGCTTCAATAACAAGAAGGTGACCATGTTGGACTTCGAAGAAGCCCGAGACAAGCTTTCCATGGGTGCAGAACGCCGCACCTTGCTCATGACCGACGAGGAAAAGCGCCATACCGCCTATCACGAGGCAGGACACGCCCTCATGACCTTGCTGTGCAAGCACTCCGACCCGCTGCACAAGATCACCATCATTCCCCGTGGACGTGCCTTGGGTGTCACCATGAGTTTGCCGGAACGAGACCAGGTCTCTTACAGCCGTGAATACGCCGAAGAACGTATCATGATTATGATGTCCGGTCGTCTGGCAGAACTGGTTTTCTTCAACCATCAGAGTACTGGAGCCTCTAACGACATCCAACGAGCAACTGAACTTGCCCGCAAGATGATTACAGAATGGGGCTTTGATGATGAAATCGGTCCCGTCTGCTACAGCCGCACCGACGGCGAAGTCTTCCTGGGTCGAGAAATCAGCAAGCCCAAGGAAATGTCCGAAATGATGGCGGAAAAGATTGACAACGCCATCAACAGCCTAATCAAGCGGTTGGACCAGCGGGCTCGCCAGCTTATGGAAGAAAACAAGGACAAACTGACGGACCTTGCAGAAGCTCTCTTTGAATTCGAGGTCCTGGACCGCGAAGAAATCGACCGCGTCATGGCAGGCGAAAAGCTCTCCGGTACCAAGAAGAGCCGCCAGTACAAGGCGATGGAAGAACTTGCCGCCAAGAAGAAGGCAGAAGACACTCCGCCTCCCGACCCCGGCATGACTCCTCCTACCGCCCCCATCTCTACGATAGAGCCAGCTGCCGCTGGTGGTGAGGTACCGGCAGAAGAAGCCCATTCAGAAGCCGTTGACGAAAACAAGTCCAAAGCATTGCCTGAAGATCCCAAGCCCTAAACTTAAATGGTTAAGCTATGCTGAACGAACTGCTATCGAGATCAAGAGCGTTGTCTTGGAAAATCGGAGAGACGGTTGAATCGTGTACTCCGACGCCCATCATCATGGGAATCGTCAACGTAACTCCAGATAGTTTTTTTGACGGCGGTGCTCACAATACTTTAGAGGCAGCCTACCAGCATAGCTTGAAGCTTTTAGATGAAGGAGCCCGGATTCTTGATATTGGCGGAGAAAGCAGCCGTCCAGGAAGCACGCCGGTTTCGGCTCAAGAAGAGCTGGACCGAGTCTGCCCCTTGGTGGAACGTTTAGCACCTCTTGCGGCAGAACGAAAATTCTACATCTCTGTGGATACGGTAAAATCCAAAGTAGCCTCGGAGACCATGGCCCTGGGAGCACACATTATCAACGACATCAGTGCTTGCACCATGGATCCCGAAATGATAAACATTGCGGCACAGACCAAGGCATCTGTCGTGTTGAACCATATTCGCGGAAACTTCGGGACCATGCAGCAAGACTTTACTCCCTACATAAATGTAGTGCAAGAAGTCCACAACGAGCTGATGAGCCAGGTTCAAAAATTGCTTACCGCAGGTGTTGAACCCGCTAGAATTTGTATCGACCCAGGCATTGGCTTTGGAAAAACCCCACAAGATAATATCGACTTGATGAAATCGGTGGAATCTTTTCTTGACGATGGTTACCCCGTTTTAATCGGCTCTTCCCGCAAATCCTACATCGGAAAGATGAAGGGACTAGAAAACAGCGACCGTCTGATTCCCACGGTTACCGCAGGAATTATTGCGGCACTAGGCGGGGCAAGTTGCATTCGCGTCCACGACGTAAAAGAAGCCAAAGAATCTATGCTTTACCTAGAGGCAATGAACAATGGTTCTATTTAAACTTTTTGACATTATTGATGTTCGAATGGCAGACATCCTAGATGTTCTGTTGGTATCCATAATAGTCTACTACATCTTCTCTCTATTTAGAGGCACACGCGCCGCCCAGATGCTCTTTGGCGGACTACTCCTGATTCTTGCTTGGATCGTTGCACAGTGGTGGGAACTGCACACCATCGCCTGGTTGATTAGCAATCTGGCAACCCTAGGTATTATTGCAATCGTTATTCTTTTCCAGCCAGAAATTCGAGCAGCCTTGACTCGAATTGGTCAAGCGGCCAGCAAGCTGAACTTCCGCAACATATTCTTTCACTCCAGCGGTCTGGACGAAATCACCAAAGTCATTTCCGTTGCAGTTCAGGATCTGGCAAAGACAAGAACAGGCGCACTGATTGTTCTTGAAAAGCGAGTAGGCTTGAGAAACTACGCCGATACTGGTGAAATCCTAGATGCACAAATCAGTTCCCGACTACTGCGTGCGTTGTTCTTCCCCAATTCAGCCCTCCATGACGGCGCCGTAATTTTAAACAGCAAGCGAATTGTTGCAGCAGGCTGTATCCTTCCCATGCCCACCGGCAACGCAGAAAAGGAAGCTGGTTACGGCATGCGTCACCGTGCCGCCAAAGCGCTAGCCTCAGAATGTGATGCCCTGGTAATCGTTGTATCTGAAGAGACTGGTTTCATATCGATTGCCTACAGAAATTCACTCCGGAGAAACATCAGCGTTCAGGAATTAAAGCAAGAAATCATCCGACATTGGGGCGAACTGTTCAACGATGTTCGTGAAAGCAAAAATACAGAAGCAGCCACAGAATCTGCTGATTAAAAAATATACATGAGAGTCAATATGGAACAACAAAAAAACAAGAACCGTCAAAAAAGAAACGTCGCTATTCTAGTATTGATGTTTCTGTTGCTGGTCACCCTTTTTATTGTCCAGTGTCATTTAGACGAAGTCAAGCAGGAAGCCTTGGCTAAAGAACAAGAAACAGCTTTGGAAGCACAGCGCAGGCACTCTCTCGACAGCCTTCGCCAGATTGAAAAACTCCGTGCGGACAGCCTTCGTGCGGCAGATAGCCTGGCAGCCCTCAAAGCAGACAGTCTTAAGCAGGCCGACAGCCTCGCCCGTATTGCAGACAGTATCCGCACCGCCGATAGTATCGCAGCGGCAAAGCCAAGCACAAACAAGGACAGCATCCGCCATGTCAAGGATAGCATCAAGCACGTTCGTGACAGCATTGCAGCTGTAGACAAGGCCCGCAAGGATTCTCTGGACAAGGCAGCCAAGGCCACCGCCGACAGCATCGCCGCCGCAGAAAAGTCCAAAGCAGAAGAGGCAGAAAAGAAACGTCTCCAGGACAGCATTCGTAATTCCGACAAGGTTCCTCCTGTAGCAGAAATAGCACCTCCTGCAGGTCGCTATTACGACCCCATCAAGTTAAAAGTCAAGTGTGACGAAATCAAGTGCAAAACATTCCTCTCCATCGGGGACACTCTAAACCCCGTTGATGCAGGCAAGGCCATTCAATACAACAAGACCGGTTCCGTATTTTTCTATGCAGAAGACTCCGTCGGTAACCGCACCCCTTGGGAAGAAGCCAAATACGATATGGCAAGCGATAACGTTTGCGGCAAAAACACCTACCCCGTTCCTGTTGGCGGAAAAACAGTTTGTGTGGACGCATACGAATACCCCAACAAGCCCGATGAAAAGCCAAAGGACATGGTCTCCCAGGAGGAGGCAGTAGCCCTCTGCGAAAAGGAAGGAAAACATCTTTGCAGCATTACCGAGTGGCAAGCCGCCTGCCGAGGCAAGGACAACTCCAAGTATTCCTACGGCGACAGCTACAAGCAGAACAAGTGCAACACCAACACCACAGCAGCAAAACGGGCAGGACGCAAAGACCAGTGCCGCAGCTGGTGGGGCATGTACGACATGAACGGAAACCTTTGGGAATGGACCTCCACCACCAGCAAGGACCACCCCAACATGTTCTTGGTGGCAGGCGGCGCCTGGAACACTAACAACGGAAGCAAATGCACCGAAAGCAAATTCAGCTTCTATCCCCAAAATCAGTATCCCAGCGTGGGATTCCGCTGCTGTAAGTAACGAAAAAGGCGAGCTCAGTCTCGCCTTTCTTATTTATCCAATAATTGTAATTCCGAATCCAGGAGTTCAACATGGAGGTGTTCGGCCTCCCCTCGTTCCCAGATGACTTTGCAGCGGTGTCCAATACGCTGTTCCACAAGGTCAACCACTTTCTTGCGTTGTTCAAAAGGCAAATCCTTTATCCGAAAGTCAAAGGCGGCGTTCATATAGTGTTTTGAAGTTTTCAAATGACCTTCAAAATCATTGCCGCTCGTCACAACCGGCGTATAGCTATCCCCCACCACAACGTGGAAACTGTTGACTATTTCTAGGCCAATGGTATCCATCAAGGACGGCATACTCTCCAGATAGACCCCCTGCTTTTGCCGAGTTCGCTTCAAAAAGAGCCGATGTACTTCTCTGTTGTTAAAAGGTT
Organism: Fibrobacter sp.; assembly: GCA_045600425.1. Classification (GTDB taxonomy): domain Bacteria; phylum Fibrobacterota; class Fibrobacteria; order Fibrobacterales; family Fibrobacteraceae; genus Fibrobacter. The sequence goes on from JAZRXW010000057.1 coordinate 15,138, forward strand.
TCAACTTCAAATGCCGAATGTATTCTTCTGCAGACCAGGAATCGTTTACCACCGGCGGTGTGTAAACAGGAAGAGGTCTACGGTTCTCCTCTATGAGATTATAGACAAAATAGACCAATCCGATGGCAAAAAATGGGGTTAAAAGAAGAATATACCGAAATAAAAATTTCATTTTACAATCAAGATTGTCTTTGTTGTTATAAAAATACTATTTTTTATGGTATGAAAAAGACAATTTTATTCTTCGCAATCACACTTCTCTCCCTCTGCTTTGTTGCCTGCGGTGGCGACAGCTCCAATAAAAAGAACTTTGCCGGTTGCTGGCAAGGTGAAGCCGATCTTATTTTCGAAGTCATCCAGGACGGCGACCAGTACATCATCCGCAACATCAACGGAGACTTGACAGCCACCCAGCAAGACGGAAAGATTTGCGGCAAGAATTCCTTGAACATGGAATACTGCATGTCCGTTGACGGGGATGCCGCCACCTATGAATTCGGCGGAATCGTAACAACCTACAAGCGTATTAGCAAGGAAGCCTACGACAAGGTGTTTGCCACCCAGACCAAGGCTACTTTCAAGGGCGAAGTCTCGCCTGTCACCGCTCAGTAATCAGGCTTCAAAACATAGTCTTTTACGAAAGCCGTCTAAAAAAGACGGCTTTTTTTGTTGGATAAATTAACAACACTTTATACATAACAGTCAATCATTTTTCACTTTTTTTTTAAATATCTTTGAGGATATGAAGAACATTTACAAACAAGCCGCTTTGTCCACCATCGTCGCCTTGGGTTTGCTGGCCTGCTCCGACTCCGGTAGCACCACCAAGCCCGAATTGGATAATCAAGAATCCAGCTCATCCCTTGTTGAAGACGAAGTTTCTAGCAGTTCCTACGAAGATTCTCTTCAAATGCTAGATTCCCTCGGAGTCGCAAGTTCCTCTAGCGAAGACGTGAGAGTCTCTTCCAGTTCTGTTGATGATGTTGCAGAAAGCTCAAGTTCTATCGAAGATGTTGCAGAGAGTTCAAGTTCTATCGAAGATGTTGCAGAGAGTTCTAGTTCTGAAACAGAAATTTCTTCCAGCTCAGAAGTCGTTGAAGTTCCTCTTAGTGACGAATGTATCGCACTGAGGAGCACCTACGACCAGTTTCCCCAAGTTACAGAAATTCTGGACTGCGTTCGACCCTCCGAAAAAGTGGTCTTTGTCCTGAGACACGCCGCTAGAGATAGAAATGCCACCAACGAAAACGATGGACTCAATGACGAAGGACGGGCCCAATCCATTGAACTCGGCCAACAGCTTAAAGATGCAGAAGACATTTACTTTATGTATACCGATGTCCACCGCACCATGGAAACCGTATTAAAAATTGCTGAAGGCAAGGGTCAAGAATTCTCCGAGTCCAGCGTTCCCTTCAAGGCAAAGGTTGCTGAAGACCATGAAGAAAACAACGATCTGAAAGACGGCTACCTGATCAAGAACAAGGACAAATACAACGAATGCCGAAACAAATTTAGCTGGAGCTGGTCCGCATTTTCACACTACGCCTATGAGGACGATGTTTACCAGGAATGTCTAGATGCATTCTATGACATCGATGACCGAATTCAGGAATTCGTCGATACTTACTTCACCTACGAGAGAATGCATAACATAACCATCGCAATTTCTCACGACAAAGTGATGGTACCTATGGCTATTGCGGCAAGCCAGCGTCAAGTGGACCTGCGATTCCATAAGCACGAAAACGACTTTAACTATTGGATTAACTACCTGACCGGTATCGCCATCATTGTGGACAAAGACGACAACGTAACGTTATTGCCCGCCACCGCAGTAGAAGATGCATACCTGAGAGTTTATCCAGAAAACTAAGGGTGAGACCATTAACCGTTTAACGCCTTCGTCAGCATGGGAACCACATGCAGCTTACGGCTTAAGCGAGTTTCACAGAAAATAATACCCGATTGCAGAGATTTGCCAAAAGCAGTCTCTGCAATTGTTTTTGCATTGGAATTTCCTGCGTATAGGATATAGGAAGTTTCCTTGAAGCCTACTCGACAGAATGCCATATCATAGGGTTTCTGGTTTGCGTTTGAAGTAACAATTTTGCGCATCACAGAAAGCATTCGTTCGTTAAAGGAATCAATAGATTCCTCGTGAGGCCAGTCCAGACTTCCTAAACGAAAACGAACACCAGCAATTTCGTAATCCTTGGCATCGGAATCGAAAATTTCTTCGTCGGTCATGCCATCGAAATTCTTGGACGCATCAAGCATTCCCCGATAAATTTTTTGAACTTTTTCAAATTCCTCGGCGTAGGAAACGTTTTCTGCAGAAGCAAGAATTGCAATCAGTTCCTGATAAATTGTGCGGTCTACATCAGTGCAAGTCACCTTGACGAGATTCAAGGTATCCGCCATAATGCCCGCCAGAAGAATCTTAGCCACATCAGCGGTAATGTCCACCTCAAGTTCCTTAAAGCTTGTGTAGACGATAGAGCAGGTAGAGCCCACAGGCATATATTTGGCATACAAAAGTTTGGATTCCACAATATCGCCAATACCGTGATGGTCCATAACCTGCAGAATTCGAGCGTCTCGGGCACCGTCAACAGCTTGGGCGTAATCGCTGTGGTCCACAAGAATCAAGGTTTGCCCCGTGGGCACCGAAGTCAAAACCTCAGGTAAATTGAAACCGAATGCCTTAGCCGCGAAAACAGTTTCCTTATTGGCCTTCCCCGCCATTTTCGCAACAACATTGTAGCCCAGCTCCTGCATTAAGCGAGCGTATGCCATCGCTGACATGACGGAATCTCCGTCAGGAGTCTTATGACCGATGACAACAACAGGTTCCGCTCCCGGTGAGACCTGCCGGGCTGAGCCCCAGTCCAAAGAATCAATGGCCTTGCGATAGAAGTTCATATCAATCCTTCCTTATAGCGGGAGTTGATCGTAAAGAGTCTCCTGTTCCAAAGGGAATTTTTTGCGAAGAATCCGTGATACTTACAGATTTTGCAGAAAGCAGAGAATCCACGTTAACACCATTGGACTTTAAATAATTAAGAAGTACGGAATCTTTTTCCATAAGTTTGTTCTCGTAAGTCTTAATGGGTTCCGGCAAATCAGCATTCATCAACATCATACGACCAGTTCGGGCCATACCAGAATACATTTCTTTAACATCCGGATGAGAAGCGTTTTCTGCAAAGCATTCACCTAGGGCAATGGAAGACTTAAGCATTGCTATTGAGTCAAGAGTTTTAAATTTTTGAGGCGACTTTAAATAGCGAATGCATTTCAAACTAGTCATGCCTAAATCATCTCGGGCAGCCTTGTCCAGTTCCTTAACAAAGGGATGATCTAGAGTATACCTCATGCAAAAAGAACTAACCATAAATTTTTCATTTATCCTACCCCAAATCTCTATATAACATGGGTAAAATATAACAAACTAGCCCATTTCCCGGCGAACAGTTCACTAGTTTACATTTTACAAAAAATTCAACAACCCGTAAAAATTCGGTTTTGAACAATTTTTCTAATCGCAATAGATAAGATTGTATACGCCATGGACAATATGTATACAGAAATTAAAAAAAAGCATTAAAACTAATTACTCATATTTTATTTTTTTATAAAAATAAAGTGGGATGTTATATATGAATAGAGTCAAAATATCAATTCTGATATTGTCTGGTTTTTGTCTATTTGCATGCGAACAGACAACAGGCAATGTTTACGAACTATCTGAAGACAGCACAAGCTACAATTTAAGGTGCCATACCGAAAGCCTGACTGAAAACAGAGGCATTAAGATTATCTGCAACGGCGATTCCATCGGCTACGTGCTCAATGGCGTCAACGGAACCGACGGCATCAATGGCGTTGACGGAAAAGATGGCATCAATGGCGTTGATGGTAAGGACGGTGTAAACGGTATTGATGGTAAGGACGGAATCGCAGAATCCTGTACGGCCATCCCCCTGGAAGACCTGTCTGGATTTAAGGTAATATGCGGCCAGGATTCCGTGGGCGTTTTGCTAAACGGCAAGAATGGTGCCGACGGTAAGGACGGCGTAAATGGCGTTGACGGTAAGGACGGACGCGACGGTATCGATGGTAAAGATGGTGTCAATGGCCAAGACGGCAAGGACGGTCTAAATGGCGCCGACGGCAAGGACGGTGCTAATGGCATTGACGGTAAGGATGGTACCAACGGTATTAACGGCATAGATGGTCGAGATGGTACTGACGGAAAAGATGGAACATCCTGTACCATTGCGCCTCTCGCTAACGGAACTGGATATAAGGTTCTTTGCGGCGGCGATTCTCTTGGCGTTTTGCTGAACGGCGTTGATGGCAGAGATGGAACCGACGGAAAAGACGGTATCAATGGCCTAGATGGTAAGGACGGCAAGGACGGTCTAAATGGCGCCGACGGCAAGGACGGTGCTAATGGCTATTCCCCCGTGATTTCAACAGCTACAGTAGCCGCTTCTGAAGAACATCCCAACGGTGGTATCCAAATTATCGTTACCTACAAGGATACCGACGGAAACGTAAAGGCAGACACCTCCTACGTATGGAACGGAGCCGATGGCGAAAAGGGTGATAAGGGAGACCAGGGCGATAAAGGTGACCAAGGCGAAATCGGTCCCCAAGGTCCGCAAGGTGAAAACGGCAAAGATGGTGTAGACGGTAAGGATGGCAACAACGGTAACGATGGTGCCGCAGGCTTCTCGCCCACTATTTCCACAAGTGCCGTTGCCGCAACAGATGAGCATCCCAACAGCGGTATCCAAATTATCGTTACCTACAAGGATACTGACGGAACTGTAAAGTCCGACACCACCTACATCTGGAACGGGGCCAATGGCGAAAAAGGTGATAAGGGCGACCAGGGCGATAAAGGTGACCAGGGCGGAATTGGCCCCCAAGGCCCGCAAGGTGAAAACGGCAAGGACGGAAACGATGGTAACAACGGTAATGATGGAGCCGCAGGTTTCTCGCCCACTATTTCCACAAGTGCCGTTGCCGCTTCTGATGAGCACCCCAATGGCGGTATTCAAATTATCATTACCTACAAAGATACTGATGGAACCGTAAAGGCAGACACCTCCTACGTATGGAATGGCGCTGACGGCGAAAAGGGCGACAAGGGGGACCAGGGTGAAACAGGCCCCCAAGGACCTCAGGGGCCGCAGGGAGAACAGGGCGAAACCGGACCACAGGGCCCTCAAGGTGAACCTGGTAAGGATGGCCAGGACTACACGCCATCCAGTTCCAGCACCGAAAGTTCCAGTTCTACAGAATCTAGCAGCAGTGAAGAATTGTCTAGCAGCAGCGTCGTAGAACTTTCAGGAACCTGCAGAACTATGCGCGCCACACAGGATCAATTCATTCCCCTAGAAAATGTATTTGACTGTGTCCTCCCCAACGAAAAACTTGTATTCATCATTCGCCACGCCGAACGAAACAAAGACGACCACGGCACCAAAGGAGACTTAAATTCTAAAGGACGATCTCAGGCAACCTATCTTGGTCAAAAGATTGCAACCAAGACATCCGAAGAATTTTACTACATGAGTACCAAGGTTTACCGTACTGTAAGAACAAACGTTCTCATTTCTCAGGGAAAAGGAGAAAACCTTTTAAATTGGGAAGACCTGTACGATACAAACCTCGTCTCTGGCAACCACTATATGAAAAGCCCAGACTTCACGGAAGCCTGGTATGAAAGATATTCTAGCGATGATTGCGCAGGCATAACGAGCTGGGCGAGATTCACCAAATTCGCATACGACACAACGGCCTGCAAAGACAAGTTCTACAACGTAGACGAGAAAACCAAGGAAATCATTGACAAGCACTTTATGTACAACAACATCAATAAAACAACAATGGTTATTTCTCACGACCAATTCCTGGCTCCATTCCTAATTTCTGGAACAAATCGCAAGATTAACTTAAGAGCCTATGATTACGTCGGGAATAATGGTTTCAACGGCGACTGGAACCAAGGTGTATTCGACCACTGGCCCAACTATCTTTCTGGAGCAGCCATTATCATCAACGAAAATAACGAAAGAGTATTTATTCCTGTTAAAGGCCTGAAGACAGGTTTCCTAGGAGAACATTGTCCGAACAACTATGATGAGGACGGATTGTACACCTGCAACAAATGGAACTAAAGCCTTCCCTATGGCTCAAGTAGACAAGAAGACCTGGATCTATCCAGGTCTTTTTTCGATTTGAAGCACGCGCCAAGCAAAAAAATACCCCTCGTCATTTAACGAGGAGTATTTTGCGAGGGTTCGAAAAACTAGGCGATTCAAGCCCAAGTGCGTTTTTCGAACTACAGCCTGTGAGCAAAAAGCGACCGGTATCAACCGGTCGCGATTGCGAGAGCGAGGGTGAACGCAGGTTATGCGCCTGACGAACGATCCGAGCGGTCTACAAAAGATGTGCTCTCAGTTCTTCGCCGCTCTGTTCGCTCAAGTATGCAGGAGGAACATCGAGAACGGTGAAGCAACCGGTCTTGCCTTCAGCCTTCATGCGAAGTGCTGCGCGGGCAAATGCGATCACTGCAGCAGTAGTGAATTCCGGATTGGAGTCCAGCTTCAGGCTGTATTCGATCACGTGGGTGTGTTCGTTGTTCATGCCGGTCTTGCCGGTACGAATCACGAAACCACCGTGAGCGAGGCCGCTGTGGTTTGCGTTGAATTCTTCTTCGCTGATGAAGTTTACGGTGGTGTCGTATTCATCGAAGTAGTTCTTCATGGTCTTGATTTCGTTTTCGACATAGGCTGCATCTGCACCTTCTTCAAGAACCACGTAGCAAAGACGGGTGTGCTTCTGACGGGTGGTCAGTTCAGGCATAGAACCGCTACGGACAGCTTCGAGAGCTTCCGGAACCGGGCAGGTGTACTGCTTGGCGTTCTTCACGCCCTTGATGCGGCGGACAGCGTCGGAGTGACCCTGGGAAACGCCCTTACCCCAGAAGGTGTAGTCCTTGCCATCAGGGAGGATTGCGTTTGCATAGACGCGGTTCAGGGAGAACATACCCGGATCCCAACCTACGGAGATCATGGCGATCTTGCCTGCAGCCTTGGCGGCAGCATCGACGTTTGCAAAGTGTGTGGGAATGTTGGCGTGGGTGTCGAAAGTATCGATAACATTGAACTTGGCAGCCATTTCCGGAGTCATCTTGGGAAGGTCGGTAGCGCTACCGCCGCAGATCACCAGCATGTCGATCTTGTCTGCCCACTTTTCGATTTCAGAAACGTTGAGAACGGGAATGTTCGGGGTCTGAATCTTGACAGTAGCGGGATCACGACGGGTGAACACTGCAACCAGTTCCATGTCCTTGGTCTTCTTGACAGCGCATTCGATGCCGCGGCCCAAGTTACCATAACCGAGAATAGCGATTTTTGCCATAATAATGTCCTTATAGGGGCTTTTTAGAGTTTATTTTAAATTTTTGCGTTTGAAAAATAACAAAGAGTGAAAAACAAAACTACAAGTTTTTTGTCAATTTTTATACAAGAATTGTAGGATTTCGCCACTTTCTTTACATTTTGTGTAAAAATCATCATTTTTTACACTTTTTGTTTTACAATTTTTGTAAATCGCAGTTTTAGCGTTTTTGGGGTAATTCACGCCAGGGCCGCCTTTACTTCACGCCGGTGTTACCGAAATTACTTAATTCCGGTGCTGCCGAAACCGCCGCGGTCCTTGTCTGCCAGCACGCCTTCTTCGAATTCCAGCGTAGGCTGCTTTTCCATAATGCGGAACTGTGCGATGCGAGAGCCCTTTTCAATGGTCACGTCTTCGGTGGCGTAGACCGGCATTTTCCACCAGTCGTTTGCACCGCAATAGCTGGAATCTACAACGCCTACGGAATTAGTCTGCAGGATCTTGAAGTTCTTGAAGGTGGAACTGCGGGGAGCTAGGTGCGCCTCGTAACCCTCGGGAAGTTTCATGGCAACGCCCAGGTGAATGAGCTTGAATTCACCCTTCTTGAGAGTAACGGTTTCTGCAGCACTCAGGTCAATCCAGTCGGACTTGCCGCCAATGTATGCCAGACGCGGGATGGAGTCATCAAGATATTGGATGGTGATTTTCATTGCCATAAAGAGCCTTTTTGCATTTTTAGGTTACTAATTCAACTTCACTCACTTGTTTAGTAACCCGATTATTACTTTATTCTCAACAATTTCGCGATAATCTTGAACTTACTTCCTTGGGAAGGTTACCAAACGCACCATTAACACCTATTTAGTAACCCCAAAAACAAGATTTACACGCAAAAACAATTACTTTGTACAAAATCCAGGTTACTAAACAAGACTTAGACCTCCATTTAGTAACCCATTTCGCTATTTTACGCCTTTTTCAGCGGTTGCGGCAACTGCATCAGCGGTTTCAGCGGCGGGGTTCGCAGCATCAGCGGCCTCTGCAGCCTTAGCGGCTGCTGCTTTAGCGCGGTCTTCGGCCTGTTCCAGGCGGGCAGGTTTTCCGGCGACGTTACGGAGCAAACCGAACAAGGCACTCAGTTCATTGCGGGTGGGGTGCAGGCGCTGGAGCAAGGTATTCAGGAAGTTGTCGCGCCAAGCCTGGTCGTGATACTGACCGGTCAAATAGCGGTCCAGGAACTTCTTGAAACCGTTGATCTGGTCGATGGTGGCGGGCTGGGTTTCGCAGGCTCCCTTGGAGCCGCGCTTGGCACGGCCTTCTCCATTAGCCAAGGCGCCGGAACGGCAAAGTTCGTAGAGGGAAACAGAAACCGCCTGACCCAAGTTCAAGCTCATGAGGCCCGGAACAGGTATTTCGCACTGATAGGTGCAAGCGTTGACTTCTTCCAAGGCGAGGCCGCAGGATTCACGACCGTACACCAAGGCAATGGTTCCGTCATCGGGAAGCATTTCAGACAGGTCCGGCACCATACAGTGCTTAATGGCGCTACCGAAAATGCGACGGCTGAACGCCACAGCGCAAGAGCAATCGCCAATTGCTTCCTGAAAGGAATGGACGATGGTGGCCTTGTCCAGAATGTCGTGGCTGTTGGCTGCCGTGTGGTAGGAATTCTCGATGACCTTGTTACGCTTGGGGTACACGATGTAAAGTTCATCCAAGGCGTAGCAATGCATGGCGCGGGCCACAAAGCCAACGTTGTGAGGATGTTCCGGTTCTACAAGGACAACTCTAAATTTTCTCATCTTTATTTTCTCAATTTTTGATTTTCTAGATTCTTCGCTTCACTCAGAATGACACAGGGAGATTCGCTCAGAATGTCACGCTCGGCGTTATTCCAAGTAAGCGTTGCGCTCCCTTTGAGGTTTACCTCGGCGTTATTCTGAGTAAGCGTTGCGCTACCTTTTAGGTTTACATCAGGCAGCTCCGCCGCGTTCTTAAATCTTCCACACGAATCCAGGGCCGCGAATTTCGTTTTCCACCGTTTCGCCCTCGCCTACTTCGCCCACCGCAACTGATGCACCAGCGAATACAATGGATCGATTCTTGCCACTTACCGTCAGGCGTTCATCCTGCCAGGAATCCACGCCCAGTTCCTTAAGGCGAGCTGCTGTTGCATTCCACAAGCCTTCAGGAGAACCCATATCAATCCAGGTGGCGCCCATCTGGCTCATGTCCACAAAGGGCGGCCGGCCAGCAGCAATTTCCTGTTTCCAGAATTCGCGAATGTCAAATTTACCGTCAGCAATGCGAGCAAGCGCCTCATCGCTGTAATAAGAGACTCCTGAGAATGTTGCAGCAGATCCCTCTTCGGAACCAAAACGACCAGCGACACCATTCAAGCGACCAGCGGGCCCAACGCGGAATGTATTCACCTTGGGGAAATCAATTGCCAGCAGCGCAACTCCCGGCGCGGTACTATCCTGAGTTCCGGCGGCGGCACCACTCTGCACGCCACCAGCGAAGGCCTTACGAGCATTTTCTACAAAAGCCTTCAAATCAAAACTGCAGTAAGCGTCGCCGTTCATGACCAAAAGTCCACCGCGGTACCCTTCGTTATAAATGCGTTTCAGCGGTCCAGCGGTTCCTAAGATTTCAGGTTCCACCCAGACTTTTTCAAAACCCAGGCGAGCCCCTTCGGCAACCACCTGGTCCGCCAAATAATGAGCGTTGGCGTGAAGCCGAATCCCGGCACAATCCATTCCCGAGACCAGCCCAACACAGCCAGCATCCGACACCAATCCGGCTATAGCGCGGGCCTTAATAGCCTGCTGTTCCAGGATACTCTTGTCCACCACAGGAACCAGAGGTTTCGGCACGTCGTTCGTCAAGGGACGAAGTCGAGTCCCCAGCCCTGCGGCTAAAATCAGCACATTCAATCGATTTGAATCAGACTCACTCATACCCTCAAAAATAGAAATTAACCGCAATCAATTTTTTATATTTTTCTAAAGAGGTCGCTTTATCGCCGCTCCCAAATTTTAAGAAGAATCACACCCCATGGAAACCGAGCAAACCACATCAAAGCCCGAACAGAAAAATTCCTATATCAACCAGATTAGGAACAAGGTTACCGACTACACCTCGTCTAAGGTCAGCGGAATCAAGGACGAAACCGTCGGTGTCCTCAAGGATTTCTCCACCAAGGAAGGCATTCTAGAAAACAGCAAAAAAATGCACCCATTCCGAGTTTTCGCAATGGTGTTCATGATCTTTACCCTAGTGCTCAACGTGGCTGCTACTATTTTCACCGTTATTAACGGTTTTACCAGCGGGCACAGCTACCTCCAAGGCACGGAAACGCTTTCCGTAGGAGCCTCCTTCCATGCAGAGCCCCTTCTTGCCGCACTTTGCTGCATTATTTTTTCGCTCATCTATTTGATCCGAGTTTACAACTGCAAGAGCCTGACTTGGATTCCAGTCATTTTTGTACCCATCACCACCTACGTCTCCTTGTTTTTTGTTTCCAACAATCTTTCCTGGTACGGCCTAGGAGCAGACATTGCCAAGGGTTGCGCCGACTTTGCCGCAATCCTATCGTTGCCCCCCGTCGTTCTTGAACTCTCTGTTACAGGACAGACCCAAAAAGCAGGAAAGACCGTCCAAAAATTCTTTAATTCACTTAAAGAGAACAACACCCCCATGCCCCGCATCATTGCTATCGGAATGGGATTTTTAACCATCGTCGTTCAAATCATGGGCCTTGCCTTTATCGGCGTCGGAGAAAACCTGCAAGGACTTTCCGTAGAACTAGCTCTATCGCTTTTCGCACCTCTCCTGCTCATCCTTGTACTCTACATTCTCTTCTCCAAGCGTCATTACAAGTTTTCATGGATTCCCCCCATTCTGTTTGTCGCCGTAAACTACTTCGTGGACACAGGTGATTTTCGTAATACCGCCCTGGTCACAAGCTCATTAATGCTGGTTCTGGAAATCATTGTTTGGATATCCAAGAAAAGAGCATCAAAAACAGAAAAATCAGCCTAGTACAAGTTGTACACTTGTGCACTAAATATTATATTTGCGGTATGAACGATCTTTACGTTGACGCCCTGCACAAGCTCAAAGAATATTTCGGCTTTAACGATTTTCGCCCAAAGCAGAAAGAAGTTATCGCCCAGGTTCTTGCCAAGAAAGACACCCTGGCCCTTATGCCTACCGGTGGAGGAAAATCCATCTGCTACCAAATTCCCGCCCTTGTCTTTGAGGGATGCGCCGTGGTGGTTTCACCCCTAATCGCCCTGATGAAAGACCAGGTTGACAGCCTGCGGGAAAACGGCATTGCCGCGGCAGCCCTCAACAGCGGTTTATCCAGCGAAGAGTCTGCGGAAATTCGCCGGGCTTTTTGCAAGGGCAATCTTAAACTGCTGTACATCTCACCGGAACGCTTGACATTTGAGGCAGACCATCTTTTGCCACAGGGGAACGTATCTCTCTTTGCCATTGACGAAGCCCACTGTATTTCACAATGGGGGCACGATTTTCGCCCCGAATACACTCAGCTTTTTAAGCTACGGGAAAATTTTCCAGGCGTACCCATTCTTGCCCTGACAGCAACAGCCGACGCCATCACCCGCGAAGATATTCTACATCAGCTATCCATCCCAATGGAAAATCTTGTGCTAGACAGCTTTGACCGCAAAAATCTATCCTTGACGGTCAAGACCAACTATACCAAGAAAAGCAAGATTGGAGAAATTTGCGATTTCATCAAGGAACGCAAAAGTGAAAGCGGCATCATCTATTGCCTCTCCCGCAAATCCACCGAAAGTCTCGCCGAGGAACTTGGAAAATTCGGAATCCACGCCGAATCCTACCACGCGGGCATGAGTGCCGAGGAACGTTCCAAGGTCCAGGAAAATTTTCTTTACGACCGCACCAAGGTTATCTGCGCCACCATCGCTTTCGGCATGGGAATTGACAAGAGCAACATCCGCTACGTCATCCATTACAATACGCCCAAGAACATGGAAGGTTACTACCAGGAAATCGGACGCGCCGGTCGAGACGGTCTTCCTGCCGATACGCTCCTGTTCTACTCTGACGCAGACATTGTCCAGCTGGCAAAATTTACCCAGGACATCGCAGACCTGGACCAGCGAAATCTTCAACTGGAAAAGCTTGCCCGTACCCAGCACTACGCCACCAGTCTTGTCTGCCGACGCAGAATCTTGCTGGGGTATTTTGGCGAAGTGACGGAAAAGGACTGCGGAAACTGCGACATCTGCAGGCGCCCTCCCCGCCGATTCGACGGAACCATCATCGCCCAGAAGGCCTTGAGCGCCATTGCCCGCACAAAAGAACAGGAGAACGCCACCATGATCATAGACATTCTCCGCGGGTCCAAGAAGTTTGAAGTCATCTCCAAAGGTTACGACCAGCTAAAAACTTTCGGAGTAGGCGAAGGCACTCCGGCAGAAAAATGGAGGCTGTATATCCAGCAAATGGTTCATCTTGGATGTCTCACCATGAGCTATACCGACCAGAAAACATTGCGCATTACCGATTACGGTAGGCAGGTTCTCTTCGGCGAGAAAAAAAATCCAACTTGCCTTGATTACCGACGAAATGACCACATCAAAAACAGCGACAACAAAATCCAAGCCCGTCAAGGAGCATATCGTCCTCAGTTCCAAGGAAGAACTGGCCGGAAGCGACGCAACGCTCTTTGAAGCTCTACGAATCCTTCGCCGAAACATGTCCGACGCGGCAAACGTCCCTCCCTATGTCATTTTCAGCGACAAGGTGCTTTTGGGCATGGTCAAGGTTCGACCTACAAGCCTTACGGAGCTGTCTCAAATTCCAGGAATCGGCACTCAAAAGCTCCAGAAATACGGCAAGGAGTTTTTGAAAGTCATTAACGAGAATTAAAACATTTCTAATTTCAAGATTATGAAGCGCAATCCGTTCACGAAATTTCTTTCCCTAAAAAAACGATACAAGGCCCTTATTCTCCTGGCATTCATTGCGATACTTGGAATAACGGCCATCAAGGCAGCCCCCGCCTTCGTCAGAAGTTACATCGAAGAACACTCCCAAGAATTCATTGGACGAGATATCAAGATAAGTGACATTAGCCTGAGTCTTAGCACGTTCACGCTATCCATCGATTCCTTAACCGTATACGAAAAAGACGGCCAGACACCCTTTGTAAGCTTTGACGAATTCAGGATTAACGCAAACCCCACGCATCTTCTCTCCAAGGAAATAAGCATTAGCGAAATCTACCTGAAGGGGCTATACGCACGGGTAATTCAAAACGGAAGCGTTTTCAACTTTAGCGACATTCTGGAGTTTCTCAACGCCAAGGATACAACCGCCATAGAAACGTTCCCCCAGGCAAGTATCCCTCAGGACAGCGCCAAGCAAGATTCCGTCCTCAGCTTAAACACTTCTATATCCAACGCTCTTCACGGGCTTAGTCTAGCCATTGACAACATCGCAATCGAGAACAGCAATGTCATCTACGAGGACCGCAAGGTAGGTTCCAACTTCAAGCTAAAGGACTTCTCACTACGCATTCCCTCGGTATATTTCAGCAACCAAGATACAGACATCGGAGTCGCCCTCAGGTTCGAAGACGGCGGAAACCTCGACGTCAAGGTTCTCTTCAATATGGAAACCGAAAACTTCAACGTCTTGGTAGGGCTTCATCAGTTTAAGCTAGCCTGCGCCAAGCCATACCTGAAAGATTTCATCAACTACAAGGACTTCTCGGGAGCATTAAACGTTGACTTGGACCTGTCAGGCAACATCAACGCACCCTTGGCCTCCAACATCAAGGGGCATCTCACCCTCGAAGATTTGCTCCTGACAGAAACCTCCGATAAGACCATCGGCATTAAACTGATAGAAGCGGGACTCGCCAAGGCAAATCTTGACGAAATGGACATCAAGGTAGATTCTCTTATTGTGGACGGAGTCAACGCTCATTTCGACCTGCTCAAGAACGGCAACAACATCCAGACGCTGCTAAATCCCAAGAGCGAAACCGCAAGCGACACCACCGACATGATCCAGGCAGCCGTAGATTCCGAGGCCATCAGCGACACTATCGCAACAGCAAAGGACGAACCGAAAAACAACTCCAAGCCACTCAAGCTGATGGTCAACAAAGTCCTTGTAAAGAATACGGACTTTACCGCCAACGACATGACCCTCAAAAAACCGTTCTCCTACAAGGTAAGTAACATCACCGTTGCGGGGAACAACATTAACCTAAACACCCCCTGCGCCATTAACGTCAGTGCCAACTTCCCCGAAGGCGGCACCCTAAACGTAAAGTACACCGGAGCCTTCTCCGACCTAGGCACCATGGATGCCTATGTAAGCGTCAAAAACCTGGCCCTAAAGCACTTCACCCCCTATAGCCATCACTTTACCGGCTACCCCATTAGCGCGGGTACCCTCGCCTTCGCCAGCGACAACAAAATCAAGAACTACGAATTGGACAGCCGTAACACCATAGACATCTACAACATATCCGTCGATGACAAGGATCCCAACACCGACCCCGAATTCATGGTCCCCATGAAGATTGGCCTCTACATCCTAAAAGACAAGGACGACAAAATCCAGTTCGACGTTCCTGTCAAGGGGAACTTGAACGACCCGGAATTCTCCTACGGAAAAATCATCTGGAAAACGGTCATGAACCTCCTAATCAAGGTAGCCGTCTCGCCCCTGAGGCTGGTGGGCAATCTCGCCAGTTCCGGAGCGAACGCCCTGGGTTTTGACCTGGGCAAGAACGACGAAATCGCCATTGACCCGCTGAACAGCACCCTAGAAAGCGAACAGTTCGCCAAGGCACAGAAGATGATTGACGTTATCACCGCCGACCCGAAACTGAAATTAACCTTCGTCCAGAATTTCAACATCAAAAACACCACTGAAGAATACCGCGTAAGAAAGCTCAAGACCGAGTTCTACAAGGCGAGCCAAAACAAGAAAACCCTGAACGAGCTGGACGAAAAAGCCATTATCGCAATTGACGACAAGGATAGCCTCTACGCGGCATTCGCAGCACAGCATGGCAAGGACTATAGCAAAACAGTCCTAGAAAAAGAAATCCTGGACAAAGCCAACAAGCGTAACCAGGACCTGCTCAACTTCCTGCAAAAACAAAACGGTGTCGACAAGAAAAACGTCAAAGTCATAACCGCCCCCCGCAAAGACCTGGTAAAGCACAAAGGCAAGTCCATGTACAAAATCCAGCTGGACGTAAAATAAAAAGCCGCAACAGCATAAGCAAAGGCCCCCGCACAACGGGAGCCTTTTTCAATGGTACTTAAACCGAAACGCCGGTCTAAAAATTATTCGTGAATAATGCGGTTCTCTACAGTCTGACCGGAAACCTTGACGTTATCCCAGACAACCACATCCTTCAAGGTGGAGTTTTCCAGAACGCAACCGTCACCAACAGAAACGTTAGGACCGATCTTGCAGTTCACCATCTTCACATTCTTGCCGATATGGCAAGGAGCAACAATCTGGCAGTCTTCGAAGGACTGTTCTGCAGAATTGTCGTTACGCTTCAAGACGATGGCGTTGGTCTCCAGGAGAGTCTCGGCAAGACCGCAATCCAGCCACTTGGTCACCGGAGCCGTACGGAAGCTGCAGCCCTTCTGGATCATCATTTCCAGGGCATCAGTCAGCTGGAACTCGTTCTTGGTACGAATATCATTGTCCATCAGGTACTTCAAAGATTCCTTAAGAACCTTCGTGTCCTTGATGTAGTAAATACCCACAATGGCCTCGTCAGAAACAAATTCCTGGGGCTTTTCCACCAGGCGTTCAATACGACCGGACGCATCGGTTACCGCAACACCAAAGCGGCGGGGATCTTCAACCTTGTAGGTGTACAGAATATTGTCCTGGGCGTTGCTCAACACATTCAAGTCAGCCTCAAACAGAGTGTCGCCAAGGATGATCAGCAGAGGTTCGTCGTCTTCTACGTAAGGAAGAGCCAAGCTAATAGCTTCGCCCAAGCCCTGCGGATTAGCCTGAACTACAGTACGGGTCTTACCCCAGTCCTTACGGCCTGCCAAAAATTCATCCACAACGTTGGCCTTGTAACCCGTAATAAAAATGGTTTCCGAAGGCTTCAGGAACAAAGAATCTTCGACAATCCAATCAAGAATCGTCTTTCCAGCTACCGGGAGCAGACACTTAGGAACATTTTCCGTATAGGGTCGAAGTCTAAGACCATTTCCGGCAACAGGCAACACAATTTTCATACACACCAACTTTGATTTTTTGTAAAAATAATTATTCACTAAAAAGATAGAAAATACTTACTTTTTTGCAACCATAATATGCAAATAATTGCATAGACAATTAGTCAATGATAGCAAAATCACGTTTTCGACGGGTTACAATCCACATATCAAAAAAATTAAGTCTTCCGGCCCCAAGATACAAAAAAGACCCACCCGAAGGAAGGTCTTTTTAGTGGATGATGCAGGGGTCGAACCTGCGACCCGCTGATTAAGAGTCAGCTGCTCTACCAACTGAGCTAATCATCCAAAGATGAAGGTCGTTATTTTTAGTGGATGATGCAGGGGTCGAACCTGCGACCCGCTGATTAAGAGTCAGCTGCTCTACCAACTGAGCTAATCATCCATAAGGTGACGGTCGCTATTACACGATGTCTGTCATTCGATTCACCAGAAGAACCTTTAAGCGAACTTAAAAGAAGAAGACGAAGTTTCAAAGTTCATATTCTACAATTGCTCGTAAAAGATGCTTATCTTTGTCTGTCGCTCCTGGTTTCCACTCTAACCAGTTTCCCGGTTTCGAGCGGTAGTGGATGATGCAGGGGTCGAACCTGCGACCCGCTGATTAAGAGTCAGCTGCTCTACCAACTGAGCTAATCATCCATAGTCGCGTCTCGAAGACGTGCCCAATGATAGAAAAGAAAACATTGGTCGGCAAGGGGGAAAGAGATTTTTTTTGAAAAAAAATCCTCATTTGCGAATTACGAATTATGAATTACCAGAATTGCCGGCGAAAATCGTAATAAAATGACAAAACATTTATATATTCGTTTCGTCTCATCATTCATATCTCATAATTGGACACGTCCCTTGAGCCTAAATTCAAATCGACTTGACGCCTTTCTGGCTTACCTTGGAGTGGAACGAAACCTCTCCCCCATGACCATACAAAGCTATCAAGAAGATTTACGGCATTTTATCGCCTGGCTGGATGACAAAAGGCTGGACCTGAAGGATATGACACCCCAAGAACTTGATGAATTTCTCACGGCCACTGCCAGCAAAGCAAATGACGACGACGGTTACGCCGCCACCAGCATCGCAAGACACTTCTCCAGTCTCCGCGGGTTCCTCAAGTACATGCAAAATCAGGGCGAGTACGACTTTAGCACGGAATCCATGCTGGCCACCCCTCGCCTAGGCCACTACCTGCCCCAGTACCTGACCCGAGAAGAAATAGACAGCGTGTTCGAGAGTGCTAGTAAAGGAAAGAACCCCCTAAGAGATACCGCCCTCTTTGAACTCATGTACAGTGCCGGGCTACGCATCTCCGAGACCCTCGGCATCAAGTTGTCTCAGCTGGACCTGGACAACGAGTGGCTCACCCCCATCGGAAAAGGCAACAAGCAGCGACTGATTCCCCTGGGTAGTCAAGCCAAGGAAAACCTGAAGGAATGGATCGAAGTGGGCCGCCCCCTCACCCACCCCACAACGGACAACATTATTCTTAACCGGAACGGCAAACCCATGAGCCGCATGGGTGCTTGGAAAATCGTGCAGCAGCACACAATGCACCTGACAAAGCAAGTCTCGCCCCACACCTTCCGCCACAGCTTCGCCACCCACTGCCTAGAAGCAGGCATGGACCTACGCGTCCTGCAGGAACTGCTGGGACACGCAGACATCAGCACCACCCAAATCTACACCCATGTAGACAAGGAATTTATCAAGCAGGAACACAAGAGTTTCCACCCGCGAGAAAACGGCAAGCGGGACTAAGTCAGCGATTGCCTAAGGCCAGCCTCCGTCTCGTAATTCGTCTCGGGATTAAACGGAGCGTTTTAAACCAATACTTGATTTCGCGCCAAAACACTTCTCTTGCGTCAAACGGAATTAACCTAAAGAACCGAACCCGATCCTTGATCCAGCGGGCAATTACAGGCTGGTTAAAATCTTCCGCATACCAGCCGAAGTTTCCTCCGTCAAGGGCCACCTTCAGCAAAGTCCTACCGCGCGCCTTATCGGGGGCGCAAAGCATCCGAGACTCATCTAGGGCAAGAACCTCGCCAAGGGCATACATCACCGCCCCCGCCATCTTGTCTAGGCCACAGGCTTTTAAATTTTCAGAAACCTTACTCCGTTCCTCTTCGGAGGAATGTTGTAGCAGCAGGCGATAATCCACAAGTTGACGAAGACCGATACCGCCCTTAAAAAAATGCTGTTTGAGGTGACTGAGTTGCATCACCAGAGCATAAGCCACGGACGGAGCATAAAAGCCAATCTCATCAGCCGGCGCACCTGCCACCGGGATTCTTGCAGATGTCGCAAGTTCCTCGCTCAGAAATTTTTGTAAAGCGGTGTTCTTTTTTGGGGAGTAAGCATCCGTCGCCACAAAGTGAGCCTCAACTTCAACGTCATCATACATAAACGACGCATGGTGCGAACTCATGTGAAAAACTTCGGGGAGACTCGCCTCACGGATCTTGTTTAAGACAAACTCCTTTCCACCTGCGATATAAAAATCTAGGTCGCCCGGTTGACGCAGCTGCGGCTCAGGATAGAATTGAGCATTAGCAGGACCTTTCAACATAAAGGCCCGGCAACCGACCTCGTTGAATTTCCGCGTTAGCGTCGCAGCGACTTCATTGACCTTCGCATTACGTCCACGGATGCTTTCGGCATCAACAGTCCAGCGAAAAGCCAATTTTTGAGGAGGTCTAAGCTCCACCGGC
This sequence comes from Fibrobacter sp., assembly GCA_045600425.1. GTDB lineage: Bacteria > Fibrobacterota > Fibrobacteria > Fibrobacterales > Fibrobacteraceae > Fibrobacter. Next base: position 34,561 of record JAZRXW010000057.1, read on the forward strand.
AGTTTTTGCATACCGCTGTAGAACAAGCCCGCCAGGCGCTGCTCCTTTGCAAACTTGAACAGCTCCACCCATTCTTCGTGAGTCAGGGCACGCCTTGCCCCTTCTAACTCTTGGGAGAGTCCGAGACTGTAGCGAAGGAAGGAGAATGAGAGGGTGTGAGGCATAGGAGGAAATATAGCAACAACTGTTCCTAGCACTTGTATTCTGCAAGTTTTTCCTGCAGTTCAAGAAAGTTGTCAAAATCACTATGGTACAGTCTATCTTGAACAATACGAAATTTTTCCCATTCAGATTCTGCATGCAACTTGGCCTGTTCAGCGGAAATTTTACCCGGTCCAACCAACAGTTCGTTACCGTTAAATTCCAAAAAGCCATCCAAGCGCTTAGCCCAATCCTCCATGCTCATCGGAATTTTTCGCTGAGCCTGGAATTCCGCATAATCCAGATACATCGTAACAATTCTTTCTAGATATTCCATTTCTTCATCGTTAAGATAATTCTTGGCGATGGAGACATCCGCTTTCACAATTTTGCCATCGGGAGCAGATTCCCAAGTAGTTAAGCCCATGTGCACCTTGTTTGCGTCGGCGCGTTCATAGATAAGCTCTGCAGCCGTATGACGGTGGACCGCCCAATGCATTTTATTTTGAACAGTCTGGAAGAAAGCCCTGGTCGTATTGGCATCCTTATCGTAGTCGAAGGCCGTGGCATAAAGATCTGTCACCTTCTGATAGAATTTACGTTCCGAGATCCGGATTTCCCGAATATTTTGCAACTGGCGCTCAAAATACTCATCCGTGAACAGGTGTCCCTTTTTAAGACGTTCCTTGTCCATGACCCAGCCTTGGATCGTGTAATCCTTTACAATCTGCCCGGCCCACTTGCGAAATTGAACCGCACGCTCATTATTCACCTTAAAACCGACAGAAATAATCAGCTGAAGATTATAGTGTTTTATTTCGCGAGATACTTGCCTACAACCCTCTGTCTGAACTATCCGAAAATTCCGGATAGTTGCGTCTTCCAGCAATTCTCCGTCCTTGAAAATTGTAGAAATATGTTCATTTATCGTACGGACGTCTACACCATAAAGTTCCGCCATCATTTTTTGCGTTAACCACACATTCTCGTTTTCATAACGCATTTCAATGCTTTGGTCAACATCGCCAACAGTCGCAACATAAGTCAGGTATTCTGCTGCAGAACTACGAATCGAAACCGGTGTTTTTTTCGCAAACTTTTTCATATACACAAATGTACACCACTTCATGAATTTTGTCAAGACAATCCATCTAAAACATTTTACTCAATGCAGATGCGATCACTTTAAAAAAAGCAGTTTTGCAAAAAAAAGCGAGCAGTCTGCCCGCCAATTATGGTTGAACCTGGGTCAATTGACCAGCTCAAGTAACATTAATGTACAATAAATATTATCCCTCGTCAATTATTCCTCTTCACCGATCAAGGAACTTCTTCTTAATTTTCAGCAGCACGATTTTGTACAGAGGCAAGCGAACGCAATACTTCTTTACGAGTTCTTTCATCGTCAACTTATCTAGGTCTGCAAAGAATTCGTAGCGTCTAAAATGTTCCTTGCTGGAACGCACTATACAGGGGTTACCGGCGACGGCTTTTTCTAAAGAAGAATCACATTGTTCGATTTGACCTGCAATTTTTGCAAACAAACCTTCACCATGCGCGGTGTTTAAAAGAACCACTGATGTTCCCTTGTCATCATCCATTTCGGGATGGAAATTTGCGACGCCCCAGAAATCGCCTAATGTGATATCCGCAATTCGTGGAACTTTCCTGTAATGACATTCTGCACAAGATTTATTCTGGCAAACACGATTCAAGAATAAGTTCATGTAATCGGAGTCGCCATAAAAAGCAGTTTGCTTACGCCCATCTTCTAAATTCTGCGTTACGGAATACTTTTTCCAACCGGTCGATTTATCTCTAAAAATTGTATTCTCTACTGACGAAGAAGATCTCTGTTCAACTTCATCAACAAATTTTTGGAACAACTTTACACTCGGCGTTCCATGGCAGACAATATCTACTGTAGTCAGATTTTCAAAATGATTTTTTCCTAATACAGCATACAAAGCCGCTACTTGGCAAGGCGTTCCTGAAAAAAGAACTTTTCGTCCATCACGAAGCAATGAGCGAACCCGCTTATAAATCATGCCAGCATCAGCCTGAACATATTTTGAACTACGAAGTTTCGCCAAATCAACTTTATTGTCAACAACAATATGACCAAAATGAGTCGGACTTAGCTGAGCGACACCAACGACAACACCGCCTTCATCGAGAATCTGTTCTGCTAGAACTGTAAAAATTCCACCGCTTGACGAAGCTAGTCTAACTTCTTCGTTTTTTGCAGATGCTGCAATAGTTTTCGGCGCACTAGAACTATCGTTAGGATTTACAACATCATTAAGCCAAGGGCAAACTCTTTCGCAGGTTCCACATTTGGAACAAATGTCGGAATCAATGACCGGTTTGTAAAAACCTTCCTGATCCAATTGCATTGTTATCGCACCGCGAGGGCAAGCATTGGAGCAGGCACCACAAGAAGAACAGATGGAGAAATATTTTTTTCCTTTTACAGCGTTTTTTTTCTTAAAAGGTTTGAGAACAAGTCCTCGTTCGTATTGATTCATTGAAAACACAAAGAACAAAGGCACATAAACAAGCATATATACAACAACGCCTGCACCTAGTTTATACCAGGAGTCTAACACTATTTCATTTAAGATGTTATATCCGACAATCGTCATTGCAATAGGAACGATAGACATTTTGGATATTTCGTACCAGAACAAGCCTATGTCTATCTTTTGACGAATTTTATAATAAACATTCATTACAAAAATTTGAGCGACAACCAAGCCCGCCGCAACACCTATTGCACAACCAATACCACCATAATATTTTGCAAGAGGAATTTGGATTCCTAAACTTGCGACAGATACACCTAAACTCAAAAGACAACGGAACTTCATTTGGTTTCGAGCCTGTAAAATTACCAAACCAACATTCTGAATCAAAGGCACCGTAAAAGGGACAAAGAAAATCATTGCAATGACATAAGCATCATCATATCCATCGCCTGCCCACAACCGAATAAACTGTCGACCAAAAAGGAAAAAACCAGATAAGACCAAAATAATCACACAGTATTGTATTCTTCCAGTTTTCACAAACAAATCCGAAATAGCCTTTCCATCAGGATCCTTAACGGTCATCGCAGTTACTTTTGGAAGAAATACACCGCTAATAGCAGTAGAAAACGTCATGTACATATGTTGAAGTTGGATGGCAACAGCAAATACAGCAACAGCAGCCGTACCTACAAAAGCACCCAGAACAAATTGCCCCGTACTCCAATATATACGGTCCATTATTGCATTCATGAATATCCACAAAGAATAAATAGATACTTCTTTAAGGAATCCCCACTTAAATTTTCCAAAGTACAACTTTACCTTGAGAGAATATTTGCAATACAAAAAATGGCTTCCCAATGTCAAAACATTAAATACAGTCGTAACAACGACCATTGCTATAGCTTTGTATCCAAAAGTTAGAAGAACAATCATTGTCACCGTATTCAAAATAATACGGATGATAGTAACCACCTTCTGAAAAACAAACTGTTCATAAGCGGTAATAATGGATCCAAACATACTTAAAGGAAATGTTACAGCGAGATTTGCAACCATCAATACAAGAATCACTTTCGTTCGTGAAAGTTCAGAGACAGTCATTGACGCATCAAAAATTTTCTCTGCATTAAGATACAGCGCACCCCCAGATAGTAAGACAACTATGCCAATACCACAATAAAGCAAGAAGAACATTCCAAACATGTTATATTGTTCATCCAACTTGCCCTCTGCGCGAAATTTGGCGGTATAGCGAACAATTGCATTTCCAAATCCCAAGTCAAGCACGGTAAGATAAGCAACAATAGATGCAGCAATAGAGTAAAGCCCATACTCCGACTTTCCCATCATACGAAGCATAAACGGAGTATAAACTAGACCAACCAAATTCTGGAGGGCTAACACTACATAGGATAGGAGCGCACCTATTTTAAGCTGAGACTTCTGCATTTAAGATTCCAGAGCTTTTTTTAACCAATTTAATGATTTAGAACGAGCTTTTTCAAGTTTGCCGGTTTGATACAATTCAAGCAAAGTTTCAAAACGAGCTGAGCCTCGAGTTTCATTAACTAAACATTTAAATTCTTTTTTGAAGATAATTGAAAAAACTGTTCCATGGAAAGAATCTGTCACTACATAGGACGCATCGCGAAACATAGCCAACCATTCAGGAATCGTAAGAGAAGCATTACCTTCTGCAGAGAAAAACTTCAATTGTAAATTTTTCTCTTTAGCCAAATTTTCACAATATTTTTTCTTTTCTTCATCAACATTTAAGATATAGGCAACAAGGATGGGGAATTTTATTTGAAGAACATCCTTACAAACGACACAATAATCTTCCTTTTCCAAGAGAAGAGTCGGGTCTAAAACAGATGTCGCATTGATACCTAGTTTTTTTTCACAAAGTTCTATTCCTGAAATTTCTCGCACGCTAACTGAATCAAACTTTTTCGCAAGTAAAGCACATTCCTTCGTTTGCTTTTCCGTATACTCCCATGTATCTACCCCAAAAGAAGCCGCGTAAGCGACTCGCTTAACCAAACTATCTTTACAAAAATGAAGATACATATCTTTAATTTTACGAGAATATCGAGGTCGCCAAACTTGATCGCTGCCAACAATTACAGCCTGTGCACCAACTTCTTTGAGCAAGCCAACATTCAAATTTTGTGAACTTCGGCTTTTTTCTATATAGCGTTGAATGAAGGATTCAACAAAAGAAGATCGACATTCATTCCTTAGTATTTTTGCAAAAGAGCGTCTTTTATGTGGAATAAACCACAAAACAAGAGTTTTTAACCAGGAACATAAATAAACCCATGCAGGAGTCTTGGGAATTACGACATCTAATGTCACCGGCTGGTGACCTAGTTTTTTCAAAGTTTCCTGCAGCGCAAAATTTTGCAGTACTCCACCATAATTATTCAAAAAAGGAAGTGTTACAATCGCTATTTTCATAATACAACCTACGCATTAAAGGAACCTTGCAACAAGAAGTCCCAGTCGAACACTAACAAAAGATATCATAGCAAATAATTTCCCCGTAAGAGACACTTTGCTACGCAAGTACATGCCAATATACTTGCGATATAAAGTCTGAATTTTCCCCAAAGAGTTTTCTTCAATAGTGCGGCTTTTCCCCATACATAAAAGGACCTGATTACATGAATATATAACACCTCTATAAGCATACTTTACTAAATGTGGATAATATTTTTTCACAAAGGCTGCTCTTTCCAAATTGATAGCAATGCCATCTTTTTTTTGAGGTGTATACTTTTCATTCATAACACTTGATGAATTATTTCTATACACATATCCTTTATAATTTGAAACAAAAACACGCCTAGCCTCGTGAACCATTGTATACGAGGAATAAACATCTTCGCAATACTTCCTATTTGGGAAACGAAAATTTTTTATCAACGATTGTCTATACAATTTTCCCCAGACCGTATTGGTTATGAAACCTGTCTTGAAATAACAATCCATTTTATCGTCTTCGAAAACACGCCCCTCAAAAAGATTGCATTCCTTCACATTAAGCAAGGAATCACTTTCCCTGCACGACATATTATCACAAACAACAAGATCAGCATCATAGGAAACACTTGCCCTATAAAGATTTTCCAAATAATGCGGTTGAATAAAATCATCGCTGTCAACAAAAGCAATGTATTCACCCCTAGCCATTTCAATGCCTTTGTTTCGGGTTAAGGACTGTCCTATATTATCCTGATGAACAACGATTATTCGTGAATCTACAGCAGCAAATTGATCACAAATTTTTCCACTTTCATCCTTAGATCCATCATTAATAAGAATCAATTCCAAATCAGACAAGGTCTGCGAAAGAATGCTATTAACACAAATTGCCAGAAAATTTTCGACATTATAGACAGGGACTATAACACTTACAAGCATAGCATCAACCAAAGATTGTTACATAAGGAAATATTCGATGACCATCCGTCAAGAGAGTCATCACAAAGAGATACAAAATGAAAATAAAGCACAGTCCCCTATAGGGCAAAGCCATATCTTGAGATTTTATGGCCCCCCCCCAAAAAGGCATTTCAAACATCAAAAAATATAAGCCAATTCGATCCATATAAGGAAAAAACATCCCTAACGAGCACAATACTATACCGATTACATAAAACAAAGTTTTCTCAAAATCCAGTTTGTGGAGCCCGATTATCGTGGATCCCGTACGATTGAACCCAAATACAGAGACATAACAGATTAAAAATACACCTGTAATCTTGTAAAGCAGCATAAGGCCTAGTTTTTGTTGAGTTGTTTCAAAATACCGGGAATACATCTCATAAGCATTTATCACTCCAGATGAACCAACTATTATAGCAGGAATGAACAACAAAGCGACTGCAAGGCGCCGAAAATGCCGTTCTTTTCCCTCTGCAGTCCATAAATACATAAACAATAATAAAAAGCCAACAATGGCAGATGTATGCATATTTATTGCTGCGACTATAAAAGGAATAAAGAATAGCGGTTTGTTTTTTTCCAAAAAATATGATCCAAAAAAAACTAATGCAACTGCAAAAAATTGCCGCATAATGTTCATTGATTCTGGATAATAACCAGCTAAATAGACCGCTATCATAATGAAAAATGAGCTCTTAGATCTTAAAGTCCATAAACGAAGAACAATCAAAATATTAGTCAAAAAAGACATTACAAAGACCAACAGAGCTGGATCCGAGGAGAAATTCTGTAAAAAATCACAAAACGAAATAAAAGATTCTTCTACACCAAAAACCTTCCGGCCAAACCAGATTTCATCATAAAAGAAATAATATTGATATGTATCAATACCAACACTAGGTCCCCTCAATCCGGAATAAAGAGCTAAGGCTAACGCAGAGACAACCATTCCTATATGACTATCTCTTTTTTCCGCAAAAAAAGCAGAAAAAAGAGTTAAAATAGTAACAACAAGGAACAAAATCATCGTTAATTCAAACCCAAAGAGTTAGCGAGTCTTAACCATCATCTTATAACTTTTAAAAAAAGAAATCCCAAATAGTTTAGCGTGTCGAACTGCGTCTTGCAAACACAACAACCTCCAGAATCTTGGAGAAATCATTTTATACAAAGCCCCTTGATCACGGAAATACTTTGCATCGTATTCGGCCTTCCATGTCGAGGGGCGTTCCTCTGTAAGTTCCGCAATATATTCAGGAACAGCATACATTTTCAAGCCTTTCTTTAGACAATCCGTTAAAAAGATATTGTCTTCTCCATGGCTATGTTCCGTTCCGCCGCCAAAGCACTGATTAAAATAGATTCCTTTATCACGAACAGATTTTAAGCGAATAGCAACGCGTGCTGTTCCAAAACGTAAATAATTCAAAAAACCTACTTTATAAGCTTTTTTTATTACATAACGAGTAACCTTAGGTTCGATCAAGTTAAACGCAATTACATCTGCATCAGGGAATTGTTCAAATGCCTTTTTAACTTTTTCGACATAATCATCAACATAGACCATATCATCGTCTGCAAATAAACAAAAATCACCTGTAGCCCTCATAAGAGCATTATTTCGATTTAGGCCAACACCTCGTTCAGCAAAATTTAAATAACGAATCTTTCTACCATTCCATTCAAAATCTTCTACAGAATTATAATCACATTGATTCGCAACAATTGCATCGGACCTTAAATGCATTTTTTCTAAAAGCGAGTGATCCTTCTGATGCATTGCCGCGACTAAAACCTGTATATTCACTTTTTCTCTCCCTGCAATTGACGAAGTTCTTCCATTTTTAAAACAGCTGATAGAAGATGAACCTTTTTTATTTTCCTCCCAATTATTTCTATTAAGCCTCTAAATGGATAAGCAAGCTTGACAACAATTGCTATAACTCCAGAATAAGCTATATTTAATCGACAAAAAGCTTTTCTATAGCCAAAATGACTTTCTTTATATTCCTGAGTGTTTGACTCATGGCTAATAGATCTTGTTCCTGATGAAACGTAATTTTTTCCATTTTGATTCAAGTAGAAATCAAGAACAGTCGCATACAAGGCATCCGACACTCGTAATTTTAAATATCTCGAATCAAATTTCGCAGTAAGAATCGATACCCAGTCTTCATATCTTTTAACAACAAGAAAACCGATTAACACCTTTGAGGACATTTCATATCCAGCCCAATACTCAATGTTCTCATTCTGAGCATCACAACATTCTTTCTTAAACGACTCAAACGGGATTTCATTGCTCGCAAGCTTGTACTTCAAGAACGCTTGATGACTGCATTCATACAGCGCATCCACATATTCAACTGGATCAATTTTCTTGACTTCTGTTTTACGGAAAGCTTCCTTAATATGCTTTCTTGAATTACTTGATAAAGTGGCCATATCAAAAGGGGCCTCTTTTATCAAATACCACCAGCCAGTATCATAACCGCAGTCCCAGTCAGTAGTATATCGAGCAAGGAGTGGTTTACCATCCATTTTCCAAATGGAACCATCTTTTATTGGGGTCAAGTCCGGTGTTTCATGAGGAGCGCATGTCGGTATTGCAGCATGGTTGTAATATTTCCAACCAGGGATTTTTCCATTAGTAGTCACAATCAATCCCTCCCCACATACAAGAACTTTTTCATTACGCCAAAGAACAAGTTGCGCAGCGTTATCCACAAGCTGCTTACGGGATTCATTCCTTCGGCTTCGCGATAGAGTTTGTAATGCCACTTTATTAAGGACAAATAACGATCTAGATTCTTCGACTTCGCTACGCTTCGCTCAGAATGACAATCATGAGAAATGGAGCCGGTGCGTTTGCGGTAGCTGGCCAGCATTTCGGGCAGCAGGTGGCATTTGGCCTTGCGGATGATTTTCAGCCACATGGCGTAATCGTTGTTCTTCTTGATGTCGGCAATCTGGATGTCGCCCACAACTTCACGGTTATACATCACGGTGAGGCAGCCGGGCCAGCAATAGTTGTACATGCCAGTCTTGCCGATATGGGCGGGACCACCTACAACGACACCCAATGCAGAGCCGTTCTCGTCAATTTCGTTGTACTTGGTGTAGGTGAAATCGTAGCCGTTTTCTTCCATGAAGCGGATTTGCTTTTCCAGCTTGTCGGGTGCCCAGAGGTCGTCGCTATCCAGGAAGGCAATGTATTTGCCGCGGGCTTCGCGGAGGGCACGGTTGCGACTGACGGCGGCACCGCTGTTGGTGGCGTTTTGGAGAACGCGGATACGGGATGCTAGATTCCCGGTCAAGCCGGGAATGACTTTTGAATGTGTGCCGGGAATGACAGCGGAAGGAGTATCGGGAATGACAGCGGATAGAATGTCGGAGATAACTTTCATCGTGTTGTCATTGCTGCAGTCGTCAACGATAATCAGTTCCCAGTTGGTGTATGTCTGTGCCATCACGGAACGGATCGATTCGGCAATGAATCGACCGGTGTTGTAGCTCGGCATCACAATGGAAACTAAGGCAGACATCACAACTCCACAGATAATGAAAATTTACATTTTTCGCACAAGTTTATCCCTTTGCAACGAAGAAAACTTCCATTATAAAGCCCACAAGCACAACTATGTGACGGATATCAAAAATCCCAGCCAACATAGGCCGGGAACTTAGATCAAGAAGATAGCAGAAGGTTACGTCGTTGCTTGCTTTGCCTGGAGTTCAGACTGGATTTCAAGAACACGTTCTATGGAGACGCTGTTGTCCTCGGCAATTTCCTGCAACGTCAGCTTGCCTCGCCTAAGCGCCTTGACAATTGCCGAATACGTGGCTTCCTCAATCGCTTCTTCGCGGATAGCGTCAGCCACAGTCTTGTACGGCATTACAATATACATCCATTTGATGCACCAAGTCAAGGGTCCTCTCCGTAAAACCGGCACCCTTGAGACGAAGCAACACCGCCTTGAACAAGTTACGGGCCTTCGACGAGTCTCGTACATACTTCATGGTCGCAATGATCGCCCCAAGTTCGGCGCTCATCTGTTCGAGGCAGGCCTCGTCGGACACGTCCGCCACATTGAGCATCATGCACTTGAAAGGGAACGCGAACATGCGAAGCTTCGGCGGGAACTTTTCAAGAAAATCCTCCAGAGGATTCCAATCCTCAACTCCATTGTACAGGATTATAGCTACAGAGGAAATTCCCTCCTCCACATTCTGTTGCAAACGCCGGACCATCAGGTGGTGGTAATATTTGAGCAGTTGACCAACCACACCCTTGTCCTTTGACGACTTATGTTCCACAAGAAATCCAAAGGAAACTTGCGCAGGCAACGTGTCAGTTTCCGTTCTTTTCACGTTGGCCATAAAGACAAGGTCAGCATACCCATGAGTCTCGGTATCGCTGTAATCTCCCGGAGCCCGTTCAAAACTATCCAGGTCCAGCAGATCAAGAATCGTGGAAAGTCTCCATCGCGGGTGACCAAGAAATTCAGCAGTTCCAGGAAACGAGAAATCTCGCACAGCGTTCCCCTGCAAAAGGGATCGTGCAAAAGTTGTATATTCATACGGTATATCCCCCGGCAACGCGGCCGGTTCGCGGATAGGAAGCGTCCCTATCTATTAGTATACACGTATTTTTCAGACATTTTTTTCATGTTTTTTCGTAAAAAGATATTCACAAAAAACTTTCCGCAATCAGCTTCTTCGCCAATTTCTGACCTTCCTCATATTCGGTCTGCGAAATGCGACCTGTAGCCAGCAGATAGTCACCCAAATCCGTTGCCGTATCGCAATTTTCCTCGGTAATATCGGAACGTTTGATGAACGCTTTTACCAAGGTAGAAAGGATTATTTTTACATCGCCTATAAAGGTGATGTTTTCAATATACTGCAAGTCATAATCAATCTTGGTTTCCCAGGACACCGCATTGCGTCCGTTAATTTGAGCTAAACCGCTAAGGCCCTGGCGAACAGTGTGGCGTTTACGCTGTTTGGGTGTCATGAACACCATGTCTCGTACAAGTTGCGGGCGCGGCCCGATGACAGCCATGTCACCTTTCAGAATGTTGAACAACTCCGGCAGTTCATCGAGGCTAGTACTGCGCAGGAACTTTCCATAAGAAGTCAAGCGAACGTCATCGGGAAGCAGGTTACCTTCCGCATCCTTTTCGTTAGTCATGGTGCGAAACTTAATCAGTTTGAAGATTCGTTCATTCTTGCCAGGGCGGGGCTGAGTAAAGAAGGGGTTGCCCCCCATCTTGATTGCTCCAAGAACCGTAAGTACAAGAAGAATCGGACTCAGGCAGATAATAGCTACTAGAGCGCAGAAGAAATCAATGATTCGTTTGAAGAAATTCTTGTACATAGTTTTTATTGGCTCTGCTAGATCCTGCTCCTTCGAACCTAAGAATTGTAGGGCAACTAGTTGCCGACAATTCTATATCGTCGCTTCGCTCCTCAGGATGACACGCGGGATGGGTTTTGCAAGACTCGTTAGGAAAAGCACTCCTTAATCGCGGTAATGATTGCATCCTGCTGTTCCGGGGTCATCTTGTTGTCGCTAGGGAGGCAAAGGCCGCGGGCAAAGATATCAGCACCTACATCCTCTACGGAGCCTTCGATGTAGGCATTGGTGCGGGCACGTCCGTTGCCTTGTGCAGTGATAAATGCGTGGCTGCGATAAATGGGCTGCATGTGCATGGGCTTCCAAATGGGGCGGCCTTCTGCGTTCATTGCAGCTATCTTTTCCAAGATTTCTGTGGGGCAAGTCTTACCCGGTTCGCTAACGTAGGCTACGTCAGTTTCGCCGCGGACCTGCTTGCACATGGCATCCTTGTCAATGATCATGCAACTGAGCCAGAAGTTCGGTTCGCTGTTCTTTGCATCGTAAGGATTCATCTGCACCGGCAAGCCCTTAAAGCCTTCCTTGTAGCGCATATAAATAGCCTTCTTCTGGGCAATATGTTCTTCCAGATAAGGCATCTGACCGCGAACCACGCCTGCAATCACATTGCTCATGCGATAGTTAAAGCCCACTTCTTCGTGCTGGTACCAGCTGGCGGCTTCACGGCTCTGAGTACTCCACTTACGAACCTTGTCTGCATCATCCTTGCTATCGGTCAGGAACATACCTCCAGCACTTCCGGTAATAATCTTATTGCCGTTAAAGCTGATGGCGTTGAAGTTGCCGAAGTTACCAGTCTGCTTGCCCTTGTAGGAGGCGCCAAAACTTTCGGCAGCATCCTCAATAATCAGTGCGTTGTGCTTCGCGCAAATAGACTTGATTTCATCCACCTTGGCGGGGGTGCCGTATAAATGCACAAGCACCACCAGGCGGACTTCCGGATAGATTTCAAAAGCCTTTTCCAAAGCAACCGGATCCATGTTCCAGGTATCCCGTTCGGAGTCGATAAAAACTGCCTCACCGTTTTCGTAGGCAATGGGGTTCACCGTTGCATCGAAGGTCATATCGGAACAAAATACCCTGCGCCCCTTAAGGCTGCCCTCACCCACCTTGGGCATGCCATACAGGGCTTCCCCAGCAAGCTTTGCACAAAGATGGAGAGCGGCTGTACCAGCAGAAAGGGCAACTGCATACTTACAGCCCACCTTTTCTGCCACAAGGCATTCCGTCTCGTTAATGTTTGCACCCACGGTGCTCATCCAGTTCGTTTCGTAAGCTTCCTGGACGAACTTAATTTCATCACCGTGCATCGTTGGGCTCGAAAGCCAGACTTTCTTTTCAAAACGCATAACTATTCCTGCGGTTTAGTTTCTTGCTGTTCGTCCGGATAGAACGGAACCAGTTCCACACGACGATTCTGGGCACGACCCTTCTTGGTCTTGTTGTCTGCAATAGGCTTATGAGCTCCATATCCCTTTGCCCGCAGACGATTGATGTCGATGCCCTTGGAAATAATATAGTCAACAGCGGACTGTGCACGCCCCTGAGACAGATTATCGTTGTAGTCGTCCTTACCCACATTATCGGTATGGCCCTGAATTTCAAGGCTTACATCGGGGAACTTGACCAGAAGGGCAACGATGTCGTTCAAGGTCTTGAAGCTAGCCTTCGTAAGTACCGTAGAACCAGTCTTGAAGTTAATGCCCTTCTTGAGCAGGTCCAGATTTTCCTTCTTGTTCACGGGGCATCCCTTCTTATCGACCTTCACACCACGCAAAGTATTAGGACACTTGTCAAGATAATCCGGTACACCATCCTTATCGGAATCCATGGGGCAACCGGTGGTATCCACAGGAGCGCCCTTCGGAGTCAGAGGACACTGGTCTCGATTATCCGGAACACCGTCCTGGTCTTCATCCATGGCACAGCCAACGGAATCCACCCCAGTGTTAGGCGGAGTATTGGGACACATATCCTTGAAGTTGGGAACACCATCCTGGTCAAAGTCCAGAGGACAACCGTCTCGTCCTACTTCAATGCCTGCAGGAGTACCAAGGCACTTATCCAAAGAATCCGTCACACCATCATGATCTTCATCCAAGGGACATCCCACAGAATCCACAGGGAAACCTTCTGGAGTGTTGGGGCATTGGTCTAAGGAATCAAGAACGCCATCGCTATCGGCATCGCGGATTGTATCGGCAACCACAACGGTGTCCGTCCTCGTAAGAGTATCCACCAGTACCACGGTGTCGCGGAGAGAATCTGGAGCAGGCGGCAGCCCCAGGGGACATTCACGTTCAGGAGCCTTTTCTGCGCCACCAAAGGTCCAAGTCAAAAGGCCTGTAAAAGCATAGGTAACCGTAGGAACATAGCCATAGGACTTGTAATTGCCCTTCTGATCTACATAGTGAAGGGTATAATCATCAATATTCTTCATTTCCTTGTCATAGTCGTAGCGGACCCGCATCATACGAGGAGACAAGTCCAAGCCTCCAGCCAATTCGATATTGCGAGGCAAGTGGAGACGTAGACCCGGAGTTACCAACATCGGGTCTTCAAAGAAATCCAAGGGCATACCATTATTTTCAACACGGAATTCCCCAGAGTATTCTACAAACGCAGTAATCCATTCGGCCCAATCCCAATCAAAGCCAGTGCTATATACAAAAGTATTGGAGCCTTCGTTGGCATAGATGAAGCCGGCACTGATATTCCAATGAATGGGAATATTGACTTTGTTAAAATCTACGGTAGCAATTGCTGTGGCACCAATTACAACTTCATCGGCAGTGTAGGCGTTCGTAGTTCCATCGCCACGAATGTACCAAGCATGACGAGGACGAAGTCCCAGAGCTTTTCGCCCAATGGGCAAGTACATGTCAAACTGGGCAGCAAGGCTAAGTATGCTGGAATCGCTAATAAACGGGGCACGAATCTTAGTCCAAATATCCAGATCACCTTGACGAATATTGCTTGTCGCCTGCAAATATCCATGAGCAAAGGAACGGTCATAATTTATGTTGAATGCCACACCGGCATCCACATAATCCGTCAGACCGGCAGCAAAGAAAAAATTACCTGTGGCGGACAGTTTAAAATGTTGCAGCTTAATCCGCTCATCATCATCGTAGTAAACTCCATTTCTTGCCAATGCCCAAGGGTCAAAGGAGACGTTACCACCAGTACCCACAACAAAGCGCCATTGTCCCAAGGACTTGGCATTTTGTTGATGAATACCATCTGAGCCACCCATAATACCAATCTGAGCAAAAGCCAGTGGTGCTAACAAAAGCATCAAAAGAAAAAACAGTTTTTGCTTCATCGCTTTTCTTTCCCTTCTTACATAATTCCTAGATAAAAAAATTAGAAATATTACTAGATTTGGTCACATGAATTTGAAAGATCGTATTATTCGTTCTACAGGCAAAAAAGCTCCTTTCCGCCTGGTTCTTGTGGATATAACAAACACAATGAACGAAATCGGCGCAAAGCACGGTGCACAGTCCTACTCACTGAAGCTTCTGGCCGAAACTACTATTTCCTCCATTTTCTTGAGCAGCAGCCTCAAGATGAAGGGTACAGTTAGCGTCACCGCCACCTTCGGCGGTGAAATTTCTTACGCCAAGGCAGACACTACCCCCTACATCAGCCGCAAAGAAGATGAAGAATCCTTCTATTTTGTTCGTGCAATGATTCCTCAGGACGACCTGCAGGCAATCAAGGCAGACGAACCGGCCTTAATTCCCCAGAATTATCAGGTGGTAAAGCTGAACGAATTCGGTAAGCGCGTCCACGAAAGTGTGGTACAGGCCGTAAGCCCTTCCATGGGCCAGAATCTGGCAACCTACTTGTACCAGTCCGAGCAGATTCTTTCTGCTGTAGGCATCGAAGCCCAATTCAACCAGCAAGACCCAAGCAAGCTGGATTACGCCATCGGCTTTTACGTAGAAGCCTTCCCCGAAATGGAAGAGAAGGACACCACCACCTTGGAACAGGTGGTATTGAACCTTCCCAAGTTCTCCGAAATGTACGCCGCCCAGGAAAATGGCGGCAAGACCATGGTGGACGAACTGCTTTACCAGTTCGAAGGTCCCTACGAAATCGAAGTCATCAAGGAATTTGGAGCAAAGCCCCTCTGCCCCTGCAGCAAGGAACGCACCATCAGTTCTCTGGCAGCGCTGCCCCTGTCCGACCTGAAGGACTTGGAAAAGGACGGCAAGGATCTAGAAATGGTATGCGACTTCTGCCGCAACAAATACGTTGTGACAATCGAAGACTTGCGAAATTTAATCAAGGAAAGAGAGAAATAGAGATTAGAGACTAGAAACTAGAGATTAGGGTTGCCAGGAAGGTTCTGCTTGAGATATAAAGATGAAACTCTCTTTAAATAGTATGTACTTGCATCCTGCGGCCCTAGCCCCTAGAACCTAGTCTCTAGACCCTAAAAAAAGGATATTTATGTTTACTAAGCAATGTGTCGTGACTCTTGATCTGGAAGGCGTTCTTGCTCCGGAAATTTGGATTGCGGTTGCAGAAAAGACCGGCATCGAAGATCTGCGTCTCACCACCCGCGACATTCCCGACTACGACGTCTTGATGAAGGGTCGTATCAAAATCATGGAACGGGAAGGTCTTAAGCTTTCCACCATCCAGGACGTGATCCGCAACTTGGGTCTCCTGGAAGGTGCCCGCGATTTCATGGACACCCTCCGTGACGAAGCCCAGGTGATTATTCTTTCCGACACCTTCCAGGAATTTGCATACCCCATTATGCAAAACCTGGGCATGCCCACCATCTTCTGCCACAACCTGGTAGTTGAAAATGACATGATCAAGGGCTACCATTTGCGTTTGAACGATCAGAAGACCAAGGTGGTAAAGTCCCTGCAGGACCTGAACTTCAAGGTGTTTGCCAGCGGCGACTCCTTCAACGACACCGGCATGCTGAAGCAGGCGGACAAGGGCTGTTTCTTCTGCGCTCCGGATTCCATCGTAGCTCAGTTCCCCCAACTGGATTCCACCAAGACTTACACAGAACTCCTCGAAAAATTCCACGCATTCCAGGACTCGCTGTAATTTACAGACATTCTCCTGACAGCAATTCCGAGGCCCTTTCTCTCGCTGCCATTTCGAGGTCCCCGCCCTTCGTCTTCTGAGGCACTTTTCCTCGAAGTCATCCTGAGGTCCATTCTTTCGTTGTCATTCTGAGGCCCTTTAGGGCCGAAGAACCTAGCAGCAATCTACATGCGTAAAAGACTCTCCCACCTACAGGAGAGTCTTTTTTCATGCAATCTTTCCAAAAAAGTTCTTCCTTGTTTAAGCGTGACCTTTTTGATTTGGGTATATTTGCAACATACGAACTTTAAGGAGGATATCGTGAAGCTTTACACTACAGATTTTATTTCGGGCAAGGAAATCGAGACTATCTGCATGGTCAAGGGCAGCATCGTCTTTAGCAAGAACTTTGTCCGCGACATTTTTGCAGGTCTCAAATCCATCGTCGGTGGAGAAATCGCAGGCTATACCGAAATGTTGGAACAGGCCCGTCAAGAAGCCACCGAACGCATGATTATGCAAGCCCAGAACATTGGGGCGGATGCCATTGTGGCAGTTCGCTTCATGACATCCGCAGTCATGGCTGGTGCCTCCGAAATCATCGTTTACGGCACCGCCGTAAAATTCAAGAATTAAAGCAAGCTACTTCAGGGCTGGAGTTTCCCAGTCAATCCATTCGGACTTGTTCCACTTAATCTGCTCGGAATTCTTGGTGTAGTCTATCTTTCCTGTCTTGATGCCATCCTTACCCACCAGGAACTTGTTGATGAAATCCTTGACTTCGTCAAACTGTCCGTTGGGCAAGCTACAGTGGGCATGTCCACCCTCCTGAGAATACGTGTAGTTTTCGCTGACCCCAAGAGCATCGAACACTTCCTTTGCCGCCTGGCCGCAATAGTTTGAGGGAACCTCCCCAAGCCATTCCTGGCCTGCATTATCAATAATCAAAAGTGGACGAGGAGCAATCATGCTCACCAGCATGTGCTGGTCGAAGGGCAGAGTGTTTTCACGACCATCGTAGTTCTTAAAGGTGGTCTTCATCCAGTTACCTTCGGAACCGGCACTGTTCAGCCCTTGCACGAACTGTTTTCCCTTCTGTTTGTTGACCTGGGCGCCAACACGCCAGAGGGAGGCTCCACCGGAACCAGATTCCTGAGGAATGGTAAGAGCGATACGGGTATCAAAGGCGCCAACAGCCAAGGAACCCTTACCCCAACGAGAACAACCAGTAATTCCCAAATGCTTTACATCAACGCCAGCCTCGGGTGTTTTTTCCAGCGCATCAATCAAGCGGCTAACGCCCCATGCCCAGGCCATGATGGTTCCGGCATCTGCATTAGAACCGTAGATGTCATAGAACTTTCCCTGACCACGGTTCGATTCCGGAGCAACGTTATCGGGGTTAAAGATAATTTGTGCGATATCAAGACCAGAGAGTGCTCCACCCAGACTACCGCAGGTGTTGCCCATAAAGCCGCCTCCAAAGCCAATCATGGCAGGCTTGGGTTTATCCTTCGTTCCAGCTCCGCTAATGGTCACGCTAAAGGAAGCTGTTTTCCCCTTGTCCGTTACCTTCACCGTAAACGTGTTCCCGCTCAAGGAACCTTCAACCTTTTCGGGATTACGAGGCTTGGTACCATACATAATCTTTTCGTACATGGCACCGATTTCTTCGCGACGGCACTTCCACTCGTCCTTGGTAGAAATTCTTGCCCCCGCAAATGTGGTAAACGGATCCGGAAGTTTCGTGTTGTTGACGCTTGTGGGAATGTTCCCGATGGTACATTCATCCCGATAATCCTCCTTAAACGCAGGGGCGGCGTTCACAGTAACACTACTGCTGGAAATTTCAACGGCAGCTGAACTTGAGGGCAACTCCGATGATGAGCTTAAAGGAGCTTCTACTGCAGAACTTGTGGCAAATTCTGACGCGGAGCTCAAAGGAATTTCTACAGCAGAACTAAGCAAGAATCCCTCGGCAGAGCTCGCCGGGAACTCCTGGGAAGAACTTATGGATGTTTCCGACGCAGAACTCATCGGGTCTTCGCCCGGCAGAAAACTGTCGCTAGAAACCGGATTTTCACCGGAATCAACAAGCTCCACCACGGGATTTTTTTCATCGGAACAGGCGTTCAAAAAGAACAGCCCAAAAACCGTTACGGCAGCCGCCGTAAGCATTCTATTTTTCTTCATACTCCAATCCTAAACAAACCCTCATCTCAACCATTCGAGATTGAGGTTATTCTAAAGATACAGCAAACCTTGTGATGCGGCTCACACGTAAACAAACAAAACGTTGTTGTAAATTACAACACGCCCTTTTGCAGGTAACCCAACCCCCTATCACCAACCAATTCTAGCTTTTCGCAACGTGAATTCGCAAGGTAAAAAAGAACAATGCTTTGTTAGATTCAACAACATTACATTTTCTTTCTAAGCAGCCCCGTTCTGTTCCAGAATTTGTAAAACCACTATTCCATCTTGGAATAAGATGACTTTCAAAAATACCTTTTTTTTCGCTTATTTTCGGCAATTCCTGTACACAAAGAGACTGATTAATACATATTATTGTGTATGATGGATCAAGTAGTTCTCTCATCGAATCAAGAGCACATTATTGACGTGCTGATCAAGAAGAATCCCGCCTTGGACCGCGAGATTCTTTCCAAGGCTGTAGCCTTTATCGCAACCGCCCACGAAGGACAGTACCGCAAAAGCGGTATGCCCTATACCGAGCATCCCTACGAAGTGGCAAAGATTCTTGCCGACCTCAAGCAGGACCAACCTACGGTACTTGCTGGTCTTCTGCACGACGTTGTAGAAGATACCGACCATACCTTAGAAGAACTATCGGAGATGTTTGGTGCAGACACCGCCTTTATGGTGGATGCGGTTACGAAGATTACTGCGGCCCAAGAGGCCAACAAGACAGCCCAAAAGGCAGAAACCTACCGAAAGCTCATTATCGCAATGGCAAAGGACCCCCGCGTCATCATGATCAAGATCGCGGACCGCATTCACAATATGCGAACCATGCGCTACATGAAGCCGGAAAAGCGCCAGCAGATTGCCCAGGAAACACTTGACATCTACATCCCTCTGACCCACAGGTTCGGTCTCTACAAGCTGAAAACTGAGCTTGAGGACCTCAGTTTCAAGTACGTCAATCCCGACGAATACCAGAAGCTTGTAGATGCTCTCATTGAAAACAAGCAAACCCGCGAAAACTACATCCAGTCCGTCATCATGCCTCTCCAGATGAAGATGGCTCTAGAAGATTTTGACTGTACCATTCAAGGGCGCACAAAAAACATCTACAGCATTCACAACAAGATGCTTAGTCGAGGATGCCAATTCAGCGACATCTTCGATATCTTTGCAATTAGAATTATCGTCGAAACTATACCAGAATGCTATCTGGCCCTAGGGTATGTACACAACCTGTGGACCCCCTTGCAGAGCCGTTTCAAGGACTACATCGCAACCCCGAAGCCAAACCTGTACCAGAGCATCCATACAACCGTCATTGGTCCCGAAAACAAGATGGTGGAAGTCCAGATTCGAACTAAGGACATGGACCAAACCGCGGAGAAGGGATTTGCTGCCCACTGGGCCTACAAGCTGGAAACCCAGCACGAAGGCGAGGAACTGGCTTGGCTCAACCACATGGTAAAACTCCAGTCCGAAATTTCGGACTCCAAGGAATACCTGGATTTCTTGAAAGTAGACCTGAAACCTCAAGGCATAACCGTTTTTACGCCCAAAGGCACCTCGGTCGAACTACCCGAAGGGGCCACCGTTCTGGACTTCGCATTTGCAGTCCATACGGAACTGGGTCTGCACTGCATCGGCGCTAGAATAAACGATGAGGTCGTCAACCTAGACAAGGTCGTCCCCAATGGAGCCACCATCCAGATTCTCAAGAGCGGTCATCAAGAGCCTAGCCCGGAATGGCTGGAGATTGTGAAGACGGTGAAAGCCAAACAGGAGCTTCGTCGCTGGATGCGAACCAGCATGCTGAAGCAATCTCTCGGGCTTGGCAAGGAAATTTGGATCCGCGAACTGCGTCTGGCAAAAATCGAAAAGGACAAGCGTCCCTCCGAAGATGAAATAAAAAAATACTTCGGGACTCCTTCTCTTGACGATTTCTACGAACGTCTTGGACAAGGCGAACTACCCCTGGCAGATATCCGCAGATTCTTGAATAACGATTCCGAACTGAGCAAGGAAGCCGCCAACATCAGGTTCTTCCCTTCGTTCAACAGAGACAAGAAGAACGACATCCGAGACGACATCCCTCTGGAGATTGGCCAAGAAACCAGCTTGGTGATTCATTTTGCCCGATGCTGCGCTCCGGTCCCCGGGGATAAGATTACTGGTCTGCTGCGTCCCCAGATCGGTATCGAAGTCCACAATGCGGAATGCCCCCACCTGAAAAAACTTACCGACGGTCAGGAGATTGCGGTTGCCTGGAGTGAGGAAACCCGCCACGCCTTTGAAGTTCACCTGACAATCGAGAACGATAATCGTAAAAACCTTACATTTGATGTATTACAGGAATTGAAAAACGCAAACATTTTCCTGGATAGGATTACCTCTGCCGGTGTAAATTACTCCGGACGAATTCGCCTATCTTTCAAGGTATATCGTAAAGACCAGGTGGACAACCTTATTGCTAAACTCAAGAATATTTCTGGCGTTCGCCAGGTGGTTAAACTATGATAACTACATTGCACCATAGTGACTATACCCTAAAGAATAGGGCGTTCAACTGTCGTATGCGTAACCGCTACTACGAGGAGGTCTATTATGCCTTTAGAGCCTTGTTCCCCAACGAGATAGCAGAACGAACTGAACCGAATCCGGTAGCCGATACCGTATGGTTTCAGCACCTCGGAAGAGAAATCAAACGTTACGAACGTCTGATAATGACCTGCCTGGAATACGCTCAGGCTGCCGTTTTTTACGGAAAAGCCGAAAACGCCTCTCTCTATTCCAAGGACAAACGCTGGGGTATTTTGCAAGAAGAAATCTTTATGGTACACTTTTTGCAAGAGCTTTTGTCTACGACACGCTATGTCATCGCCCGTATCGAAACGGACCAGATGTTACAGCAGTGGAGCGGAGAAATGCAAGATATGAAGACAAAGCCCGTCAGTTCCGGTTACGTAAACACCATCCAGCAGAAGCTGAATGAAATGAACGCGGCCACCATCAAGGAATTCAAGGACTTGTTGCACCATGTTCTTGAACGATTCCAGATAGGAAACACCCTCTTTGGAACCATCCAGGAACTTCAAAACTTTTATTAACGAGGCACGAGGTTCGAGGCACAAGCTTTTATTAGAGTGAACTAGGAAATATTATGTCAGAATACATCATACTATCCATATTTCTTTTCTTGGGTGCGTTTATCGCGGCAGCGGCAACCGTGGTCGGTCTACTGCTAGGTTACCGCACCAAGAAGACAAAAAACAAAATGGCTCCTTACGAATGCGGTATGGAGACCTACGGAAACGCAAGAATCCAGTTCAAGGTGGGCTACTATGTCTTTGCACTACTATTCCTAGTGTTTGACGTGGAAGCCCTCTTCTTGTTCCCCGTCTTTGCAAACTTCAAGGAAATAATGGCAGGCAACACTGCCCTATCCCCTGTCATTGTAATTGTTGACCTTGTGGTCTTTTTGGCCATCCTTATTGCAGGCCTTGCTTACGTTTGGAAAAAAGGAATCCTCAAATGGGAATAATCAATTTTGCACCTAAGATTCTAGACCCCATTCCCGGTGGCAAGTACATCGTGAATGCAGTTGACTATGTTGTCAACTGGGCCAGAGCCAACTCCATTTGGCCCCTAACCTACGGTACCAGCTGCTGCGCTATCGAAATGATGAGCAGTTCCATGGCTCGTTACGACATTTCCCGTTTTGGTTCCGAAGTGTTCCGTGCGTCTCCCCGTCAGGCGGACCTGTTCATTATCGCAGGAACAATCACCCACCGCATGGCTCCCGCACTGCAGATGCTTTACGAACAGATGCCAGGTCCCAAGTACGTTCTTGCCATGGGCGCATGCACCATTAGCGGAGGCCCCTTCGTTTATGACAACTACGCCGTCGTTCGCGGTGCAGAAAACGTGATTCCCGTTGACGTCTTTGTTCCCGGTTGCCCTCCGCGTCCCGAAGCACTTTTCCATGGACTTTTGACACTGCGTGAAAAGATTCTCAAGGAAACCTGCCGCAATCCCTGGAAGGAAGGCGAGACAACAGACTTGTCCCAAAAGGATCGTTACCGCGAAGCCGCCAAGGTCTGGGCCGAACTTGAAAAAATCAAGGACGAAGAGATGGCTGAAGCCCGCGCCAAGTTCAAGGAAGAAAATCCGGATTACAAGAGTTCCTTTAAGCCGGTTCGTATCACTAAGGAAGCCTTCCCCGATGTAACGCGAGAACACGAAATATCCCTTGCAGAAAAATCCGAGAAGGGTCTTTCCAAGCTGGATATGTTCAAAGCTCTTAAGGCCAAATATCCTACGGCAACCCTCACCGGCGTAACGGCAGAAACTCCCGAAGCGCTGGCAGATGCAGAAATTGCCGCCGTAGAAGCCCTCCCCAAGGATAGCCCTCTGGAAATTCGCTTGAACAAGGACGACTACCGCAAAGCTGTTGAGTATGTCAAGGAAGATCCAGCCTTCAAGATGGATTATGTCATTGACGTAACCGCAATCGACTATCCGGACCACTTCGAGTTGATTACCATGCTTCGCAGTATGGAGAAGGGTCACAAGCTCTTTATCTGTGTGCCGCTGGAAAAGGATAATGTACCCGAGGACAAGAAGGCTTCCAGCCTGTTAGCCTCTGTAGCAACTATCAGCGACCTTTACGCAGGAGCCGATATCAAGGAACGCGAAGTCTACGACATGTTCGGCATAAACTTCCAAGGTCATGACGATCTCAGACGAATTTTCTTGGACCATGACTTTGTAGGATACCCTCTCCGTAAGGATTTCACCCACCCCAACATGATGAAGAGGCCCGTATGAGTATGACACAGCTCCCTCCGGGATTCAAGATCACCCGGGACACAGATTCTGAAGAATTTTTCGTGAACATGGGGCCGCAACACCCCAGTACTCACGGAGCCCTCCGTCTGGCACTTCGCATGGACGGTGAGACCATTGTTGAAGTTGTCCCCCACTTTGGCTATATCCACCGCGGTCTCGAAAAGCAGGGCGAGTCCATGACTTACCTGCAATATATCCCAATGACAGACCGTCAGGACTACCTGACAGCCATCCAGAATAACTTGGGTATCGTCCTTGCCTATGAAAAGGGCATGAATATCGGCGTTCCCGAAAAAGCGGAATACATCCGCGTCATGCTCTCGGAACTGGGACGCATTGCAAGTCACCTGGTGTTCTTCGGCTGCTTCGGCGGAGACCTTGGCGGACAGACCTGCCTGTTGTTTGGCTTCAAGGAGCGTGAAATGATTCACGACATTCTGGAAGAAGTCACCGGCTCTCGCCTGACCACCAACTTCTTTAGACCAGGCGGAAGCCGCTTTGATGTTCCGGAAAATTTCATTCCCCGCGTAAAGGCATTCCTGGACCACCTGGACAGCACCATGAGGGACTACGAGAGATTCCTTTCCAAGAACGTCATTGTCCAAATCCGTAGTATCAACATCGGTGTTCTCTCCAAGGAAGACGCAATCGCCCTAGGCTGTTCGGGACCGGTACTTCGTGCAAGTGGCGTAAATTTCGATGTCCGTCGGGACAATCCCTACAGCATTTACGACCAGCTGGAATTTGATGTTCCCACAGCGACTAACGGGGACTGCTACGACCGTTACAACGTTCGTATTGCAGAAATTCATGAATCCATGAGAATCCTGCGTCAGTGCATAGACAAGTTCCCCAAGGAAGGCCCATTCCGCAGTAAGGAAAAGCCGGTAAAGCTAAATCCCGGTCGCTACTACAGCGAAATCGAAACGGCCAAGGGACTTTACGGAACCTATGTGGTAGCAGCCTCCGGCGATAAGCCCTACCGCATTCATACCCGAGGTCCCAGCTTCCCTCATGTAGGAGCCCTGAACAAGATGTGCCAAGGCGGGAAGATTTCCGACCTGGTGGTGGTCATGGCAACTCTGGACCCCGTGATTCCCGAAATTGACAGATAGTAGGTAAGCAATATGTTTGTTCCTTCAGTATCAAACCCTATCGGCGACTTCGTTCGCGAATGGATTCCTCAGTTGGCAGCCTACCTGCCTCAGGCATTCCAGTCGGATACGTTAAACGTCATTGTCGCCTTCCTCATCAACGCGGTAATCTGCGTTGTGGCGGTCTGCCTGGTAAACATAGGCAACGCCCCCATCCTCATCTACATGGAACGTAAGGTCTGTGCCCACGTCCAGTGCCGTCTTGGGCCCATGCGCCTTGGCTGGCACGGAACCATCCAGACCGTAGCCGATGTATTGAAGATGCTCTTCAAGGAAGTCTACTCTCCGGCAGGCGCCGACAAGAAGCTCTTCTACATTGCCCCCATGATCGCCCTGATCGCACCATTCATGGTAACCGCCCTAATCCCCTTCGGTCAAAACCTTCTGGTAGCCAACGTGGACTTAGGCATTCCCCTGATTATTGCGGTGAACGGTTTTGGTGTTCTTGGCATTTTGTTAGGTGGCTGGTCCAGCAACAACAAGTATTCCTTATTGGGTTCTTTGCGAAGCGGCGCCCAGATGATCAGCTATGAAATTTCCTTCGCCATGATTTTACTCTTCGTAGTCATGATGTCAGGTTCTACCAACCTGATGGAAATTACCAATAGCCAGTCCGGCACTGTAGCCAACTGGATGATTTTCAAGGTCCCCGTCCTTGGATTCATCGCCTTCATCATGTTCTTCATTTCCTCCACTGCAGAAATGAACCGAGCCCCCTTCGACATCGCCGAAGCAGAACAGGAACTGACAGGCGGTTACCATACCGAATATACCGGCACACCTTTTGCCATGTTCTACCTGGCGGAATACATCGCCCTAGTGACCAATTCCGCTTTGGCAGCCACCTGCTTCTTGGGCGGTTTCCATGCCCCCTGCATCGGTATAGAATCTGTGGATGGCATCCTTACCCAAGTTCCTGGCGTTGTTTGGATGTTCGCCAAGATTTACTTCCTGATTTGGTGCTATATGATGGTCCGCTGGACTTTTGTCCGCCCCCGCGTAGACCAGCTTATGAATTTTGAATGGAAGTTTATGCTTCCGGTAAACCTGCTGTTGCTGGTTGTCGGAGCCGCATACATTGCTATTGGTGGTTAATATGGCAAAAAAGAACACTTCTAAAAATTATATCAAGAGCTATTTGAAACGCTGCATTACAGGACCTTGGAGTCTGATTTGCGGTCTGTCCGTTACTCTTCGCTATTTCTTCAATCCCAAGCGAATTGTGACAGAGCAGTATCCCGAAAACCGCAAGACCCTAAAAATGCACGAACGCTACCGCGGTCGCCTTTCCATGGTAGAAGACGCAGAGGGCAACAATCACTGCACCGCCTGCGGAATGTGTGAACGCGCCTGCCCCAACGCAAGTATTAACGTACAAGCCACAAAAAATATTGCCGGCAAGAAAGTTCTTGGCCGTTATGTTTATCATTTTGCAAGCTGTACTCAATGCGGTCTCTGTGTCGAGGCATGCCCCTTTGGAGCTATTGAAATGAGCCAGGCCTTTGAAGTGGCAACCACCGACAAGGACTCCCTGGAAATGATCTTGAACAAGAAGGAGGGTCAAGGCTAATGCTAGAAAACTTGCAACTTCCAGACATTCCCCTCGCATTCCCCACAAGCGGTGTGGATATTGCATTCTATGCGGTAGCGCTTCTGATTCTTGTCCTTGCCGTGTGTACGGTGGCTGTCAAGAACGTTCTGAAGAGTGCCGTTTTTCTGATTTTCGCATTCGTGGGTACAGCGATTCTCTACATGCTTTTGCAGGCAGAGTTCATCGCCCTCGCTCAGGTGATGGTTTATGTGGGAGGTGTAGTCATCTTTGTGGTGTTCACCATCCTTTTGACAAGCCATCTGGGAGAAGATCATTTTTCTGTAGATATTCCCCGCAAGTTTGCAGCAGCTATACTCAGCGTAGGCTTCGTGGCAGTCATGGTCAAGTGCCTGCTCCCGATACAGACGCTCAGTACGGTCACTGCTAACGCACCCGAGGGATACGCAAGCCTTAAGGCTTTTGCCCTGAGGCTTCTGGACTACGGTCCCAACGGATACATCATTCCCTTTGAAATCGTAAGCGTACTTCTTCTAATGACCTTAGTGGCGGCAGTAACCATCGCCCGTAAGGATAAGGAGGAAAACAAATGACTTTAATGAACTGTCTTATCTTGGCATTTCTGCTTTTTGGCATTGGGGTCTGGGGACTTATTCAGCGTCGCCATCTGGTAGGTATGCTGATTTCCATGGAATTGATGCTAAACGCAGCAAACATTAACTTCATCGCATTTGCCTATTTTACTCCCGGGGATTCAACTTCCGGAAGTATCTTCAGTGCATTTGTCATTGCCGTCACCGCCTGTGAAATGGCTATCGCGCTCGCCATTATCGTGAGCATGTACCGCCGTCACAAGAGTCTTGACGTAGAACAGTTGAGGGACCTCCATGATTAACGACGTATCCATCAGCTATTTCATTTTCCTGATGCCCCTAATCACGTTCGTGGTTAACGGACTCTTCCTGGGAAAACGTTCTGCCAAAGGGGCTGCCGCTCTAGCCATAGCCTGTAACGGTATCGCCTTTGCAGCAGCCCTATTCTTGGCCATCGGTTACTTTACTTCGGGCTTTGCGCCCCAGAAGGCAATCGCCTTTGAACTGCCCTTCCTGAAGTTTGCCGAAAGTTTCGTTGCAAACATCGGGCTTCTGGTAGACCCCCTATCCATCATGATGCTTGTGGTGGTCACTTTCATCAGCTTTATGGTGAATATCTACAGCGTGGGCTACATGCGAGGCGACCGAGCTGAAGGAAGATTCTTCGCACTACTATCCCTGTTCAGCTTCAGTATGCTAGGTCTGGTTGCCGCCACCAACCTTTTTCAGATGTTTATCTTCTGGGAACTGGTTGGCGTTTCCAGCTACCAGCTTATTGGTTTCTGGTACCACAAGCCTTCTGCAGTAAGTGCTTCCAAGCAGGCCTTTATCCTGACCCGCTTTGCCGACAGTTTCTTCCTGCTAGGCATAGTGATGGTCAGCTACGTGGTGCAGAGTTTTGATTTCTTTAACCTGAACAGCCTAACACTTTCTGCCTTCCAGGACCAGACTATAAACTTGGGTCTGATGGAAGTCAGCAAGGCAACAGCACTTACCATCGGTGCCGTACTGATTTTCACCGGCGGTTGGGGTAAGTCAGCCATGTTCCCCATGCACATTTGGCTTCCCAACGCCATGGAAGGTCCTACCCCGGTTTCTTCCATCATCCATAGTGCAACCATGGTGGTAGCAGGCGTTTACCTTGTGGCAAGACTATTCCCCTTCTTTGCCATTTGCGGAAATACCCTGACACTTGTTATGTGGGTAGGTGCGTTTACTATGGTATTCGCTGCAGTAATCGCATGTACACAAAAGGACATCAAGCGAATCCTTGCCTACTCAACCCTTTCCCAGCTAGGCTACATGATGTTCTCCCTGGGAGCTTGCAAGATTGGGGACGCAGTCATAACCACCGGTTGGACCGCATCGACATTCCACATCTTTACCCACGCTTTCTTCAAGTGCAGCTTATTCCTTATTGCAGGTAGCTTGATCCATCAGGTACACACCAACGATCTAGATGCCATGGGCGGTCTACGCAAGAAGATGCCGGTCACCTACATCTGTGCTCTGATTTCCATTCTGGCTATTTCCGGCATTCCACCCTTTGCAGGATTCTTCTCCAAGGACGAAATCATCTTGGCAGCCTTCCAGGGACAGCATTACGCAGTCTTTGGCTTGGCAATCCTGACTAGCGGTCTCACCACCTTCTATATGTTCCGCCTATTCTTCTTGGCATTCCACGGCAAGCCCCGCTGCCACGCAGTGGAACAAGGACATGTTCACGAAGACTTCGCCATGACCCTTCCCATAGTTGTTCTTGCAATTCCGTCCCTTCTGAGTGGTCTTGCAGCAAAGGGTCTGTTTGAACATTTCTTTACACCTGGCAAGTTGCGCGTGCCCCAGTTGGTGCTCCTTCCGGAAGCCCACTGGATTCCCTACGTCGCTATCGGTGTTGCGGTCCTAGCTCTGCTCATCGCCTGGGTTCTTTACGCAAGTCCCAAGGCCAATATTGAAAGAGCTTTGGATGACACCAACCGTTCAAACGTTTACAAGACCGTTTACCACAAGTTCTATTTCGATGAAATGTACTACTGCGTGGTTCGCCAGTTCGTTATTGGCGGCATTGCAAAGGTTGCCCGCTTCATTCAGGATTACATCGTTGACGGAATCGTGGCATTTGCAGTGTGGACAGTACACCGTATGGGAGACCTAGTCCGTCACGCCCAGGGTGGTCATTTGACCTTCTACCTGGGAACCTTAATCGTTGGCGTCATCTTGTGGCGTTTCATCGGACATCTTCCCTTTTAGGTTATAGGTTACAATATGGAAACTTTACTTTTTAACCTGATTTGGCTCATCCCCATCTTGACTGTTCTCGTCTGTATTCCTGTACCCAAGACGAAAACAAAGATTCTCAAGATAATCCACACGTTCTCGGGCACTGTTGTCCTGGGCATCGTGGGGTACCTGACCTATCATCTGTATATGGTCAGCAAGGCTTCTGCAGCAAGCGAAGACGGTTCTATGGTTCTTCGTTACTTTACGGACATTCCCTGGTTGCAGGCCTTTAACGTCCACTACATCGTTGGTGCAGACGGACTCAACATATTCTTGCTGCTCTTGACTGCGGTCATCGTATGGACAGGCATCTTGGTCAGCTACAATATCAAGGGAAACCAGAAGGTTTTCTTT
This sequence comes from Fibrobacter sp., assembly GCA_045600425.1. Classification (GTDB taxonomy): domain Bacteria; phylum Fibrobacterota; class Fibrobacteria; order Fibrobacterales; family Fibrobacteraceae; genus Fibrobacter. The sequence goes on from JAZRXW010000057.1 coordinate 64,146, forward strand.
GCGTTGATCCAGCTGCTCGCCACCAGCGTCTACGGTGTATTCATGAGCATGGACTTGGTGCTGTTCTTCGTATTCTACGAAATGGAAGCCCTGTGCATGTACTTGATGATTGCCGGTTACGGTTCTGGAAACAAGGACTACGGCGGTAAGAAACTGACCTTGACATTGGCATTTGGTTCCTCCATGATTTTGGCTACGCTTTTCGGCCTTTATTTCGAAGGTGGAGTCAATAGCTGGAGCATCCTGGAACTTTCCAAGGTCACCATCCCGATGGAATTCCAGATGTGGGCATTCCCCCTCATGTTCATGGGATTTGCCGTCAGCTCTTCTTTGTTCCCCTTCCATTTCTGGAGTCCCGACGGTCACGCCAGCGCACCTACCGCAGTTTCCATGCTTGCGGCAGGCGTCATGATGAAGATGGGTGCCTACGGTTGCCTTCGCGTAGCCATGTTCCTCATGCCGGAAGCAGCAAAGGTGTGGCTCCCCTATGTGGTTCTGCTCCTAATCTTTAACGTAGTGCTCGGACCTTTCATCGCATTGCGTCACAAGGACCTGAAGTACATTACCGCTTACAGTTCCATCAGCCACCTGGGTCTTATTTTCTTGGGCCTTGCCGCCCTTACCCCAGTAGGTCTCCGCGGTGCATCGCTCCAAATGATTTCTCACGGATTCCTCACTGGCCTGTTCTTTGCGACCATCGGCATGATTTACGAACGTACCCACACCCGCGACATTACCCAGATGGGCGGTATCATGCGTAAGATTCCTTTCTTGGGCGTGGGTTTTGTCATTGCTGGATTTGCAGGACTTGGCTTGCCGGGCTTCAGCGGTTTTGTCGCCGAAAGCAATATTTTCATCGGAGCATTCCAACAAAGTGATACCGTTACCCGCATCGTAACAATCCTTGCCATCCTTTCCATCACCACCACCGCGGTCTATATTCTCCAGACCGCCAACCGCATGCTCCACGGCAACATGCCCGCCAAGTACGAGACGCTGACCGATGCATGCGTTCGCGAAAAACTGGTGGTCGTAGTCCTGGTGCTTTGCTTATTGCTTATCGGTATTTTCCCGGGTTGGATTGCCGACCTTTTGGACCAGAGCATCGCTCCGATTTTTGCAAAGATTTCCCAAGCGGCTTCACCCGTGGTAGGAGGTTAAATTATGTGTAGTCTTTCTAACCATCTCATTCCAGACTTAGTCCTTCTGGCCCTTCCCTTCTTGGTGATTGGAAGCCGCCTGTTCTGTAAAAAATACTCCAAGATTCCTTGGCGTATCGCAAACCTAGGACTTCTGGTTACATTCGTTCTCCTGAACCTCATCCCTCTTACCAATACCGAGGGAACATTCTTCATAAGCAACTGGAAGATTGACGATTTTGGCGTCTTGATGCGCGAAGTTTTTGTGCTGAGTGCCATTTTCGGCACCTGGCTTGCCAAGGATTACTTTGACCATGGTGCCGACGGCAAACCTGCCATGGGGCAGTTGGCAGAATACTTGGGAACTTTGGTATTCGCAACCTTCGGCGGATTCATCGTGGTGTCCGCCTGTGACATGCTGACCTTCTTCCTGGGTCTTGAAATGGCAACCATCCCCATGTACGCCTTGACCGCCTGGAACAAGCGTGACCAGCAGGGTTCTGAGGCCGCCACCAAGTACATCCTGATGGGTTCAGTGGCAACCGCCTTTGAACTGTTCGGCTTCAGCTATCTGTATGGCTTTGCAGGTTCTATCCACTTTAGCCAGATTCTTTCTGCGGTTAACGCAGGAACGTCTCCCCTGCTGTGGATTGCCATCCTGTTCATCTTCTGCGGAATCGGCTTCAAGCTGACCTTGTTCCCCTTCTACACTTGGGCTCCCGATGTCTACGAAGGTGCACCTTCCCCGGTTACTGCGGTTCTGTCCGTCACATCCAAGGCCACCGCTATCGCATTCCTAGTCGTACTGATCTACGGTCCCCTCGCTCCTATCCAGGAACAGATTGCTCCGCTCATTGGACTGTTGGCTTGCGTCACCTTGTTCGTAGGTAACCTGGGAGCATTAAAGCAGAGCAGACTTCGCCGATTCATGGCTTACAGCTCCATCGCTCAGGCTGGCTACATCATGATTGCGCTGCTTGGTCCCGCCTACATTTCCAAGACGGCCATTGTTTACTATCTGTTCGTCTATGCGGTAGCAAACTACTTGGCTTTCTTCGTGTTTGGCGTTATCGGTCACTATCGTGAAGAAAGTTTCAACGCACTCCGCGGTCTTTCCAAGCAGAACACCATGCTGGCGGCAGCTCTTGCCATCGCCATGTTCAGCTTGGCAGGCATTCCACCTCTTGCAGGCTTCTTCGGTAAGTTCCACTTGTTCTTCAGCGGTGCTACCACCGGACATTACGCAATAGTTGCATTTGCAGTGCTGAACAACGTTCTTGCCCTGTATTACTACTTGCAGGTCATCAAGAGTGCCTGGGCCGATGAACCAGAAGGAGATCTTTCCCCCATCCGCATGGTGAAGCGCCAACGTTTTGCAATTATCGTGTTGATGGCAGCAACCATTCTGCTGGGTGTTCTGCCTTTCATCAGCAACAACGTGTTCACCGGATTTACTTTCTAGTAGTTCACAGCAAGACGATTCTCATAGAGTCCACTCATTTTGACAAGAGTCCCCCGATTATTCGGGGGCTTTTGCTTTTAAAGTCCATCTTTATTTGTATATATGCGCTGGTTCACAGGCGCTGTATAAAAAAGAGGCTTTTTCAGTCATTTTTTAAGGAAAAGCCCTTGCCAACAAGCCGGGATGTTCATAAATTTTGGGTATGAAGATGATTTATGCTCTTACAGTTGCATTCGACGGCCGATGGTGGCGCGGACTCTAACATAGAGTCTGGTATTTGCAAATTGTATCGCGCGTCAAAAGCGTAAGAGCAAAGCGGCAAGGCTTCCAGACTCCCTGGAGGCCTTAAATTTTCCCAAGACAAATTGAAATCCTCCGGGTCGGAACCGCTACCCTGAACTATAACATGTTTGGGGTCGTGAAGCCTCGCCAAAAGAATTTGGCCCTCGGGCCAGCGAGTTTAAAACGAAGGATTAAAAATGACTGAACCTCGTACCGACAGCATCTACGTCGCCCTCCCCGGCGAACGTTATACACCCTTCTCTCTCGGCAAGAAGCTGGGAGCAAAGGCAATCTTCGAATCCGCCTCTTTCGCCCACGGTAAGAGCCGCTACTCCACCCTGATGGTGGACGAAGGCTTCCGTCTCCGCCAGAATGAAAAGGACGTGTCCATCGTTGTCGATGGCAAGGAAAGCGTTTTCCTCAAGGAAGGCGAAGGCGACATCCTGGACGCCTTGCTGAAGATTTCCGCAGAAAACACCGTGCCGCCCAACCAGATTCCTATTCCCTCCTCTGGCGTGGGCTACCTGGGTTACGAATTCTGCGCCCGCTGCGATACCATTAACCTGGCACCCCAGGTAGATGAACTGAACATTCCCGAAGCCGAATTCATGGTAGGTCACATCTACATCGTATTCGACCACTACACCGAAAAGCTTCACCTGTTCGCTCTGAACTACGAAGAACACCAGATCGACCTTCCCGCTGCAATCGAAAACGTGAAGAAGCGCCTTTCCGACATGGACTTCAGCTACCTGGCTCCGGAACCGGAAGTGGCCAAGGGCGTTACCGTTACCGATCTTTCCAAGTCCAAGGAAGAATACACCGAAAAGGTGGTGGAACTGCAGAAGCACATTGTGGCAGGCAACATCGTACAGGCAGTACCTTCTCGCCGCATCCAGTTCACTAGCGACATCGAGGCTCTGGACATTTACCGCCGCCTCCGCTCCGT
>JAZRXW010000058.1:0-6243 GCA_045600425.1 Fibrobacter sp.
GAATTCCTTGAGCCAGTACATTGCGTTTGCAATGAGGAAGTTCTTGACTTCGTTACGGCCCAGGTTAAAGATGTAGGTGCCCCAGTGGGGGTGTTCGCCCTGGCGGGGGTCTGCGTGTTCATAGCAGGCGGTGCCGTCGAAGCGGCCCAGTGCGTGTGCGTCCTTGGGGAAGTGTGCGGGAACCCAGTCGATGATCACGCCGATTTCGTTCTGGTGGCAAAGGTCCACGAACTTACGGAACTGGTCGGGGGTGCCGTAGCGGCTGGTGGGGGAGTAGTAACCGGTAACCTGATAACCCCAGGATTCATCCAGCGGGTGTTCTGCCAGAGGCAGGAATTCCACATGGGTGTAGCCCATTTCCTTGAGGTAAGGAATGAGTGTGTCGGCCAGTTCTTCCCAGTTCAAGAAACGGTCCGGATTTGCGGGGTCGCGGCGCCAGGAGCCGGCGTGGACTTCGTAGATGTTCATGGGGCCGCCAAAGACCTTGGTTGCATAATGGGTATACATGTACAGGTCGTCGCCCCATTCGTAACCATCCAGATGGGTGGTGATGGAGGCTGTTGCCGGACGTACCTCAGAAAGTTTTGCCAGAGGGTCCACCTTTACGTGAAGGTTGCCGTCGGCACCATGGATTTCGAAACGGTAGAGTTCGCCTTCGCCCAGGTTCGGGATAAAGATTTCCCAGATTCCGCTGGAACCCAGCATGCGCATCTGATGGCGGCGGCCGTCCCAGGAGTTAAAGCTTCCGACGACAGATACGGCTTGAGCGTTGGGTGCCCAGACGGCAAAGTGAACACCTTTGAAGCCCTGGTGTTCTACCAGGTTGGCACCCAACTTACGGTAAAGTTCATAGTGTGTTCCTGATGCAATCAAGTGGCGGTCAAAATCGGAAAGGACCGGAAGGAAGGCATAGGGATCGGTCAAGGTGTATTCGTGTCCGTCACCTTGACGGATAATCAAGTTATAGAAGAAAGGTTCGTATTCCTTGTCCAGGATGGCTTCGAAAAAGCCGGTGTCACCAATCTTCATGAAATCAAACTCGAATTCGCCATCACAGGATTCTCCACGGATGAAGCTTGCCTGCGGCTGATAGGTTCGAATAACCGTTTTGATACCCTTATCCGTGTTCAGCGGATGAATGCCGAGGATCGAAAAAGGGTCCTTGGTGCTGAAATTCCAGATAGCCTGCATATCGTCTGACGTAAGGCTAGTAAAATCATTCCAATCCATACAAAACTCCATGTTTTTCCACTCAAATATAACATAAACATTTTTTGAACGAGATTGAATGTGAAAATTTTGGTGCAAAATATCATTTCATATTGGAGTATTTGAATGGGGTTATGTACCCCGATGAACTTCATTGTTCCAGAGATTCCTACTCGCGATATTACTATCTTTGGAGCCATGTACAAGCGAGTCCTTACCATCCAGGATATTTCCTGTTTCGGCCAGTGTTCTTCTACAGTGGCTTTGCCCGTTATTTCTGCTTGCGGTGTGGAATGTGCCGTTTTGCCTTCTGCGGTGTTGAGTACCCATACGGGGCGTTTCAAGGGTTATACCTTTAGAGATTTGACGGACGACTTGTTGCCCATTCGAGATCATTGGGTTAAGGAAGGTATTAAGTTTGATGCTTTTTACACCGGTTACCTGGGGAGTGTTCGCCAGGTGGATATTGTCCGCGAAATCATGAACACCGTAGGTAATGAAGGGGCGTTGAAGGTTGTTGACCCGGTTCTTGCGGATGCGGGCAAGCTTTATGCCGGCTTTGACATGAATTTTGTAGAAGCCATGAAACGTCTTTGTGCCGAGGCAGACGTGCTGTTGCCCAATATTTCCGAGGCCTGTTACTTGACAGGCAGGGAATATACCGAAGATTATGACAAGGCTATGATTACGGAACTTTGCAAGGGACTTTGCGACTTGGGTGCCAAGTGCATTGTCATGACCGGTATTGGATTCCGTGAGGGCTATACCGGCGTTGCCGTATATGAGAATGGTGAACTGAAACATTATGAACACAAGAAAGTGTCCATGTGGTGCCATGGTACCGGGGATCTTTATGCTTCTGCATTTACGGGCGCTGTTATGCGTGGAAAGTCCAAGATGGATGCGGTGAAGATTGCCGCTGATTTTACCCTAAAAGCCATTGAAAATACCCTGGACGATGCCACAAGTCACTGGTACGGTGTTAAATTTGAAACTGCGATACCTACGCTAGTGAAATCTTTTGAGTAAGGCAAGGTCCACTATGGCTGAAGAAAACAAGAATTGGGAACCGCTGGTTTTTACGGAATCCTTCAAGGTCACTCCCGAGATGATTGACGAAAACCATCACTTCAATAATGTGTGGTCCGTCCAGTGGATTCAGGATATTTCTGCGGAACATTCCGAGAAGTGCGGCGGTACCGCTCTTATGCGTGAACTGAACTGTGGCTGGATGATTCATGAACAGCATATCGTGTACAAGAACCAGGCTTTCCTCGGTGACGAAATCAAGGGAACTACCTGGGTGGATTCATTCAGCACGGTAGTGAGCAAGCGTAAGTGCAAGTTTGAACGCGTAAGCGACGGCAAGGTGATTTTTGAATCCGAAACCCAGTGGGTCCTGGTGGATATGAACCGCGGTCGCCCCAAGGCAATTTCTAAGGAAATGATCTCCAGATACGGAACCCTGAAGCAGGATTAGCCTATGTCCAGTGTCATTGAATACAAGGGCAAGAAGCCTGTCATTGGCGAAAGGGTCTTCCTTGCAGAAGGTGCCCGCCTCATTGGCGATGTTGAAATCGGGGACGATTCCTCTGTTTTTTATAATGCGGTGATCCGTGCAGACCTGGCTGAAATCCGCATTGGAAAGCGGACCAACATTCAAGATAATGTGACTGTTCATCTGTCCAGTGATCTTGGTGTTCACGTGGGAAATAACGTGACTGTGGGGCATAACGCCATATTGCACGCCTGTACCATCGAGGATGATGTTCTGGTGGGTATGGGGGCTATCGTCATGGATGGTGCCCGAATTCGCAAGAATTCCGTGGTGGCAGCTGGCGCTCTAGTCCCGCAGAATAAGGAATATCCCGAGGGAAGTCTCATTGTAGGGGCTCCCGCACGAGTAGCCCGACAACTGACGGAAGAAGAAATTCGTAAATTTAGGGAAGGTGTAGATCATTACATCGAGATTAAGGATGAGCTGCTGAAGGCTCAACCGTAAATTTCGGGACAGTTTGTGTTTAAGTTTGTTTTTCTAATTAACCCTATTAGCGGCGGTGGCCAGGGAAAGGTGATTCATCAGTACCTTCCCGAGATTATGGCTTCCATGGGCTTTACCGAAGACCAGTGGAAGGCCGATTTTACCGTACACGAGGGAATGGAAAAACAGATTCTTGATGCACTTGCTTCTACTGAAACTTTGGTGGCTGTTGGCGGTGACGGAACTGTTTCTTCTGTTCTTACCGTAATGATCAATTCCCAGTATGCGAAGTCGGTAAAGATTGGCTTGATTCCCCTAGGAACAGGTAACGACCTTGCCCGAGTACTGAACCTTTACAAGCCATACGTTGACAAGGGACTTCTGTTCCTGGTTCGTCGATTGCTGTTGGCGGAAGCAAGACCTTTTGACATCTGGAAGGTGAACGGTAAGACCGCCTTTGCCAACTATTTCTCCGGCGGAATTGACGCTCGAATTGCCCACGATTTTAACCTGGACCGCTCCACAGGTGCGATTAAGTCAAAGTCTGTGATAGCAAATAAGCTGCACTACGTAAAACGATTCTTTGCGGATCGATCCTACAGGCTGAAACCCTCCAAGCTGAGTTATGTGGCTGCGGATGGTAGCGTGCGTAACCGTGACATTTCTAGATATCGCACTGTTATTGTTGGAAATATCCCCAGCTTTGCCAGCGGTTCAAATCCCTTCTACAAGTCCGATATGGCGGATGGCCTGCTGGAAATTGTCTGCGTTTGCAATTTAGCCCAGTTCCTACTGGGCATTGCCCTAGGAACCATTCCTGTGTTGGGAAATTTCCTGAAGAAGTATTTTTTGAAGAGCAGGAAGGCAAAAAGCATTACTCTTGATTTAGCGGAAGATGAATTTCTTCAGCTGGATGGGGAGGACCTTAGCGGCAAGGTGGGTGGCCGTGTAACTATAGAATACGCATGCAAGGTGCAGATTCTTGCATTGGGTAAATAATGGAACCGGTTGTTGTTGAGGGCGTGGAAATCCGTGGGTTCGCATCGCTGGAAAAAGCCGGCCCCACAGACGTCAGTTTCTGGACCGGGAACGTCAAGAGCATTACTGGAGCCAACGGATTTTCTGCGGCGGATTTGGCAAAGTGCGAAGCCGGCGTATTGTTTGTTCCCGAAAGTTTGTGTGGTTCGTCGCAAGGCGCCGCGCAGGATGGGTCGCAGAGGAGAACCGCGCGGAAAATTTTCCCAAAGGTCCGCTGCCTGGTTCCTGTAGAAAATCCCTATCACGCCATGGTCTGCTTTCTGGAAAAGTATGGCTCTCGTCTGGTGGAAATGCCTCGGGACGCCTCGGGCGCTCCGGTCCCACAAATTGACCCCACGGCAGAAATTGGCCCCGGTTGCGTGGTGATGCCCGGCGCTGTCATTGGTGCCCACTGCCGCCTGGAAGCAAACGTGGTGATTTACCCCAATGTTATTGTGGGGGAGGGCTGCATTTTTCAGGCAGGCGTTGTGGTCGGTAGCCGCGGTTTTGGTTTTTATGAATACCAGGGCAAACGCCGTATGGTTCCGCACCTGGCTGGGGTCCGCATCGGCAATCGCTGCAGTTTCGGCGCAAATACAGTTGTGGCCGCAGGTTTCATTTCGCCCACCACCATCGGAAACGATTCCCATTTTGACGCCATGGTGCAAATCGGACACAACTGTACCGTGGGCAATAACATCTATATGGCTGCCCAGACAGCACTTGGCGGCACCACCATCGTTGAAGACGACGTGAACATCGCTGGTGGCGCAAAGGCTGCAGGCCACCTCACCATCGGTCGCGGCGCCGTCGTCACCGCAAAAGCCGGCGTCACCAAGAGCGTTCCCGCTGGCCGCACCGTAGCAGGTTTCCCCGCCATCGACGCCGACGTCTGGCGCAGGCAAATGGTGGAACTCCGCATGATGGCAAAAAAGCATTTGAAGAAATAGGTTTGGGCTTTTTACCCATTAGCCTCTACCATTTCCATCACCTGCTCCACGGTCGCAAAATCCATGATGCTGTAGCCGCATAGGCCGTTCCCCATATCCTTGAAGCTGGCTCCAAAGTGATAGACCTTGTCATCGACGAGAAGGAACCTGTCGTGAACTTGCCGCATGTTTCTTAGCTGCAATCCTGGGTATTGTTTGTTATGAATTTCCACCTGGTTTTGTAATGCCGTGGTGATGCGAGCTGTATAGACGATTGCTGTAACTTTCGGCTTTCGAAATGCTGCGAAATTTAATGCGGTGATGTCAGCAAACGGGTCGATGAACACTACCGCTTTTTCGGCGGACTTCACAAGTTCTGTGATGAGGGCGAAACCGTCCCAGCGGGAATTGGCCGGAAGGAGTCGTCCGTTAGGAGGCTTGGGCCCCTTTACGAAGAAATCCACCTGGTTTTCAAGAGCCTTGATTCGGGCGGAATGATCCTCTTGCTCGGATTTTAGGTCGGTAATGCGATTCTCGTGATTTGCCAAATGGTGGTCGATGCGCTCTTCTGCTATAAGCAATCGCTGGTTGATGCTGTAGCCTTTGAGAAGGTGGTCCTTAAGGACTCTGTTGGCCCATTGGCGAAATTTCACCCCATTGGATGATTTTACCCGATATCCTATGGATAGAATCATGTCCAAATTGTAGTGGTCGACATTTCTGGTTACGGTTCGTCCTCCTTCTGTTTGAACTATCGCAAAATTTGCGACAGTTGGTATGTCTTGTAATTCTTCGGAAAGAGCATTGTTTATATGCTTTCCTATGGTTTTGACATCTCTATTGAACAAGAGTGCAATTTGTTGACGGTTTAACCATACAGTGTCGTCAAGAAGTTTCACATCCAAATGGATGGATCCATCGGTATGGTAGGCGATGATTTCACCCTTTTTGGGCGCTTTTTCCAGTTGATTTTCCATCGGATACTCCGAGGAACGCATTTCCCATGATGCGAGGTGACTCGCGGGCCCCTGTCGGGGGATGTAATAAAAACCGGCGTTTCCGGCTGGGATAAATATACAAATTGCAAAAGTCAGATTATGACAATCT